>NZ_CP117229.1:1391286-2086929 GCF_028596125.1 Listeria innocua
AATCCGCTTGCAAAATGCCTCTTGGATTACGACCATCGTCATTCTCTACGGCAAATTCGATTGCGGCTACTTTATTGAAATAAGCTTCATCCATCGAACGAACGCGGCCAGGTTCAGAAAGTGGTTTAATCTTGTAGGTCTCTTCTAACTGATTTAAAAGCGGCCCAAATAAGTCAATAATCGGTACGCCGAAAGCTTGAGCAGTTTTATTAAGCTCTTCACGGACGCTTTCGAGTACAATGGTGTGCACGATTATGCCATTGTTCACTGCCACTAGGTCAACAATTTCTTCAATCATGTGAGAAGAATCGACGTGGTGAAAACGATGGATAAACTTCGGTGTTTGACCAAATTGACTAAGTGCTGCTCTTGTCACGAGTTCGGCCGTTTCTCCTGTTGAATCGGAAACCACGTATACGGCTGGTTGAGTCATACATACTTCCTCCTCTTTGCTCAAAATCTTACTTTTATTTTACATTAATTTCATCCATTTGAGCAAATTCTTTAATAAAGCTTGCTAGTTCGAATAAAAGCGCAAGACGATTGTTTTTTAGTTCATCGTTATCAGTCATCACTAGCGTATTATCGAAATAGCCATCAATTGTTGTACGTAAATCAGCAAATGCTTTAAGTCTATCAACAATTGTTAAACCAGCATAATCATATTTTAGTTTTTCTAATTTATCGAATAGCTCTTGTTCGTATTCATTTTCAAATAGGTTCGGATCCACTTCTACGCCATCTTCGTATTTTTTAGAAATTTTAACTACTCGTGTTAAAGCTTCGATAGTTGGACGGAACCACTCTGCATCCGCATGTTTATTTAAGATTTGAGCACGATCTATCAGTTGCGGAATCACATTTGGATCTCCGCCGATAACAGCGTCAATAATATCATGACGAATATGATGCCCTTGTAAAATAACACGTAGACGATTTTTCAAGAAGGTCTGCACTTCTTTTTTCACATCTGCACTTGGTAATTCAGTAGCACCTTCTGCACGTTCCATGTCCACAATACGAGAAATAACTTCAAGCATTGGAATGTCCCAACCATTTGCTTGGATAATGCGCATCGCCCCAAAGGCACTACGACGTAAACCAAACGGATCAGCAGAACCAGTTGGTACAATATTTACACAGAAGAAGCCAATTAATGTTTCTAATTTATCCGCAATCGCGATAAGGGAACCTAGGTCTGTTTGCGGTAAAACGCCTTCTGCTGAACTTGGTAAATAATGTTCGCGAATGGCTGTTGCGATTGCTGGTTTTTCACCTTGTAATAAGGCGTATTTTTCGCCCATTAAACCTTGTAATTCTGGGAATTCACCAACGATATTGGTTACTAAATCAAATTTATAAATATTAGTTAAGCGGATAATGTCTTGTTTATCTTCTTCTTGCCAATTTAAGTAATCAGCAAGCATCAATGCCACTTTTTGCACACGTTCCATTTTTTCTGTCAAAGTACCTAATTTTTCATGGAAAACGATATTTTGTAATTTAGCAACTGCTTCGTCAATGGTTATTTTTAAATCTTCTTGATAGAAGAAATCAGCATCTGACAAACGAGCGCGTAGTACTTTTTCGTTTCCTCGTGCCACTGTATCTAGATTTTCATGGTTACCATTACGAACGGTTACAAAATGAGGCAATAATTCTCCTTCTTGGCTGAAAACTGGGAAGTAACGTTGGTGTTCTTTCATCGTCGTAATTAGAACTTCTTCAGGTAGTTCCAAATATTCTTTTTCAAAATTACCCGCTAATACAGTTGGATATTCGACAAGATTAGTTACTTCTTCTAATAAATCGTCATCTTCTCTGATTTGCCAATTTTCCATTGTTTCTAGTTCACGTAATTGTTCTACAATAGCCTGTTTGCGTTCACTAGCATTAACAACGACAAATTGTTCTAATAATGCATGTGGATAGTCGCTCGGTTGATTGATTGTAGCTGTTTTTCCTAAGAAACGATGACCACGGGAAGTATTACTAGTTGAGACACCAGTGATTTCAAATGGGATAATTTCTTCGCCAAACATTGCGATAAGCCATTTGATTGGGCGAATATAACGTAAATCATTACTACCCCAGTGCATACTTACTGGGAAAGTCATACTTGTTACTACTTTTTCTAGACTTGGAAGTAACGCGGTTGTTTTTTCGCCGATTACTTCTTTTTTAATGTAAATATATTCCACACCTTTAATTTCGCGGAAAGTTAAATCTTCTGGTGCTACTTTTTGACTTTTTGCGAATCCTAATGCAGCTTTCGACCAGTTACCTTCGTCGTCTAGAGCGATTTTTTTGGCAGGGCCTTTTGCTTCTTCCACACGATTAGCTTGTTCTTCAGCCATTTCTTCTACTAGGACAGTTAAACGTCTTGGTGTAGAATAAGTTTTAATTTCTTTAAATTCGATTTGGTTGTCTTTTAACCAATCTGTTACTCGTTTTTCCAGTTGTAATACAGAACTAGTCACATACTTCGCTGGCATTTCTTCTAAACCAATTTCTAATAAAAAGTCTTTACTCATGACGTTTTCCTCCCTCTTCTTTGACTAATGGGAAGCCAAGTTTTTCTCGTGATTCATAAAATGTTTTGGCGATACGTCTTGCTAAGTTTCTGATACGACCGATATACTGAGCGCGTTCAGTTACTGAAACAACGCCGCGAGCATCTAGTAAGTTAAAGGTATGCGAACATTTTAATACATAGTCATACGCTGGGAAAACTAGTCCTTCTTGCATTTGACGAGCTGCTTCTCTTTCATATGTGTCAAAAAGAGTTAATAGCATATCTGTATTAGAAGTTTCAAAGGCATATTTGGAGTTTTCGAATTCTGCTTGGAAGAAAATATCGCGATAGCTAATACCTTCTGTCCATTCTAAATCAAATACATTTTCTTTATCTTGAATATAGCTTGCTAAACGTTCCACACCATAAGTAATTTCAGATGTAACTGGGAAACATTCTAAGCCGCCTACTTGTTGGAAATAAGTAAATTGAGTGATTTCCATCCCATCTAACCATACTTCCCATCCAAGTCCTGCGCATCCTAACGAAGGGTTTTCCCAGTTATCTTCCACAAAACGAATATCATGTTCTAACGGGTTAATTCCTAATTTTTCTAATGAGCCAAGGTAAAGCTCTTGAATGTTGTCAGGAGAAGGTTTCATCACTACTTGAAATTGATGATGTTGGAATAATCTGTTTGGGTTTTCTCCGTAACGGCCATCTGCTGGACGACGAGAAGGCTCCACATAACCTGCTTTCCAAGGTTCTGGACCAATTGCTTTTAAGAAAGTATAAGGGCTCATTGTACCAGCACCTTTTTCCACATCATACGATTGCAACATAATACAACCTTGTTCGGACCAATAATCTTGTAACGTTCTAATCATTGTTTGTAAATTCATTGCTTCCACCTCCAAAATAATTCAGCCAATATAAAAACTCTCGTCCCTATATGCTGATTTAAAGCATATAGGGACGAGAGTTATCTCGCGGTTCCACCCTATTTGGAATTTAAACAATTCCCACCTTGATTTCGCTGTACTCCAGAACGCCTTCACAAAAAGTTAAATATCCGGCTCACACCAAACCCGAACTCGCTAAAAACAGAGCTTTTTGTTACTATTTTCCTTCAATGTACCTATTAGTTGATATATTAAAAGATACTGTATTTTTGCGAAAAAGTCAATCATCGCTATCTTTTTTTAACATATTTTCCCATTTATCCATATCACGTAAAAATTTCCTGCTTTTTAAATATAAACCAGAATATTCGTCGTAATAAGTATCAATAGCTTTTTGGAGCCATTCTTTTGTTTCTTGTTTCACATCAATATTGCCTAATCGGTCTAATTGAAATATAAAAAATAGCCTTAAAAGTTTTACTACGTTTTCCGGTAAATGCATCCGGTAGCGGTCTTTATCAAAGCAGCGATGGCAAATAATTCCGTTACTTCTTGTTGAAAAATCAAAATGTCCTGTCGTCTCCCCGCAAATAGCGCATTTATCCATAGTTGGGTAAAGTCCTAACACAGGTAACATTTTCATTTCATAAATTTGGGTTAGAATTTGCGGATCATATCCTTCATCAATGTCACGTAAAATTTGAAAAGTTAGCTCATATAAATATGGATTTGGCTGGCGTTCTTCGGTTGCTTTATCCAATAACTCGCATACATAAGTGGCATAAGCCGTCATAAAAATATCTTGTTGAATGGAAGAAAAATTTTCGATAACTTCTCCTTGTTGAAGCGTACCAAGCCCGTTTCCTCCAAAAAAAGTGAAGTATCCATTTGTAAATAATTGTGTTACAGCAGCTAATCTACTTTTGGTTTTTTTTGCGCCACGAGCAACCACACCAATTTTTCCAAATTCACGTGTATACATGCGGACTATTTTATCTGATTCACGATAACTCGTCTGTCGTATCACGATTCCTTCGCATTTTTCCATGTGGCAACCCTCCTTTTTCATTCTTTTTATTATAACATTTTCTAAACGATTGTGTCTTTTTATATTTTTTGCTATCTTTCCGCGACTTGCTATTGTAAAATAGAGAAAAAGGCAAGAAAGAAAGGATTTTTTATTCTATGGATATGTTACTTATATTATTGATCAGCTTGTTTATACTCACATTCATAGGTGTAGTTGTGGGAATTATTTTGCTTATTGTTAGAAAGGAAAGATGGGCCGGCATTATTGTCGCTGGATTATCATTTGGTATTGGTTTTTATGTATTGTTAGCTGGGTTAAACTTAGCAACAGTTAGTTTACTTCAAGGCTTTAATAATCCATTTTCTTTTTACGGTGGTAGTGGTACCGATGTTTATACTAATGATTATGCAGAAAGCTATGACGAAGATTATTATAATGATTATACGGATGTAGATTATGGTGAGCCTGTTGTTTTAGAAAATGACAGCACTATAACTGTTTATAAACCTGAAGTGTCTCAAAAGAATGATGGTTATGATATTTATAAAGTCAAAGTGAAATTTGAAAATACGGGCACTGACCCTCTTCCGTTTTATTCAGAGGATATCTCGTTGTACGATGATGCAGCGGAAGATTATGGACAACAAATTACCGAAGATAGTTTCACTGGGGATGTTCAGCCAGGTGAAACGAAAGAATTAACACTTTATTATGAAGTATATAATTTTGGTCCTTATAGTATAGAGTATGACAATTATAGCTGGACTGAATAAATAAAAAGCATCTGGTACACAAATTTGTGTACCAGATGCTTTTTTATTAATATTCTTCGCGGTCAAAACCATAATCATGTAAATAATGTTCTTTGTCACGCCAATTTTTTTGAACTTTTACCCAAATTTCTAAGAATACTTTGGAGCCGAGCAAACTTTCAATTTCTTTCCTTGCTCGCATACCAATTTGCTTAAGCATTTGGCCTTGTTTACCAATAATAATGCCTTTTTGTGTACTTCTCTCCACAATAATAGTTGCATTAATAGTTAGTTTTTCTGTTTTAGGATTTTTTTCAATACCTTCAATAACTACAGCAACAGAATGCGGTACTTCTTCACGCGTTAATTGTAACACTTGCTCACGAATTAATTCAGAAATAATAAAGCGTTCTGGGTGATCGGTAATTTGATCTTTTGGATAATACATTGGGCCGATTTCAAGGTTAGCATTCGTTTGTTCTAATAAATTAGGAACATTGTTTCCCTCGAGCGCAGAAATCGGAATTATTTCTTCAAAATCCATAAGTTCCCGGTACTGTTCAATAAGTTTTATTAAATCTTCTGGGGAAATTAAGTCAATTTTATTAATTAAAAGAAATACAGGTGTTTGGACGTTTTTAAGCTTTTCAATGATAAATTCATCCCCGCGGCCAAAACCGGTGGAAGCGTCGATAACAAAATAAATCAAGTCTACTTCTTGAAATGTGTTTAAGGCGATTTTCACCATAAAGTCGCCTAATTTATGTTTTGGTTTATGTATTCCTGGTGTATCGATGAAAATAATTTGTGATTCGTCTGTTGTAAATACGCCTTGAACTTTATTTCTAGTTGTTTGCGCTTTATCACTCATAATCGCAATTTTTTGACCAATAATATGGTTTAATAAAGTTGATTTACCAACGTTCGGTCGCCCAACTATAGCGACAAATCCTGATTTAAATGGTTCACTCATAACATATCCTCCGATGTGAATGCGCCTGGTAAAAGGTCTTTCACAGTTACCGTCGCTGTTTTTCCTGTTAAGTTTGTTAAAATTACTGGCATATCTGGCGCACAAAATTCACTAATAACTTGTCTGCAAGCCCCGCAAGGCGATACAGGTCCCTCTGTATCTGCTACTACAACTAATTGTTTAAAATCTCTTTTTCCTTCAGATACAGCTTTGAAAATTGCTGTCCGTTCAGCACAGTTTGTTAAGCCGAAAGAAGCATTTTCGATATTACAACCTAACACGACTTCATCATCTTTCGTTACAAGAGCTGCTCCAACTGGAAATTTCGAGTAAGGAACATACGCAAATTCTCTTGCTTGTTTAGCGAGTGAGATAAAATTATTTTCTTTCATTTACCAAGTCACAATCCCTTCTTTTTATAAAAACATCTGACAAAAGTATGGTATGAATATAATTAGTCCGATAAAACTTGCCACAATTGCCGCAAGTAAGACTGCACCAGCAGCAACATCTTTTGCTTTTTTCGCTTCATCAATGTATTGCTCTGTCGCAACATCCACGGCTCTTTCAATCGCTGTATTGACCATTTCTAACGTTAATACACCAAAAATAGATAGAATTAATAAAATCCATTCAGATCTAGTCACATGAAAGAAAAAGCCACAAATAACTACCGCAAGTGCCGCAAATGTATGAAACCTCATATTTCGTTCTTCTAAAAAAGCAGTTTTCAGTCCGGTAAAAGCGTGCTGAAAGGACTCTGCATAGTTTTTACTACGTTTATACTTTCTATCTTTCGAGTCCATAAGCATCCAACACTTCTTTTTGTAAGCCAAACATTACTTTTTCCTCGTCAGGCTCCATATGATCATAACCAAGCAAATGCAGTAATCCGTGAACTGCTAGAAAACCTAATTCTCTTGCTTTCGTATGTCCGTAATCTTTCGCTTGTTCTTCTGCTTTTTCAGTTGAAATGATAATATCACCGAGCATTCGTGGAGTCTCGAGGTCAAAATCTCCCCAATCAATTTCTGTTTCGCCGTCGCCCATTTCTTCTAGCGCAAACGAAATAACATCTGTTGCTTGGTCTTTATTGCGATACTCTCGATTTATCTCTTGAATGCCTTCGTTTGTCGTAAATGTAAGAGAGAGTTCAGTGCCTTCCTCGATTTTTAAATAACCGGCTGCAAATTGCAGAATGTTTTCAACTAGCTGTTTATCTTCATCTGGTAAATTATTTGTTTCATCCAGTAAGTCTATTTCTAAGACCGTCATCTTTTGTCCTCCTATTTCAATCTTTGTCATCAGGATATTGAATTCGTTGATGATATATTCCGTTCAATGTGGCAATTAGAGTGTCACGAATAATTTTAATTTCTTTGATGGTAATATCGCATTCAGTAAATTGCCCATCTAGGAAACGATCTTTAATAATTCCATCGATAATTTCTGTTATTTTGGCCATTGTAGGTTCTGAGGAAGAACGAACAGCCGCTTCCACACTATCAGAAATATTGATTATCGCAATTTCTTTTGTTTGAGGTTTTGGCCCACTATAACGGAAATCTGCTTCTTTTACATCTGGGTTTGTTTCTTTAGCTTTATAATAAAAGTATTTAAGTAACGTTGTCCCGTGATGTTGTAAAGCAATGTCAATAATCGGTTGAGGCATATGATTTTCTTTTAATATTTCCGCCCCGTCTTTAGTATGCGAAAGAATTATATCACGACTTTGCTCTGGTGTCAGCCTATCATGCGGGTTAATCCCTTGCAATTGGTTCTCCACAAAATACGGCGGACGTAATGTTTTACCAATATCATGATAAAAACAACCAACGCGGACAAGTAAACTATTTGCTCCAATTTTATCCGCACATGCTTCAGCTAAATTCGCAACCATCATGCTGTGGTGATAAGTTCCTGGAGCTTTCATCAATATTTTTTTGAGCAGTGGATGATTCGGATTCGCTAGTTCTACTAATCGGCTCGTAGTTAATAAACCAAAAATAGTTTCAAAGAGTGGAATAACTCCGACACCGAGAATAAATGCACCAAATCCTCCTAAAAAGGCATAACCAATTGCCATTAAAGTAGACACTTGAAGTAGCGTACTATTATTAACTAACAATAAAATCAAGACATATACCATATTGATTAAACCTACCATAAAGCCTGAAAACATGATGGCAGAACGTCGACTATAATCCCGTAAAGCTACTACACTCGTAATTCCACTTAATAAAATGAAAATCGCAATTCCACTAGTTGAATCATTTTGAAATGCAAACAAACTAGTTACAGCAATATATAGCACACTTAAAAAGGCATACTTCTCATTCAGTAAGATTTTAAGTATCATCGGTGCAAATGCTGCTGGGAATAAAAAGGCGATATTAAATATATTCTGATTTTCTAAAAACAAAATAATCATTAACATGAATAAAGAAACGACATATACAGAAGAAAAAATCAGCATCGTTTGTATTTTTTTTGCTTTTGAAATGGTTTGTTTTTTTGTATATAAGAATAGAAGTGCTGCAAGTACAATAATAAAAACGGCAAAGCCAGCATATTGTTTGACTGGCATTTTTTGATCTAATAGATGTAGCATGTTTAACTGACGATAGGTTTCTCGGTCTACAATCTGGCCTTCTTGCACGATTACTTGACCTTGTAAAATTTTCACTGGAACAACAGATTGGGCAGCTTCTTTGCGCCGTTCATCAGTTTGTTCTTCATTATAAATTTCATTTGGGACAATTGCGTATGAGACAAGCACTTTGGATACGTTTTTGTAATAAGAAGATATAGCAGACAATTCGATGTCATCTCGTGCTCTTATCTTTGCGGCATTGAGATTTTCATCACGGATTTTATTTTCCATTGTTTTCGCTACTTCGGTTGTAATAACGTCTTCCATTACATTAAAATCTTTGCTATCAGCCTCAATTAAAGTAGTAAAAACTTCATCTGATATATTCGAAGTGATTTTTTCAGATACATTGCTTGATAATTTGCTTTTTAAGTTTTTTAATTTAGTTTCTGTTGTAGTTGGTGCTGGGGCTGGTTCTTTATCTTTTGCTGCTTTTTCTTTATTTTTCTTATCATTTTCTTCTGCTTCAGAATTCACTTCAATTACATAAGCGAATAGACTTTGAATTAATGCTACTCGATTTTGTCCTGTTTCACGGTTGTAAACATACACATCTTCTACAGCATTACTTGCCTTAGTCCGTTCTTCTTTTGTTTTCTCCGTATCTTCAACAGTCTGTGGTGATCGAATCGTTTTTTCAGCTACTTGAAATAGCTTTACATTATACGATTCCGGTTTTGTCATTTGGCAGACAAGGAAATACGCTACGACAGCAAAACAAATAAGGAGAAGTGGGAAAAGGTATTTTTTTCCACTTTCGATGTACCAATCTTTCCATTTCTTGGCTAGCTTCACATCTTTGTCTCCTTTCTAATTTTGTTTCCCTTCGTACGCTTTAATAATTTCAGCTACTAAAGGATGTCTTACTACATCATGGTGTTCAAAGTAAACAAAACCAATGTCTTTAACATCTTTTAAAACTTGTTCCGCGTTAACAAGACCACTAGTTGCACCTTTTGGTAAATCAATTTGTGTCATATCACCGTTGACAATCATTTTAGAGTCATAACCAAGACGTGTTAAAAACATTTTCATTTGAGCAATGGTAGTGTTTTGCGCCTCATCTAGGATAACAAAAGCATGATCCAGTGTACGTCCCCTCATATAAGCCAGAGGAGCTATCTCAATAACGCCACGATCCATTAATCTTGTTGTATGCTCTGTACCAAAAATATCGTATAGCGCGTCGTATACAGGTCGTAAATAAGGATCTACTTTTTCTTTTAAGTCACCTGGTAGAAAACCTAAGCTTTCACCTGCTTCAACGGCCGGTCTAGTCAAAATGATTTTGCTAACTTTTCCTTTTTTCCATGCGTCTACTGCCATTACAACGGCAAGATAGGTTTTTCCTGTTCCTGCTGGTCCAACACCAAAAACGATATCATGTTTTTTTATCATTTGAATGTAAGTTCTTTGGCCAAATGTTTTAGGTCTAATAGGTGTTCCTTTGGCATTTTTAGTGATTTCTTCTTCAAAAAGAGTATGGAAATATATGAGTGTGCCATTTCTTTGCATTTTTACTGCTTGAGCTATATCACGGCCATCAATATGAATGCCGCGTTTTACAGTTAAGATAAGTTCGTTTAAAACAGCAATAGTGTGCTGGACAGCTTCTTCTTCTCCAGTGATAGAAAGTGCTTCTCCCCGTGTAATAATTTTTACTTGAAGCAATTCTTCTAAAAGATCGATATTTTTATTATTATTGCCGAATAAATCTTGGATGTTTGTGTCATCAGATAATTCGACTACTTCATTAAATTCATTTAGCATTGGCTAACCCCTTCACCTGTTATAAGTGCCTTGATTAGTTATATTATACACGAAATTGCCTTGCTTGAAAAACGAAGCGATGAATAGCTTTAATTTCTGCCAAATGTATGTATAAAAAAAACAGGATTTCCTTCATAAAATATGAAGAAACCCTGTTTTTTAATGTTTTCAAAACTAGTTTGAATTAGTTTATGAAAGATATTTTTTTACGAATTGGTTAACAGCACCGCCGTCAGCTTTGCCTTTTACTTTAGGCATAATTGCGGACATTACTTTGCCGAAATCAGCTTTACTAGATGCGCCAACTTCTTCGATAGTTGCTTTCACAATGTTCTCAAGCTCTTCAGGAGTCAATTGTTTCGGCGCATAGTCCTCAACAATGACAATCTCGGAACGGACTTTATCAGAAAGGTCGCTACGTCCTGCTTTGTCAAACTCGGCTAGAGAATCTCTGCGTTGTTTGAGTTCGCGGGAAATCACGGTTACTTCATCATCCGGAGTAAGATCTTTCACACCTTGGTGAATTGCTTCGTTTTGTAAAGCTGCTTTTAACATGCGAATAACGGAAAGTTTTTCTTTTTCTTTATCGCGCATCGCTTGCTTCATATCTTCATTTAACTTGTCAAGCAGTGTCAACGAAATCATCGCCTTTTAATTAGAATTTGCGTTTTCTTGCTGCTTCGGATTTTTTCTTACGTTTTACGCTTGGTTTTTCATAAAATTCGCGCTTTCTGGATTCTTGCAAAGTTCCACTTTTGGAAACAGTACGTTTAAAGCGACGAAGAGCATCTTCAAGCGATTCGTTTTTACGAACTACTGTTTTTGACATCTCTCTTTCCCTCCCTCCGGCACTTACATGCACTCACTTAAATCCTTCATTTAAGTTCCAGAATAGGACATAACGGAAAATAAATTATGAATTATTCTGAAGTAATGCAGATAAGCATTCACTCATTAAAAATTATATACGAAACATCGGGCATCGTCAACATGAAATCGTTAACTTTCGCATAAAACTTTGAAATGTTAACGATTTTTATTTTCGTAAAGGTCAAAATAGAAAGAAGCAGCTGATAATACATAGAGCGGAGCAGTTTCTGTTCTTAAAATTCTTGGGCCGAGTCCGGCAAGTTTGGCATTTACTTCTTGAAGAAGCAACAGCTCTTTTTCACTAATGCCGCCTTCTGGTCCAAAAATACACAAAACAGACTGTCCAGGCTTCATTGTTTGAAATAAGCTAGCAAGCGCACTATCCTCGCCTTCTCGGGCACTCTCTTCATATGCGGCGATAACATAGTCATAGTGAACATGGTCAAACATTAATTCTTTGAAACTAGCAGCATAATGAACTTCTGGAATGACAGTCCGGTGCGATTGTTCAGCCGCTTCTTGCGCAATTTTTTGAAGGCGCTCGATTTTTTTGATGACTTTTTTATCATCCCATTTCACTACAGAACGTTCGGCTTTATAAGGGATGAATTTATGTGCACCGAGTTCTGTACTTTTTTGAATGATGAGTTCTAGTTTGTCGCCTTTCGGTAGGCCGCTCGCAATAGTGATTTCAATGGGCAATTCGGTATCTTCTTCCAGCCATTTCACTAGATTTAATAATACCTCTTCCTCATTTATTGCCGTAATAGCCGCGATACATGTTTTTTTGCTCGGAAAAACAATGAAAACTTGGTCGGATTCTTTCATCCGCATAACACGTGCAATATGATGAAAATTTTCTCCTGTAATGCTTAGTGTATCGTTATCGTTTTCTAGCTCATAATTTACAAAATAACGTTGCATTTATTCCACTCCTCGTTTGGAAATGATTGCAACCCAGTCCCCTTGTTGCTCGATTTTTTCGATGATAAGCCCAGCGTTTTTCAGCGCTTCTTCTACTACTTTGGCTTTGTCTTCAATAATTCCTGAAGCAATGAAAATTCCGCCTGGTTTAAGTGCTTTATAAACATCTTCCGGGAAAAGTAAAATAACTTCTGCTAAAATGTTGGCTACGACAATATCTACATCGGATTTATTAATATCTTGAAGGAGATTATTTTGCTTTACGGTAATGATATTTTCTGTTTTATTTAAACGAATATTTTCTTCTGCAGCGCGAGTAGCAATTTCGTCGAGGTCTGTTGCTAAAATGGATTTTGCTCCAAGTTTGGCGCTAGCAATACTTAACACACCGGAACCCGTGCCAACGTCAATGAGTTCATCACCTGGTTGTAAATAATCACTTAGCGCACGGATACAAAGTTGTGTTGTCGGATGTGTCCCAGTACCGAAAGCCATTCCTGGATCTAGCTCAATGATTATTTCGTTAGCAGATGGTGTATAAGATTCCCAACTTGGTACAATCGTGATACGGTCTGTGATTTGAACAGGATGATAGTATTTTTTCCAAGCAGTTGCCCATTCTTCATCGTCTACATCATTCACAACAAATTGAAATTTACCAAGAGGAATATCAAAGGTTGTAAGGTTCTTCAAAGTTTGTTCGATTTCTGGGATTTGCTCGACAAATTCCGTGGTTTTTAAGAAGTAAGCTTTGATGATAACGCCATCTTCTGGATAATCTTCTCGTTTTAATGCATAAATTTCACCGAATTTATCTTCTCGTTCGCGTAAAAAGTCTGCTACATCTTCAATAGAAACTCCCGCTGCCCCGAACTCCGTTAAAACATTTGCAACTGGCTCCACTGCTTCGTTTGTTGTATGGACTTCTACTTCTGACCATTCCATTTTTCAACACTCCTTTAGTATGTAGAAAAGGTCGATGGTTGCTTCTCGCACAACTATCGACCTCTACGTTCATCAATCGCCTTTAAAAGCTCGTTTCATTTTGTCAAAAAATCCAGATGTTTGTTCGTCTACTTTGTCTCCAGTAGTGGAAGCAAATTCTCGTAAGATTTCTTTTTGTTTATCATCTAGTTTTTTCGGAACAATTACTTTGACGATTACGTGTTGATCGCCTGTTCCGTTTCCACGAAGATGCGGAACACCTTTACCTCGTAAGCGGAAGGTTGTCCCTGTTTGTGTACCACTAGGGATTTTCAGGCGAACTTTACCGTGCACAGTTGGTACATCGATTTCGTCACCTAGAGTGGCTTGTACGAAAGTGATTGGCACTTCTACATAAATGTCGTCAGCTTCTCGTTCGAAAAATTCATCTGGAATCACAACGAATACTACATATAAATCGCCGTTAGGTCCGCCATTAATACCAGCTTCCCCTTCGCCAGATACGCGCATTTGTTGTCCATCATTCACACCAGCTGGAACTTTCACTTTGATTTTTTTCGTTTTAGTTACGCGGCCTTTACCGTGACAAGTTGGACATTTTTCTTTGATTTCTTTACCAGTACCATTACAGTATTGACATGTGCGTTTATTGACTACGCGACCAAATGGGGTATTTTGTTCCACGTTAATAGATCCTTTACCACCACAATGGCTACATTTTTCAGGTGTAGTTCCTGGTTTTGCGCCGGATCCATGACATGTGTCACAGTTTTCTTCGCGAGGAATTTCGATTTCCGCATCTTTACCAAAAATCGCTTCTTTAAATTTAAGACGCATTGTATATTGTAAATCGCTACCTTGTCTTGGTGCGTTAGGGTCTTGTTGACGTCCTCCTCCACCGAAGAATGTGTCAAAGATGTCTTCAAATCCGGAGAATCCGCCTCCGCCAAAGCCACCACCTGCACCGCCGCCGAAGCCTTGGTTTGGATCTACGTGTCCATATTGATCATATTGCGCACGTTTTTGTGGGTCACTTAATGCTTCATAAGCCTCTGATATTTCTTTAAATTTTTCATCAGCGCCTGCTTCTTTATTTATGTCCGGATGATACTGTTTGGACAGTTTCCGGTAAGCTTTTTTTATTTCGTCCGCTGAGGCGCTTTTGGAAACACCAAGCACTTCATAGTAATCTCGTTTTGCCATCCGCCATCACTCCTGTCCATGATAGATTTTTATAGTCCTAACGTATTGTAACATTTGAAAGAGATGTTGTAAAAACTTTATTTCAGATAAAAAGCCAAAGCCACAGTAGACTTTGACTCATTATCCTTACCTTTAAAAAAGATTATTTGTTTTCTTTGTCGTCGTCATTTACTTCTTCAAATTCAGCATCTACTACATCGTCATTTTGAGGAGCTTCTTGACCTTCTGCGCCACCTGCTGCTTGTTGTTCTGCTGCAGCTTGTTCGTATAATTTAACAGATAGGTTTTGAACGATTTCGTTTAAGCTGTCTGTTTTTTCTTTGATAGCTTCGAAATCTTCACCTTTAAGAGCTTCTTGTAGTTCATCACGAGCTGCTTCTGCTTTTTTCACTTCTTCTTCTTCAACTTTGCCTTCTAGTTCTTTCAAAGTTTTATCGACAGTGAATACTAATTGGTCTGCATTGTTACGAAGTTCAGCGTTTTCTTTGTTCTTTTTATCTTCTTCAGCATTAGCTTCTGCGTCTTGAACCATTTTTTCAATTTCTTCATCAGTTAGGCCAGAAGAAGATTTAATAACGATGTTTTGTTCTTTACCAGTTCCAAGATCTTTTGCACGAACTGTTACGATACCATTTTTATCGATGTCAAAAGATACTTCGATTTGTGGAATTCCGCGTGGTGCTGGTGGAATATCCGCTAATTGGAAACGACCTAATGTTTTGTTGTCTTTTGCCATTGGACGTTCACCTTGAAGTACATGAATATCTACTGCTGGTTGGTTATCAGCTGCTGTAGAGAAAGTTTGTGATTTAGATGTTGGGATAGTTGTATTACGTTCGATAAGTGTAGTCATAACGCCACCCATTGTTTCAATACCAAGGGATAATGGAGTTACGTCAAGTAGTACAACGTCTTTTACATCACCAGTGATTACGCCACCTTGAATTGCAGCACCCATTGCTACAACTTCATCCGGGTTTACACCTTTATGAGGTTCTTTGCCTAATTCTTTTTTGATTGTTTCTTGAACTGCAGGGATACGAGTAGATCCACCAACTAAGATTACTTGGTCAATATCGCTTGCAGATAGGTTTGCATCTTTTAATGCTTGACGAGTTGGCGCAATAGTACGTTCAACTAAGTCATGTGTTAATTCATCAAATTTAGCACGAGTAAGGGTTACTTCTAAGTGAAGTGGACCAGCTTCTCCAGCTGTGATAAATGGTAAGGAGATTTGTGTGCTTGTTACGCCAGAAAGATCTTTTTTCGCTTTTTCAGCTGCATCTTTTAAACGTTGAAGTGCCATTTTATCTTGGCTTAAGTCAATACCATTGTCTTTTTTGAATTCTGCTACTAGATAGTCGATGATTTTTTTATCAAAGTCATCTCCACCTAATTCGTTATCACCAGCAGTTGAGTGTACTTCAAATACGCCGTCACCTAATTCAAGGATAGATACGTCAAAAGTACCACCACCAAGGTCAAATACTAGGATTGTTTGGTCTGTTTCTGTTTTATCCATACCGTAAGCAAGAGCTGCTGCTGTTGGTTCGTTGATAATACGTTCTACTTCAAGACCAGCGATTTTACCAGCATCTTTTGTTGCTTGACGTTGTGCATCGTTGAAGTAAGCTGGAACTGTAATAACAGCTTTATCTACAGTTTCACCAAGGTAGTCTTCTGCATAGCTTTTTAGATATTGTAAAATGATTGCACTGATTTCTTGTGGTGAGTAATCTTTTCCTTCGATTGTTTCTTTATAGTTAGTACCCATGTGACGTTTAATAGAACTAATTGTATTTGGGTTTGTGATTGCAGCACGTTTCGCTACTTCACCAACTTGGCGTTCGCCGTTTTTGAAACCAACGACAGAAGGTGTTGTACGTGCGCCTTCTGGGTTAGGGATAATTTTAGCTTCTCCGCCTTCTAATACTGCTACTGCAGAGTTTGTTGTTCCTAAGTCAATTCCGATAATTTTACTCATTGTTATTTCCTCCTGTTATTCAGTAATTATTTTTTATTGATTCACTTTTACCATCGATGGGCGAATAACCCGGTCTTTTAATTTATAACCTTTTTGAAGTTCAGCAGTGATTTCATTACTACCTGCATTTTCATCACTATCTTGCATCACGGCTTGATGGAAGTTCGGGTCAAATTGTTCGCCGACAGCCGGAATTACCTCAATACCTTCTTTTTCAAAAGCAACAAGAATTTGGTTGTAAACCATTTCCATTCCTTTTAGAATTTGTTTCACTTCTTCTTGATCAGAAGTCGTTGCAAGAGCTTTTTCAAAACTATCTAGTGCAGGAAGTAAATCTTGCGCTAGGCTTTGCGAACGGTATTTTTGGCTAGCATCGCGGTCAGCAATATGTCTTTTTTTGACATTTTCAAAATCCGCTTGCATGCGAAGATAACGATTTTCAACTTCATCTAGTTTGTTTTCAAGCTCTAAAATTTTGGCTTGTTCTTCTGTTAAAGTTTCTTCTGTCGCTTCTTCTTCCACTGTTTCTTCTGATTCATCTAAACTATTTAATTCTTCTTGTTCGATTTCCTCAGCTAGTTTTTCTTTTTTGTTCTTTTTCTCAGACACTGTAGCCACCTCCTGAAAAAACTTATGCTTTTTCAGCCTTCCTAATTTTGGTTATCACGATAAAGTTTGGTTAACACATCGGTTAAATCTCGACTCATTACATCAACTAAGCCCATCATTCTGCTATATTCCATTCTTGTTGGACCTAGGAGCACAATACCGCCAACACGTTCGCCAGCAATATTGTATGTTGCTGTAATGATACTACAATCTTCCATTAGACTATTATTGTTTTCACGGCCAATTTTAACTTGTAGACCGTCGGGAATATCCCTAAACAATTCATATACATCTTGTTCTTCTTCCATCAAATGGAGCATCTCACGGACTTTATTAATATCATGAAATTCTGGTTGATTTAAGATGTTCGTTTTTCCGCCAAAATACACTTTTTGCTGGCTGGCCTGGGCAAAAGAATCAGAAAAGACATGCATAAAGCTTTCATAGTTTCTAACATGCTTTCCAAGTAGTTCTTTTACTTCCATTGGTATTTGTACTTTTAAATCATCCAGTGAAAGCCCAACTAACCGTTCGTTTAAAATGTTGACCATTCGTTCAATATCAGAAAGCGTTGTGCCCTCAGGTATTGTCACAAGATGGTTATCAACATGCCCTTGATCGGTAATTAAAATGAGCATTGCCTGAAAATTATTTATTGGTACAAATCTAAAGCCACTTAAATGATTTTTCGTTGCTTCTGGACCAAGCAAGATGGACGTGTAATTGGTTAAATCGGATAACATTAATGCTGAATTTTGGATGAGTCCTTCCATTTCGTAATAATTCTCTGAAAAGAAAGAACGAATCATTTGTCTGTCGGATTTGTCTAGCTTCTTGGGCTGGAGCAAATAATCGACATAGAAGCGGTACCCTTTCTCAGAAGGAACTCGTCCGGACGAAGAATGTGTTTTTTCAATAAAACCGTATTCTTCAAGGACACCCATCTCATTACGGATAGTCGCTGAACTATAAGGCAAACTTTTTTCTTTCAGCAAATTTTTCGATCCAACCGGCTGAATAGTCCAAGTGAAATGATCGATGATGGCACGGAAAATCAGAAGTTGTCTTTCTGTTAACATATCTATCACCTCTTTTAGCACTCAATAACGTCAAGTGCTAAATACAAGTATAAATTTACCAAACAATTCTAGCTTAGTCAACCGAAAACACTCGATTTCAGACTAAAGTAGGATTGTTTGGTCAAAAAAGGTCAAATGATGCGGTTTTAGAGAAATTCTTGAAAAACATTATTTCCTAAAAATCTTCCGCTTCTTGTAAGTGCCACATTTTCTTCGTTATTTTCAAGCCAGCCTTTTGCAGTAGTTTTTTGAATAGCATGCGCAAAAGTCGTATCTAAATCTTGACCGAATTTTTGCTTGAAGTGAATTTTATTAACTCCGTCTATTTTTCTAAGGCCTAAAAACATTTCTTCTTCCATTTTTTCTTTTAAAGTAAGTTCTTTTTGTTGGAATGTAGGAAGTTTATTTTCTTGTAATGGTTCCATGTATTTTTTTATAGGACCAAAATTGCTATAACGGGTGTTGCCGACATATCCATGTGCTCCGGCGCCAAACCCGTAATAATGCTCATTGCTCCAGTAAGTAATATTGTGTTTGCTTTGAAAGCCTTCTTTGGCGAAATTACTAATCTCATATTGTTTCCGACCGTGTTTTTCCATTTCTGTTAGTAATAAATCATACATGTTTGCTTCGGCATCTTGGCCAGGTAGGAATAGTTTTCCTTTTTGCATAAGGTTGTAAAAAATCGTTTTTGGTTCAATAATTAGTGAGTATGCTGAATAGTGAGGTAAGTCTAAATCAAGTGCTTGTTTTAAAGTGTCTTTAAAGTCAGCCTCTGTTTGACCTGGCAAGCTAAAAATCAAATCAATACTTACATTTTCAAAACCAACTTTGCGCATGTTTTCAACAGATTGGTATACATCTTTCACGGTATGAATGCGACCAATTTTTTTAAGAAGCTCGTTATTGAAACTTTGAACGCCTATACTAATGCGATTGACACCATGATCTTGCATTGCTTGTAATTTGGATATAGAAAGATCTCCTGGATTTGCTTCAAAGGAAAACTCAATTTCATTTTTGAGTGGTAATATTTCTTGGATAGCTGTGCAAAGTCTTGCAATTTGCGCTTCATTTAAGGTCGTAGGTGTTCCGCCGCCCACAAAAACCGTGTCAACCGGAGCGATGGGACCTTTTGCAGCAGTCATTTCCATTTCTTTTATTAGTAAATCTACGTATTCATCGACTGGTTGTCCTTCTAAGAATACTTTATTAAAATCGCAGTAATAGCAAATGTGTTCGCAAAACGGAATATGGATATATACCGCTGAACTTTCATTACTCGATAGATTCGTATTTATCATTTTTATCAATTCCTTGCACTTAAAATTTGCTTCGTTGTCCACTAGTCAGTTTAACATATTTTCTAGTGCATATGTGGAGGTTTCGCTTTTAACATAAAAAGATTGTGCTATGAACATATTCGCTCTTAGCACAATCTTTGTTATTATTTCGATTCGTCCATTTTCAAGATTGCCATGAAAGCTTCTTGCGGCACTTCCACAGAACCGATTTGTTTCATTCGTTTTTTACCTTCTTTTTGTTTCTCTAAGAGTTTTCGTTTACGCGATACGTCCCCACCATAACATTTAGCAAGTACGTTTTTACGTAGAGCTTTAATAGTGGAACGAGAAACAATTTTTGTTGCAATTGCTGCTTGAATAGGTACTTCAAATTGTTGTCTTGGAATAAGTTCTTTTAATTTCTCGACAATGATTTTTCCACGCTCGTAGGCAAAATCACGGTGAACGATAAAGCTAAGTGCATCCACTTTTTCTGCATTTAAAAGAATATCCATTTTCACAAGTTTAGAAGCTTTATAGCCAATTAATTCATAATCAAAGGACGCATAGCCTTTTGTAGAAGATTTTAATTGGTCGAAGAAGTCGTAAACTATTTCAGATAGTGGAATTTCGTACACAATACTAACGCGAATATCATCCAAGTACTCCATTGTAATGAAGTTCCCCCGTTTGTTTTGTGCAAGTTCCATTACCGCACCAACATAATCATTTGGAACCATGACAGTTGCTTTAACGTATGGTTCTTCCACGCTTTCAATTACGCCAGGTTCAGGCATATCAGCTGGGTTATCGACCACAATATTAGATCCATCTGTTAAATTCACGTGGTAAATAACACTTGGGGCCGTAGTAATTAAATCGATATTAAATTCGCGCTCAATTCTTTCTTGAATAATTTCCATGTGTAGTAGACCTAAAAATCCACAACGGAATCCAAAACCTAATGCTTGAGAAGTCTCTGCTTCAAATTGTAAAGCTGAATCATTGAGTTCTAATTTTTCAAGTGCATCACGTAAATCGTTATATTTGGAAGAGTCAATTGGATAAAGTCCGCAATAAACCATTGGATTTAATTTGCGGTATCCGTCAAGAGCTTCTTCAGCAGGATTGTTCGCAAGTGTGATTGTATCACCCACTCGAGTATCTCCAACATTTTTGATTGCAGCTGTTAAGTAACCAACGTCACCAACAAGAAGCTCATCACGTGGTGTTGCTTTTGGAGAGAAAACACCAACTTCTGTAACTTCAAACTCTTTGCCGTTTGACATCATCTTAATTCTGTCGCCAGCTTTTACAACACCATCCATAATACGGATATTAGCTATTACGCCACGATACGCATCAAAAACAGAATCAAAAATAAGTGCTTTAAGTGGTTTATCAACGTCACCAGATGGTTCTGGTACTTTTTCAACTATTTGTTCAAGGATGTCTTCAATCCCGATGCCTGATTTTGCAGAAGCAAGGACAGTATCTGATGCATCCAAGCCAATAACATCTTCAATTTCAGCACGAACTCTTTCTGGATCTGCTGCTGGCAAATCAATCTTATTAATTACAGGTAAAATTTCTAAATCATTATCTAGAGCTAAATAAACGTTTGCCAGTGTTTGCGCTTCGATACCTTGTGCAGCGTCTACTACTAAAATAGCACCTTCACATGCGGCTAAACTTCTAGATACTTCATAAGTGAAATCGACGTGTCCCGGTGTATCGATTAAATGAAAGATATACGTTTCTCCGTCTTTTGCTTTATATTTTAATTGTACAGCATTTAATTTTATGGTTATCCCGCGTTCACGTTCTAAATCCATCGAATCTAGTAGCTGATTTTTCATTTCACGATGCGTCAAAGCACCTGTTTGTTCTAAAATCCGATCAGCGAGTGTAGATTTACCATGATCTATGTGCGCGATAATCGAAAAGTTTCTAATTTTCTTTTGTCTTGCATTCATTTCTTCTTTGTTCATTTCCCCAGCTCCTGATTAGAACTCATCGCATAAATCCGATGGCAAGCTATCCTTGATTATATCAGTAGAACGCTTAACATTCAATGACTTCTTTATTAATTACGGATAAATTTAAAATAAAATAGAAAGTATTATTGCAATATGGCTGTGTTTTCGGTATAATAGCATTTGTTCTGATATAATTTAAAAAGGTATGTTATATGAAATAAATACTACCTCATTAGTTTGGACGGAGGTGAATGGAATGCCAAATATTAAATCTGCAATTAAACGTGTAAAAACTGCTGAAACTCGCAACAGCCGTAATGCATCTCAACGTTCTGCAATGCGTACTGCTATCAAAAAATTTGATGAAGCAGCTGCAAACAACGCGGACAACGCGAAAGATCTTTACGTAGAAGCATCGAAAAAATTAGATAGCGCTGTGAGCAAAGGATTGATTCACAAAAACAATGCTGCTCGCAACAAATCTCGCTTAGCTGCTAAATTAGCTAAATAATACCGTTTAGGTATAAAACATCACACCTTGTGTGGTGTTTTTTGTTTTTAAAATAGCTTTGTCTTCTGGAGACAAAGCTATTTTTTATACAGTTTTTTGGCGATTATCCTGTAATTCAAATAAAAACCATTCTAACTTCTGTTCTTTATCACCGAAGCCTGTTTTCATTTCAAGATCTATTTCAGCCAATCGTTTTAAAGCTTGATTTAATTGTAGCTCTGAGAAATTCTTTGCTTGTTTAGACGCTAATTTCACACGAAACGGATGTACTTTTAATTTAGATGCAGCTTGTTGTTGTGAATAACCTTGTTGCTCAAGTAACTTTAATTGATTTAACAAGCGAAATTGGCTAGAAATTAAAGCTAATATCTTGATAGGTTCTTCTTTTTGTTTTAACAAGTCGTAATAAATTCTAAGTGCCCCACCAATATCCATCGCAATCATCTTATCTAGCAATAAGAAAATATTTTGCTCGAGGGAACGAACGACTAAAGATTCGACGTCTTGCACCGTGATTTCTTTAGTGTCAAAACAATACAACATAAGTTTTTGTAATTCATTCATTGCTGTCGTTAATTGACCACTTGTAAGTTCAATAAGCCGAGTAATCGCCTCTTGAGACATCTGCATATTGTTTTCGTTTAGTTTTGCTTCAAGCCATTTCTTCAGTTCATTTTCATTAGGTCGTTTCGCTTCTATTACTGTGGCTGTTTTTTTGAGTAGTTTGGTAAGTTTTTTACGTTCATCTAATTTTTCTACCCGTGCCACAAAACATAATACAGAATAATCAACGGGCTCATTCAAATAAGCTTCTAACTTTGCAGCGTCGTGTTCTACTTTGTTTTTACTTTTTTCGGTGGTTAAGAAAATCGGATTATTTGCCATTACTAGGCGCTTATCGCCAAAAAACGGCATACTTTCGGCTTCTTGAATGACTACTTCAATTGGCATTTCTTCTAAATCTAAATTAGCATAATTAAACTCGACTTCTTCCCCATCTAAAATATTATCTATTAAAAGTTGCTTTGTCTCGTTAATAATATAATCTTCTGTCCCGATGATTAAATACACAGGAGTTATTTTTTTTGAGCGTATCTGTTTCCATTCTGGCAGCATTCATTTCGCCTCGCTTCACTCTTATTTCTCTTTCTATGGTAAAACATGAAATAAGAGATAGCAAGTTTTATTTCAAAGTGGTTTCGAAGCCCTTTCCAAATGTGTAGATTATTTCTCCTTGTAGATCAGTTCGTAAAATCTTTACTTCTGCTTCCTCTAACGTGTCTATCGTTTCTTTATGAGGATGACCAAAACGGTTTTTTAAACCACAAGAAATAATTGCATAAGCTGGTTTTACTTGCTCGACAAATGCTTTAGAGGTTGAGGTCTTACTTCCATGATGCCCAACTTTTAAAATATCGCCCTTAATCGATTTATCTAAAAGCGCCTTTTCTCCGCTTGCTTCTAAATCTCCTGTGAAAATCCATGTTTTATTATCCAATATTGCTTTTAAAACAATAGAATCATCGTTTCCGCCTTCTCCCATTTCATTTGGATACAAACATTCAAATTTATTTTGACCAACTTGCCACTGTGCTCCGGCTAAAATAATCGTTTGTTTTACTTTTGGCATAGTCTTAAGAGCTTCTCTCATAATGGCTTTATTTTCTGCCCCTTTTGCAAAAATCAGTTCTTTTATGGCGATATTTTTTTGCAGTTCATCGAGCCCTTCCATGTGATCCGTGTCGCTATGTGTAATGATGACTTTATCTAAACTACTAATTCCTTTTGATTTTAAAACGGGTGTGAGAGTACTTCCACCGATTGTGAATGGTTTTCGTTTTTTTGTCCAAGCTTCTTTCTCTACCAGAAGCTCGCCACCAGTATCTATAAGGTAATTGCCTTTGTTTTTCGGTAATTGTATTAATATGCTATCTCCTTGCCCGACGTCAATAAAACTAACCTTTCCAGTAACATTAAAACTAGAAAAATAACATAATAAACAAAAGCAAATAAAGATTCCGATTGGAAATTGTTTCTTTTGCCACTGATAAAAAAATAGTAGTATTGTAGCGATAATTAGCACGAGCATAATAGTGTTTGGTCTGCCAGTAATAATAGTTTGATGCGGTATCTTTGCAAAGAGATTAGTTAAACTTTCCATTAATTGAATCAAAAAAGTAAGCACATATTCAGGAATTTTCATTAATGTTGGGGAAATAATAGATAGTAAAAAAACACCTAAACAACCTGGTAATACAATGATTGTAAAAAGTGGAACATATAGTAGGTTAAAGAAAATCCCTACCCAAGAAAACGAGTAAAAATGATACATCATAACAACAGAAGACATCATCGTTGAGATGAAGGAAATAGTCAATGATTTAACAAAAGGACTTTGTTGCCTTACTAATATTTGACGGGATGACAAAATTATCCCAAAAGATACAACATAAGAAAGTTGAAAACCCACTTCATAAATGACATGAGGTTGTATTATAAAAAACAAGATAAAAGATATACAAATAACAGAAAAAGAACTCCATTTAGTAGCATATTTTTCTGAAAGTAAAAGTAAAGCAGTCATTGTCGCTGCTCGAATTACAGGCGGACTTGCTCCTGTGAGGATAACGTAAAAAGGTAATAATACAAGGAGAGAAATAGTGACTCGCTCCCTTGTTATACCTAGCTTTAACAATAAAAAATAAATTGATCCGATTAATAAATTAACATGAAGCCCTGATATAGCTAATAAATGAACAACGCCCATTTGTTGATATACTTCATACATTTCAGGTGAAAAGCCATTTTTCTCACCAGTGATTAACGCTAGTAGATAAGGAGTTATTTTTGGAGAGATGTTTTCAGTTAGATGATTCATTATCAATAAACGTGTATTTTGAATGCGCATTAGTATGGACGGAGCAGATTGTCCAGAAATATAGAGTGTATTTACTTGTAGTATATAGTTAATGTTTTTACCTTTAAGATACTCTTTATAATTAAATTGAGCTTGATTACGATTTGTTTGAGGGGGCTCTAACTTAGCGGATACAGAAATAAATTGGCCATAAGTGAGCTTTTTAAGATTTTGTTGCTCTTTTTCAGTTGATATTTTGTAACTCAATTGGAATTTTTCTTTCTGGCAGCGTACTACAGCTTGGAAACTATCACCATCTACTTTTAAGTCATTGATTATTTGGCAATTTCCGTTAAATTCAGTAGCTGTATAAGAAGACACATTTGATTTTTCCACAAAAAATAAAAAACAAGTTAGGAGATAAACGAGGACAAACAGAAGAATAATTTTGGATTTTTTAATAAAAGCAACGATGCCAAGCAAACAAATACATATGGGAACGATAGAGCTTGTAAAAGTAGTACAGATAATAGCTAAAATAATGATAGCTAAATATCGCTCGATAACGTTCCCTCCTTATTTAATTCAATTTATTTGAAATGTTTTGATAGAGTTGTTCTGCTTTTTCTGGTTCGATATTCACTTCCACTGCTGCTTCTTTTACTAAAGTATGCATTTTTTCTGCATTCCAATTATTAACTTGAAGAACAGATTCATCAAATTCTACTTTTTGTAATTCAACTCCAGCAATATTAAATAGTTCTAAAGCGTATGGATGGTTTTTGTAGTCTTTAGCGAAATACACTTTCTTTATTCCTGCTTGAATGATTGATTTCGTACAAGCGAGACAAGGGAAATGTGTTACGTATAATTCTGCTTTATCTGTCGAAGCGCCAAATTTAGCACACTGTAAAATCGCATTCATTTCTGCGTGAATAGTCCGGATACAGTGGCCATCAACAACGTAACAACCATGTTCTGCGCAGTGATCTCCGCCAGCTATTGACCCGTTATATCCGCCCGCAATAATACGTTTATCACGTACTATGGTTGCACCTACCATTAATCTTGTACACGTGCTCCTTGATGAAATTAGATGACTTTGCGCCATAAAAAACTGATCCCATGCGATTCTTTGCACATTAAAAACTCCCTTATGATTTGATAAATATTAGTATAGGTGTTTATAAGGAAGTTCGTCAACCACTTTTATTAATTAACATCCAAATATTCTTTTAATTTTTCAACTGTTTTTTCGCCTATGCCAGTAACATTTTTTAAGTCTTCTATTGTCTGAAACAGTCCTTCTTTTTCACGATATTCGATAATAGCTGTTGCTTTTGAATCTCCAATTCCGGGCACTTGTTGCAAGTCTATCTTCGTTGCGCTATTAATATTAACTTTTTTGTCTGTTTCAGATGATTCTATATCATCTTTTACTACTTCTTCTGATCCTGCTTCTCCTTTTTTATAAACATAGATACTCATTTCGTCTTTTAGTTTTTCGGCTAAGTTTAATTTGCTGTTGTCCGCATCTTCTGTGAGTCCTCCTGCTACTTTCACAACATCTTGCACTCTGGCATCTACTGGTAATTTATACACACCAGGAGTTCGGACTGCCCCTTTGATGTCAATATAGATATGTGTAGCATTCTTTTTTTCCTCTTTTTGTGGTTTTTCTTCAGTATTTAGCGCTTGGTTTGCTGTAACCTTATCTGTTTGAGAAGTTGGGATACTTATATAAATTACTCCAGCACAAAGAATGGCAATTCCTATTAAAAAATAGTTTTTGTGTTTCTTCAGTAGTTCCATCATCCATTTCACCGCCTTTAATTATATTATTCGCCAAACGACCAAAAACTCCTTTTCGATTATTTAGAGCAAAAACGCATAAAAAAAGAAAGTAATCTTGGAAAATTACTTTCTTGCTACGAAAAAGATTCTTTCGCTGCTGTTTGTTGGATTTTCATGACTGAAATCAGCGTAAACATCAATTTTCGAAAAACCGTATTTTTTTAATAATTCTTTATATGTGGTGATTGGATAGGTCCTTTCTTTATGTAATTCATCGACCCGATTATACATGTTATCCTCCCCTAAAATGTAAAAGGTTAGCTCATGTTCGACTGAATGGGGATATTCACCAGGAAACGAATTCCAAATTATCGAAATTTCCTCATCGCTATCACCATAAGAATAATCTTTAAAGCCTTGATCTATTTTAAATACAGAATGCACATCAAATAAAAATAAGCCATTTGGTGTTAAGTGATCAGATACCGCTTTAATAGTATTCTCAAGTGCTTGTTCGGTTTCTAAATAATTAAGAGAATCACAGAAACATGTAACTACATCGAAGGTTTGATTTAAAGCTAACTTTGACATGTCTTGCTCTAGTATTGGTAGATTTATTTCAGCTGCCGCGACTTTTTCTTTAGCAACTGCCACCATTTCTTTCGACAAATCCACACCAGTAACTTGATGTCCTAAAAAGCTTAATCGTAGAGCGAATTCAGCTGTACCGCATGCTAAATCGAGTACTTTTTTTGATGTGTCACCAATAAAGTCCGCTGAAAACTCCAACCATTCATCATAAAGCTCAGAATCCATGAGTCTATCATAGAATCCCGGAAAATATTCATAACTCATTATCGATTTCTCCTTAAAAAAAACAGACGGATTTTTTTCCCGCCTGTTTTTTGTTAGTTATTAAGAAATAAACGCAGCAGAAACGTCCACGAGCGGCGCGTCTCCCCATAGTTTTTCTAAATTATAGTAAGAACGCTCTTCTTTGTGGAATACATGGATAATAACATCTCCTAAATCGATTAAAATCCACTGAGCCGCATCAAAGCCTTCTAAACGTTTTACATCTACTTGGTTTTCAAGCGCTTTTTCTTTAATTTCACGAGCAATTGCTTGGACTTGTTTGTCTGAATTACCATGGCAGATAACAAAATAATCCGCGAAACTTGATAACCCCTTCATGTCTAGTGCTAAAATATCCTCTGCTCTTTTATCGTCTGCTGCCTTTGCGGTCAGCATTAATGTATCATAACTGTTCAAATTATTAATAGTCTCCTTCCAAATTTAAATTAACAAAATAATTATAGGCATCCAGTGTATCTGGAAAAACCGATTGTTGCTTTTTAATCAAATACGTTATTGTATTGGATAAAGCAAACAACATTGCTGCGTCAAGTGATTTCAGTGCTAGTCTGCGTGCTTTATATACACCAGGAAATGTTCTTCCAGGTTCCGTATAATCCGCTAAATAGATGAGTTTATCGAAATCGGACATCGCTCCGCTTCCTGTCGTATGAAGACGAATAGCTTCCAAGATTTCTGGATCAGTAATGCCAAACTCTTTTTCTGCTAAATATGCGCCAACTGGAGCGTGCCAAAGCGAGCGATGAAACTGCAATAAACGTGGATCAAATCCCTCGTCTTCAATGATTTTTCTCGCTTTATCATCTTCATAGTATTTCGCATAATCGTGTAACAGGGCGGTTATTCTCGCCTTTTCTATATCCATGTGATAATGTTCTGCGAGTTCTATTGCTGCTTTTTCAACGCCTAAAGTGTGTTTGAATCTTGCAGTTGGCATAGCTTCTTCTACTTTTTTTAGCACTTCATTTCTTTCCATAAAGTTGATGCTCCTTTATATATGACCATACTTTTTCTGGTAAAAAGGCTTCTGCGTGTTCAATATCATTTCTAATTTCAGTTGAAGAAATAGCTGTTTCCGGCATATTGATTTTAACAATATCGTACGGAACTTCTTTTTGATATAGTGGGCGGTTAACCCCAACGAATGTCACCATTTTTACTAAGTCATCTATATGATACCACTTTGGCAAATATTCTACCATGTCCCCGCCGATAATAAAATAAAAATCCGTATTCGGCTGTTCGCTTATCATATCACGCATTGTATCATACGTATAGGACTTTCCAGTTCGCATAAGCTCGCGAGTGTCAATTTCAAAAGAATCCCTATCTTCTATCATCAATTGAAGCATTTCCACTCGTTCCTCATTTGAAGCCATACCACTAATCTGTTTATGTGGAGGAACTTTATTGGGGAGAAAAAGGATTTTTTCAAGACCGAGTTGCGCTTTTGCTTCTTCTGCCATATGGAGGTGCGCTAAATGTGGTGGATCAAATGTGCCGCCTAAGATACCGACTTTATGTTTCATGACAGGTTTCCTCCAAATTTAAGGCAACTTAATTTGTTGCTTATTTACGGATTGTTTGTAAAGAATAATTGTTCTGCCAATAACTTGAACGATGTCTGCTCCTGCACGTGTGCTAATTTTCTCAGCAACTGTTTGTTTGTCTTCTTCGCAATTTTGCAAAATGGAGATTTTAATTAATTCTCTAGCTTCAAGTGCTTCTTTAACTTGGATAATTAAATTTGGTGACACACTTCCTTTTCCTACTTGGAAAATTGGTTGAATTGTGTGTGCTTCTTTTCTTAAAAAACGTTTTTGTGTAGCTGTTAACATTAGTTTCCTCCTAATTGTTCGAGTACTGCTTCTTTCATCATTGATCGCTCTGGCTTAATGCCAGTCCATATTTCAAAGGCTAGTGCCCCTTGATTAACAAACATTGGTAAACCATTTTGTGTAATAGCCCCATTTTTCTTTGCTTCTTTTAAAAAGGCTGTTTCGGCTGGATTATAAATAATATCAGAACAAATTGTTCCTTTTGTTAAATTAGAAAGCGAAATTGGGCTTTTATTCTTAGAAGCTTCTAGACCGATAGAAGTAGTTTGGATAATAATTGTAAAATCAGCCAGTTCTTTTTCAGCTTGTTCTAGTGTCATGGCATGATGATTATCATTATCTTTCGTCATTTCTATCGCTTTTTCCGTTGTTCGATTGGCAACGGTTATTTTCGCCTCAGTATGGCTTTTAAGTGCAAGATAAATTGCTTTACTAGCTCCACCTGCTCCTGTGATTAAAATAGAATCGTCTTTTGTAATTGAACGAATTTCTTCTAAGCCTTCTAAATAACCTTTGCCATCTGTGTTGAAGCCATACCACTTGCCATCTTTTCTAAGCACTGTATTCACTGCGCCTGATGCTGCTGCCAAATCCTCTAATTCATCTAAAAATGGTAGAATACGCTCTTTAAATGGTGTCGTGATATTAAATCCGCGCACTCCAGAATCCATTAATTTTTTTATTTCTGTCTCAAAAGTATCTTCTTCTATCAAAACAGAGTTATACTCCGCGTTCATTCCAAGTTCTTGGAAAATCCGATTTTGCATAGCTGGTGATAACGAGTGACGAATAGGATTTCCGATAACAACATATTTTTCCAAATGCCAGGCCTCCTTAGTTTTACACGAGTGATGTCCGGATTGTTGCGCTAACGCCTTCAGGAACCCAAGCAGTGACTTTTGCGCCGCCTTCAGGTATTGTCACCCATCCAAGTCCAGAAAACACAATATCCGCTTTATCTTTCACGGTAAAGGTATACGGTACGAGCTTAGGAAGTGTCTTCATCCCTTCTTCTGTTGGAGGTTGAAGAACAAAACCGGCTTGTTTTTCATATAATGCATCTGCTTTTTCTAATTTTGTTCGGTGAATTGGTAAATTATTAGATACATAGACAACTAATGATTTTCTTCCACCTGACACGTAATCTAAACGAGCAAGCGCGCCTAAAAATAAGGTTTGTTCTTCATTTAATTGGAAGACAGCAGGTTTTACTTCTTTTTTAGGTGTGATAGCTTTTAAAGTTGTTGTATCGATAAAATGCGCCATTTGATGGTGATTTATAATTCCAGGTGTGTCAACAAGTACATTGCCATCAGCAAGCGGAATTTCGATTTTATCAAGTGTTGTTCCTGGGAATTGCGACGTAGTAATCACATTGTTTTCACCTGAAGCTTGTTTGATGATACGGTTGATAAGCGTTGATTTACCAACATTTGTACAACCAACAACATACACATCTTGCCCATTTCGTAATTCTTCTATCTTTTCTAAAAGAGTATCAAAACCGTGCCCTTTTTCAGCGCTGACTAAAACAACATCTGTTGCCGCCAAACCTTGTTCTTTTGCACGAGTTCTCATCCAGCGAGTTAATTTATCACGTTTTAATGATTTTGGTAAAACGTCTTCTTTGTTTCCGACAAGTAATACAGGATTGCTTCCTGCAAAACGAGGAAGTCCAGGCAACCAACTGCCATCAAAATCAAAAATATCTACTACATAGACGATTAAAGCTTGCTTCGAACTAATTTGATTTAAAATACGTAAAAAATCGTCGTCTGTCAGCGCCACATCTTGAATTTCATTGTAATGCTTTAGACGAAAACATCTTTTACAAATAACTTGTTCATTATTTAGCGATGACTTAGGAGCATAGCCGATTTTATCAGGATCTTCTGTTTGAATAATGGCCCCACAACCAATACATCTTATTTCTTCTGTCAAAGTGATTCCTCCCACTTAATTTGGTTTTTCTTTGCTAACCGTTTTAAAATAATACTTTCCATCATTCGATTTAATTTTGTCGCCATACCGTCTGTTTGTTTTACAGGACGAACAAAAATAGTTGTTAATTTTTGACGATTACCACCGAATATATCTGTCATAATTTGGTCACCAATCATCACAGTTTCTTCTGGTGTTGCGTTCATTTCTTTTAGCGCCCAGCGAAAATTAGCGCCTAAGGGTTTTTTTGCCCGCGCTAAATAAGGGACATCAATTGCTTTTGCCACACGAGCAACTCGTTCTTCATTATTGTTAGAAAAAATCATAACTTTGATTCCTTCTTCTTTCAATATAGTAAACCAGTTGATTACTTCATCCGTTGCATCTAGTTGATCCCAAGCAAGCAGCGTATTATCGAGATCAGTTAAAATAGTAGTCTTTCCCATTTTACGAAGCTGATCTGCTGTTATTCCAAATGGAGTATTCAACATTTTATCTGGTGAGAATTGCTTTAACACGTATTGGCACCTCATTCTTTTATTTAGTACAGTCTATTCTATCATACATTCAATTAGACTAATAATCTATAAATTTTACCATCTTTCTGCTTATTTTACAAAAAAACCTTAGAAAAATGCTATAATATGAAAGGAAATGTTATTTTTTTAAGGAGGTAGACGAATGTCAAAAGATTATGCATTAACTTGGGATTTAGAAAATATATATGTTGGCGGTAGTGGTTCTGAAGAATTACAGCAAACACTTCAAGAGGTAAAAGCTGATTTGGATAGCTTTGTCGTGAATGTAGCTGAGTGGGAAGTTCCCGAAACCGTCGAAGCTTCAGTAGAATTTCTACTATTGGTTAATCAAAATGCGGACATCTCAAAAGTTTTATTAACTGCTGGTTCTTTTTTAGAATGTCTTGCTTCAGCCGATGTTAATGATACTCGTGCAAATGAACTTTCTGCGTTAATTTATCAATATGTGGCTACCCTATCGACGGCAGAAGATGAATGGCATGACAAATTTGCTCAAATATCTGACCGTGTTTGGGATGAACTAATGCAGCAAAATGGTTTGTCACAAATTAGTTTTATTTTAAGTGAAGCACGTACAAACCGTCGTAAAAAAGGCAGTAAAGAACAAGAAGCAGCGATTAATTCTTTAGCTGTTGATGGTTATCGTGGTTGGTCAGACCATTATGATACAATCGTTGGTAAACTACGGATGCACATTACTACTGACGGGGAAGAAAAGTCCGTATCTGCTGGACAAGCTCTGAACTTATTAAATCACCCTGATCGCGCAGTCCGTCAGGCAGTTTTCAAAGAATATACTCGTGTTTGGCAAGAAGAATCTCGTCTCTTTAGCGATACTCTAAATCATTTATCAGGCTTCCGTTTAGCTACATACGAAATTCGTAAATGGGATAATATTTTAGAAGAACCACTTGCTATTAATCGTTTGGATGAACAAACATTAAAATCTATGTGGAACGTCATTCAAACGAACAAGCCGACTTTTGTCCGATTCTTAGATAGAAAAGCTAAATTGCTTGGGCTTGAAAAATTAAGCTTTTATGATGTCGAAGCTCCTCTTGTATTCTCAAGCGAACCAAAAAAATATACTTATCAAGAAGGCGCAGATTTTATCATCGAACAATTTAATAAATTCAGCCCGAAAATGGCAAACTTCGCGAAATCCGCTTTCGAAAAAGGTTGGATTGAAGCAGAAGATCGTGATAATAAACGTCCTGGTGGCTTTTGCACGGATTTCCCGGTCGAAAAAGAAAGCCGGATTTTCATGACATATGACGGAGCTCCTGGTACTGTTGCAACTCTTGCACATGAACTCGGACACGCCTTCCATTCTCATGTTATTCGGGAAGAGCCATTTGAAAACACTGATTACGCAATGAATGTTGCGGAAACTGCTTCTACTTTTGCTGAAATGATTATTGCCGATGCTTCTGTAAAAGATGCCAAAACAAAAGAAGAAAAAATCACCTTACTAGAAGATAAAATTGGTCGTAGTATTGCTTTCTTTATGAATATTCATGCTAGATTTATTTTTGAATGCAATTTCTATGAAGCACGCAAACAAGGTGTAGTGTCAGTTGATAGACTTAATTCTTTAATGGAGGAAGCGCAACGTGAAGCTTACTTAGATGCTTTAGATGAATATCATCCACAATTTTGGGCTTCTAAACTACATTTTTATATTGCTGATGTACCATTTTACAATTTCCCATATACTTTTGGTTACTTATTCTCGCTTGGTATTTATCACAAAGCACAAGCGGAAGGTGCTAGCTACGAAGATAAATATATTGCGCTTCTAAAAGATACGGGTTCGATGACAACAGAACAACTTGCAGAAAAACATCTTGGAGTCGACTTGCGTAAAGCTGATTTCTGGGAAGAAGCAGTTGCCCTAGCCGCTAAAGATGTAGAAGATTTTCTTACTTTAACGGAAGAATACGTAAAATAAAAAAATCCAGGAGAATCTCTCTCCTGGATTTTTTATATTGTTTTTAATAATTCGATGATACAAGTAGCTGATTGTTTTGCAGCTAAATGAATAAACTCATCAAAAGACATTGTCGCCTCTTGATTGGCTAAATCCGATATAGCTCGGATGATAAGAAATGGAATATCAAATTGATAGGCTACTTGCGCAATGGCAGCAGCTTCCATTTCCACAGCTTTAACATCCGGGAAAAATGTTCGAATAATTTCATGTTGATCTGGACGCATAATAAATGAATCATTTGTAATTACAAGACCATATACAGCTTTATTTTCGCTATCTGCAAAATAATCACGATAAATAGTCTCAGCTTTTTTCAAAAGAACAGCATCGCCTTGATAAAAAGCTGGCATACGTGGAACTTGGCCATATGTATAACCAAATTCAGTAACATCAACATCACCATATGCTAAGCGATCAGATATAATGACATCGCCAATTGCTAAGCCTTCACCTATACCTCCAGCTGAACCAGTGTTAATAATAATTTCTGGTTTAAAACGGTCTGCTAGAAGCGTGGTACCAAGGGCAGCATTAACTTTCCCTATACCTGATTCTAAAAGCACAACTTCTTTACCAGCAATTTCACCGATATAAAATTTTGCTCCGCCGATAATAACTTCTTCTATGCTGGGCATGGTGTTTTTTAACAGTTCAACTTCTTCTTCCATTGCTCCAATAATGCCTATTGTCATTATGTAACCTCCAAAAAAAGCACAGTCGTTAACAACTAACTTCTGTGCTTTTATCTTTTGTCGTTTGTTTTTAGCTCTTCTACTTTTGTTGGTTGCCATCCTTCACCGTCTACCCATGTAATATAAACACGGTAAGCTTTATCAGGATTTGCTTTAGTAGAAAGTGTACCAATTGCTTGAGTAGCAGGGTCAGCCCCTTGCTCTACAAACCAAAGTGATGTATTTGAGATTGGGATATCTGTCGCTGCTGAAAAAGCTTTGCGTTTTTCTTGCCAGTCTACACTTGTAGAGCTGTAGGAATTCACATGATCACCAGTTTGCTCAGTTCCAATTGGTTTCCAGTCTTTTGTAATAACTTTTGCCACATTAGGATCATCACTTTTAGTCGTTTCTGTTGTTTTTTCATCCGAAGAAGTCGATTTTTTTTCGGAAGTTTTATTTGATTTAGCGGCATCTTCTTTTTTCGCATTGGAAGATGCCGTTTTGTTTTCTTGCTGAGTTGGATCGCTTTCTGTTTTAAACAGTACAAAATATAGACTACCAATGATAAGTAAGCTTACCACGATAATTAAAAGATTTAAAACTAGATTCGTTTTTTTTCGTTTTGTATTTTGTCTTGAGCGAGATCCTTCGACTAAGTTTTGTTTAATGCGACGGTTATTTGATTGTCGATTATCTGCCATTTGCTTTCACCACCTTATAAGTAACCGCTGTATAAAAACAGATAAAATTAAGATGCAGTGATTTTTTCGATCTTAACACTCATGTCGCCAGCAGGGGTTTGGATAGTTACTTCTTCCCCTTCTTTATGACCAAGTAAACCTTTAGCAATTGGAGAATCGTTAGAAATCTTACCTTCAAAAGGATCAGCTTCTGCGCTCCCTACAATCGTGTATGTTTCTTCTTCTCCGTCTGGTAATTCAATAAATGTAACGGTGTTTCCAAGTGTTACTAAACCATTATGAGCTTCTGCTGCATCAATGATTTGAGCATTACGAATCATATTTTCAATAGTAGTGATACGACCTTCAACAAAAGCTTGTTCGTCTTTTGCGGAATCATACTCGGAGTTCTCAGATAAATCGCCAAAGCTACGGGCAATTTTAATCCGTTCTACTACTTCTTTCCGTTTTACTGTCTTAAGTTCTTGTAATTCATTTTCTAATTTTGCTTTCCCATCTAGGGTCATTGGAAATACTTTTTCTGTCGCCAATCGTTTTCGCTCCTTTTGTTTGTTCATTATTGTATAGAAAAGCACGGAGATATCGCTCCGCACCTTCATAAAAAAACATTACTACTCGTGAGAAAGATTAACATGCCACGCTAGAAATAGCAAGCAATTGTCTCTCTTTTTACTAGGAAAATTTTACCTTAAATTAATCTGTTTGACAAGTGTTACCTGTTACTTATACATGTTTTTGCAAGATTGATTCAATTTTTGTTGTCATCAAATCAATTGCCACATGATTTTCTCCACCTTCTGGAATAATTATATCGGCAAATTTTTTCGTTGGTTCAATAAATTCGTTATGCATTGGTTTTACTACAGAAAGATATTGATCGATAACAGAATCCATCGTTCGACCTCGCTCTTTCATGTCTCTTAATAACCTACGAATAAAACGAATATCGTCATCTGTATCAACATATACTTTAATATCCATCAAGTCGCGTAATCGCTTATCTTCTAAGATTAAAATACCTTCTAAAATAATTACTTCTCTAGGTTCTTGAATTTCTACTTCTTGTTTCCGCGTATATTTTTCATAATCGTAAATTGGTTTTTCTATTGTTTCATAACGGCGTAGTGCTGCTATATGGGAAATAAGTAAGTCCGTATCAAATGCTAACGGATGATCGTAGTTTACTTTTAAACGCTCTTCAAAACTAATATCTGCTTGATCATGATAGTAGACATCTTGCGCAATCATTAAAATAGAATGCCCGCTAAAATGATCACAAATTGCTTTAGTTACACTGGTTTTTCCTGAACCTGAACCACCAGTTACACCGACTACGATTGGTTTTTTTGTCATGATATGCCTCCAGTTTTCTTTCTTTTTGAAATAGATAAACCATCTCCGAGTGGAATAGTTGTAGTATCAAAATCAGGATGCGTCACTAAAAAATCATTAAAATGGCGCATTTTACGAGCAACTCGAAGTTTACGCTGTTTTTCTGGTGACATATCAAGCGCAAGTCCTTTGAAAAGAACATTATCACTATAAATCACACCATCTGGAGCAAGGGAATCTGTATAAATATGGAAAAATTTTTCATATTGCGCTTTGGCAGCATCAATAAATATGGCATCAAACGGACCATACGTTAAAATTTCTTCTGATCCTTCAATTGCATCCGTAAGCAAGACTTTTATTCTGTCAGAAGCCCCGTAACGCTCTATATTATGTAAAGCTTCTTTATATCGTTCTTCATCACGTTCGACTGTGATAATTTCCGTTTTTGGAAGTTTATCTGCCATTTTTAAAGCAGAGTATCCGATTGCTGTTCCAAGTTCTAAAATACGTTCCGGCTTTTGAATATCTAAAATTTGCAATAAACAATGTAACGAATCTGGCTCCATAATCGGCACTTCATGTTCCTTTGCGTATACTTCTAATTCTTCAAAAAAAGGCGTGCTCTTTGGAATATGTTTTAATAAATAATCATGAATTATATCATTCACTGCTAAATCCCCTCATTTTAACAAACAAAGCACCTGCCAAAAACATGCAATACACGTTTCTGACAAGTGGTTCATTTTAATTATTTTTCGTAATATGCTCTTCTTTTAGTTTATTGTGCTCTTCTAATGTTTTAGAGAAATAAACTTTACCAGTTTTCGTATTCGCTAAAAAGTATAGATAATCACTTTTTTCTGGGTAAAGAGCTGCTTCCATAGATGTGTCACCGCTATTAGAAATCGGTCCTGGTGGCAGTCCATTGTTTTTGTATGTGTTATACGGCGAATCTACTTCTAAATCTTTATAGGTTGTTTTGCTTTTATGTTCACCAAGCGCATAAAGAACAGTAGGATCAGTTTGTAAACGCATATCTTTTGCTAAACGATTATAAAAAACGCTAGCAATCATTTTGCGATCCACATCGGCAGTTGCTTCTTTTTCAATAATGGAAGACATTGTTAGGAATTTATGCACGGACATTTTTTGTTTCGTTAGTTCGTCGCGGTACTTAGCAATATTAACGTCTGTTGCTTTCACCATTTCTTTAATTATCGTTTCAGCTGATACATCCGAGCCTTTAAAAGTATATGTCGCTGGATATAAATAGCCTTCTAACGGATGTTTTATAGATTTATTCAAAACATCATTTGTGACAGTCTCTGGGAATGCTTTAATAATAGAAGCAACAAACTCTGGATTATCCATTATTTTAAGAACATCGGCTTTTTTTAATTTAGGTTGATAAGCGACGATTCTATCAGCAATTTGATCGAGTGTATATCCTTCTGGAATGACTAGTTTTGCCGGTGCGACAGTCTTTCCTTCTTGCATTTTCTTCACGATTTGATCTGTGTTCATAGCTTGCGTGAATTCATAATTCCCAGCTTTTAAATTCGTATCATTATTGTATTTTACATAAAAAGAGAAAATAGAAGCGTTATTAATGACTTTTTTATCTTCTAAAATAGTAGATATATCTGAAATACTAGATCCTGCTGGAATTTCAACAGCGATCTTCTCTTTGCTTGCTTCATCTCTTGGCTCTAGCTGTGACTTCACATAATAATACCCTGCAAAAGTTGCGATTACTAAAATTAGAATGATAATAGAAATAATAATTGTAATTTTCTTACCTTTTGTATTCTTCATTATAGACCTCATTTCATTGAAAACAATTCCTATCTATTATACCGATTATCTAAAAAAAATGCTATTCAATACGGAAAATTTTCTTAAAAAGTGACGTTTTTATGTTTTTTCGGTATAATAAACAGCGTGATTAAACGAACAAGACAGAATCGGTCAAGGACTTGCTTCTGCCAATTAAATAAAGATTGAAGGAGTCTTTTGGATGTTACATACGTTAATACAAAGTTTGCAAGATTTCACGATGTGGTTAGTAGACTCACTTGGTCACTGGGGAATTTTCCTCGGAATGCTTATCGAAAGTGTCTGCATTCCGCTTCCAAGTGAAGTTATCATGCTGTTTGGCGGATTTATGGCGGAAGCTGGGAAACTGAATTTCTGGCTCGTTGTATTTGCTGGTATCGCTGGTAACTTAGTTGGTTCACTGATTGCTTACTACATTGGTAAATTCGGTGGTAGAGCTTTAGTATTGAAATTCGGAAAGTATATATTCTTAAATGTGAAGCACTTGGATAAAGCAGAATTATGGTTTGGTCGATACGGCGCAAGAGCTGTATTTTTCGGCCGTGTTTTGCCAGTTATCCGAACATTTATCTCTTTACCAGCTGGAATTGCCAAAATGAATGTCTGGAAATTTGTTATATATACGATTTTAGGCTGCATTCCGTGGAATATTTTTCTGACATGGCTCGGTTATTCATTAGGTTCCAATTGGAGCGTTGTGGAAAAATATACACGACCAATTAGCTATTTAATGTTAGCTCTAGTAGTTGCAATTGTTGTCTACCTTGCTTACAAAGTATGGAATAAACGCGCTAGAAACGCAAAATAAAAAGCATGTCTTGACAGTTTTTGTCAGGACATGCTTTTTTTATATTATTCTTCGTCTTCGTCAGCTAGGAAAGTTGCAAGTATTTCTTCAATCATATCCCACTCTTCGTCTGTTTCAACAGGTTTAAGTTGACCTTGTTTACCTTCTTCATCTTGAATGTAACTAGATGCAAGAATTTCGATTTCTTCGTCTTCCCCTTTTCCTGCTGGGAAATATAATACGTAAGATTTGTCAAAGTCTTCGGAATCAAAGTCAAAAAGAATTTCGTAAGCTTCTTCTTTTCCTTCTTCATTTGTAATCCAAATAATATTTTCTTCTTCATGATTATGGTTATGTTCTTCTGCCATTAAATTCACCTCAAATTAATTAGTAGTGTCCAAATAGGACTGTAAAATCATTACTGCAGCTAACTTATCAATTACTTCTTTTCGTTTTTTACGCGAAACGTCTGCTTCAATCAAAGTTCTTTCAGCGGCAGAAGTGGTCAAACGTTCATCCCAAAGTACAACAGGAAGTCCAATTCTTGACTCAAGTACTTCAGCATATATTTTGGAACTTTCAGCACGAGGTCCGATGGTATTATTCATATTCTTAGGTAGCCCAACAACGACTTTTTCAACTTCGTATTCGAGCACGAGCTCTTTTACTCTGTCGTAGCCAAATTGTTTTCTGCTCTCGTCAATCTGAATGGTTTCAACACCTTGTGCGGTCCAACCAAGTGGATCACTTATCGCTACGCCGACTGTTTTCGAGCCGACATCTAAACCCATTATTCTCATTTCTCACCAATTTCGTTATTTTTCAGATACGCTTTAACAAGTTCCTCGATAATTTCATCTCGTTCTAAACGGCGTATCATGCTCCGGGCATCCTTGTGACGAGGTATATAGGCAGGGTCACCTGAGAGTAAATAGCCAACGATTTGATTAACGGGATTATAGCCTTTTTCTTCAAGAGCAACGTAGACTTGTTTCATTAATTTTTTTACATCTTCTTCAATTGAATCATCGCCGAAGTTGTAAAACATTGTTTGATCTTTTGAATCCATAATCGAAGCACCTCATTCCTTCATGTATCTCTATTCATTTTACACCATGTGAACGGAAATAACAAAGAAAAATGAAGTGCTTTAACGAAAATTTATGCTTGTTGTTCTTTCACCCATGTAGAAACATAATCAAGAGCTGTTCCTAGTTCAGCTGGATTTTTACCGCCAGCTTGCGCCATATCAGGACGTCCGCCACCATTTCCGCCGCATCGTGTCGCAACTTCTTTTAAAAGTTTACCAGCATGATAGCCAGCTTTGATTGCATCTTCTGAAACTGCAGAAATCAAGTTTACTTTATCACCTTGAACTGCTCCTAGAACAAGAACGCCACCAATTTTTTTATCTTTCCAGTTATCAACAAACTGACGTAATTGGTTCATATCTTTCGCATTTACTTGTTTAGCAATTACTTTTACGCCACCGATTTCTTCTGGTGATTCAAAAATATCGGCACTTGCAGCACTTGCTAATTTACTTAATAATGATTCGTTTTCACGTCTTACTTCACGTAAATCAGCTTGCAGTTGCTCTACTTTTTGCGGCGTTTCTTTTGTAGTTGTTTTTAGTAGGTTAGCAGTTTGTTTTAGTGTATTTTCTTGTTCAGTCACAAAGCGATATGCTTCTTTTCCGGTAACTGCTTCAATACGTCGAGTTCCCGCTCCGATACCTGTTTCAGAAACGATTTTAAATAGACCAATGTCTGCTGTATTACGAACGTGAACGCCACCGCAAAGTTCAATACTATATTTACCAACTTGAACCACACGAACGACCTCGCCATATTTTTCACCAAAAAGGGCCATAGCTCCAAGTTCTTTCGCTTCTGCAATCGGCATTTCTTCAATAATAACATTGATTTGTTCCCAGATTTTTTCATTGACGATTTCTTCCATTTTTGTTAATTCTTCTTCTGTAATTTGACCAAAATGAGAGAAGTCAAAACGTAAGCGATCTGGGGAAACGAGTGAACCTGCTTGGTTAACATGTTCGCCTAATGTATCTTTGAGTGCACGATGTAAAAGATGGGTTGCTGTATGATTTTTGATTGTTTCACGACGTTTTACTTTGTCAACAGCAAGTTTCACTGTATCGCCTGTTTTTAATACGCCTTCTTTTACAGAAATACGGTGTAAGTTTTGTTTATTAGGAGCTTTTTGAACATCTTCTACGTAAGCAACTCCTGTTTCGCTTTCTATCGTTCCTTTGTCAGCAACTTGTCCGCCGCTTTCTGCATAAAATGGTGTTTCTTTGAAAATAACTTGTGCCTCGCTTCCAGAAGCTACTTCATCAACAAGCGTATCATCTTGAATTAAATACAATATTTCAGAAACATGTTCTGTTGTATTATAACCAACGAATTCACTTTTATCTGTTAAATTAGCTAGCAGTTCGCCTTGAACTTGCATTGATTTCACGTCTGCTCTGGCGGAACGAGCACGGTCGCGTTGTTCTTTCATTTCAGCTTCAAATCCAGCATGATCGACTTTTAAGCCATGGTCTTCTGCGTATTCTTCCGTTAATTCCACTGGGAAACCAAATGTATCATATAATTTGAAAATATCTGCGCCTTTGATAGTTTGTTCGTTTGTTTCTTTGGCATTTTTAAGGATTGTTTCAAGGATTGCCAGACCTTCATTTAATGTTTCGTGGAATCGTTCTTCTTCCGTACGAATTACTTTTTGAATAAAGTCGGTTTGATTTTCTACTTCTGGATAGAAACTATTCATGATTTTACCAACGACTGGTACTAATTTGTACATAAATGGTTCATTGATTGTAAGTACTTTCGCGTAACGAACTGCACGGCGAAGTAAACGACGCAAAATATATCCGCGTCCTTCGTTGGATGGCAATGCGCCGTCGCCAATTGCAAATGCTACGGTACGAATATGGTCAGCGATTACTTTAAACGCAACATCATTTTCTTGTGAATGACCGTATTTCACGCCAGAAATTTGTTCTACTTCACGAATAATCGGCATAAATAAATCTGTTTCAAAGTTCGTTGGCGCGTCTTGGATGATAGAAACCATGCGTTCTAGACCCATCCCAGTATCAATGTTTTGTTTAGGAAGTGGTGTGTATGTTCCATCTGGATTATGGTTAAACTGAGAAAATACAAGGTTCCAAATTTCTAAGTAACGTTCATTTTCGCCACCTGGATATAATTCTGGGTCACTTTCGTCATCTCCAAAAGCAGGTCCACGATCATAGAAAATTTCGCTATCCGGGCCACTTGGTCCAATACCTATATCCCAAAAATTATCTTCAATTTCAACGATATGATCTTCACTTAAGCCAATTTTTTCGCGCCATAAAGTTTTCGCTTCTTCGTCTTCAGGATAAACAGTGACATATAATTTATCAGGATCAAAGCCAATCCATTTAGGACTTGTTAGGAATTCCCAAGCAAAAAGAATTGCGCCTTCTTTAAAGTAATCACCAATCGAAAAGTTTCCTAGCATTTCAAAGAAAGTATGGTGACGGGCTGTTTTACCTACGTTTTCAATGTCATTCGTACGGATTGATTTTTGTGCATTAGCCATTCTTGGATTATCCGGAATAACCGAACCATCAAAGTATTTTTTCATTGTTGCTACACCACTATTAATCCAAAGAATCGTCGGATCGTTGTTTGGTACAAGTGGTGCACTAGGTTCGATTGTATGCCCTTTTTCTTTAAAGAAATCTAAAAATAGCTGTCTTACTTCTGCGCTTGATAATTGTTTCATTTTTTATTTCCTCCTTTTGGTTTTTTACAACAAAAAAAGCCTATATGATTGCTCACAGGGACGATTTTGGTAAATCGCGGTACCACCCTGTTTGCAATGATATAGACTTTGTATCATTACCTCTTCAATTATCTGTTAACGTGGATAAGACGGACCATCTAATGGGAGAGCAACTTCGGCACAAGCGTGGCTTTCCTTCCAGCCAAGGGAAAACTCTCTAATCACGTGGAAACCAAAATCATATTCCTATCATGTATCAATATTTATTCAACAATAAACTAAATTATAAAGAACGGATGGCTAAATGTCAACTGTTTATTAAGCTATTCGTTGATTGTTTCTTTTCAACAAAGCTTCCGTTTTTAAGAGTTAGTTTTACATCTGACACTTTCGCAATTTCTGGGTCATGCGTTACCATAATGACACATTTTCCTTCTTTATGCGCTAAATCTTGGAATAACGTAACTACTTCTTTACTTGTTCGTTCGTCTAAGTTTCCGGTAGGTTCATCAGCAACGATTAATTCTGTTTCACAACATAACGCCCGTGCGATGGAAACCCTTTGCTGCTGTCCGCCACTTAAAGTCAGCACTTTTTGGCGCGCCATTTTCTCAGTAATGCCCACTTTTTCAAGCATGCTTAGTGCAAAAGCTTTTTTGTCTGGCTGGTTGACATGGGTAATTTCCATTGCAGTTGTTACGTTTTGAAGAGCAGTCATATATGTTAATAAATTATAACTTTGGAATACAATGGATACATATCTATTTCTAAATTGTTGTAAGCCAATGCTTTTGAGTGAACTACCTTTATAGTAGATGTCTCCTTCTTTTTGCGTATCCAGTCCTCCTGCAAGCGATAAGAAAGTCGTTTTCCCAGAGCCTGAACTTCCTACTACAGTGTAAAAAACACCAGCTTCAAAATCATAATTTATATCACTTAAAATCGATTCATCTTTTGTTTTATACCAATAAGAGATATTTTCAAACGTCAATACTTTGGTCATATCGTCACCTACTCCTGTTTAGTTAGAATTGTTTTTGGATTCATACGAAGAACAAGTGCTGCTGGTAAAAGAACGGATATAAAGGCGATTCCTATACCAATTCCACCCATTTTAAGCATATCTTCTAAAGTTACTTGGATGTTGAGTTCTTTAATTTGTTCTGTATTTTTCGTTAAGTTACTAACACTTCCCGCAAATCCACCTGGACCTCCTGGACCACCGCCACCTGGGCCGCGATTTTCTGAAGTAGTTGATTCACTTGTAGTAGATGAATTTTGCTGTGCTAGTAATTGGTTTCCAGCTAATTGAGCTACATAATGACTACTTGCAGCTGCTAAACCAAAGGAAACGAGCGCTACTATTAAAATTTCTACAAAGAACTGAGCGATTAATTTACCACGTTTTTCTCCAATAGCTAATAGCACACCCATTTCGTATTTACGATCACGTACTTGCATCATTACAAGTAAGCCTAGGATTAAGGCTCCCGCAATACTAACTATATAAACTACATTTTTAGAAAACGAAGCTACACTATTAATCGGCCCAATCATTTGTTGATAAAGTGTATCGTTGGCATCTAATTTAAATGTGTCCCAGTCAATGCCATCAACTTTTTTCGCTTCTTTCTCAAAAGCAGAAATATTAGCCGCATCATCCATTGTGTATACGGCGGAGTCTACTGTGTCTTTATAATCAGAACCTTTAATAGTATTGGCTACTGTATAAGGAACGTATACTTTGTTATAAGGATTTAAGAAGGAGAAGTTTTGCGCCATATCATTTCCTGAATCGGTTGTTTTATAAATACCAACAATTTTTAGTGTTACTTTTGTATTTCCATCACTTGAAGTAACGGTAAAAGAGTCGCCAACTTTCCAGTCATTTTGTTCTGCTAAGTTTTCTTCTACCATTGCAACATTTTTATCTTTATCATTAGCTGTAATTGCTACACCACTTGTTAATTTACTTGTTCCTGCATCAAAATCGGTACTTGTTGCGGAATCAAGTAGACCGCTAATACTTAAGTCTGCATCTACCATTTGCGGACCGCCATTTCCACCGCCTGGACCTCCTGTTTGATTAGAACTCGAGGAATCATCACTGCTAGAGGAAGTGTCTCCTGAAGATTCAATAGGGTCAAATCCAGACGCTAATGCTTGCGTACTTGAATAGTAATTGTAATTTTTCACATGATCTAATGATGCTAATTCGTTCGCATCGCTTACATCAATTGGGTTACTTTGAAATTTTGGTTTTGAGTCTGTCGAACTGCTATCACTATTTGCAGCCTCTTCTTTCATTGCAGCCATTTGCTTTTCTTGGTCAACAGTTAATGTTACTGTACCTCCTAGCTGTTCCCTCGCTAATTCGCTTGCTTTATCTGCAGCGGATTGAATGGTAAAGCCTGATAAAATAAGCACACACACTACTGTGAAAATAATTAGTTGTAAAACAGATCTACCTTTTCTTGCTTTCATGCTGAGCCATGCTCTCTTAAAAAAATTCATGTGATTTCCTCCATTTCTGTTTCTACCCCACTAAGATTACTGGGCATTTATGAAGAAAGTATGAACAAACTATGATGCATATTTTAAACTTTCGCGAAAAAAATAATTTGGCTTGATTATTGGGTCTAATTAGTCTAGTTTTAATGTAAGAGGAGTGAATACAAAATATGAAACTACTTATGATAGAAGATAATGTCAGCGTTTGTGAAATGATAGAAATGTTCTTTATGAAAGAAGAAATTGATGCTACGTTTGTGCATGATGGCAAACTTGGTTATGAAACATTTTTTAAGGATGATTTTGATATTGCAATTATTGATTTAATGCTGCCAAATATGGACGGAATGACAATTTGCCGTAAAATCCGTGAAGTTAGTGATGTTCCGATTATTATTTTAACGGCAAAAGAGTCTGAATCTGATCAAGTGCTTGGTCTTGAAATGGGCGCTGATGATTATGTTACGAAACCATTTAGCCCACTTACATTAATGGCGCGTATCAAAGCTGTTACTCGTCGAAAAAACAATCATACGACGACTGAAAATGATGAAGACATTCTAGAAACAACTTATTTTAAAATTAGTAAGCGCACCCGGGAAATTTTTTATCAAGGTGAGCTGCTTGATGCCTTGACTCCGAAAGAATTTGATTTGCTTTACTTTCTAATGCAACATCCGCGTCAAGTTTTTTCAAGAGAACAGTTACTCGAGCAAGTCTGGGGTTATCAATTTTACGGGGATGAGCGTACAGTGGATGTTCATATCAAACGTTTACGCCAAAAAATCGCAACAGACACGAAGCCGTTTTTACACACTGTTTGGGGTGTAGGCTATAAATTTGATGAAACGGAATGAAGCGAATGAAATTTAAATATGCCTACCAACTTTTTTTCACACAATTTATCATTTTACTTATTGCTTGTATTATGATTGGCGTGCTTGTTTCTCACTCACTAAAAGACTATTTTTATCAAAGCCAAGTAGATGATTTAACTAGTTATGGTGAAACGATTTCGATGGACATTCGCCACTCGCCGCAAGATGCAACCATTCAAGTTCTTAATACGTATCAGCGCATTTTAGATGTTAAAAAGATCCATTACACCATCAAAAATGCAGATGACGAAACGATTTACCCTACTCAGCTCAATCAACCATTACCAAAAGATTTTTCAATTTCAAAAGATGATAAGAAAAAATTAAAAAGTGGCGAAACAGTTAGTAAAAAAATCGACAATCGTTTTAATCGTGAAATGACTATTGTTTATGTACCAATTATGGATGGCGATAAATTTGTTGGATCCATCGTCTTAAATTCTCCAATTAGCGGGACTGAACAAGTGATTGGAACAATTAATCGTTATATGTTCTATACTATTTTACTATCGATAACGATTGCGCTTATTTTGAGTGCTATTCTGTCCAAACTACAAGTCAATCGGATTAATAAATTGCGTTCAGCAACAAAAGATGTGATCCAAGGCAATTATAAGGCGCGGCTAAAAGAGAATAATTTTGATGAAATTGGCGCACTTGCCATTGATTTCAACAAAATGACGGAAACGCTTGAAACATCTCAAGAAGAAATTGAACGACAAGAAAAACGTCGGCGCCAGTTTATCGCGGATGTTTCCCATGAAATGCGTACCCCACTCACAACAATTAGTGGCTTAACAGAAGGTCTAGTAAACGATATTATTCCAAAAAGTGAAACAGATCGCTGTATTGCTTTAATAGACACAGAAGCAAAACGATTAACAAAATTGGTTAATGAAAATCTTGATTATGAAAAAATACGCAGCAATAAAATCAAACTACAAAAAACTCGCTTTAATGGTCGTGAATTTTTAGAGCTAATTAAAGAACAACTAGATTATGTAGCCACTGAAAAAGGCAATAAGATTACAGTCGATATTGATAAAGATATGTATATTTACGCTGATTATGACCGTTTAACTCAAGTATTTATTAATATTGTTAAAAATGGTGTCCAGTTTACTGAAAATGGTCTGATTACCTTAACTGGGACTCAAGATTATAAGGAATCTGTATTAACTATTACGGATACTGGCATCGGCATGAACACAGAAGAACTAGAACAGATTTGGGAACGATTTTATAAAGCAGATATGTCCCGCACGAATACAGCTTTCGGGGAATCTGGAATTGGTCTTTCTATCGTGAAACAGTTAATTGAATACCATGATGGAACCATTAGCGTTACTAGCGAGCCAAATAAAGGCACGACATTTACGATTCGTTTACCGTTTTTCCAAGATAATGAGCAATAAAAAAACACCCACTTGCGAGTGGGTGTTTTTCATCCTGCCATAAATTGTTCTGGAGTAATTCCTTCCATCCCAATCATCGGATCAATCTCCGTAATGTTTTCGGCAGTTAATATTCGTTTATTTGTCATTTGTTCGAGCATCACATCTTCACTCATTAAACGTTCCGATAGCGTTGTATTCCGCTTATTTTCATCTACACGTTCTACACCCATTCGGAAAGCTTCTTCTTCTCCGCAAAGAATTAGGAATTGTTTACTTCTTGTAACGCCAGTATATAACAAATCTCTACGTAACATCCGGTAATAACTACGCACAATTGGCATTATAACAATCGGAAATTCACTACCCTGCGCTTTATGAATCGAACAACAATACGCATGGGTCAATTGATTAAATTCTTGTCGATAATAAGACACCTCTGTCTGGTCAAATTGAACGACAATTAAATCTTGTTTTTCCGTATTTTCTTTGGCATAAATAATGGATACGATTTCGCCAATGTCACCGTTAAAAACATTTTTTTCTGGTTGGTTGATTAGTTGCAACACTTTGTCGTGAACCCGGTATTTGATTTCGCCAAATTGTACTTCTTTTCGTCGACCAGTATCGTTTGGATTAAAGATTTCTTGTAGTTTTTTATTTAATATATCAATTCCAGCTGGACCGCGATACATTGGAGCCAACACTTGAATATCCTTTGCACGAAAACCTTTATTTTTAGCATTTTTCACGACTTGTTCCACAACGTCACCAATTTGATTTACAGTACAGTGGAAAAATGACCGATCGGCACTATTTTTCGCAAAATCAGCTGGCAGCATTCCTTCTTTGATATAATGAGCCATTTCAATGATGGAAGAACCATCTTTTTGCCGATAAATATCTGAAAGTGCAACCGTCGGAAATTGTTCTGATTGAAGAATATCTTTTAATACTTGACCAGGTCCAACAGATGGAAGCTGGTCTTGGTCGCCAACGAGCACTACTTGCATATGAGCAGGTAAAGCGCGGAATAATTGATTCGCAAGCCAAATATCCACCATTGACATTTCATCCACAATTAACAAACGTCCATCAATTAATCGTTCTGCATCGTCATCCATCTGTTCTTGGCCATTCATTCCAAGTAACCGGTGAATCGTCATTGCTGGAAGGCCAGTGGATTCAGACATTCGTTTAGCCGCACGACCTGTTGGAGCTGCGAGTAACACTGGAAAAGTCGCACCATCTTTATAGGCATGTGGATCAAGACTAACACCATTTAACTCGGCATATAATTCTACAATTCCTTTAATAACAGTCGTTTTCCCTGTTCCTGGTCCTCCAGTAAGAACAAGCATCGGTGACATTAAAGCTTGTTCTAATGCCGCACGTTGAGATTCCCCGTAATGCACGCCAATGCGCTCTTCAAGTTCCCCAAGCGCTAATAAAAACTCCGATTGCGGAAATTGTTCTTGATACTCTGTTTGCTTTAACATTCGTTTTACATGGTAAGCAAAACCGCTTTCTGAATAATAAAGTGACGGCATATAGACGCGCGTGTTTTCGGTAATTATTTTTTGTTCTTCTGCAAGTTTTTCTATTTGTTGCAGTAAAATTGCCTGATCAATCCTAATGCCTTCACTTTCTTCTAGCAGATAAGTTACTTCCCCGAGCAAAACCTCTTGTTCCATATAGACATGACCTTGCTGCATACAAACGGAATCTAGCATAAATAAAATTCCTGCTCTAAGTCGTTCTGGATGGTTTCCGCCAAGTCCAAGCTTACGTCCAAGCTCATCAGCACGCTGGAAACCAATTCCTTTAACATCTTCAATTAATTTATAAGGATTATTTTCTAGCACTTCGATCGCATTTTGTTTATATACCTGAAAAATTTTCATGGATAATTGCGGGCCAAAGCCATATTCATTTAAACCAACCATCACATGCTCTAAACCTTGATTTTCTCTAAGGGAAGCAAGCAAACTTTCCGCTGTTCCAGAAGGCAGTTTAGGAACAGTATTTAGTAAACTTGGGTCAGATAGTATTTTCGTAATCGCGTCATCACCAATTGTATCGACAATGTTTTCCGCTGTTACTTTACCAATCCCTTTGAAAAGTTCCCCTGAAAGATAGTTAATCAAGCCAGCGCGAGATTGAGGCATTTCTTTTCGAAACCGGTCCGCTTTAAATTGCTGACCAAATTTAGCATGTTCCTGCATTTTTCCGTAAAAAGTATACACTTCTTGTTCATGAAGTGCTGGGAAAAAACCAGTTACAATAATATCCTTTTCATCCCAAATCGCATTCGTCTCTTTTACTAGAATTCTTACCACAGAAAAGAGGTTTTCGGCATTATAAAAAATGGTAGACAACATCGTCCCCTTCATGAAAAGTTCTTCTGGGGTATCATTAAATAAGGCGAGAGATTCTTGTTCAGCCATCTTTAGCCGTCTCCTTTCTATATTTTTATTCCGCTTCGTTTTCTAAATCTTGAATAGCATTTAAAGCATTCTCAGCAAGTTCATGCGGTATTCCAGTTGCAAGCGCGCGTTCAAAGTAATTTTTTGCAAGTACAATGTCGCCTTGCCATGCCAGATAAGCAGCTCCGATATTATAAAGTGCATCTGGATCTTCTTGTTTAATAAGAAGTACTCTTTCAAGCATATTAATCGCATCTTCGTAAAATCCGCTGCGAGCAAGAACGATACCATATTGAAATAACGCTTCACTATCTTCTGGATTTAATTCGACACTTCTAAGTAAATAAGGCATAGCTAGCGTTAACTCTTCCATTTGAACAAAACTCATTCCTAACATGAAAAATAAATCGCCATTTTCCATTCCTTGTTTTGTTGCATTTTGAAAGCTATCCGCAGCTTCTTGATAACGTTCTAATTCGTAATATAAATTACCTAAGCTATAATAAGCCGCCGGAACCGTGTCATCTAGTTCAAGCGCTCTTTTGAAAAATAATTCTGCGCGTTCAAAATCATCCATTGATAGTAAAACATTACCAAAATTAATATAACCAACTGGATCACTAGGATGTTCTTCAATTACTTCCGTAAATAGTTTAACTGCTTCTTCTAAGTTTCCTTCTTGCATTTGTTTGATTCCTAATTGATTTTTATCCATTTTAAATTCTCCTCTATCTTTCTTGGTTTTTTACAGACGTATTTAACCATGCTATCAGAGCGTTTGAAACTTGATCAGTTTGTTCCGCCTCACTAATAGTAGCTTTCCCGTCGCCATGCTGGGCTCCGTATGACCCGAATTGCGCATGATTTCCACCCTCAATAGATACAAATGTAGTATCTTTAGGCAAGTATTTTTTATTTTTATCATAAGCATCTTTATTTAAAACATCATCTTTTGTCCCAGTTATGGAAAGCGCTGGGAAAGAGGCATTTTTCAGCGAACCTTTTTTATCAGGATAACTCGCTAAGAAAAATACGCCTTCGATTTCACTCTCGTTTTCATGTGCAAATCGGGAAGACATAACGCCTCCAAGCGAATGACCGCCAATCACAAACTTTTCATCAGGTGCTTCATCAATAATATCAGCCGCACGATTTTTACCAAATACAGCTAAATTAAGAGGCATTTCAGCAATGTATGTTTTATAACCACTCGAAGCTAGTTTGTTCGCAAGTGGCGCATAGCTCAGTGCGTCCACAAAGGCTCCTGGATACAAAATAACACTAATTCCTGCATCCGACTTTCGCGGAGTAAAAACAAGTATATCATTTTCCTCAAGCACATCAACCGTTTTTGTTGAGTTTGCAGCTTCTTCAGCTACATTTGATGGCTCAGAATTAAAATAAAAATATCCCCAAATTAGAAGACAAAATAAAACTATTACACTCCCGAAAATCGCTAACTTTTTCATAAAGGACCTCTTTTCCTTGTATCGTTTAATATTTTACCATAAAATCGCCTTAAAATAACTCATTTAAACAGGAAAAAACCGGAGTCTCGTAGAAAACAAGATTCTCCGGTTCTAATTTTAACCAACATAGTTTAACTTTGCGCCTTTTTTCCAAACGGTATCAATAGTTCCCCCGCCTAAGCAAATGTCGCCATCATAGAAAACAACTGCTTGACCAGGAGTAATTGCACGCACTGGATCCGCAAAAACTACTTCTGCTGTGCCATCTTCACGCATGTTTACAGTTACTTTTGTATCTGTTTGACGGTAACGAAATTTTGCTGTGCAAACAAAAGTTTTTGGTTTTTCTGAATTGGTAGTAAAGGAAATATCTGTTGCAATTAATGAATCTGAGTACAAGGAATCATGATGGAAACCTTGTTCTACAAATAAAACATTATTTTTTAAATCTTTACCAACAACAAACCAAGGTTCACCGTCTCCACCAATCCCTAGACCGTGGCGTTGACCAATTGTGTAATACATTAGGCCATCATGTTTACCAAGCACTTCGCCGTTCAAGGTTCTCATATCACCAGGTTGCGCCGGAAGATATTCACTTAAAAATTGCTTAAAGTTTCTTTCACCAATAAAACAAATCCCTGTGCTATCTTTTTTGTTGGCAGTAGCAAGTCCAGCTTTTGTCGCAATTTCACGAACTTCTGTTTTTTCCATACCACCTAGCGGAAACATTACTTTTTTCAATTGATCTTGGGAAAGTTGATTTAAAAAATAGGTTTGGTCTTTATTATTATCGACTCCACGAAGTAATTCGATTTCGTCGCCTACTTTTTTTACTTGTGCATAGTGACCTGTAGCCACATAGTCTGCACCAAGGCTTTCTGCATGTTCCAAAAACGCCTTAAATTTAATTTCTTTATTACACATAACATCTGGGTTTGGCGTACGGCCCAGTTTATATTCATCTAAGAAATAGGTAAATACTTTATCCCAATATTCTTTTTCGAAATTCACTGCATAATACGGGATTCCAATTTGGTTCGCTACTCGAATGACATCATCATAGTCTTCCGTCGCTGTACAAACACCAAATTCATCAGTATCGTCCCAATTTTTCATGAAAATACCAATGACATCATAACCTTGTTCTTTTAATATATGAGCAGTGACTGATGAATCTACTCCGCCTGACATGCCGACAACTACACGAATGTCACTATTATTTGTACTCAAAGCTAGCTCCTCACCTTCTTAATTTTTCATTAAACGCGCCACGACTTCACTAACTTTCGTAGCCGCCGCTTCTATTTCTTCCAAATGGTTCCCCAGCCCAAAACTAATCCGAACTGTTTCTTGGATTGCCGGGTGATTTTCTCCAAAAAGAGCTACTAAAACATGAGAAGGATCAACAGTTCCCGCTGTACATGCTGAACCACTAGAAACAGCAATGCCTTCCATATCTAAATTCATTAGTAATTGCTCAATGGAGACTCCTGGGAAACGCACGCTAAAAACATGTGGTAATGTATTCGCTTCTAAACCGTTCACTTCAAAATCTAAGCCCGCTGCACGCCAAATTTCCGCCATGCGCTTTTTAAAGGAAACATACTCCTCATTTTTAAGTTCACGTTCATTTGTCATAATGGTAGAAGCTGCACTAAAACCACAGATTCCTGCTAAGTTTTCAGTCCCAGCGCGACGTTTTCGTTCTTGTTCCCCGCCGTGCATTTGATAAGCAAGACGTGTGCCATTTTTGACGTATAAAAAGCCTACGCCACGTGGTCCATTTATTTTATGAGAAGAAGTAGTTAATAAATCTACTCCAAGTTCTATTACATTTATATTTAATAGCCCGTAAGCTTGTACTGCATCTGTGTGGAAAACGGCTTGATGGTCAAGAAGTACAGCGCCAATTTCTGCAATCGGCTGGATAGTACCAATTTCATTATTACCATACATAATAGAAACAAGAATTGTATCAGGGCGTAAAGCTTTTTGCACGCTCTCACTAGACACTATCCCATGCTCATCTACTGGTAAATAAGTGACTTCAAAACCTTGCGTTTCAAGATATTCACATGTTTTTAAAACAGCATGATGCTCAATCTGTGAGGTGATAATATGTTTTCCATTCTCTTTATGTGCTAAAGCTGTTCCAATAAGAGCCAAGTTATCTCCTTCTGTACCACCGCTAGTGAAAACAATTTCTTTTTCTTCAGCTTGAATACTTTGGGCAATAGTATGACGTGCTTCATCAAGCGCTTTTCTTGCCTCTCGCCCAGCATAATGGATACTGGATGGATTGCCGTACGTATTAGTAATTGCGCCAAGCATTGTTTGGATAACTTCTGGATGAATCGGACTTGTCGCAGCATGGTCTAAGTAAATTCTGTTTTCCATTTTTTATCGCGTCCTTTTTTGGTGACGAATTCCTGTTCGTCGTTAATCGTTTCTTATTGTAACAGCAATACTCCTGTAAAGTAAAGAGGAATAACTCCTATTTACACGCAAAAAAGAAACCCCAATCGTACCGTTTAGGATTCCCTTCCTTTGAACCCGCTCTCAATTAAAGCAGGTGGGTGCTCTGTCTAACGGTTTGCACTTCCTCGTGTGAAGGCATGTGCGCCGCGCCGGAACTCCAAGCTCCCTAGGTATAAAAAATTGTTCGGTTCAAAAATATCAGGAACTATATCGAATACATTAGGGTTTCTTTTCTTAACTTAGAATACCATATGAAAGACGAAATTTCAATGTTAGCGACTTTTCAGTTTGGTAATTTTTTATTCTTTTTTCGCTTTATTTTCATTAATTTTTTGGTACACACCAGCGATTGTTTGTTCGAATTTTGAAGTGAATTTCGGGTCATAATATAATTTATTTTTGAGTCGATCAGGTAAATATTGTTGATCCACCCATGCATTATCGTAATTATGCGGATACTTGTAATCCATTGCTCGACCAAGTTTTTTGGCACCTGAATAATGACCATCACGTAAATGATCGGGCACTTCGCCACTATTTCCCTGGCGAATATCAGCTAATGCCGCGTCAATTGCCATAATAGCAGAATTTGATTTCGGTGAAAGACAAAGTTCAATAACAGCATTTGCAAGTGGAATTCTCGCCTCAGGAAAACCTACTTTTTCTGCAGTTTGAATCGCAGCAAGTGTGTGTGCACCGGCTTGTGGATTTGCGAGACCAATATCCTCATAAGCCATAACAAGCATTCTCCTACTAATACTCACTAAATCCCCTGCTTCAATTAAACGCCCCATATAATGGAGTGCTGCATTAACGTCGCTACCACGAACTGATTTTTGAAAAGCACTTAAAACATCGTAATGAGCATCGCCGTCTTTATCATGTGCAAGACTTTTCTTTTGCAAACACTCTTCCGCCACATCAAGAGTAATATGAATAATCCCGTCCTCATTTGGTTCAGAAGAAATAACAGCAAGCTCCAGTGCATTAAGAGCACTACGTACATCACCATTACTCGCCGTGGCAAAATGTTTTTTCGCAAATTCATCTATTTCCACTTCATAATTGCCAAGTCCACGTTCTTTATCAAGAAGAGCTCGGTCCATTGTTATCATAATATCTTCTACCGTTAAAGGTTTTAATTCAAAAATTTGCGTTCTACTTCGAATCGCAGGATTGATCGCGATATAAGGGTTACTCGTCGTTGCACCAATTAAAATAATCGCACCACTTTCAAGTAAAGGAAGTAAAAAATCCTGCTTTGCTTTATCTAAACGATGTACTTCATCCAATAGAAGAATAACTGTGCCACTCATTTTCGCCTCGGCTGCTACTACTTCCATATCTTTTTTGTTATTTGTTACTGCGTTTAATGTCCGGAAAGCATATTTAGTACTACCAGCAATCGCGCTAGCAATCGAAGTTTTTCCAATTCCAGGAGGCCCGTATAATATCATAGAAGATAATTGTTTCGCTTTGACCATCCGATAAATAATTTTATCTTTACCGACTAAATGCGTTTGTCCTACAATTTCATCAAGTGCTTTTGGACGCATTCGGTAAGCTAAAGGTTGAATTGCCATATAACCGCTCCTTCTCATTTGCTTGTTTTCTATTATACCATAAGAACACCTGTACGTTCACTTGCTTGTTTCCATTGCCTTCTGACAGTAATTCCGATATAATAGATGCGATATGAGTGTTTTTTGAAATTACTGGAGGTTATATAAAAATGAAAATTACAACAAAAGGCCGTTATGGCTTAACAATAACACTTGAACTTGCGAAAAGAATTGGTGATGGGCCTATCTCTCTTCGCAGTATTGCGCAAGATAAAAATTTATCCGAGCATTACTTAGAACAATTAATCGGACCGCTTCGTAATGCAGGAATTGTCAAAAGCATCCGCGGTGCACACGGTGGATATGTATTAAACGGCGACCCTGAAAAAATCACTGCCGGGGACATTATCCGCACACTGGAAGGTCCTATTGTACTCGTTGAAAGTATGGAAGATGAAGAAGCTGCCCAGAGAGAACTTTGGACTCGAATGCGCAATGCTGTCCGCGACGTGTTAGATCAAACCACCCTCTCTGACTTACTAAAACATTCTACTGATTCTGAACTAACAGATGGTTACATGTTTTATATTTAATGGAAAAAGCCTATTAAAAAATAGGCTTTTTATCTACCATTTTTACGGAAACTAACCTATTCATTTGTCTGATTATTCTGAAATAAATCTAAAAAGCACCCAATTGAAAACGCTGTATGTTAGATAACCTAACCAAATTGATTGAATTGATAAAATATTCTTGCCTTTATTTGAATATAGTGTATTATAAACGCATAAATAAAATATTACATGTTAGTTTATCTAACAAAAAGGAGAGTTGAGTATGGAATCAGTATTTATGTTCTTTTGTACTTTATTGGTTTGGTTGATGACACCAGGGATTGCATTATTTTATGGTGGTATGGTTCGCCGCAAAAACGTGTTAAGTACAGCAATGTATAGTTTTAGCTCTATGGCAATTATTTCTATTCTTTGGGTGATTGTTGGCTACTCGTTAGCTTTTGCACCTGGAAATGGCTTTATCGGCAGTTTCGACTGGACTTTCCTTCATAATGTCGGTTTTGCGGCAAATGACACTTACTCAGATGCAATTCCACACATTCTGTTTATGATGTTCCAAATGACTTTCGCTATTTTAACAGTAGCTATCATTTCTGGGGCATTTGCTGAACGGATGAACTTCTCTGCTTACTTGATTTTTATTATTTTATGGTCGTTACTAGTATATTCCCCTGTTGCACACTGGGTTTGGGGCGACGGTGGTTGGTTACGCGAGCTAGGAGCACTTGATTTCGCTGGTGGAAATGTTGTTCATATCAGTTCAGGTGTAACGGGTCTTGTCTTAGCTATAATGATTGGCCGCAGAAAAGAAGCTGATTCTGCTTCACCTCATAACCTCCCGCTTGCTCTTATTGGTGGGATTCTAGTCTGGTTTGGTTGGTATGGGTTTAATGTCGGTAGCGCCCTCACGATTGATAATGTAGCGATGACTGCATTTGTTAATACGAATACAGCGGCTGCAGCTGGAATTATTGGCTGGGGATTGGTTGAATGGTTAATCAATAAAAAACCGACTATGCTTGGAACAATTTCTGGCGCTATCGCTGGTTTAGTGTCCATTACACCTGCTGCCGGTTTCGTTACAGTACCTAGCTCTTTGATTATCGGCTTTCTTGGCGGAGCACTTTGCTTCTGGGCAGTATTCTGGTTGAAAGGAAAAGTGAAATATGATGATGCGCTTGACGCGTTTGGCTTACACGGAATTGGCGGAATTTGGGGCGGCATCGCTACTGGACTTTTTGCCACAACGAAGGTAAATGAAGCTGGAGCAGATGGTCTCTTTTACGGTAATGCTTCCTTAGTTGTAAAACAATTAATCGCAATTGGCTCTACTGTCGCATATGTTGCAGTAGTCACAGCTCTAATTGTCGTAGTAATCAAACTATTTTTACCAATTCGCGTAAACGAAGAACAAGAATACAAAGGACTTGATTTGACGCTACACGGCGAAAAAGCATATCAAGAATAAGGGGGCTTACAATATGTCAGGATTAACTAAAATCGAAATTATTACACGTCCAAACCGCTTCCATTTATTTCAAAAAGAACTTGCAAAAATTGGCGTAAGTGGACTAACTGTTACAAAAGCACTTGGGACTGGCTTAGAAAAAGGATTTATTGAATTATACCGCGGTACTAAAAAAGAAAGTAATGTTCACGAACGAATGAAAATTGAAATTGTTGTTTCTACTGTTCCGGTTGAAGATGTCCTTCGCGTCGTTAAAGAAACTCTTCGAACTGGCGAACCTGGTGATGGAAAAGTATTTATTTATCCCCTTGCCGAGGTCGTTAAAATCAGCACAGGTGAAACCGGCATCGATGCTTTACAAGATAAACCAGCAAAATGAATAGTTAAAATGGTGAATTAATTAAAAATGGGGCCTCTATTCTAAAAAATCAATGAGAAATGGCGTTTACCCCTTCCGCTTCTTAGCTTTTACACTTATAATGGAAAAGGAAGAACGTTTAGAACAGATAAGGAGGCGCGAAATTCCCTATGCGTAAAATCCCCATTTTCACCCTTCTAGCAGCCATACTACTTTTTGGCGGTTATTACCTTTATCAACATGCTTCGTCAAAAGTAGATGTTACATTTAACTTTGTGGTGGATCAAAAAGATAAAAATAATACCGTCACCGGCAAAATTGATGGTGCTGGAAACAAATCAATTACTTTACCGCTTTCTAAGGAGAGTTGGGATACAGTAGAAAAAGGGAATCGCTACAATGTGGAAGCCACTTTTTATAATAAAAATAAAATCAGCTCCAGTGAAGCGAAGGAACTTGACGGACCATTTTGGTCCAATGATTCCAATCAAGGATTATTAGTTAATAAAGTGCACGTCGAAAATATTCAAGAATTAAGTGATGATTTTTAAAAAAGAAGCTGAGCGCGGTCGCTCAGCTTCTTTTTTTAGTTAGTTTCTTTTTTCACTGTTTCTAGTTTTAATTCTGCTAATTGTGCTGCACTAACTTCACCTGGTGCATTTGTTAGTGGATCTACTGCACTTCCTGTTTTAGGGAATGCGATAGTGTCGCGCAAGTTATTTCTTCCAGCCAGAATCATTACAATACGGTCTAAACCAAGTGCAATTCCTCCGTGTGGCGGTGTTCCATATTCTAAAGCCTCCATTAGGAAACCAAATTGCTCTTTCGCTGACTCGTCTGTGAAACCAAGCGCGCGGAACATCGATTCTTGTACTTCTTTTTTGTAAATACGAAGCGAACCACCGCCAATTTCATAACCATTTAAAACTATATCATATGCTTCTGCCATTACTTTGGAAGAATCTGTTTCAAGAAATGGAATATCTTCTTCTTTTGGTAAAGTGAATGGATGATGTGCAGATACATAACGCCCTGCTTCTTCATCATACTCAAAGAGCGGCCAATCTGTTACCCATAGGAAAGCAAGTTCATCTTCATTAATTAAATCTAAGTCTTTTCCTAGCTTGTTACGAAGCGCTCCAAGCGATGCTGCAACAATATCCGCTTTATCAGCTGCAAATAGCAATAAGTCACCATCTTCAGCTTGGAGTGCTGCTTGTAATTCTGCTGCTTTATCTTCCGGGAAGAATTTAGCAATTGGTCCTTTTAATTCACCAGCTTCTATTTTCAGCCAAGCTAGCCCTTTAGCCCCGTAATTAGCAACAAAAACGCCTAGTGCATCTAAATCTTTACGAGAGAAATTAGTTGCAGCAGCTTTTGCATTAATCGCTTTTACTTCGCCGCCGTTTTCAATAGCTGATTGGAATACTTTAAAATCAACATCTTTTACAACTTCTGAAACGTTTTGTAATTCTAAACCGAAACGAATATCTGGTTTATCGCTACCAAAACGGTCCATTGCTTCTTTATAAGTCATGCGTGGGAATGGTTTTTCGATAGTAATGTTTTTCGCTTCTTTAACAACATCCACCAACATGTCTTCTGTAATCGCTTGAATCTCTTCTTTTGTTAAAAAGCTTGTTTCTAAATCGATTTGCGTAAATTCCGGTTGACGGTCACCGCGCAAATCTTCATCACGGAAACAACGTACGATTTGATAATATTTATCAAAACCGGCAGTCATTAATAACTGTTTCAAAATTTGCGGAGATTGCGGCAGCGCATAGAAATTACCTGGATAGACCCGGCTTGGTACTAGATAATCACGCGCTCCTTCTGGTGTACTTTTTGTTAAGTAAGGTGTTTCAATATCAAAGAAACCAAGTGCATCTAGTTTGTTTCGGAAAGTTCTTGTTACTGTATGGCGCATTTTGAAAATATTGTTCATTTCCGGGCGACGTAAGTCTAAGTAGCGATATTTTAAGCGAAGTTCATCAGAAACATTTACGCCGTCTTCAATGTAAAATGGCGGTGTTTTAGAAGTATTTAAAATAGTAATTTCTTCTGCTAAAACTTCTACTTTACCTGTTGCTAACTTATCGTTAATTGCTTTTTCCCCGCGAGCATGAACTTTTCCTTTGATAGTAACAACAAATTCATTTCTAACGCTATCTGCAATTTCCAATGCTTCTTTTGAAAATTCAGGATTGAAAACCACTTGGACAATTCCTTCACGGTCGCGCAAATCAATGAAAATAAGTCCACCTAAGTCGCGACGCTTTTGCACCCAACCATGAAGGATAACACTTTGACCAATATGTGTTTCGTTTAATTCACCGCAGTAACTTGTACGTTTTTCCATTTTATTTCTCCTCCTTGGTGTTTGTTAGTTTTTCGATAATAGTTGTTTCCGAAACAGCTTCTTGTTCGCCTGTTTCCATATTTTTTAATTGATAATTACCTGTTTGTAACTCTTCTTCACCTAGAATTACGGTATATATTGCTTTTTTTCTATTAGCATCTTTTAATTGTGCTTTTAATTTTCGTTTTAAATAATCTTTTTCTGCGCTAATTCCATTTTGTCTTAATTTATTTACAAGTGTCACTGCTTTTAATTCAGCTTCTGGCTGTGCAGTAATTACATATACTTCTAACGGTTTTGTTTCTGGAATATTGATTTCGGCTTTTTCTAAGGCAAGTAAAATTCGTTCTACGCCAATTCCAAAACCAATCCCTGGTGTATCAGGTCCACCGAATTCTTTTACTAAACCGTGATATCTACCGCCACCGCAAAGTGTTGTTTTCGCTCCAAAGCCTTCTTCTACACTCATAATTTCAAACGTTGTATGATTATAATAATCTAAACCACGAACCATTGTTGGATCAATTTCAAATGGAATTTCTAATGCAGTTAGGTATTTTTTAACATTTTCAAAATAAGCAACTGATTCTTCATTTAAGAAATCCAAAATAGATGGTGCTGATTGAATAAGCGGATTATCATGATCTTTTTTACAATCTAAAATGCGCAGTGGATTTTTGTGTAGACGCACCTGACATTCTGCACAAAATTCATCAATATGTGGTTCAAAATGTGCAACTAGTGCTTCTCGGTGTTTTAAACGACTTTCTTTATCACCAAGACTGTTAATGACTAGTTTAATATTAGTTAAACCAATTTTTCTGAAGAACTCCATTGCAAGCGAGATAACTTCTACATCAATGGAAGGATCATCACTACCAAGTGCTTCGATTCCCATTTGAGTAAATTGGCGTTGTCTTCCGCCTTGTGGACGTTCATAGCGGAACATTGGCTCATTGTAGTACATTTTAATAGGTTGGCTAACTTCGCCGTATAATTTATGTTCGACAAAAGCGCGCACGACCGAAGCAGTTCCCTCTGGTCTTAATGTAAGACTTCTGCCACCTTTATCTAGAAAAGTATACATTTCTTTAGATACGATGTCTGTTGAATCGCCCACGCCTCGTTCAAATAACTCAGTGTGTTCAAAAATAGGTGTCCTAATTTCTTCGTATTGATAGTTTTCGCAAACTTTATTAAACGCTGATTCTAAAAAATGCCATTTACTAACTTCTTCTGGCAAAATATCTCGTGTCCCTCTTGGTAATTGCAAATCCATCACCATACCCCTCCTTAAAAATATAAAGAAAAACCCCCGTCACTTGTTATAAAAACAAGGGACGAGAGTTTATTTACACCCGTGGTACCACCCTAATTAGAACTATTAATAAGTCCTCACTTAAGTCAGTTAACGCCTGAATACGTTCTTGTTTACTGTTTTCAACAAGAAACCTCGAGAGTGTCTTTTCGGAAAATATGACTATCTTTATCCTTTCAGCCAAATGGGATAAATTCTCTGTATAGCATGGATTTTCTTACTTTTCTCTGTCGCTAGTTTTAAATATGAATTATTCTAAGATTACTAAAAACACACTGAAAAGTCAACATTTTGTCAGTTTTTTTATAAAAATCCACTTTCTAGTTCCATGAAAGCGCATTTTATGGTAACATTTTACTGTCAGATAAAAGTTTATGAGTATATGGGTGGTGTTAGCTTTAAATGAAGAACAAATTCATTTTTATCACCGTTGTCTCCATTTTATTGATTGCAGCAGGTATTTTTACAACCATAGCAATGGCGAACGCGAATTCCGTTGTCGTCAAAGCAGAAGTCTTAAATGTCCGCAGCGGTCCTGGTTTAGCCTATGATGTAACAAGCCAAGCCAGAAAAAATGAAGTACTCCGGGTAGTTGGTGAAGAAAATCAATGGTACAAAGTTCAATTAGATAACGGAAATAGCGGCTGGGTTGCTAGCTGGTTAGTAGAAAATACAGATGTCAGCGCAGCAAGTAACAGTATTGCTATTGTCTCTTCTGATGGTGGACTCAATGTACGTGAAAAACCTAGTACTTCAAGCACATCACTTGGATTACTAAATAACGGTGATCAAGTAACCGTTACAAGCCAACAAAATGGTTGGGCGCAAATTCAGTATAACGGTAAAAGCGCATGGGTTAGTTCTCAGTACTTAACTATACGTGAATCCGTAACAAAAGTAGATGAAAGCGAACTTCAAACAGTAACGATTCGCGATGACTCCACAAACATAAGAAATAAACCAGGACGAGATGGCGCTGTTATTGAAAAAGCCAATTCTGGTCAAGGTTTCGCCATTCAAGGAGTTCAAGGTGACTGGTATAAAATTCGTACCACAAGCGGCGAAGAAGGTTATGTTGCTAACTGGGTAGTTGATGTGTCCGACAAAGGCCAAACTTCCAGCCCACGAAGTAAAACAACTAAATTATCCGAAGCGACCATTGTTATTGACCCCGGTCATGGCGGCAATGATCCAGGAGCAAAAGGCGCTAATGGTACTATAGAAAAAGAAATGACATTAAAAACAGCTAAAAAACTGAAAGAAAAATTAGAATCAAGAGGCGCTAAAGTAATTTTAACGAGAAATAGTGATAAATATGTTTCCTTAAAATCTCGGACTAATGTAGCGGCAGAAAATAAAGCAGACGTCTTTATTAGTATTCATTTTGATAGCTTAGAAGATAGTAGCAAAGGTGTTAGCGGACAAACTACTTATTATTATGATAATAGTGATAAATCGCTCGCTGAAAGTATAAATACTACACTTGGAAATGATCTCCCTACTACTAACCGCGGCTCAAGAGTTGGCGATTATTATGTAGTAAGAGAAAATTCTCAACCAGCTGTCCTTCTAGAACTTGGTTACTTGAGTTCTGCAAAAGACGAACGAAACATTAATTCGGCATCTTATAGAAGCCAAATTGCTGATTCAGTAACTGATGGATTATCTAATTATTTTTCTAACTAAAAAAAGCAATCATTCCAGTGATGAAATTTCACCAGAATGATTGCTTTTTTATTTTCGCATTTCTTCAGAGTCGAGCATAATAGTAACTGGGCCATTATTGACAATTTTCACGTCCATAAATGCACCAAATACACCAGTTTCAACTATAAATCCTGCATCGGAAAGTTTGTTATTAAATAAATTGTACAATCCTTCCGCCTTTTCTCCTGGAGCAGATTTTGTAAAGCTTGGGCGTTTGCCTCTACTAACATCCGCATATAAGGTGAATTGTGAAACGCTGAGAATCGCGCCTCCCCGTTCGGCTAAAGAAATATTCATTTTCTCTGATTCATCTTCAAAAACTCGTAACCCAATAATTTTTTTTGCCATGTATTCTACTGTTTCTTCAGTATCACTATGAGTAAACCCAACTAATAGACATAGACCTCCAGCAATTTCACTAATAATTTCCCCTTCAACACGGACGGAAGCTTCATAACATCTTTGTAGTAGCACACGCACTTCTTTTCCACTCCTTTAATTCATTAATCTTCTAACTGTATAAACATCTGGAATTTGTTTTATCTTATCCACAACTCGCTGTAAGTGATTAATATTATGAATTTGTAGTGTGACAACGAGGGTTGCCATTTTATTATTGTCTACTTTGGCATTGACTCCATTAATATTGGACGTCAAGCTATTAATAACTTGAAGAATATCATTTAGCAAGCCGTTACGATTATAACCATAAATTTCAATATCAACATTATAATCATTTTTTGCTTGCGAATCTGTATCTTCCCAGTCTACTTCTATTAAACGTTCTGGTTCAATCGCTTGGACGTTCGGGCAGTCTTGGCGGTGAATGGAAATACCGCGCCCTTTTGTAATATAACCAACAATATCATCACCAGGCACTGGATTACAGCATCTAGAAAGACGAATTAATAAGTTTCCTACCCCTTGAACTACGACACCGGCATTATGTTTAATCTTCAGCTTCTCGTTATTAGCATCTGAATTAGACGGTTTATTTTCTGCTTGTGTTAATAGTTTTTCCGTTTCAGCTTCAAGTTCCCGCTCTTTCCGCAGTTTCTCTGTTAAGCGATTAGCAACCTGTAAAGCAGTAATGCCATTATAACCAACCGCTGCAAAAAGGTCATCTTCATGAGAAAAGTTCAACTTATCAGCTAACTTGCGAAGATTTTCAGTCACCATGATTTTTTTCGGTTCAAATCCAAGCTGTCTAATTTCTTTTTCAACTAAATCGCGGCCTTTTTCAACATTTTCTTCTTTTGCTTGTCGTTTGAAAAATTGCTTGATTTTGTTGCGGGCTTGTGAAGTTTGAACTAATTTTAACCAGTCACGGCTTGGTCCATAAGAATGTTTGGATGTTAAAATATCAATAATATCGCCTGTTTTTAATTTATAATCTAGTGTGACAATTTTTCCGTTGATTTTTGCACCGATTGTTTTGTTTCCAATTTCGGTATGGACACGATAAGCAAAATCAAGTGGAACTGAGCCATTTGGTAATTCGTATACATCTCCTTTTGGCGTGAAGACATAAACAACATCAGAAAATAAATCGAGTTTTAAGCTTTCCATGAACTCTTCCGCATTATCCGATTCATTTTGATATTCCAAAATTTCACGGAACCAAGTAAGCTTGTTATCAAAAGAAGTTTTTGAATTAACGACTTTACCTTCTTTATAAGCCCAGTGAGCAGCGACCCCATATTCAGCGATTTGGTGCATTTCATGGGTTCTGATTTGCACTTCGAGTGGTTCGCCCTGTGGTCCAATAACCGTCGTATGAATGGATTGATACATATTAGATTTTGGCATTGCAATATAGTCTTTAAAACGACCTGGCATCGGTTTCCAGCGCGTATGAATAATCCCAAGCACAGCATAACAATCTTTAATACTACTAACAACAATGCGGACTGCAAGCAAATCATAAATTTCGTTAAATTGCTTATTTTGCTCCGACATTTTCCGGTAAATAGAATAGATATGTTTCGGTCTTCCTGAAATATCAGCTTGAATATTTAATTCGTCCAGGTTTTCATTTACCCCGTCTATAACATCATGCAAATAGCGCTCTCTAGCATCTCTTTTTTGCTTCATTAAATGGACAATACGGTAATATTGTTGTGGATTTAAATAACGTAACGCGGTATCTTCTAATTCCCATTTAACTCGTGAAATCCCTAAACGATGCGCTAGTGGAGCGAATATTTCTAAGGTTTCATTCGCAATTCTACGTTGCTTCTCGACTGGTAAATGTTTTAAGGTACGCATATTGTGTAATCGATCGGCAAGTTTTATTAAAATGACACGAATATCTTGCGCCATTGCAATAAACATTTTCCGGTGGTTTTCAGCTTGTTGCTCTTCATGCGATTTATATTTAATTTTACCTAGTTTTGTAACGCCATCCACTAGCATGGCAACTTCCTCGCCAAAAACTTCTTCTAAATCAGCTAGTGTAACGGGTGTATCTTCTACGACATCATGTAGAAACCCTGAAGCAACAGTCGATGGATCCATTTTCAGTTCTACTAAAATACCAGCGACTTGAATTGGATGAATAATATACGGCTCACCTGATTTACGAAATTGTTCTTTATGAGAATCGCGCGCAAATTCATACGCTTTTTTTACAAGCGCAAGATGTTCCTGATTCATATAATGAGAAGCCATATCGATGACTTGCTCAGCTGTCAGATTTTGTTCTTTCGCCATTTACATTCACCCTCTTATTTCTTTGTCATATATCCAACTTAAAAACACCCAATAACTGAGTGTTCCTAAAAAGATTCTTGTATAATATTATAGCATGCCGCTTGTTTGTTTATAAAGCACTTTTCCTTGTTTTTCCACATTTTCTAGTGGTTTAGAGATTTTTATGAAAAAAACTACTCCTAAAATATCAGGAGTAGTTCGTTTTTTATAATTTCATCAGGATTAAACGATCGTAACCATTTAATTTTTTATGTCCTTCTAATTCTTTTAGTTCGATTAGGAAAGCACAGCCAGCAACAATACCACCTAGTTCTTCTACTAGTTTGATTGTAGCTTCAATCGTTCCACCAGTTGCTAGTAAATCATCTGTGATTAAAACGCGTTGACCAGGTTTGATGGCATCACTATGCATGGATAATTTATTTGTTCCATATTCTAAATCATATTCCATTTCAATCGTTTCACGTGGAAGTTTACCTGGTTTACGAACTGGAGCAAAACCTATTCCAAGCGCATAAGCCACAGGACAACCAATAATAAAGCCACGTGCTTCCGGTCCTACAATAATATCGATTTTTAATTCTTTTGCATATTCCACGATTTTATCCGTAGCAAAACGATATGCCTCGCCGTCATTCATAAGTGGCGTAATGTCTTTAAAAACAATACCTTTTTTCGGCCAATCGTTCACAATCGCTACGTAATCTTGTAAATCTTTAATTTCCATTTTCTAGTTCCTCCGCATTCGGGTAAATTGATGTTTCCATCATTGATTTCATCCAACTATGAAGCTCAGTATAATTGGAGTATAACAGTTTTTTTCTAGTAGTTATTTCTTCTACCTTTTGTTGATAAACTATGGATTCGTCCAAATTACGTTTTTCAACAACTTGGTTAATAATAATCTGACCACTATCCATTTTAGCAAATTCTAAATCAAAAAACACCTTTGACATGAAATCTATTTGTTCTTTGTTCCAGCCAAACTTTTGTATAAGCCTAGGAGTGTATTTTTCGATTGGAAATGGTTGGAATTTTTTTATTAAGCTATATAGTTCAGCAAATGCTCCCCGGTCAGGTATTGCTGGGATTTGATTACCTTCAGAAGCATCAAAATGAACAAAGATTCGCTCTGGTTTTGTTTCGCGCACAATTTCTTCTATTAGCTCTACTTTCGCCGGCATATCAGCAAAAACTAATTCCTCAGTTTGAAAATCTGCTGTAAAACCTTTCGTTTCATCGACTAATATATATTTTTGGTCCGCGAGGGTTGTAACTGTTCTTTCTTCAAAGCAAACAAAAAGTCGCTGCTCATTTCGTTCTTGTAAAATTCTAGACCATTCAGCTTTATTCCGCACATCAAAAAGTTGCCAGTGCGGGATGTGAATATCCATCATTCGAAGTTGTGGCTTTTTAATATTATTCCACTCATTAATAGACAGCTCACCGACAACATCTACTGCTGCATGAGGCGATATTTTCTCCACTAAGTCTCCTACACCAAAACCAATAGCATCTAAAGTTACATCACTATCTTCATTTGCAAGCATCGTTTTTAAATGGGTTTTATCTGCCCCAATTCTTTTAGTACCTTTTAAATTCATCTCTTCTAAAAGGAAAATTGGTTTTGGATTATCCATTCCAAACGGCGCTAATTTTTCTAATTGCGCTATAAAAGAAACGGAAATATCTGCAAGGTTTATTTTTTCTTCTATTTTCAAAGCCGGTCGGAAATCTTCATCGGAAAGGTGACTAGCTTCTTCTTGTAGCTTGTTATCAAGTTCAGCTAAGTTTTCTGCTGGTAAAGTAAGACCCGCAGCCATTGGATGGCCACCGAAAGCTGTCATTAATGAACGATGCTTATCTAACGCTTGATACAAGTGAAAAGCTTCTACACTACGTCCTGATCCTTTTGCTACACCAGTCACTGGATCAATGCCAAGTACGATAGCCGGTCGAGAATAAACACTGACTAATTTTGAAGCGACAATCCCTAAAATACCAGTATTCCAGCCTTCTCCGGAGACAACAATGATATTTCCGAGGGATTCTTTTGCCTCGATTGCAGCCATCGCTAATTTCGTCACATCTACGACCACTTGTTTCCGTTCTTTATTAGCATCATCAATCTCTTCCGCTAAGAAAAGTGCTTCTTCTGGGTCCTCGGTTAAAAGTAAATCCGCGGCAGGATCAGCAGGACCAAGCCGGCCGACAGCATTAAGTCGTGGCGCAAGTCCAAATCCGATTGTTTCTTCTGTAGCTTCTTCTAATTTCAAACTTGCTTTTTTCGCTAAAACAGCAAGTCCTAAGTTAGCATTTTCACGTAATTGGCGTAACCCTAATTGAACTAAAAGTCGGTTTTCATCCGTTAAAGAAACTAAATCCGCTACTGTCCCAACTGCTACTAGATCCAGTAATTCTTTCGGTTCCTCACCAAGAAGGGCATGAGATAATTTATAAGCAACACCGACTCCAGCAAGTTCATCAAATGGATACGCAGATTTAGGATGCTTTGGATGAATTACTGCAATAGCATCTGGCATGACTTCACGCGGTTCATGGTGATCCGTAACAATGACATCTAGCCCGATTTCCTTCGCATGCGTCATCACTTCTAGTGCGGCAATTCCGTTATCCACCGTAATGATGAGATCAACACCTTGGTTTTTCGCCATATCAAATGCTGCAATATTTGGTCCATATCCTTCTGTAAAACGATTTGGAATATAAAATTCGGCATTTGCTCCTAAATGTCGTAGTGTCTTCATTAAAACAGCAATACTTGTCACACCATCAGCATCATAATCTCCGTAGACTAAAATCTGCTCATTTAAGTCAATTGCTTGTTTAATTCGAGCAACAGCAAGGTCCATTTCTGCAAGTAAAAATGGGTCGTAACTTTCATATTTCTCTGGGTGGAAAAATTTATCGAATTGTCCTTGCGTTGTAATTTTTCTTTTCCAAAGCAATTTTGCAAGTGGAAGCGAGATTTTTAATTGTTCGGCTAGTTGGCTAGCTTTCTCGTCGCTTGCTTCCTCGATATTCCATAAGTATTTTGAATGAATCACTTTACCCCACCTCTCAACCTTCCTATTATATCTAAAATTGCTAGAAAAACCAAGAGGAATCTTCCAAACAAAAACGCTAACTAAGTAAGTTAGCGTCTTCTTTATTATTTAATTGGCTCTACTGTATTTTCAGCATCGCGTTTTTCTACATTAGATGAATGTGTTTTCATCGATTTTGCAGCTGCTAATTGACGTTCTAGCTCTGTTTTTTCAGCAGTTAATTGCTTTACTCTTTTCTTCATGCCACGTGATTTGGCAATGTTTAAGAAAAAGATAATTAAACAACCAACTAGTACAGAACCTATAATAATTAAAATTAACGGCCACTCAGCTTGAGCAAATAAAAAGTTGACTTCAACTGGGTCTACATTAATAACTGCAAATATCGCAATAATAAGTGCTAGAATAATCCCCACAATCACTTGCCATTGAACTTTGTTTTCTTTCATCCTCTCTCTCCTCCTCGCAACAATTATCTTATTATTTACCCGTTTCAAGTCTATTAAAAACAGCCGAACTTCATTTTATGAAATTCGGCTGTTTTTTTAAACTACAGGTTGACCATTATTACGTGGTTTTTTCTTTTTAACCGTACTAATCGGACCTTTTTTACGTAACTGTCTTGCTTTAAATACGTACCATAATTGCATTGCCATGAAGATGGATGAGAATACACTTGAAACCAATCCAACTAGTAAAGCAATGGAGAAGTTAAGAATTGATTCACTACCAAATAATACAAGTGCAAGTACAGTGAAGATAACTGTTAGAATTGTATTAATGGAACGAGTGAATGTTTGACGTAATGCTTTATTAACAGCATCTGCAATCTCTTCTTTTGTTTTAAAGCGTTGCATCTTCATGCTAATATCTCGTATCCGGTCGGCGGTGACTATCGTATCATTTATGGAATAACCGATAACCGTCAGAACCGCTGCAATAAATGTTAAGTCAACCTCAAGTCTTGTAACACTAAAGAAGATGAAGATAATAAAGGCGTCGAATAGCAGTGAAAGTATCGCTGCAATCCCCATATAGAATTCAAAACGAACAGCGATATATAACACGATTAAGACAGAAGCCACACCAAGGGCCCAGAAGCCATTTTTAGCAAGTTCTTTCCCAACTGTCGGGGAAACTGTACTAATGCTTGGTTCGTGCTTATACTTATCTTCAAAGTAATCTTTAAATTTAGCTACATCATTTTGCGATAATGTTCCTTTGTAAGACACAACAGCTGTTTTCGATCCTGAGCCTTGGAACACAATATCATTCGATGGCATATCAATCGCATCTAAATCTTTCTTAATTTGCGTCTCAGTCAATGTTTGATTAGCTGTAACTTCCGCTCGAGTCCCGCTGGCAAAGTCAATGCCAAGATTTAATTTAAAGATGGATAGTATAACAATACCAACGATAACTATTGCAGCAAATATAGATAAAAATAGACGATGATGTTTTACAAAGTCATAACGATCAAAGTGCGTTTTTAAGCTAAAGCTGTTAATACCTTCATGTAAGTTATGAATATCTTTTCGTTTAACTGCAAAGAAACCTGGTTTGTTGTTAAGCCAATTGCTTTTCACGAGTAATCCTAGTAAGAATCTTGAACCCCAAACAGCTGTTAGGAAGCTGACTAGAATACTAATGATTAGAACTGTAGCAAACCCTTTGATAGAGCTTGTACCGAAGTAGAAAAGAACTGCAGCAACAATCAGTGTCGTTAAGTTACCATCTAAAATCGCACGGAATGCTTCTTTTCCACCGACTTCAAATGCTGCTTTTGTCGACCTTCCGACCTTGATTTCTTCTTTTATTCGCTCGTATGTTATAACGTTTGCGTCAACAGCCATACCTATACCCAGAATCAAGCCTGCAATCCCTGGTAAAGTAAGTGTGGCATTGAGTAAGCTTAGTATTAATAGAACTAAATAAGTGTAAGCAACTAATGTAATAGATGCGATAACACCCGGTAGACGGTAAACAGCCATCATGAAAATAAAGATAGCCATAACGCCGATAATACCAGCTAAAATAGTTTCTTGTAATGCATCTTGACCAAACTGTGCGCCAACAGATGTAGAGTAAACTTCAGTCATTTTTACAGGAAGTGCGCCAGAGTTTAACAATTCAGCTAAATCTTTTGCTTCTTCAGTTGTAAAGCTTCCGGAAATTTCTACTTTATCTGTATCAAGAACACTACTTACATTTGGTGCAGATAAGTAAGCTGGATTTTTCTTTTCACGTTCTGTTTTGTATTTTTGTCCTTCTTTCCAGTCTAACCAAATAACTAATTGATTGTCAGGTGCTTCTGCTAGAATAGTTTTTGTTACGCTAGCAAATTTATCTGCGCTTTTTAGTTTTAAAGTAACGATCGGATTATTGCTAGAATCGAAAGCTTGTTTGGCGCCACCTGCAACCAAGTCACTACCATTCATCATCATTTTGTCATTTGCATCTCTAAATGATAACTGGGCAGTAGTTGATAACATTTTTCGTGCTTCTGCTTGGTCAGTTACCCCAGCAAGTTGGACACGGATGCGGTTATTTCCTTCGATTTGAATACTTGGTTCCGCAACACCTAATGAATTGACCCGTTTATCAAGTGAAGTAACTGTATCTGTTAATGTTTGCTTAGAAACAGTTCCTTTACCATCAGCTGGAGACACTTCATATAGAACTTCAAATCCCCCTTGAAGATCTAAGCCAAGATTAATATTTTGCATAACCATTTTCGCGGTACCAAATACAGCACCGAAGATAATTGCAACTACTAGAAAGAAAATAACTATCTTACTCTTTTTTACCATTTCTGTTTCGTTCCTCCCTCATCTAAACCATAACAAATCCCAGTCTAACAACTAATACTTAATGATTTTATGTACTATAACTTACTATTTAAGTATTCGTCAGCAGGCTGTTAATCTTCCACATTTGGTTGAAGCGAATTTTCCGCTTGAGCAACATGGTTATTAGATTCTTGTTCAGCTGTTGTCATAATAAACTGCATTAATTGTCCAATTTTCATTTGCATGACATCATTTATTCTTTCATGCAATGCTGGGGCTGGGTTATTCTTCCACTTTTCCTCTGTTAAAAACGCCCAAATGTGACTAGCCTTGATTTCTCGGTAGCCTAGAATATGAAAATCTTCCACTTTAATTAAAATCGCTGGTTCTAAATCCTCATACCAAGCCGAAAATGTATCCGTCATCAAGTCATCCCCTTTCTTAAACAATAAGCATATTCCCATTTTATCTAAAAAAAGCTTAAATGGAAAGTATAAGCTCTATTTTTATGTTTAAAAAATGCCACTCCACCGTTTAAAGGGAAATGGCATTTTTATTTCAAGTATTATTTGTTGTCTTCTACAACTTCAGTGTCATCAGAAGTTGTTTCTGCTACAACTGGATTAGAAACTGTATTACCTTTTTCAAGTACAGTTCTGATTGCATTACGGTCAAAAGTTAATTTGCTGTTTCCGCATTTCAAAATGACTGTGCCATCTTCAATTGCTTCAACAATACCGTGAAGTCCACCAATAGTAATAATTTTATCACCTTTTGCTAAACTACTTTGCATATTTTGTACTTCTTTTTGACGTTTTTGTTGAGGTCTGATTAGTAAGAAATAGAACAAAACGATCATCAAGATAATTGGTATAAATGTTACAATACCGCCCATATTTTCCAACTCCTTTCGATACTTTATATATATTTAGAAATTTTTTGCATCAGGACGATTAAATCCATATTGCTCAAAAAATTCTTCCCTAAAATCAGCAAGACGATCTTCCATAATAGCGCCACGGACTTGCTTCATTAAGTTTAACAGAAAATGAAGATTATGATAAGTTGTAAGTCTAATTCCAAATGTTTCTTCACAACGAATCAAGTGTCTAATGTATGCACGTGAGTAATTTTTACATGTATAACAATCACAATTTTCATCGATAGGACGGAAATCATGTGTGAACTTAGCGTTTTTAATAACTAAGCGACCACTAGATGTCATACAAGTACCATTACGTGCAATACGTGTGGGAAGAACACAGTCAAACATGTCCACTCCTCGAATTACGCCATCAATTAATGAGTCAGGCGAACCTACGCCCATTAGATAACGCGGTTTATTAGCTGGTAATAGTGGTGTAGTGTGTTCCAAAACGCGATTCATCACGTCTTTAGGTTCACCGACAGACAATCCACCAATGGAGTATCCAGGGAAGTCTAGAGATACTAAATCTTTAGCACTTTGAGCGCGTAAGTCTTCGTAAGCTCCACCTTGGACGATACCAAATAAACCTTGGTCTTCTGGTCTTTCGTGTGCTTTTAAGCCACGTTCAGCCCAGCGTGATGTTCTTTCTACTGATTTTTTCATATATTCATGAGACGCTGGATACGGCGGACATTCATCAAAGCTCATCATAATGTCCGATCCAAGCGCATTTTGAATTTGAATTGCTTTTTCTGGTGATAAGAAAAGTTTATCTCCGTTTAAATGGTTGCGGAAATGAACGCCCTCTTCTTTAATATCACGCATTTTACTCAAACTAAACACCTGAAAACCGCCTGAATCCGTTAAGATTGGTTGGTCCCAGTTCATAAACTTATGTAGCCCGCCCGCTTCTCGAATTAATTCTTCTCCGGGACGTAACCATAAATGATAGGTGTTACTTAAAATAATACCTGCGCCCATCGCTTTTAATTCTTCGGGCGACATTGTTTTTACCGTTGCAAGTGTTCCAACTGGCATAAACATGGGTGTATCAAATGTGCCGTGTGGTGTATGAATTTTACCAAGACGAGCACCAGTTTGTTTATCTGTTTTTATTAGTTCATAACGAATGGCAGACATGTGTTACCTCTTTCTAATTTACTCTATTCACTAGCATAACGAAAATTACCGATGAAAACAAGCTTTTCTGTTATTTTTTTCGCAAATTAATGAATAAACATTGCATCGCCAAAACTAAAGAAGCGATATTGTTGTTCTACCGCATGGTTATAGGCTGCTAATATTTTAGTGCGATCAGATAAAGCGGATACAAGCATAATCAATGTCGATTTTGGTAAATGGAAATTAGTAATTAACGCATCTACTGCCTGGAATTGATATCCTGGAGAAATGAAAATATCTGTCCAACCTGATTCTGCAATTAGTTTACCATCATGACGACTCGCAATCGTTTCTAAAGTACGGATGGAAGTTGTTCCGACCGCAACCACTTTTCCACCAGCCGATTTGATTTTATTAATCCGATCAGCAGATTCTTCGGTTAAACGATAAAATTCAGAATGCATTTTGTGGTTTTGAGTATCTTCCACGTCTACTGGGCGGAATGTACCAAGACCAACATGCAGAGTTACAAATATTATTTCTACACCTTTGGCACTAATTTGTGCTAATAACTCTTCGGTGAAATGAAGGCCGGCAGTTGGCGCAGCAGCAGAACCATTTTCTTTCGCGTAAACTGTTTGATAACGATCTTGATCTGCAAGTTGCTCTTTAATGTATGGAGGCAGTGGCATTTCACCAAGTTGCTCCAATACTTCATAAAAAATACCTTCATAAGAAAATTCAAGAATTCGACCGCCGTGCTCAAGTTCTTCTAAACAAGTAGCTTTTAACGCCCCATCCCCAAAGGTAATAGTAGCGCCTTTACGAATTCTTTTTGCAGGTTTTACTAAAGTTTCCCAAGCATTGCCTTCTTTTTGTTTTAAAAGTAATACTTCAATATGAGCGCCAGTTTCATCTTTAATTCCATGAAGCCTAGCTGGAAGAACACGCGTATCGTTTAATACTAGTGCATCTCCTTTATTTAAATAACTAATTATATCAGTAAAATGTTGATCTTTTATCTCACCTGATTCTTTATCAAGTACCATTAGTCGGCTTGAAGTCCGGTCAAGTAATGGGGTTTGCGCAATTAATTCTTCTGGTAAATCAAAATCGAAATCTTCTACTTTCATTCTTTATACCTCTTTTTCATAACTTATTCCTAAATGGTTGTATGCTGTTTCCGTCGCGATTCGTCCTCGCGGGGTTCTTTGTAGAAAACCGATTTGTAGTAAATAGGGTTCTTGCATATCTTCAATGGTTTCGCGCTCTTCGCCAATGCTTGCTGCGATTGTATCTAAACCAACAGGACCACCTCTAAATGATTGAATAATTGTATGAAGTAGCTTTTGGTCAATCGTATCAAGTCCTCTTGGATCCACTTGAAGTAGTGTCAGTGCCTCTTTTGCCAATTTTTCAGTAACTGTACCGTTCCCTCTAACTTGCGCAAAGTCACGAACACGTTTCAATAGCCGATTAGCAATCCGCGGGGTTCCCCTAGATCGTCTTGCAATTTCACGTGCACCAAGGTCATCGATTTTCGTATCCAATATCCCAGACGTTCTAAGGACAATTTCGGTTAACTGCTCTTCCGTGTAAAATTCCAAATGGTCAATTACACCAAAGCGGTCTCTAAGTGGTGCCGATAAAAGTCCCGCCCGAGTTGTCGCTCCAATCAGCGTAAATGGCGGCAAATCTAAGCGAACAGAACGCGCGGTAGGTCCTGTTCCAATAACAATATCCAAACAATAATCTTCCATTGCTGGATATAAAATTTCTTCAATTGCTCGCGATAACCGGTGGATTTCATCAATAAATAAAACGTCACCTGGTTCTAAACTTGTCAAAATAGTCGCCAAGTCACCTGGGCGTTCAATCGCAGGTCCACTCGTTGTCTTAATTTCGCTCCCCATTTCAGAAGCAATGACCATCGCAAGGGTTGTTTTACCGAGTCCAGGAGGTCCGTATAAAAGCACATGATCCAGCGCTTCATTTCGGAGTGTGGCAGCTTCAATAAAGACAGTTAAGTTATTCTTTACTTTGTCTTGCCCAATATATTGTGAAAGGGTCTGTGGCCGCAAACTAGTTTCAAAAGATACTTCTTCTGCGTCTACCGTTTCACTTGAAATAATTCGTTCATCCATGCCACAAGCTCCTCTCTATTTTGTCATTAATCGCAGTGCTAGCTTGATGTATGCATCGCTTGTTAAGTCGTTTTCTTTTGCCATTTTTGGTATAACTTTTTTTAGTTCTCTCGTACTGTAACCAAGTGCTTCGAGCGCTAAAACTGCTTCTTCTAGTTGCGGTGAAAGCCCAGTAACAATATCGTTTTCTGCAGCTTTATAGACAATTTCACTTGCAACTACATCTGCTAGTTTACCTTTTAAATCAAGGATAATTTGACGTGCTGTTTTTTTACCGACACTTGGAAATTTAGTCAAATAAACATCGTCTTCTGATTCGATTGCAGTAATAAGTGGAACGACATCGCCTGAAGCAATAATAGCTAACGCGCTTTTTGGTCCAATGCCCGAAACACTCAATAATTTTTTGAATAAATAACGTTCTTCTGTTGTTTGAAAACCGAATAGAGAAATATTATCCTCCCGTACATGTTGATACAAAAAGACTTGCGCTTCAGTACCTTCTAATCGTTGAAAGGAAAATGGGTTTCCTGTAATTATTTGATAGCCGATTTGTCCTGTTTCGACAACAATATATTCTGGTGTAATCGTTTTTACTATTCCTTTTATGTAATCGTACAATTTATTCGTCCTCTCTTCGTTTCACGTCATACATTATATGATAGCATAAAAAGGAACATCTGTACTAGTTTTTGTTCATAAAAGGAAATCGTTTTTTTTAGTTTACATAATAATATTATCGACTTCTTATATAGATTTTATATTTTCCTTGATTACAGCAGCTGAATGGTCAAATGCTTGTTGCTCTTGTTCGTTTAATTTTAAGGAAATAATTTCTTTTACACCATTTTGGCTTAAAACTGCCGGAACGCCGATTGCTAAACCAGTTTGACCATATTCGCCGTCAAGAACACAAGAAACAGTTAGAGCACGCTGACTACCGCTGAAAATATGACGGCAAATCTCTACAATAGTTCCAGCAATCCCGTATTCAGTGCAGCCTTTTTGATGATATATTTCAAAGCCAGTATCACGGGCAGTTTCACCAATTAATTTTAAATCAAGGGATTCTCCGAGTTTTTCCATACTATATTCATTTACTGGTTTACCGTATATCGAGGAATGTGACCAGACAGGAAACTGTGAATCGCCGTGTTCGCCTAAAATAAATGCATCGATACTTTGAGCAGCAATATCTAATTTCTCTGCTAATAAACGGCGTAATCTTGTTGTATCAAGCCAAACTCCAGTTCCAAGCACCTGCTCTCTTGGTAGTCCAGATAATTTCCAAACTTGATACGTAATGATGTCACAAGGATTCGTGGCAATTAAGAAAATACCTTTAAAGCCGCCTTTCATCATTTCAGGAACAATACTCGCCACTATTCTTGATGTGCTTCTTAGTTCATCTAAACGTGTTTGCCCTTCTTTTAATGGTCCCGCTGTCACCGTAATTACTGCAATATCGACATCTGCGCAATCACTTGCTTCACGAACTGAAATATCCATTTTCCCAGACATAAATGCTGCTGCATCTGCCAAGTCTTTCCGATTTCCTTCCACACGTTCTTTATTTAAATCAACAAGGATTAACTCCTCTACAAATTTTTGGTTAACAAATGCGTGAGCCGCAGCCGACCCTACATTACCTGCCCCAATTATCATAACTTTACGTGGTTTCATTTTTATTTCCTCCTCTTGATTCATATAAAACACCCCATTCAGATTGCACAAAAGGGGTGTTTTGACTTAATTTATCTCAGCGTTTGTATAAACTTCTTGTACATCATCGTCATCTTCTAATGCTTCCATCATTTTATCAAATTGTGTTTGGTTGTTTTCTGCAATTTCGTTGTAGACAGTTGGAAACATCGAAAGTTCTGCTGTAGCAAAAGTATAACCAGCTTGTTGTAATGCATCTTTGACATCAGAAAATGCTCCGGGTTCAGTAAATACTTCAAAGACGTCATCACTTACCTCTACATCATCTGCCCCAGCTTCAATCGCTTCTAGCATAAACTCTTCTTCATCAACGGTTAAGCCTTCCCTTAGAATAACTAAGTAGCCCTTACGATCAAACATGTAGCTGACACTTCCTGTTTCTCCGAGGCTACCACCGTTTTTATTGAAAGCTACACGGACATTTGTACTTGTGCGATTTTTATTATCTGTAAGTGCATGGACAAGCACTGCAATTCCACCTGGTGCATATCCTTCATACGTTACTTCATCATAATTTTCGCCGCTAGTATTTCCAGCAGCTTTATCTATAGCACGCTTGATATTGTCATTCGGCATATTGACTGCTTTTGCTTTATCCATTACTAATCGAAGTGACGGGTTCAGATTCGGGTCAGGGCCTTTTTTTGCTGCAACGAAAATTTCTCTTGCTAACTTTTGAAATACTTTAGAACGCTTGGAATCTTGCGCATTTTTTCGACCTTGAATATTGTTCCATTTTGAATGTCCTGCCATCTGTTTCACTCCTTCAAGTTTTAGTAAAGCTTTTCTCCTACAAATTTTAACGTAAAAAATAACTATTCGCAAATAAAAAAAGTTACCGCAATAAAATACGATAACTCATTATTTAAGTAGTTTGTAAGCGATGCACATGGTAAGTTCCAAGTTTGTTCGCCTTACCTCCTAAAAGCCTAATTTCATCAAGAGCGTTCGTTACAAGTGTTTCTTTACCTTCTGAAAGCACATCTATTAAGAAAAAATATTCTCCTAATGACGTTTTAAGTGGTCTCGACTCAATTTTACTTAAGTCAATGTCACGCCAAGCAAATGTAGATAATACTTTATGTAACGCTCCCGGCATATTGTTAGGTAAAATGACCGAAATCGAAGTTTTTTCTTCTTCTTTTGGTAATAAAATGGAAACTGGCTTACGACTTAAAACAAAAAATCTCGTTTGGTTCAATTCTAAATCTTGGGCATTTTCTTGAACGATTTCTAGTCCATACTCACTGGCTGCCATCCGAGGAGCAATTGCTGCTACAAGTTCAGTTGGATTATTGCTAACCCATTTTGCCGCATAAGCTGTCGAAGGTGTTACTTCACGCTCTACCCCGTAAAGTTCTGCCTGAAGGAACGTATGGCACTGGGCAAGAGCCTGCGGATGCGACATTACTTTTTGCACGGATTTCCAAGTTGCTTTATGAGCTGGATGAACCATTAAATGTTGCGCAATCGGTAAAACAATTTCCGCCACAACAGGGACACTTGAAAAATGAAATAAATAGTCTAGCGTAATATTGACGCTTCCTTCAATAGTATTTTCAATTGGGACAACCGCCACGTCCACATCTTCTTTTTCGATTGCCATAATGCAATCAGGAATAGTGCTTTTAGCAACCATCTCTTCTTTTGGAAAAGCTTTCGCTGCTGCTGCATGAGTAAAAGATGCTGCTGGGCCTAAATAAGCAATTTTCATTTTCAACTCTCCTTTTTATTGTAGCTAGGAAAAAAGCGTGCGCCAATTGATTGGCGCAGCACTTTTTTTAATCCATAAATTCAAATTCATAATCAAGTAAGCGAACAATGTCACCGTCTTTAGCGCCACGTTTTCTAAGTGCTTCATCAACACCCATTGCACGAAGTTGACGCGCAAAACGGCTAATAGAAGCATCACGTTCGAAGTTAGTCATAGTGAATAAGCGTTCAATTTTGGCACCGCTAAGTACGAATGTACCATCTGGCTCTCTTGTAATTTCAAAGTCAGGTTCTTCAGCAACATACTTGTAAAGAACTGTATCTTCATCTTCTTGTTCCAGAATTTCATTGAGTGGGAATTCTGGGGTTGTTTCTAATTTATCTGCAATTGCAAGAAGTAATTCACGTAGACCCGTTTTTGTTACTGCGGAAATCGGGAATACCGGAATATCTTCAGCGATTTTAGTTTTAAACTCTTTTAGATTTTCTTCCGCGTCTGGCATATCCATTTTGTTCGCTACGATGATTTGTGGACGTTCCATTAAGCGTAAGTTATATTGTTCTAGTTCATTATTGATTGCCATATAATCTTCATAAGGTACGCGACCTTCTGAACCAGACATATCAATTACATGTACGATAACTCGAGTTCTTTCGATATGGCGTAGGAATTGATGTCCTAGACCAACACCTTGGCTAGCCCCTTCAATTAGACCTGGTAAATCAGCCATAACAAAACTACGTCCATCTCCCGCATCAACCATTCCTAAATTAGGAACAATCGTCGTGAAATGGTAAGCAGCGATTTTTGGTCTTGCTGCAGATACAACAGATAATAAGGTAGATTTACCAACACTTGGGAAACCAACTAAACCAACATCTGCTAATACTTTAAGTTCTAATTGTACATTTCGTTCTTGCCCTGGCTCCCCGTTTTCAGAGAGTTCTGGAGCTGGATTGGCTGGTGTTGCAAAACGTTTGTTACCACGTCCGCCACGTCCGGCTTTTGCAATAACTGCGCGCTGACCATGTGCTACTAAATCAGCAATAATCTCTCCAGTATCAATATCTTTCACAATCGTTCCTTGTGGTACTTTAACAACTAAATCTTCTGCACCGCGTCCATGCATACTTTTACTCATGCCATGCTCGCCGTGTTCTGCTTTAAAGATTCGTTTAAAGCGAAAATCTACTAGTGTGCGCAAACCTTCATCTACTACGAATACAACGTCTGCTCCTTTACCGCCGTCACCGCCAGCAGGACCACCGTTTGGTACAAATTTTTCGCGACGGAATGCTACCATACCGTCCCCACCATTACCAGCTTTTACATATATTTTAACCTGATCTACAAACATAATTTTTATATTCTCCCGTTCCTTAAAAGTCTTATCTTTCATTATAACGAACAAACTATACATCTGTCACTATATTTATTTCTATTTCCAGATATTTATTTGTTTAACATCACAAAAATGCGCCAAATGCTTTTACACATTTGGCGCATCTTTTAACAATTATTTGAAAGCTTGTGCAGCTTTGACTGCTTTATGCCAACCTTCATATAAATCTTCTCTTTGTTCGTCTTTCATATCTACTTCAAAACGTTTGTCTAGTTTCCAATGTTTTTTAATTTCGTTTTTATCTTTCCAAACTCCTACTGCAAGTCCTGCTAAGAAAGCTGCTCCAAGAACAGTTGTTTCTTTGTTTTCTGGACGTTCTACAGGAACACCTAGAATATCGGATTGGAATTGCATTAAGAAGTTATTAGCAGAAGCCCCGCCATCCACACGTAACGTTTTTAGACTAATACCAGAATCTTGTTCCATTGCATACAGTACATCACGAGTTTGATAAGCAAGAGATTCCAATGTCGCACGGATAAATTGTTCTTTTTCAGTACCGCGAGTTAATCCAAAGACAGCACCACGAACGTCGGAATCCCAGTAAGGTGCGCCTAAACCAACGAATGCTGGTACAACATATACACCATCACTAGATTCAATCCGGCTCGCATAGTTTTCAGAATCACTTGATTGACGAACCATACGTAAGCCATCACGTAACCACTGAATAGCAGAACCAGCAACGAAAATACTACCTTCAAGCGCATATTCCACTTTACCATCAAGTCCCCAAGCAAGCGTAGTTAATAGTCCATTTTCAGAACGTACTGCTTTTTCGCCTGTGTTCATTAGTAAGAAACAACCAGTTCCGTAAGTGTTTTTCGCCATACCTTTTTCAAAACAACCTTGACCAAATAATGCGGCTTGTTGGTCACCGGCAATACCTGCAACAGGAACTTCTTCACCAAAGAAGTGATAAGGCACTGTGTCCGCGTATACTTCAGAGGAAGGACGAACTTCAGGTAACATTGCTCTTGGGATATTAAGCATTTTTAGAAGCTCATCATCCCATTCTAAATCATAAATATTATAAAGAAGTGTCCGGGAAGCATTGGAATAATCGGTAATATGAGCACGACCACCAGTTAATTTCCAAACTAACCAAGTATCAATTGTACCGAAAAGAAGTTCTCCTTTTTCAGCACGTTCTTGTGCGCCATCTACATGATCAAGAATCCAGCGAGCTTTTGTACCTGCAAAGTATGGATCAATCAAAAGACCAGTTTTTGATCTAATCGTATCTTCGTAACCATCTTTACGAAGTTGCTTACAAATATCTTCAGTTTGACGAGATTGCCAAACAATTGCATTATAAATTGGATTTCCGCTTTCTTTATCCCAAATAACAGTAGTTTCACGTTGGTTTGTAATACCAATCCCAGCAATTTCTTTAGAAGAAATATTTGTTTTGAGTAATACGCCTGCAATTACTGCTAAAATCGAAGCCCAGATTTCATTGGCACTATGTTCAACCCAACCTGGCTTAGGAAAAATTTGATCAAATTCTTCTTGCGCAACGCCAATTACTTCTCCTTCTTCGTCAATAATCATCGCTCTTGAACTTGTTGTTCCTTGATCCAGTGCTAAAATATATTTCTTTTCCATGTAAAATTCCTCCTCTAGTTTTAAGTACAACGAAAGCCCAGAGACTTTCGTTTAGAGCTAGTTATTATTCTAGCTTATGCTAAATCTTTTTTCTTGTCGAGTTGCATTGTTAAAATAAGAATTAAAACAAATAATACTGCGAACACCCAGAACCACATTCCTAGTTCGCCATTAATAATTGCATTATACCCTAAAGCACCTAATGCACCACCCATAATTGGTCCAATAACCGGAACCCATGAGTAACCCCAATCAGATCCACCTTTGCCAGAAATCGGCCAAACAAAATGCGCAATTCTTGGTCCAAGGTCACGTGCTGGGTTGATTGCATAACCAGTAGTTCCACCAAGAGACATCCCGATAGCTACGATTAATGCGCCAACAACAAGTGGATTTAATCCGTCTGAAAAGGAATTTGCACCTAGTGATAGTAATCCAAACACTAACATAAAAGTACCTAATGCTTCACCAAAAAAGTTAGATGTAAAATGGCGAATAGCTGGCGCCGTTGCAAAAACACCTAGTTTTGTTGGTTTATCTTCTGTTTTCTTCCAGTGCGGGTAGTAATGTAACCATACGAGTGTTGCACCAATGAATGCTCCGATAAACTGAGCAACAATATACGGCAATACATAGTTCCACGGGAAAGCACCTGCAAGCGCCATACCGATTGTTACAGCCGGGTTAAGATGGGCCATACTCATATATCCTGAAACATATACACCCATTGTAACACCTAGCCCCCAAGCTAAAGTAACAACGACCCAGCCGCCATTCTCTGCCTTGGATTTCTTCAGTGAAACACCCGCTACGACACCAGCACCTAAAATAATTAGGATGGCAGTACCAATTACTTCACCTAGAAATTGTGTTGCTAAACTTGTGTCAATCATCTTTTCCAACTCCTTCTTCTTGCTTATTTGTAGCACCGGAATTTTAACACTTACTAGTCCCCTTACATTCCGATTATCAATTAACTTCAAAAAAAGAATGACAATCAAAACGTAGGCACACTAGTACCCTTGCATCGTTTCGATTGTCATCTCTTCTCCTGACATGTTAATTAACTTGAGTCTATTTAATCACATCAAGAAAACGCTGTCAATCAAACGACTTGTCCTATTTTTCACAATGTCTCTTCATCTGCCTCTTTACTTTTACCCCAATTTAGGAGAGTTATAACCCTTTTTAAAAGAAATTAATTCACAAAGAAGAAAACACAAAAAAACCGCCACAAGTGACGGTTTTTAATTTTGTATTTAAGCTTCTTGTACTTCAGGATAAACGCTAACTTTTTTCTTGTCGCGTCCCATACGTTCGAAACGTACAACGCCGTCAGTTTTAGCGAATAGAGTATCATCGCCGCCACGACCAACGTTAGTTCCTGGATAGATTTTAGTACCACGTTGACGGTAAAGGATAGATCCACCAGTAACAAATTGTCCGTCCGCACGTTTTGCACCTAAACGTTTTGATTCAGAGTCACGTCCGTTAGAAGTCGAACCGCCACCCTTTTTGTGCGCAAAATGTTGAATATCAAATTTTAACATGAAATTCCACCTCCTATTTGGAGTTAATTTTTATATGATCAGGATAGCTGTACGCTAATGACCTTAGTTGATTTTCCATCCCTGTAAGCAAGATTTGTACCACATCATCTCCAACAAAATCAGCAGGCACAGAATAGTAAAGGTAACCCTCCGACTCTTCAAACACAGGCTCAAAGTCACGTACTTCTGAAATAGCATTAACCATCCCAAAGGCAATTGACGAAGCTCCTGCACAAACCAAATCACTGCCATGTTCGGCAAAATCGGCATGTCCACTCATTGTAAAAGAAACTATTTGGTTGTTTTCTCGCATAACATCGACTTGAATCATTTTTTTCGTCCTTTCAAATTAAGCATTGATTGCATCAATAGTTAATTTTGTGTAAGGTTGACGATGACCTTGTTTTTTGTGGTAGTTCTTTTTCGGTTTATATTTATAAACTGTCAATTTCTTCGCACGGCCTTGTTTTTCAACTTTAGCTGTTACAGTTGCTCCGTCCACGAATGGAACGCCAACTTTAGCGGAATCTCCGCCTACGAATAGAACTTTGTCAAAAGTAACAACATCACCAACTTCACCTGCTAATTTCTCAACATAGATTTCTTGGCCTGCTTCTACTTTGATTTGTTTCCCACCTGTTTCAATAATTGCGTACATACTTGCACCTCCTCATATACTAAGACTCGCCATTACAGGGGACTTACACAAGGTAAATACTTAACCCAGCTCTGTGCGGTTGTAGCTTGGTGCGCTACAAACATAACAGTAAAATGATAGCATAGAGAAGCTGTCTATGTCAATCACTTGTTAATTTTAATTTTCAACACGAGCAATTTGATAAAATGGAACTCGTTCGTCTGCCACTTCCCAATCAATTGGAGCGTTATTAAAGGTATTCAAATCTAAGAACGCATCTAACACATCCTCTGTGGTGATGACTTGGATGCTACTTGGATCTCCCATCATAATCCCACTTAATTCTCTTTCTAGTTGAAAAGCAAGTGTATCTTTTGAAGCAACGTGTCCTGTCCCGTAACAAACCGGGCAAGGAATTGTTGTCACCTCTAAAAAGGATTGTTGTTTCTTTCGTCTCGTTAGTTGCAAGAGCCCTGACTGCGATAAAGCGGCCACTTGTGTCGTAATGTATTCTTCACGACTTTCTTTCTCTATCGCCTCACGCAGCTCTCCTTGCCCCTCCTCTGACATACCACCAATAAAATCAACAAGAATCATCCCACTCATATTCCGAAGACGAATTTGCCTAAAAATCTCGGGAACCGCTTTTATATTAACAGCTTCTACCGTTTTTTCTTTAGCACTTGTACCTTTAAAACGACTAGAATTCACGTCCACTACCCACATAGCTTCTGTTTTTTCAATAAAAAGAGAAGATCCATTTGAAAGATGAACGACGGGTCTGCTAAGACGATCCATCTGTTGCTTAATACCTAAATCAGCAAATAAGTCCGCACTTTTCTTTAAACTAACTTCTTTATCAGTAAAATTAGCTTCCACTATCTTCGCAAATTCAAAATCATCAGTAATAATTTCTATTGGCATATAGCGCTGGATAAATTGCTTCGTACTCAAGAAAACGCCTGAAGCAGCAGATAAAAGCAAGCCAGGTTTCTTTCTTGTTTCGGCTTCTTTAACTAATGTTTGATATTTTTCTCTTGCTTGGTTTAATGCTAATTCTAATTGCTCTTTCGTTGCAGTTTCTGCGCTAGAGCGAATAATTATTGCTTCATTCTCTTCTAAAAGCGACTCCATTATTATTTTCAGAGGTTCTTTATCCTGAATTCTTTTGGAAATGGAAATATATTCTTTTCCGTGCAAATAAATCAGCAAATCTCCTGGAAATTCAAGAACCGCTGATAAAAGCGGAAGTTTTGTAGCACTACCTTCTCGAACAATTTGAACAGGTATTTTTGCGCCTTGTGTTTTTTCATAGCTAGCTGGAATATCTTTTAAATGTATAAAACCTTTATTTTGATTACCTAAATCAACAAAAGCTGCATCCATTTTTCGGTCTATTTTTTGAATAAAGCCATAAAAAATGTCACCTACTTGAATTTTGTTAGATGGGCGAATAATTTCAACATCAATTAGCACGTCGTCTTCTAGTACTGCTACACGTCTTTCTATGTTAGCTGCATTTATTACTAGTTTTTTCATCCAATCACCTTTTATAAAGACCCTTCATCCAAAAGATAAAGGGTCTAATTTTTTATTTTCCGCCAAAAAGTTGTTTTAAGCGCGTGAAAAATCCTGGTTTTTTCGCTTCAATCGACATTAATGGAATAGATTCACCAAGAATGCGTCGTGCAATATTGCGGTATCCTTGAGAGGCGCGATTATTCGGTAACATCGCAACCGGATCTCCGCTATTAGATGAACGAATAACTTCATCATCATCAATAATTATACCAAGTAATTCAATAGATAAATGCGTAGTGATTTCATCGATGTCCATCACATCCCCATTTACCATCATTTGTGTACGAATACGATTGATAATAAGTTTTGGTGGCTCAATATCTTCTTTTTCAAGCAAGCCAATAATTCTGTCCGCATCTCGAACAGCTGAAATCTCTGGAGTAGTCACAACAATTGCTTTATCAGCTCCAGCAACCGCATTTTTATATCCTGTTTCAATTCCTGCTGGGCAATCAATTAGAATATAATCGTAATCAGGACGTAGTTGATTAATTAGCTCTATCATTTGTTCTCCCGAAACAGCATTTTTATCCGTAGTTTGTGCTGCTGGAAGTAAGAAAAGTAAATCATCAAAACGCTTATCTTTAATCATAGCTTGATGGATTTTGCATCGTCCTTCAACAACATCTACTAAATCATAAATAATCCGATTTTCAAGGCCTAGAACAACATCTAAATTACGAAGACCGATATCCATATCAATCAAGCACACTTTCTTACCTTGAAGAGCAAGTGCCGTTCCTAAGTTAGCAGTTGAAGTAGTTTTTCCTACTCCACCTTTCCCAGAAGTAATGACTATAGCTTCTCCCATGTTTAACGCCCTCCTTGAAAATTAGAAATTTCCGGTCTAATTTTTCTTATCTTATGTATTTCATCAATTACTATTTCACCCGCGTCATTTACAAACGCAGAAAATAAATCTGTATCCGCAACTTCTTTATAATCTTCACTATCAAATCCATACACTTTGCCAGCTATTCTAACTTGTGACGGATAAAGAAATTTCCCAGCAACAACAGCATTTTCATCGCCTTCAAAACCAGCATGAATGATTCCCTTAATATTACCAAGAACAAATACATTTCCATTAGAACGAATTTGTCCACCAGGATTCACATCGCCAATTAACAAGAAATCTCCAGGAACTTGAACAACTTGTCCAGAACGAATAATCGTTGCCATGGAAAAAATTTGGTCATTTTCCTTCCATTTTTTAGCGTCATCTTTAGACATAACATTACTATAAAATGCGCTAATCTTCATTTGACTATTGTTATGAATAATAGTTGAAATTTCGCGTTCTTCTTCCTCTGAAAACAGTCGATTCCCAATTTGAACTTGTACCTCTAATTTTTCACCAGAGTATGGGTTTTGCTTTTGATCTGCTAGTAATTGCGATAATTCTTGTTGCAGCTCCGATATACTTGCCTTATCACTAAGAAAAATACTGATGCCACTTTTTGTGCCTTTAATTTGAACATTCTTCTTCATATACCATTTCACCCCGCAACATTTATACTCTAGCCTTTAGTATACACTAACTCAAATTAAATGATAATAAAAAAATACTTTTTCTGAAAAAAACAGCTTGAAATCGCAAACTGTGGATATACTCCACAGTCATACTTTTACAAGTAATAGCGAATTCAAACTGATAAAATTACTATAGTTATTCTGATTTAACCAAACGATCAAGGAATAATCGGAATGGGAAAAAGATAACTAAAAAGAATGCTAGATTAAACAAAATCGTTGTCCAAAGACGCTGATCAATAAATACCGGAATGGTCATTGTGGTCGAACCAATTAAATAATAAAAAGCATATACCAAACTCTCAGTAAGGATAATATTAAATACAGTGATTAAACCTACCAAGAAGATATTATTCTGTAAAACTTTCATAAATTTATCGGTAATGTAAACCGTAAACGGAAAGATTGCAAAATAAATCCCCATGACACCTGTATAATAAATATCAAACAATAACCCTAATATAAAAGCATATACTAAAGTAGTATTACGTTTATAAAAGCAAGTCATTATTGTTAGCATTACAAGTAAAAAGTGTGGAATAAACAGATGCTTATCATTGAAAAGACCATTACCAAACTGGAGGCTAATGACACCTTCTAAAATAAATGTTCCGACCATAATTGCAGGAAGCGCAATATTTTTCTTTACATTCATGGTTACCTGCCTCCAGTCGTGTCCGAACTGGATGTATCATCTGCCGTTGTTCCTGCTTCAGCTGAACGCTTTAGAACAGTAACATGATTTAGATCATACATATCAGCACCCGGCTTAATAAACGCAGTCTGAGATAATCCCATTTTATCAGTTTCTACTTTTTCAATAGTACCGATAAAAATACCTGCCGGGAATTTCCCTCCGAGTCCAGAAGTAACAACTTTTTGTCCTTTTTTAAACTTCATATCATAAGGTAATTGTTTTAATTCAAGCAACTTCGTATCACTGTCATATCCATTAATAATTCCAAATGCATTTTCGTCTCCCTGTACTTTAGCAGAAACACGATTTTTAACATCCGATGAAGTTAACAATTCAACCGTAGCAGATTTTGCACCTGTTGTTGTCACCCTACCAATAAGACCACTCGGCGTAGTTACTGCCATATCTGGTTTTACTCCATCGCTTGAGCCTTTGTCAATCTCAACTTGATCATTCCAATTAGTAGGATTTCTAGAAATAACAGAGGCGTTCAGTGGATCATAGTCCCGGATACTATCAGTAATATCTAGACTTTCTTTTAAATCTTTATTTTCTTTTTTTAAGTCTGCAACTTCACTTTCAAGTTGTGCCAATTCTTCTAAACGTTCTTTCAGATGTTGATTTTCAGTATATGTGTTTTTTAAGTCTGCAACTCCACCAAACACACCTGAGACAAATGAAGTAGGCTTAGCTACAATATTCTCGCCAAATCCAACAACATCTTTCACAAATTGTTCTGGCCACGAAGCATTTTCACGATCGCGTAAAGAAAAACCAACTAACGCGACAAGAACAATAATGGATATTAACAAGATAATCAAACGTTTATTAAGAAAAAATTGTGGCATAACGACACCTCATCTCGTTAGTACTCTTTTTTCATTTTTTTGCAGCGAATTCATCTTGTTATATGACATAAATGAGTGTGTCCATTTAGTTCATTTTTTTGCGTTTATACATGTCCATGTTTTCTAGCGCTTTACCAGTACCAATGGCAACACAATCAAGTGGTTCTTCAGCAATAATTACAGGCATTTTTGTTTCTTCAGAAATAACTGTATCTAAGTTACGAAGAAGCGCACCCCCACCTGTTAATACAATTCCTTTATCCATAATATCAGCAGATAATTCTGGTGGCGTATTTTCAAGTGTTCCTTTTACAGCATCAATAATTGCTGCAACGGTATCAGAAAGTGCTTCACTGATTTCTTCCGGAGTAACTTCAATTGTTTTTGGAAGACCAGTTACTAAATCACGACCACGAATACTAAATGGAGATAAGTCCAATCCTTTTGGACTAGCTGAACCGATTTCCATTTTAATTGCTTCTGCAGTACGATCACCGATTAATAAATTATACTTTTTGCGGATATAATTAATAATAACTTCATCCAAATCGTCGCCAGCAGTTCTTACAGAGCGGCTTGTTACGATACCACCTAAAGAAATTACAGCAACTTCTGTTGTACCACCACCAATATCAACTACCATGCTACCAGTTGGTTCCCCTACAGGAAGACCAGCACCAATAGCTGCAGCGAAAGGTTCTTCAATAGTGAAGGCATCTTTAGCCCCTGCTTGACGAGTTGCATCAATCACAGCGCGTTTTTCAACACCAGTAATGCCTGATGGTACACATATCATTACACGTGGTTTGCTAGCATTAACGCTTTTACCAGCTTTTTGTATGTAATATTTCATCATTGCTGCTGTTGTATCATAATCAGCAATAACGCCATCTTTCATTGGTCGAATAGCAACAATATTTCCTGGTGTTCTACCAATCATATTTTTTGCATCGCTACCAACTGCAACTATTTCTTGTGTGTCTTTTTTCATTGCCACAACGGAAGGCTCACGAAGGACAATACCTTTTCCCTTCATATAGACAAGTGTGTTCGCTGTTCCTAAGTCAATTCCAATATCTTTATTACCAAATCCAAACATCTGTATTCTCCTTTTCCTTCGTAATATTCTACAGGATACATTAAGTTTCCTTATTCGTCCATTAAATTAATGTTACCTTATCCCTTTATGTCAATGTTTCTGTATAGACACATAAACAACCATCTTATTATAACATAAGTAAGAGTATCAGACATTAATTTTTCATGAGAAGGAAAAAATTTTAACTTTTCTTTAAAAATATGTTTTTTGCATTTTTAATTTTATCGAAATTAAACTTTTTAAAGTAATTATTTTTATTTTGAAAATTCCATAATACAAAGAAAAACTGGAATAATAAACATCCCCACAACTATAGAAAAAACAATAATATTATCTTTATATACTTTCCATCGTTTTAGCATAATAAGTCACCTTCTGCTTTTTAATTGATACTCACTTTAACACAAGGAAATAAATGCTGTCTGTAGATAATTTGTGAACACTTTTTTAGTTTAAAAGTAGCCTTTTTCTTTTAAACTAATGTATTTGTTTTTCCCAATAATAATGTGGTCTAAAAGCGTTATTCCAACAATATTTCCAGCCTCCGCTAAACGTTTAGTCACAAGTAAATCTTCACTTGAAGGCGCGGGATCACCAGACGGATGGTTATGAAAACACATTATAGAAGCTGATGATTTTCTTAATGCCAGTCTAAAAACTTCTCTAGGATGAACAATGGAAGCATTCAAACCACCGACAAAGATTGTTTGCCTATAAATCACTTGATTCTTGGTGTTTAAAAAAATACAGTGGAAATGTTCTTGAAAAAGGAAAGCTAACTCAGGCATTACTAGTTTCACTGCATCTTCCGGACATCTAATGACAATTTCTTTTTGTTCCGTAACTAAACTGATGCGTTTCCCAAGTTCGACTGCTGCCATAATTTTTGAGGCTTTAGCAATTCCAATTCCATTCACTAATTGAAATTCTTCAATAGACGCGTACTGCATTTCAGCTATATGTTTAAATTTCATCATAATTCGATTAGCAATTGTTAAAACTGATTCCGTTTTCGTTCCAGTTTCAATAATTAATGCCACTAACTCCGAAGTCGAAAGCGCCTCTATCCCATAATTTTGTAATTTTTCTCGTGGCTTCTCATTTTCCGAGATTTCATTTACTAGCATAAATCCCAACCCTCATTTCATTAAAATACTAACTATGATAAATGATATAAAAATGTAAGGTACAAAAGGCACTTGTTTATTTTTCTCCACTTTTTTTAAAACTAAAGCACTTAAAAGGATGATTGCACCTAGAACAATGGAGAGAAAAAAGATAATATATCCCATTTCAAAACCTAAAAAAGAACTTAAAATAATAAGTATTTTAATGTCGCCTAATCCAATGCCTTTTCGAAATAAAATAAAAAATAGTAAGTAGAAACAATTACTTATAAGACTAGAGTAGATTAAAGATACAGCTGGTTGTTGAAAGGAAATATAACATGTCAACAATACTAAAAAGAATAGAATCATTACAGAATTAGGAACATGCAAATATAAAATATCTGTCACGAAGAAAAAGGCGAGAAAATAATAAATAATACAGCCTATAACAAAACGATAAGAAAAAGAAAATTGATAATGCAGAAGAAGGATGTAAATTGGTGTCGTTAATTCTAATAAAAAGTAGTTAAGCGGAATAGGAGTTTGACAGCATTTAGATTTCCCTTTTAAAAATAGGAATGAATAAATTGGTATCATTTGAGAGAACGATAACGTTTTTTGACAATGATTACATTCTGAAAAACGAAATAGAAATGATTTTTTTATTGGAAAGCATTCCCCTGCGACTTGAATAAAAGAAATAAAAATAGAACTATAGATTATTAGTAAAAAGTAAACCATCCGCCACCTCCTAGTTGTTACAAACAGAATAGCAAAGAAGATTTATTTTTGCACATTGATAAAATGATGTTTTCACTGGGTAGACTAACTAAAAAACACCTATTTTCTCTTAGTAGAAAATAGGTGTTTTTATTTACTTTTAGCATACGAAAATACTATTTTAGTAGTTTGCGCTTTTTTATTTTTCTAAGTATACTCACTTTATTCAAAAATTTAGTTGTGCGATGTAAGCAAATATTTACGGACTTCAGAAATGAAATAAAGCGAGCCTGTAACGAAAAACTTAGTATCATTTTTGATTTCTTTTATATCATCTAGCGCTTGCTTCCAGTTTGGATTAGTAGAAATACCTTCTATAGTTCCAATTTGTGTGACTTCGTAATCACTCATTGCCCGAGGATAATCAAAAGTTGTCAATAAAATTTCAGTATCAGGAATTGTCTTTAATAATGCTATCATTTCTTGATAATTTTTATCTTTAAGTATGCTAACTATTATTTTTTTATGCCCAGGATATGTTTTTATTGAGTCAGCAAAGGTTTTTACGCCTTCAGGATTGTGTGCTCCGTCCAGCATAATAAATGGTTTCACATCAAGCAATTCCATTCTTCCTGGCCAAAAAGCTTTCTTTAATCCCTGTTTAATTGCTGATTGATTAATCTCATAGGATGAAAATGTGTTTAGATACTGTAGTACTTTTATTGCAACTGCTGCATTATTTAACTGATGTATTCCTAACAAGCCAATGGTTATGTCCGGTATTTCGTCTCCATGGGATGTTCTAAAAGTGATTTCATCGCCTCTATTTTGAATGAAGAAATCTTTATTTAGCCATGCAACATTGGAATTGTTTCTAACAGCATTATTTATTATTACTTCTTGCGCTTCTTTTTGAATAACTCCAGAAATAACAGGTATACCTGGTTTTATAATCCCTGCTTTTTCACCAGCTATTTGTTCGATACTATTTCCCAAAAACTCCATATGATCCATTCCAATGGTTGTAATTACAGAGATTAAAGGCGTTAGAACATTTGTGGAGTCTAGTCTTCCTCCAAGCCCAACTTCAATGATACCAATATCGATTGGCTCATACTCTGCAAAACATAAGAACATCATTGCTGTAATAATTTCAAATTCAGATGGCGGACCGTATACAGTTTTTTCAAGTTCTTCAGCTATAGGTTTTATTCTATTTGCTAAATCTACAATCATTTGATCACTAACAGGAATACCATTTACACTAATTCGCTCATTAAAAGTTTCAATATAAGGAGAAGTAAAAGTTCCTGTTTTATATCCTGCTTCTTCTAAACTACTTCTAATAAATGTTAGAGTAGACCCTTTCCCATTAGTGCCAGCTATATGTAACCACTTATTAGCCTTTTCCGGATGGTTAAGCTTTTCCATTATATATTCCATTCGAGCTAATCCGGGTTTTATTCCTAAACGAAGCGTGCCATGAATCCAATCCAAAGCTTCCTGATACGATTTTAATGCCATCTTTTTAACCACCTTAAAAAATGACCTTACCACACGATTTTATGATAAGGTCAAATCATTTTATTAAACTTCTTTCAACGTTTCAATCCTTTCAAGAACTGAAGCTTTTTTCTCTAGATAATCTTTTTCTTTTAAGCGTTCTTCTGCTACAACATTTTCAGGAGCTTTACTAATGAAACGTTCGTTATTTAGTTTACCTTGAACTCTAGCTACTTCTTTATTCCATTTTTCCAGTTCTTTTTCAAGGCGAGCGATTTCTACGTCTAAATCAATTAATGCCTCTAATGGAATAAATATTTCAGCGCCAGATACTACAGCTGTCATTGCAGTCTTAGAAGGCTCGATGTCAAAAGCTATAGTAATATTTTCTGGATTACAAAAGCGTTCTATATAAGAGATATTTTGTTCTAAAATTTCTTTATAAGTTTCATCTTTTGGTTTTATTTCGAGCACGATTGGTTTGCTAAGAGGCGTATTCACTTCTGCACGGATATTTCGTACAGCTCGAATTACTTCAACTAATGTTCGCATTGCAGTTGATGCTTTTGAGTCCATTTGTTGCTCATTAACTTCAGGCCAGTTGGAAATGGTGATAGATTCACCTTCATGAGGCAAGTTTTGCCAAATTTCTTCTGTTACAAATGGCATGAAAGGATGTAGCAATCGCATTGTAGTATTTAAAGTATATGCAAGTACTGATCTTGTAGTTTGTTTAGCAACTTCATCTTCTCCGTATAATGGAATTTTAGCAATTTCAATATACCAATCACAGAAATCATCCCAAATAAAGTTATACAAAGTTCGGCCAACTTCACCAAATTCATATTTTTCACCTAGAGAAGTAACTGCTTGAATGGTTTCATTTAGTCTTGTTAAGATCCACTTATCACTAACTTCAGTCACATTAGATAGGTCGATTTCATCATATTTCATACCATCAAGATTCATTAATACAAATCGTGATGCATTCCAAATCTTATTAATGAAATTCCAAGTAGACTCTACTTTTTCAAAACTAAATTTCAAGTCTTGACCAGGTGAGGAACCAGTTGCAAGTGTGTAGCGTAATGAATCGGCACCATACTTGTCAATAACTTCAATTGGATCTACTCCGTTACCAAGTGATTTAGACATCTTGCGCCCTTCTGAATCACGTACCAAACCATGAATTAAAGTATCTTTAAAAGGTCTTTCTCCTGTAAATTCAACAGATTGGAAAATCATTCTTGATACCCAGAAAAAGATGATATCGTAACCAGTTACTAATGTATTAGTTGGGAAGAAATGTTTGTAATCAGGATTTTCAGTGTCAGGCCAACCCATAGTAGAAAATGGCCATAAAGCAGAACTAAACCAAGTATCCAGAACATCTTCATCTTGCTCCCATTGATCTAGGTTTTCAGGCTCATTCTCCCCAACGTAGATTTCACCAGTTTCTTTGTGATACCAAGCAGGGATTCTATGTCCCCACCATAATTGGCGAGAAATACACCAATCGTGAATATTATCCATCCAAGTTTCATATGTTTTTTCAAATCTAGCAGGTACAAAATTTACTTTGTCTTCTGTTTTTTGAAGTGCTAATGCTTCAGCTGCAAGAGGTTCCATTTTAACGAACCATTGCAATGAAAGATACGGTTCTACTACAGCACCTGTTCTTTCAGAATGTCCTACTGAATGAAGATGAGGTTCTTGTTTTATAAATAAGCCTAAATCTTTAAAGTCTTGAATAATAGCTTTTCTTGCAACAAAACGATCTAAACCATCATATTTACCAGCATTATCATTCATTGTTCCATCTTCGTGCATGACAATTATTCTTGGTAAATCATGACGATTGCCCACTTCAAAGTCGTTTGGATCATGCGCGGGAGTGATTTTCACTGCTCCTGAACCAAATTCTCTTTCTACGTATTCATCAGCAACGATGGGAATTTCTCTGTTTAAAATAGGCAACATAATCGTTTTACCAATTAAGTGTTGGTATCTTTCATCTTTTGGATGTACAGCAACTGCAGTATCTCCAGGAATTGTTTCTGGTCTGGTTGTTGCAACTTCTAAATATCCTGATCCATCAGTAAGTGGATATTTTAGATGATAAAAACTTCCTTCTATATCTTTATGAATAACTTCAATATCTGATAATGCTGTTTTTGCTTCTGGATCCCAGTTTATAATGTACTGTCCACGATAAATAAGCCCTTTATTGTATAGCGTAACAAATACTTTTTTTACTGCATCAGATAAGCCGGCATCTAAAGTAAAACGTTCTCTGGAATAATCTAAACCTAGACCTAATTTTTCCCACTGTTCTCGAATAAAATCAGCATATTCTTCTTTCCATTCCCATGTTTTATCAACGAATTTTTCTCGACCTAAATCATAACGAGAAATATTTTCTTCTTTTAATTTAGCTTCTACTTTTGCTTGTGTAGCTATACCGGCATGGTCCATCCCTGGTAAATAAAGTGTATCAAAGCCTTGCATTCTTTTCATACGAGTAATTATATCTTGTAATGTTGTATCCCAAGCATGCCCCAGATGAAGTTTTCCGGTTACATTTGGTGGCGGGATTACAATACTATAAGGCTTTTTATCAGTATTACCTTCTGCTTTAAAAAACTCTTTTTCTAACCACCATTTATATTTCCCGGCCTCTACATTACTAGGTTCGTATTTGGTAGGCATATTTATTTCGTTTTGTTCTGTCATAACGATTCCTCCTTTTTAAGCAAAATAAAAAACTCTTCTCATCCTAATAAAAGGACGAAAAGAGTATTATTCGCGGTACCACCTTTTTACCTACAATAAGAAATGTAGGCACTTCATTGTGTTAACGATAGACGAGATCTACCGGTTATTCCCTACTATTATTTCAGGAAAACTGCTCCAAGGCTACCTTCAGACATTATTTTTGAAAGCTTACACCGACCGCTTTCTCTCTTAGAAAAATAAATGACCTACTCTTCCTCTTCATCGCATTTAGTTCTATATACTAAAAATAATTTTAACAAATGTTTGTAGATTCGTCAATTAGCCTCGAAGCATTTTACATGTAACGTCAAAAGCTTCTAAAGTCGCATCAATTTCTTTTTCAGTATGCATTGTAGAAATAAAAACGCCTTCAAACTGAGATGGTGGTAGAAAAATACCTTGCGCTAACATTTCTCGGTAGTAGTTTCTGAAAAATTCTAAATCACTTGTTTTAGCAGTATCAAAGTTAGTGACTTTTTGATCAGTGAAGAAAAAGCCGAACATCGAGCCTGCTTTGTTTATTGATAGTGGTACTTCATGTCTATTTGAAATTTCGGTTAAGCCTTCTTCCATGCGCTTAATCAGGGAACGGAATACATCATAATGTTGTGGTGTTAATTGGCGAACCGTTTCAAATCCAGCATTCATTGCTAACGGATTACCTGATAAAGTACCAGCTTGGTAGATAGAGCCGGCTGGAGCAATTTGTTCCATGATTTCTTTTTTACCACCATAAGCACCAACTGGTAGTCCACCACCAATCACTTTTCCTAAACAAGTAATATCAGGGGTTACAACATAGTATCCTTGGGCAGAATAATAGTCCACACGGAAGCCTGTCATAACTTCATCAAAAATTAGTAGCGCACCGTATTCGGTTGTTAGTTCTCGTAATCCTTCTAAGAAACCATCAATTGGAGGGACAACACCCATGTTTCCTGCAACTGGCTCCACGATAACAGCTGCTATTTCTTCACCAAATTTTTCAAAAGCTAGTTTGGCGCCTTCTACATCATTGTATGGAACAGTAATTGTATCAGCAGCAAGACCTTTTGTAACTCCAGGCGAGTCAGGTAATCCTAATGTTGCAACCCCTGAACCAGCTTTGATTAATAAAGAATCTCCGTGACCATGGTAACTTCCTTCAAATTTCAAGATTTTTTCTCTTTTCGTGTATCCACGAGCTAAACGAATAGCGCTCATTGTTGCTTCTGTTCCCGAAGAAACCATACGCACTATTTCGATAGATGGAACGCGCTCAATTACGAGTTTTGCTAGTTCTGTCTCAATTTCTGTAGGTGTACCAAAGCTAGTTCCTTTCATAGCTGCGTTTGTTATCGCATTAACAACAGAAGGATCCGCATGCCCTAAAATAAGTGGTCCCCATGATAAAACGTAATCAATATATTCATTTCCATCGACGTCAGTAATATAGGCACCTTTCCCGTGGTCCATAAAAACTGGTGAAGCATCGACTGAGTTAAAGGCGCGTACTGGGCTGTTTACGCCACCAGGTAAAACTTTTTTTGCTTCTTTAAATGCTTTTTCAGATTTTATATAGTTTTGCAAAATTCCCGCCTCCTATTTGTTTAAGTATGTTGCTACATCTTTTGCAAAGTAAGTAATAATTAATGTCGCTCCAGCTCGTTTCATACTAGTCAGCATTTCTAAAACAATTCGCTCTTCATCAATCCAACCATTTTGAGCTGCTGCTTTTACCATTGCATATTCACCGCTAACATTATAGGCTACAACAGGTAAATTCGTATGATTCTTTACATCTCGCATTATATCAAGGTACGAAAGAGATGGCTTCACTATTAGAAAGTCTGCTCCTTCTTGCTCATCCGATTGAGCCTCCCGTAATGCTTCTTCGCGATTCGCGGGATCCATTTGATAGGATTTTCTATCTCCAAATTGCGGTGCACTACCAGCGGCATCACGGAAAGGTCCATAAAATGCAGAAGCGTATTTCACTGCGTAAGACATAATTGGTATATCGTAGAACCCAGCTTCATCAAGGCCTTCTCTGATTACTTGAACAAAACCATCCATCATGTTTGAAGGAGCAATGATGTCCGCACCAGCAGCAGCTTGACTGACAGCTGTTTGTTTCAGTAATTCTAGTGATTCATCGTTTAGAATTTGACCATTCTCGATTACACCACAATGTCCATGATCTGTGAATTCACATAAACATGTATCTGCTACCACAATTATTTCAGGAAATTTGCTTTTTATTAATCTAGTTGCTTCTTGGATAATACCATGATCATGATAAGCTTGTGTGCCAACAGCATCTTTTTCAGCAGGTATTCCAAATAAAATAACAGCTTTAATTCCAAGGCTCGTAACAGCGTTCATTTCCGCTTCTAATTCATGTAGAGGAAATTGAAAAACACCTGGCATGGAAACTACTTCTGTTTTTGGTTCTGTACCATCTTTGACAAAAATCGGATAGATTAAATCATCTGTATGTAAAACTGTCTCCCTCACTAAATCACGCATTGTTTTTGTCTTTCTTAAACGACGATGTCTATCAAATTGATTACTCATTTAAATTCCTCCTGTATTATCAAATCAGCTAAGTGCTTCATGGTGAAGGTTTTTGGTTGGTATGTAACTTCCCAACCATCTGCTAAAATTGCTTCGGTAGTTATATTACCGATTGATGCAATGCGCCAGTTTTCATTTTTAATAGAAAATTGTTTCGCAATCGTATAAAAGTTCTTCCAAGCAGAGGGGCTAGCGAAAATAATTATTCGTTTTTCATCTAGTTTTAATTGTTCGATTAATATTGTTTGAGAATTTTCTGGGAAGCTTGTTTCATATAATTCAATCGGAAAAACTAGGTGGCCGTTTTGCGTCAGTGTATCTTCTATTATCGTTCGACTTAAGTTGCTTTGTGGAAGTAAAATACTTGTTTGGCTAGTATTTTCACTTAACCACTCAGACAAAAATACTTCTGATTGGTAAACGGACGGTACAAAATTAGGCTTATATCCATATTCTGCTAACTTTTCTTTTGTTTTCTCTCCAATAACGGCTATTTTGTAATTTAATTTACCAGCTTGTTCATTGAAGAAATATTCTACTGCATTCGCACTTGTTAAAAAAAGCCAGTCTGCCTCTTTTTGATTTAGACTCAGACTAATTTTTTTAGGATGCGTTTCAATTAGTGGAATTGATTCAACGTCGAAACCATTTTGCGAAAAATAATCTTGCCATGGTTTATTTTTGCTCGCTTCTCTTGTTAAAACAATTTTTTTAATCATATATTTCTCAGCTCTTTGATAATGGTATCTGCACCTTCACTCAGCAATTCTTCAGCTACTTGATTGCCAATTTCAGCTGGGCTCGCACCAGTTCGTTCAGATTCAAGAATAATGGAACCATCTGAGTTACCAACCAAACCTTTAAAGTGAACTGAATCGCCTGTTTTTGTCGCAAATCCAGCAATTGGGATTTCGCAGCCGCCATTTAGTTTTTTCAAGAAAACGCGCTCTGCTTCTACACAGATTCCCGTTTCTTCATGGTGAATAGAAGCTAGCATATCGCAAATTTGAAGATCGGTTTCTCTACATTCGATAGCAAGAGCCCCTTGCCCTACAGCAGGTAAACATAATTCAGGAGATATATCTTCTAGTTTTAAACTCGTATTTTCAAGCCAACCCATTCGTGCAAGTCCAGCTTTTGCTAAAATGATTGCATCAAAGTTTTCAGCATGTAATTTTTGAAGCCGAGTATCAATATTGCCACGAATTGGCTTAACGACAAAATCAGGACGATGTTTTAAGAGTTGTGCCGCGCGACGTAGACTACTTGTGCCGATTACTGCACCTTTTGGTAAGTCATCTAGCGTGCTTACCTCATTAAAAACAAAACAATCTAATGGGGATTCACGTTTTGGAATTGCTCCAATGACTAGTCCATCTTTCAAACTTGAAGGCACATCTTTCATACTATGTACCGCGAAATCTATTACTTCATCGCTCAAAGCTTGCTCAACTTCAGAAACAAATAGACCTTTTCCACCGACTTTACTCAAAGTAACATCTAAAATACGGTCGCCCTTTGTAACAATTTCTTTTATTTCAAAATCGATTTCAGGATAGTTTTCTTTGAGTTTTTTTATCACCCAGTTAGACTGTGTTAAAGCTAATTTACTACGTCTTGAACCAACAATTATTTTCCGTTTCATGCATTAACTCCTCGTTTCAGCTTGTTCTTTTTCTATTATAGCTACATCTGTTTCCGTTAAACCAAATATCCGTTTAAAATGTTCAATACTTGTATCTGCATTTTCTTCCACAGACATTTCCTTTAATTCTGAGATAGGTTGTTTTAGCATTTGATTAATGATACTTTTCATATGTTTCCCGATTTGGACGTATTCACGTTCTGTTAATCCAGGAAGTTTATTTTCTAAGCTAGTCATAGTAACTTCTTGCATATCTAACGCTTTTTCGCGCAAAGCTCGGATGACAGGAACGACGCCGAGTTGTTTTTCCCATTCAAAAAAGCTTCGAACTTCTGTCTCAATGGTGTTTTCAAGTTCTTGAACGATCCTTTGACGTTCTAAAGAGTTAGCACTTACCACTCCAGCTAAATCATCAATATCATATAAATGGAAATTGGGAATATATGAACAATCATGTTCAACATTTCTTGGTAAGCCGATGTCAATTACAAGCATAGAGCTCGCTTTTTGTTCCATCAATTCTTGCATAGCTACCTGTTTAATAATCGGCTCTTCAGCACTTGTTGAGACGAGAACAATATCTGCTTCTAACAAATGGTCCGACATATTTTCATATGCACCAACTTTTGCTTGAAATTGATGCGCTAATATTTCTGCGTTAGATTTTGTGCGATTGATAATAGTAATATCTGCAATGCCACTTCCAGCAAGATTTTGTAAAGCAAGTTCGCTCATTTCCCCTGCTCCAATAAGGACGATTTTTTTATTATCTAATGAACCATATAGTTTTTTGGCAACTTCTACAGCTGCATAACTGACCGAAACGGCATTTTCGTTAATTTTCGTATGATGATGCACTTTTTTAGCAAAAGTAACTACTTCCCGAAAAAGTTTATTTAAGAGTGTGCCTGTTGTTCCAGTCTGTTTCGCGATTTCGAATGCATGTTTTACTTGTCCGAGAATTTGCGTTTCTCCGAGCACAAGTGAATCGAGTCCCGCAGTTACTTTATATAAATGATTGACGGCCTCTGCTTCTTCATGAAAAAACAAATAAGGCTCGATTTTTTCCATATCCATTTGAAACCAATTGGCCATAAAGCGTTTTAAGTAATATCTGCCTGTATGTATTTGATCGACGACAGCCACAATCTCCGTACGATTGCATGTCGAAATAATAACATTTTCGAGGATACTTTTTTCCTGCAGTAATGTTACTAAGGCCATTTCTTCTTCCGTTTCTTTAAAAACTAATTTTTCGCGGATGTCGATTGGTGCTGTGTGATGATTCAGCCCCATGGTGAGAATAAACATTCGATAATCCTCCTAAAATTAAATTGAACTCTAATACATTCTACCACTTTTCGATGTGGACACCAAATAGTCCGTTTATGTATTTAGACGGAAAAAAGAGCTGGATTTTTCATTCCAACTCTTTCTATTATTCCATTCCTTCTTTGATAAACTGCCATGCTTCGTCTTTTCCCATCTTTGTTTCAGAAGAAAATAAGACAAATTTGTCGTCAGGATCAAAATCAAGTGTTTCGCGAACAATTTTAGCATTTTTTTGCCATTTGCTGCGTGGGATTTTGTCGGCTTTTGTTGCTACAACGATAACCGGAATATCATAATACTTTAGAAATTCATACATCATTCGGTCATCTTCTGTAGGTTTATGGCGCAAATCTACAATTTGAATAACACCACGAAGTTGCTCACGAGAAGTAATATAAGTTTCAATCATCACGCCCCATTTTTCGCGTTCGGTTTTTGAAACTTTAGCAAAACCATAGCCTGGTACATCGACAAAGAAAAGTGCTTCTTCAATTTTATAAAAATTTAGCGTTTGTGTTTTTCCTGGTTTTTGTGAAATTCTTGCCATACTTTTACGGCGAATCATCGTATTAATAAACGATGACTTTCCGACGTTGGATCGACCTGCAAGTGCATATTCTGGAAGGTCTGTTTCAGGGTATTGCTCTGGTCGAACAGCGCTTATTACTAGTTCTACATTATTTACATCCATATTTGTCCATCCTGTTCTATTCATTATCTTTTACTAGTATAACGGAAAAAGAGGAAAAAAGCACCATGAAAAAATACTGCCCCGTTTGAGACAGTATTTTTCAGATTAATATTTGCTTACTTCTGCTACTACTTGTGCAATGAAGGCATCTAGATCCATTGTTTCTGAATCCTTAGAGCCGTAGCGACGAACGTTTACAGAACCAGCTTCTACTTCTTGGTCCCCAAGCACTAATGCGTATGGGATTTTCTTAGTTTGCGCTTCACGGATTTTATATCCTAGTTTTTCGTTACGGTCATCTACTTCCGCGCGAAGTCCAGCGCGTTGTAATTTATCTTGTACACCTTTTGCATAATCTAAATGAGCGTCGGCATTAACTGGGATAAGTTCCATTTGAACTGGAGCTAACCAAGTTGGGAAAGCACCTTTATATTCTTCAATTAGGTAAGCAACAAAGCGTTCCATTGTCGATACAACACCGCGGTGAATAACTACTGGGCGATGTTTTTCACCATCTTCGCCGATGTAAGTTAAATCAAAGCGTTCTGGAAGTAAGAAGTCAAGTTGTACAGTAGAAAGAGTTTCTTCTTTTCCTATAGCAGTTTTTACTTGAACATCTAGTTTTGGACCATAAAACGCAGCTTCACCCTCTGCTTCAAAGTAATCCATATTCATTTCATCCATTGCGGATTTAAGCATTGCTTGGGCTTTTTCCCACATCGCATCATCGTCAAAATATTTTTCAGTATTTTTCGGATCGCGATAGCTTAGGCGGAAGGAGTAATCTTTAATATCAAAGTCTTTATATACTTCTAAAATTAGCTCCACAACGCGTTTGAATTCATCTTTAATTTGATCTGGGCGAACAAATACATGTGCATCATTTAGAGTCATGCCACGAACACGTTGTAGTCCTGAAAGTGCTCCACTCATTTCATAGCGGTGCATCATGCCAAGTTCTGCAATACGGATTGGCAGTTCACGATAACTATGAATGTCATTTTTATAAATCATCATGTGATGTGGGCAGTTCATTGGGCGTAACACAAGTTCTTCGTTATCCATTTTCATAGTTGGGAACATATCTTCATGGTAGTGATCCCAGTGACCGCTTGTTTTGTAAAGTTCCACGTTTGCCATAATTGGAGTATAAACGTGATTGTAACCTAGGCGTTCTTCTTTATCCACGATGTAACGCTCAATAACGCGACGGATAGTTGCACCTTTTGGTAACCAAAGAGGTAGTCCTTGACCGACTTCGATACTGTTCGCGAATAAATCTAATTCTTTCCCTAATTTACGATGGTCACGTTCTTTTGCTTCTTTTTGCATTTGGATAAATTCTTTTAAACCATTTTTGTCAAAGAAAGCTGTGCCGTAAATACGTTGAAGCATTTTGTTGTTGCTGTCTCCGCGCCAGTATGCACCAGCCACGCTTAACAGTTTAAACACTTGAATTTTACCAGTAGAAGGAACATGGACACCGCGACAAAGGTCGAAAAACTCGCCTTGAGTATAAATTGTCACTGTTTCATCTTCAGGAATTGCTTCGATTAGTTCTAATTTATATTGATCGCCAATCGCTTCAAAACGTTTAATTGCTTCTTCACGAGAAACAACTTCGCGTTCGATTGGTACATTTTCACGAACGATTTTTTGCATTTCTTTTTCGATTTCAACTAAAGATTCATCACTAATAACAGCTTCTGTATCAATATCATAGTAGAAACCAGATTCAATCGCTGGACCAACTCCAAATTTCACATCTGGATAAAGTCGTTTTAGCGCTTGAGCCATTAGATGAGCAGTACTATGGCGCAAAATGCCAAGTGCATCTTCATGATCCGGAGTGACGATTTCAATTGCCCCATCTTCATGGATTGGAGTTACTAAGTCAAGTAATTCTCCGTTTAATTTACCTGCGAGTGCTTTCTTTTTTAGACCTGGGCTGATGGAAGCCGCGATGTCAGCTGTTGACACGCCTGGCTCAAATTCTTTTACAGCGCCGTCTGGAAATGTGATTTTCATACTAATCTCTCCTTTTCTTTTTTTAAATGTGGTTAGGAGGGCAAAATAAAAAACCCATCCCTCCTGTTGTCAAGGGACGAGTTTATGCTCGTGGTTCCACCCAAGATTCAGAAATAGCTAAAATTAACTACTTCACTCTTGTCGCCTGTAACGGAGCGATCCGTCTATTATTACTAGTAAAAAACGTTCCTAATAGAAGTTCCAAGGTGGTCCAAATTTAAGTTCCAATAGAAGGTTCCCAGCTAGCCCTTCCTCTCTATAATTTTCCGTTAAATTGGTTGTCCTTTTCATCACTTTGTTTTATATTACTTCACATTATAAGCCCGATGAGATATATTTGCAAGTACTTTTTAGAAGCGGCGATTTTTTCCTTCTAAGTTGACCTCTTTAGATAAATAACGCACCCGTTCCATGATTCGGCGAGCTTTTAGTTTTTCTTCAGTACCATTTTGAGCAAACATTAAATGATTCTCAAGTTGATCCATATTGTAATTAGACGAGAAGAATGTTGGTAATTCTTCTTGCATCCGGAATTGTAAAATCGCACCCAGCACTTCATCGCGTGTCCACGCTGTCATCGATTCTGCGCCAATATCATCAAGCATTAATACTTCGGTTTCTTTGGCAAACTGGATTTTTTCGCCAACAGTATTATCCGAAATAGACTGCTTCACTTCCCGCATAAATTCTGGTAAATAAACTAGAGTCGTCGAAATACCTTTTAAAGCTAACTCTTTTGCAAGTGCTCCAAGCAAGTAGGATTTTCCAGTCCCAAAACTTCCATGAATAAATAACCCCTTCACACGCTCACCATTTTGAGGTGGATAGTTATTTAAAAATTGATAAGCTTCAACAAGCGCCAGTTTACGCGATTCTTCATCGGTATAAAAGTCAGCTAAATTAGCATCCACCACTTGTTTTGGCATGTAAAGCGAACGAATTCTCCGCTCGACAGCACGACGTTTATCTTCTTCAATTTTTTCTTTTGTTGGATAATAGGTGACAGTAATGAATTCCCCGTTAAGGACAAGTTTTGGAGCATAACCAGGCATTAATGTCTCTTCTTGCTCTGTGAATTTTTTATGTTGCGTCATAAATTCGTACAAATTAGACAAGTTTTGATTAATTAATTGTTCCGTAATATCTTCTTTATTTTCCTTGAAAAAATCTTGAATTGGTTGATAATGGAGAACTTGTTGTTTTAAACCTTGGTATTCTTTTTCAAAATCTCGCCCTTCAAAAAGCTGTCCTAATGTTCTTTCGATGTTATCCATATTCTTCACCTACCTTTTATTTAGTCGTTCTTTAATTTCACGAACTTGTTCTTCAAGCGTTTGTTTTTCTTTATCTGTCATTTTGTTTTCTGCTGGAGCAACTTGTTCTTTATCAAACCAATCCGGTAAAATTTCTTTTCTAGTGGATTTTTGGTAATTTCGGTTGTAATTATTATTTTTCGGTGTGGCTGGTTCTTCTTGTAGTCGTTTATATTTTTCGTGCTCTTGCCACGCGAGATCCATAGCTTCTTTTGCCGTTTTTACATTTTTTCGTTTCCAGTGGGCCGCGATAGTCATCATGTAATTTTTAGAAAGCTTCCGGTCTAGGCGAAGTAAAACATATTCAATTAGCACATTCATCACGGGAACCGGCAGATTTTGTTGATTCATGACTTCTTCTACGACGCGTAAATCGGTTTCTGCCGGGATCGCGCCGTCTGAAATATCCACTAATAATTGGAATGGCGTGATGCTCTCTAAATAAACTTGAAGGGCTTCTTCATCATTTAAAGCTTCTTCTGGTTCTTTTTTTACAGGTGTTTCCTGCTTCATTTGCAATTTTGGTGGTGCGCCGTTTTCAATCGTGTAGCCTTCGCGCACGATTTTTCGTAAATAAACGATGTCGATTTCGCCATTTGCATCAAGCGCACGATACAAATAACTCGGCATATCTTTTTCAGAAACTTGATAAATCCCGTGTAATTTTAAAATCGTTTGGCGCACTTCTTTTGTTATTTTTTCCCGGGCAATCATCCCTGGCGAAAGTAAACTTAAGAATAAATTAAAGTCAAAACTCGCGTCATCAAATTCGATTTCTTTTGGCGCAATTTTATCCACTAAAACCTGATTAGATTCTGATGGAACTGCACTACTGCCACCTTTAAACGGTTCAAAAACATCTTGGAACGAACGAGTAATTTCGCTGTATGTATCTGTGTCAAAAGTTTCATCTGCAAAAAAACGACGCAAACGCTGAAACTGCGCATTGCCAATTTTACTATATAAATAAATATTTAAAAGACCATCTGAAAAAAACTTTTCGGGTGATAACGGTGGTAAAATTTCGTAAATATAAAAGCGTTGGTCATTTTCTGTTTTCACATAACTTTTTAAAAGACCTAAGCCTTCTAGTTTCAATCGCGCCTCGAATAACGCTTTCAAACTAATATCAAGCATATTTAAAAGTTGGACGTGCGAATGCGCTTCTGACCAGAGTCTGTTTTCTTCCACTTCTGTGAACAGGGTTTGGTATAAAGCAAGACATTCCGCCCCCATTAACGGTTGATACAACATCGTAATTATTTTTCTATCGGCACCTGTCAAAATCCCACTTGCCTTCACTTGATAGCTATCTACCGCCTGAAGCTCCATCCAAAATTCCGTCAATTTACTCACCTATCTTTATTTTTTTCCATCAAATCTTTTAGTTCTTCTACAAACACACTAATATCTTTAAATTGGCGATAAACCGATGCAAAGCGCACGTAGGCAACTTCATCAAGACTCGCTAATTTATTCATTACTTTTTCACCGATTAAATCAGAAGCGATTTCGCTGTCACCAATGTTTCTTAGTTCGCGCTCTACTTCATTCACGATTTCTTCAATTTGTTCCGCACTAACTGGGCGTTTCTCACAAGCTCTTATTAAACCACGTCTTACTTTTTCACGAGCAAATTCTTCTCTTGCCCCGTCTTTTTTCACAACTATTAAAGGACTCTCTTCTACCTTTTCAAAAGTAGTAAAACGGAATCCGCATTTTTCACATTCACGCCTTCTTCGGATGGAGTTACCATCGTCTGCCGGTCTTGAGTCTACAACACGCGTGCCATTATATTTACAAGTAGGACATCTCACAAAAAATCACTCCTATCTTTAGCATTCTTTATCTGTTTATTTGTATGCCTCATTATACCATGTGAAAGTAAGGGTGGCTATTTGTTATTAACAAAACGCTCGATAAATGTAAGGACTTGCTTTTGTGTTTTTTCCAGTGACTCATTATTATCTATCACAAAATCGGCTTTTTTCGCCTTTTCATCAATTCCCATTTGGCTATTAATTCTTGCTAATGCCTCTTCTTTAGTTAGGTTATTTCGTTCCATTAAACGCTTTAACTCTGTTTCCGGTGTCGTCCAAACCACGATAATTTGATCCATTAAAGATTCTAAATGACTTTCAAAAAGTAGCGGAATATCAAAAAATACAACTTTTTCTCCTGCTTCAAAAAAGCGTTCTCTTTCATTCAACATATAGTCTTTCACGCGAGGATGGGTAATTTCATTTAATTTCTCCCGTTTTTCTTTATCTTGAAAAATAATTTCTCCTAATTTAGCCCGGTTTAAAGTACCGTCTTCAAGTAAAATGTCTTTTCCAAAGTATGCAACAATTTCCGCTAGGCCATCTGTTCCTTTTTCAACTACTTTTCTAGCTGCGACATCAGCATCAACTAGCGGAATTCCAGCTTGCTGAATCAGGTTACTCACAGTTGACTTTCCTGTTGCCACACTTCCTGTTAATCCAATTGTTTTACCCATGATTTCAGCTCGCTTTCTATTTTTGACAGTGCGGGCAAAAATGCGTCCCGCGTCCATTTAGTTTAATTTTTTCAATTGGTGTACCGCAAATAACGCACGATTCCCCAGTTTTTCCGTACACTTTTAATTTATCTTGATATTGTCCTAGTTTACCTTGTGAATTCACGTAAGTTCTTACAGTGGAACCGCCAAGAGCAACAGCTTCAGTCATGATACTTTTGGTCGCTTCAAAAATACGATTAATTTCTTTATCAGACAGCGAGTTGGCAGCTCTCTCTGGACGCACTTTTGCTTCAAAACAAATTTCATCCGCATAAATATTCCCAACACCAGCAACTAATTTTTGATCAAGTAAGGCTGTTTTGATAGCTCTACTCGTTTTTTTCACACCAGTTGCAAAATCAGCTAATGTAAATGCAGGGGTTAAAGGTTCTGGACCTAGTTTTTTTATCGATTTTGTTTCTGACTCGCCGTATTTATTCGTCACTTCCATTGTCCCAAACTTCCGCACATCTAAAAAGCGCAATTCGGTATGATCTTCAAAATGAAAAATTATATGCGTGTGCTTAGTAACCTCCTCGTTCTCATCCATTAAACGGAATTTACCTTCCATACGCAAATGGGATAAAATCGTACAATTTGTTAAGTCAAATAGTAAAAATTTGCCGCGACGACGCACTGCTTCTATTTCTTGCCCGACAAGCATATGGACAAACTCGTCGGGTGGTGTTGCTACTATCATTTTGGGAACGCGGACAATCACTTGATCTATTTTTTTACCTGGGACTAATTCTTGTAATGTTGCGCGGACATTTTCTACTTCCGGCATTTCTGGCATATATAAACTCCCCGTTTCTCTATTTATTTCGCGTCATACCAAGTATCGCCAAATGCGCTATCAACTTTAAGTGGCACAGAAAGTTCTACCGCATTTTCCATTACGTCAGGTACAATCTCTTCTAATTTTGCAATTTCTGCTTCAGGTGCTTCAAAGATAAGCTCATCGTGCACTTGAAGTAATAATTTTGCTTCTAAATTCTCAGATTTTAAGCGTTCGCTCATGAGAATCATTGCTTTTTTTATAATATCCGCGGCACTACCTTGAATAGGTGTATTCATTGCCGTTCTTTCCGCAAATCCTCTTACATTGAAATTGCGGCTGACGATTTCCGGAATATACCGACGACGATGTAAAATAGTTTCTACGTAGCCTTTTTCTTTCGCAAAACGAACAATATCTTGCATATATTCTTTTACAGCTGGATAACTCACAAAATAACGATCAATAAAGTCTTTCGCTTCTTTTCTCGTGATACCAAGGTTTTGAGAAAGCCCATAATCACTAATGCCGTATACGATTCCAAAGTTTACTGCTTTGGCTTGACGACGCATTAAAGAATCAACTTCATCTTGTTCTACATGGAAAACATCCATCGCTGTTTTTGTATGAATATCATAGTCGTGTTTAAACGCATAAATTAAATTCTCGTCTTCAGAAATATGCGCTAAAACACGCAATTCTACTTGGGAGTAATCGGCGGAAAACATTTTCCAACCAGGTTTACTTGGTACGAAAACTTGTCTGATTTTCCGGCCTTCTTCTAGGCGAATCGGGATGTTTTGTAAGTTCGGATCTACAGAGCTTAAACGACCAGTTTGTGTTAACGTTTGGTTGAAACGAGTGTGTACTTTATGCGTTTCTTTGTCAGTTACTTTAAGCAAGCCTTCAATGTAGGTAGATTGAATTTTACCTAGTTGACGATATAATAAAATTTCATCAATAATCGCATGTTTTCCTGATAAACTCTCTAGTACATCCGCTGCGGTTGAATAACCAGTTTTGGTTTTTTTCACTGGAGGGAGTTCTAGTTTTTCAAATAAAATGACACCCAATTGTTTCGGTGAATTAATGTTAAATTCTTCGCCAGCGAGTGAATGAATCGATTCTTCTAATGTTTTCAATCTACCAGCTAATTCTACTTTCATATTTTCTAAGCGTTTAGTATCTACGCTAACTCCTTGCATTTCCATTTGAGCCAAGACAAATGTCAGTGGTAACTCTAAATCTTCCATCAAAGCTAATTGCTCATTTTCCTCTAAATCATCTACTAATCTTTTCTCTAGTTCAGCAATTGCTACTGCTTTTCTGGCTAAGTGGGCAGCAACAATGTTCTCTTCCGGCGTGCTTCGTTTAGCACCTTTTCCATAAATTGCTTCGTCTGTTTCTACTTCTGTATAATCATGTCTCACAGCAACACTTGTAAAGTCATCAATGGAATCTGATGGATTTAGTAAATAAGAAGCTAACATAATATCAAAAGTGACACCTTTTATAGCAAAACCAATTCGGTTCATCGCTACCATTGTTTTTTTCGCATCATAAACGACTTTTGTTTCGTCACTTTCCACCCAATTACGGAAAACCGCACTTTTTTCTGCAGTTTCCTTCGTAAAGAAGTATGTTCCTTGGCTAGAATGAACAGTTAATCCAATAAAGTTTGCGGTATGATAATTATCATTTTCCAGTTCCACATAAAGCGCGGTTTTCCCACCAAAGTGTTGTTCTTTTAATTCCGTTACTATTTCAAAAGATAGTTCTTTTAATTCTTTTGCTTCTTCCGCTGTATCTCCTTCGATGTTTTTTAAAAGCGTTGTGAAGTTCATTTCTTTTAATAGTGGGATGACTTTTTCTGTTTGATAGCCATCATATTTCGTACTTTCGACTGTACATTCAATTGGTGAATCTACATTGATTGTCGCAAGTTCTTTACTTAAAATAGCTAATTCTTTATTTTCTAGTACTTTTTCTTTTAATTTTTTACCTGAAATTTCTTCAGCATGTTCAAGGACACTTTCAACTGTACCGCCAAATTCATGCAAAAGTTTCAAGGCTGTTTTTTCACCTACGCCAGGAATGCCGGGAATATTATCAGATGAATCTCCCATTAAACCTTTCATATCAATGATTTGCGATGGTGTTAAGTCATATTTTTCTTTTAAGGTTTCTGGAGTGTTTGTTTCCATATCAGCTATACCTTTTTTAGTAATATAAACAGTGGTTTTCCGAGAAGCAAGTTGAGTTAAATCGCGGTCTCCTGTTATAATAGCGACTTCCATTCCGTCTGCTTCTGCTTTTTTTGTTAACGTCCCGATAATATCATCGGCCTCGTAGTTAGCAAGTTCATATTGCGGGATATCGTAAGCTGTTAAGAGCTCTCGGATAAATGGAAATTGCTCGGATAATTCACTTGGCGTTTTTTGGCGACCACCTTTATATCCTTTAAATGTAGTGTGGCGGAAGGTTGTTTTTCCTGCATCAAAAGCAACGAGCACATGGCTAGGCTTTTCTTTTTCAAGTACGTTCATCAGCATCATTGCAAATCCGTACACCGCATTTGTATATACACCTTTATCATTATTTAAGAGCGGCAACGCATAAAACGCGCGGTTCGCAATACTATTTCCATCAATTAATACTAATTTATTCACAGGGATATCCTCCTCGATATTATCATTCACTTGTGTCTATTTTACCATAGGAACATAAAAACAAACCACTTATCCGAATGGGATTAAATGGTTTGTTTAAAATACGTACATTTCCTTTATAAAAAGATATTACGAACTAGTTTTATCGTTTAAAATTGACTTATTTTAGAAGTTTTTGATTAACTCGTCCGCAAATTCCGAACATTTAACTTCTGTAGCTCCATCCATTAATCTAGCGAAATCATATGTTACGGTTTTTGCAGCGATAGTTTTTTCCATAGAGTGGTTAATGAGTGCTGCTGCTTCACCCCAGCCAATATGTTCAAGTAGTAATGTTCCAGATAAAATAACAGAAGATGGATTGACTTTATCAAGACCAGCATATTTTGGAGCAGTACCATGTGTTGCTTCAAAAATCGCATGACCAGTTAAATAATTAATGTTCGCTCCTGGAGCAATTCCAATTCCACCTACTTGAGCAGCAAGGGCATCAGAAATGTAATCTCCATTTAAATTCATCGTAGCTACTACATCAAATTCAGCTGGACGAGTGAGGATTTGTTGTAAGAAAATATCTGCAATCGAATCTTTTACTAATATTTTCCCAGCAGCAAGCTCTTCTTTTTGTTTTGCATCAGCAGCTTCTGTACCTTCTGCTTCTTTGATACGATCATACTCATTCCAAGTAAATACTTTATCGCCGTATTCGCGTTCACATAAATCATAGCCCCAGTTTTTGAAAGCTCCTTCAGTGAATTTCATGATATTTCCTTTGTGTACAAGTGTTAATGATTTGCGACCTTCTTTAATCGCATATTCAATCGCTGAACGGACTAAGCGCTCTGTTCCTTCTTTTGAAATTGGTTTAATCCCAATACCAGAAGTTTCCGGGAAACGAATTTTATCCACGCCAAACTCTGATTTTAAGAAATCAATTAATTTTTTCGATTCTGCACTACCTTCTTTAAATTCAATTCCTGCATAAATATCTTCTGTATTTTCACGGAAAATAACCATATCAGTATCTTCAGGACGTTTTACTGGTGACGGAACACCTTTGAAATAACGCACTGGACGTAAACATACATATAAATCTAACTCTTGGCGTAAAGCGACGTTTAGAGAGCGAATACCGCCACCAATTGGTGTTGTAAGCGGTCCTTTGATAGCAATTAAATACTCATCAATTGTATCTAGTGTTTCTTGTGGAAGCCATTCGCCAGTTTGTTTAAATGCTTTTTCGCCAGCTAGAACTTCTTTCCAAGCAATTTCTTTTTCGCCATTGTAAGCTTTTTTAACTGCCGCATCTAAAACGCGTTTTGCAGCTGCCCAGATGTCTGGACCAGTTCCATCTCCTTCAATAAAAGGAATTACTGGGTTGTTCGGTGTTTTTAAAATACCATTTTCTACTTGAATTTTTTGACTCATAAAACTTGTTCCTCCTCCATTAAATTCGTTCTTCTACAGGTAAATAACTTCTATTTTCAGGTCCAACGTAGATAGCACGTGGACGAATAAGACGATTATCACGATATTGTTCAAAAATGTGTGCTAACCAACCAGAAACACGGCTTACAGAAAATACTAGCGTGAATAAATCGCGGTCAATCCCAAGCGCGTGGTAAACGGAAGCAGAGTAAAAGTCAACATTAGGTTTTAAATGTTTTAATTCCCAAACAGCTTCTTCTACTTGCAGTGAAATATCAAACCATTTTTCTTCGCCTTTTTCAGCAGTTAATTTTCTAGACATTTCACGTAAATGTTGGGCACGCGGATCCCCACCTCGATAAACTCGGTGACCAAAGCCCATGATTTTTTGTTTAGTATCGATTTTTTCTTGGATATAATTACGCACATCGCCAGCTGCATCGATTTCTTCTAACATATCAAATACACGTTCGTTCGCACCACCATGAAGTGGGCCTTTTAGCGCACCAATAGCAGATGTTACACCAGAATAAACGTCCGAAAGCGTTGCCACACAAACTCGAGCTGTAAATGTAGATGCATTAAACTCATGGTCTGCGTGCAGTACTAGCGCTTTGTTCATTGCTTCTACCGATAACTCATCCGCTTCTTCCCCTGTAATCATATAAAGGAAATTTGCTGCCATATTTAAATCTTCTCTTGGCGGAATGGGATCAAGTCCGCGACGAATTCTTGAAAAAGCAGCAACAATCGTTGGCATTTTCGCTTGAAGACGTAGCCCTTTTCGGTACACAGCTTCCCCATCATCTAATTCTGCTTCGGTGTCAAACACACCTAACATCGATACCGTTGTTCTTAAAACGCTCATTGGATGCAATTTTTGATGATTTTGCATTCTTAAACTTGTAATAATGGTTTCAGATACTGCCATATTTTCTTGGATTTCTAATTTAAACTTTTTAAATTCTTCTTTATTTGGCAAACGTAAATGCCATAATAAGTAAATCACTTCTTCAAAAGAAGCATTATTTTCCATCAAATCATCAATACCGTAACCAACGTACGTTAACATATCATCAATAATAGAACTAATGGAAGTCTCAGCAACATATACATTTTCCAACCCTTTAGATAACGTCATTTCGTTTCCTCCTTTTATCCTTTTTTACTTATGTATTTATTTTATGAATGCAACTAACTGCATTGCCATATACGCAATACCCGCTGCAATTACCGGTCCAGCAGCAATCCCTCTAAACAGTACTACTGCTAAAATCGTTCCAAATACAAGTGAAACAGTTACTTGTGGATCAACGGCCATATAGCCTACACCCTTTTTCGCTAAAATAGAAACAGCAATTCCTGCCCCAAGACCAATCCAGCCAGCTGCCGATTTAAAAGAATCAATTAAATCTTTAAAACCGATTTGACCAGTCGCAATTGGAATTAAGATAGCAACAGTAATAATCGTTACGCCCCAATTAATTCCTTTAGCTTGAATCAGTTCCATTGCTTTACCATCGACGTGAAATAACTTCAATAAAATAACGACAGCTACCGCAATAATAAGCGAATTATTTTTTGCTATAAGTCCAAGAAGTAAAAAAAGAAGTAAAAACAACATACTTTCCGTAAACATACTAAGTCACCTTTCAATATCACGCATCTAGGAAGCGAGATAACAATTATTATATCATAAACATACCTTATAGTAATACTAAAATGCCATAAGGAAAATGAATTACCCTTTTTTCAACTAAACCTCTATAGAAAGTTTTTCCCATAGAGGTTTCAATTACATATCAAAATAATAATATTGTGTGTGTTTCTTTTGATTTCCAAGCCATTTCGTTAATTTAGGTTTTAATAGTTTACGAGAAAACGGGATAAAAATAACTAGCCCTAAAATAGTTGTAATAACTCCTGGAATAATTAATAGGAAACCCGCGATAAAAAAGCATAGGCTATCTAATAAATATGGTGCTACTGTTCGTCCATCACGTAAATTCCGGAAAAGGTTGCCTCCAAGGCGTTTGAAAATAAAAATACCAAAGGCGCTCGAAGCTATTTGAATAAAAAGAAGTGGCCAAAAACCGATTACTTGGAATAGCCAAACATACATAATCAATTCTATTAAGCCATATAAAGCCCAATAAAGAATAAATTTTCTCATAAAATCAACTCCAATACTTAATGACTATTATAACCTATTTTGGCGCAATCGAAAAACAATACAAGCGTAGACACAAAAAAAGCGCCCCGCTAGCGGGACGCTTTTTAGAAAGGTTAATTTTAGTGAGTTGCTGTTTTGCCGTTATATACAACACCTTGACGAGAATCAACAGTGATGATTTCACCGTCTTTTACAAGGGATGTTGCGTCTTTAGCGCCAACGATGACAGGAATGCCAAGGTTGATTCCAACAACTGCTGCGTGGCTAGTTAAGCCGCCTTCTTCGACAACAACTGCAGCACTTTTCTCGAATGCAGGAAGGATTTCTTTATCAGTTGTTTTAACGATTAAGATTCCGCCTTCTTCTGCTTTTTGAAGAGCTTCTGCATTGGATTTAGCAACTACTGCTTTACCAATAACTGATTTGCTGCCAATACCTTGGCCTTTAACTACTTTTTCACCAATTAATTGGATTTTCATAACGTTTGTTGTTCCACTTTCTGTAACTGGAACACCAGCAGTGATGATGATTAGATCGCCTTGTTTCGCAACACCAGAAGCAAGAGATTCTTTTACTGCAAGGTCGAACATTTCGTCTGTATTGCTAACAGGAGTAGCTAGACGAGGATATACGCCCCAAGAAAGAGCTAATCCGCGATATACATGTTCGTTGAATGTTACAGCAACGATATGAGATTTTGGACGGTATTTAGAAATCATACGAGCTGTGTGACCACTTTGAGTCGCAGCAACGATAGTTTGAACGTTTAGGTTTTTCGCAGTATGGCCAACTGCTTGACCGATAGCTTCTGTCATATCTGTATTTTCATGAAGTTTAAGTGCAAATTTATCTTGAGCAACTAGAACTTCCTCAGTACGAACAGCGATTTTCGCCATCATTTTAACTGCTTCTACTGGATAATCCCCAGCAGCTGTTTCACCGGATAACATAATAGCATCTGTTCCATCAAAAATCGCATTCGCTACGTCACTTGCTTCAGCGCGAGTTGGACGTGGGTTACGTTGCATGGAATCAAGCATTTGTGTAGCAGTAATAACAGGTTTACCAAGTTTATTACATTTTCTGATAAGTTCTTTTTGTACAATCGGAACTTCTTCAGCTGGAATTTCAACGCCTAGGTCACCACGAGCAACCATTAAGCCTTGAGATACTTGTAAGATTTCGTCGATGTTGTCAACGCCTTCTTGGTTTTCGATTTTAGGAATGATTTGTACGTGAGTTGCGTTATGCTCTTCTAAAATTTTAGTAATTTCAAGAACATCTGTAGCACGACGTACGAAAGATGCAGCGATAAAGTCAATACCTTGTTCTAAACCGAAGCGGATATCAGCAGCATCTTTTTCTGTGATTCCTGGTAGGTTGATAGAAACATTCGGTACGTTAACACCTTTTTTATTTTTAAGTACACCTGGGTTAAGTACTTTAGTTACTAGTTCGCGATTAGCTTCGTCTTTTTCGATTACTTCAAGACCGATTAAACCGTCATCAAGTAAAATGGAAGAACCAATTTCTACGTCATCATAAAGTTCTCCGTAAGTTACAGAGAATTTTTCTTTTGTTCCTTCAACAGGAGTCATAGATACACGTACAACGTCACCTGTTTGGAATTCTAATTTTCCGCCGACCATGTCGTTTGTACGGATTTCTGGACCTTTTGTATCAAGTAAGATAGCAACTTGTTTGCCAGTTTTTTTCGATGCTTCACGGATATTTACAATACGCGCACCGTGCTCTTCAAAATCTCCGTGAGAGAAATTAAGACGTGCAACGTTCATTCCTGCTTCGATCAACTGAACTAATGTGTCAACTGACTCACTTGCAGGACCAATTGTACAAACAATTTTCGTTTTTTTCATGTTATTACTCCTCCTAGAACTTAGCTATTCATTCGTATTCATTATAAACATATATTACCTATTTTACCAGTCACAACCTTGCAAAACAAGTAAGTTTGTGAATAAGAGCGCAATTGTGAAGCATGGTAACGATAACAAGAAAACGTTTTCCAGATTGTTACAGCATGCTTGATTAACAATTGACTTCTCTTTTTTCTCAAAGTCTATTTTTATACGTTACTAAAATTTTTCACAAAGAAAGGCTACCATGCTTTGTCATGGCAGCCAGCTCTTCAGCCGTTTTAAATCGACAAAATAGATGCAAGATCAAATAATTTTTGATCAAGAGTGTGTTTTTCTTTTAAAATTTCACCAATATTATTTTCGACAATTCTATTTTCACGGATTCCAACAGCTAATCCTCCGCGGTTTTCTAGCAATAATTCTACTGAGCGCGCACCAAGACGACTTGCAAGTACACGGTCAAATGCAGTTGGGCTACCACCACGTTGAACATGTCCAAGAACAGTTACACGTGCATGATAATCGCCATATTCAGCTAGTTGTTTGGCAAACTCGTTACCAGACATAACTCCTTCAGCAACTACAATAATACTATGTTTTTTACCACGTTCGCGACCTTTGTTTAAACGATCCACAACATCGTCCATGTTAAAGCTTTCTTCTGGAACGATGATAGCTTCAGCGCCACCAGCAAGGCCAGACCAAAGTGCGATATCACCTGCGTCACGACCCATAACTTCAATAATGAAAGTACGTTCATGACTTGTCGCTGTATCGCGGATTTTATCAAGTGCATCAAGCACAGTGTTTAGCGCTGTATCAAAACCAATAGTAAAATCAGTTCCAGAAATATCATTATCAATTGTTCCTGGGATACCAATAGTTGGGAATCCACGTTTTGTAAGTGCTTCCGCGCCGTGATAAGAACCATCTCCACCGATAACAACTAAGCCATCGATTTGATGTTTTTTCAATTGTTCAATTCCTTTAAGTTGTCCTTCTTCTGTAGCGAATTCAGGATATCTTGCAGAATAGAGGAAAGTTCCCCCACGGTGAAGTAAATCACCAACTGAACCTAATTCTAATTTACGAATATCGCCATTGACTAGCCCTAAAAAGCCATAGTTAATACCGTAAACTTCAAGTCCTTCATAGATTGCTTTCCGTACAACAGCGCGAGTGGCTGCATTCATTCCTGGAGCGTCTCCTCCACTTGTTAAAATTGCAATTCGTTTCATTTTACTTACCACCTCAGACAATGATATTGTTTTTCATCACATGTGTTTATTCTACATGAAAAAAGGTCAAATGAAAAGCTCCAACAGAACACTTTTTTAAAGCGTAACCGCTTGCACATGCGCTTTTTCATATCGGTCTATTCCATTTCACCCGCAAAATGGCTTTCTACCTAAATAACACTTTAATTGGTCTATACTTGTGAACTTATAAACTTTCTTTTCTACATTACTATATAAAAAGAAGATGATTCCTTAAAAATAAGAGAATCATCTTCTTTTGGACTTTATAAAGTTTCGTAAACGCCGATTTTTTTGAATTTATCGTAACGTTGCTCAATTAGTTGCTCTTCAGAAAAGGCCATTAATGCATGAAGGGATTTCGTGATAGTTTTATTAATTTCTTCTGCTTGTGCTGCTAAATCGCGATGAGCACCGCCTTTTACTTCAGGAATAATCCCATCAGTAATACCTAGTTCGTATAAATCTCCTGCTGTGATTCGCATAGACTCCGCTGCTTTTTTGGCTAGACTTGCATCTTTCCATAAAATTGCTGCGGCGCCTTCTGGTGAAATAACAGAGAAAACAGCATTCTCTAACATGAAAATTTGGTTACCAAGGCCAAGAGCTAACGCACCGCCACTTCCACCTTCACCAATAACAATAGAAATAATTGGTACTTTCATATCGCTCATTTCATAAAGGTTTCTAGCAATCGCTTCACTTTGACCACGTTCTTCTGCAGCGCGACCTGGATAAGCCCCTTTAGTATCAATGAAGCAAATAATTGGTCGACCAAATTTATCTGCCTGTTTCATTAAACGAAGCGCTTTGCGGAAGCCTTCAGGATGCGGCATACCAAAATTACGATGTAAATTATCTTTAGTATCTTTACCGCGTTGGTGACCAATAACTGTGACTGGAGTGCCTTTAAAAGTAGCAATTCCACCAACTATTGCAGCGTCATCTCCAAATGTCCGGTCGCCGTGAAGTTCCATAAAGTCTTCGAATAAAAGCGAGATATAATCAAGTGTTGTAGGTCGTTCTGGATGACGAGCCACTTGAAATTTGTCCCAAGCAGTCATATTACTATAAATGCTTGCTTCTAATTTAGCTAGACGCTTCTCCAACTTCTCGATTTCATTCGTTAAGTCTACATCTGATGTTTCATTGTATTCTTTTAAGTCTGCAATTTTACTTTTTAATTCTAAAATTGGTTTCTCAAATTCCATTTCATTCGCCATCAGATTCACCTCCAGCTTCAGGTGTTTTCACATGGATTTTTAAAATAAAGCTTAATTTATTTTTTAAATCAAGACGTGAAATACAGTCATCTAGTTGTCCATGTTTTAATAAGAATTCCGCTGTTTGGAAATCTTCTGGTAGTTCTTCACGAACAGTTTGCTCAATAACTCTTCGTCCTGCGAAACCAATAAGTGCGCCTGGTTCTGCAAAATTATAGTCTCCAAGTGATGCGAAACTAGCCGAAACACCACCTGTTGTTGGATGTGTCATCACAGTAATGACAAGACCACCGTGATTGCTAAACCGTTTAAATGCTGCAGAAGTTTTTGCCATTTGCATTAAGGAAAGCATTCCTTCCTGCATACGCGCGCCACCAGAAGCTGTGAAAATAACAAATGGTTTATTTGTTTTATCGGCTTCTTCTACCCCGCGAAGGATTTTTTCGCCAACTACTGACCCCATACTCGCCATTCTAAAGCGCGAGTCCATAACAGCAATCACAAGCGGATTACCATCAATGGTAGCATGACCAGTAACAATCGCTTCATTCAAACCACTCTTCTGCTTATCTTTCTCAATTCGATCCATATAATTTTCAAAACCAAGTGGATTTGCCGTTGTTAAATTAGCATCAAGTTCTTCAAACGAACCTTCGTCAACTAACATATCAATTCTAGCTGTTGCTCCAATTGGATGGTGAAAACCACAATAATTACATACCATAAGATTCTTTTGCAATTCTTTGGTATACATTATTTTTTTGCATTCTGGACATTTTGTCATAATACCTTCTGGAACATCCGCTTTCGTCCCATCAGAAGGAATTGTGGCATATTTTCTCTTTTTTGGTTTTGTAAACAAGTCTCCTAGCAAGGATAACCCTCCCCATTTACGCTTTCTATTGTGGTTCATAACGATTTTAATGTTATATAAATGAAAAATGAATAAAGACGTGAAACATATTTCAACCGCATTTTCCCACAAGAAGACAAAATGCCAGTCTATCCGAATCAAAATGGACAGACTGCGCAGTATTGTTTTCCACGTTAAACTATAACATACTTTCTATAAATATAGAAAGTCTAAGATTACTTAAACACCACATTCTCTTTACCAAGCAACTCTACTAGCGCTTCTTGCAACCCATTTGACGGTTTGACTTGAATATTTTTTAGTTCGGTTGTTTGTTTGGTTATCGCTTGGTGAATAATGACTTTACTATCCCCTTTATGACGCGCTAAAATCGGTTTTATTTGCTCCATTTGCAGTGATTCCGTGACTTTTAAAAATAGTCTTACCGGAGCTTTTATTTCTTTTAAGTCTTGGGCTTCATTGATAATTAATTGAAGTTCGCCATTCCTCGTATCTGCCTTCACTTTAAGAAAAAGAATTTCTCCTTTTTGAGCAAAATTCGCGTATTTTCGGTAGCTTTCAGGAAACATAACTGCACTTAATTCCTTTGATTCATCACTAATAGTCAAAAAACACATCGTTTCACCTTTTTTAGTTCGAATTGATTTCACCTCATGAACATAGGCTGCAACTTGATAAATTTTCCCAGAGCTAACACTTGCTAGTCTTGTAATAGCAAGGTTTTGTAATTTATTTTGGTAATAAGATACGGGATGTGCCGAAACATATTGACCTGTATATAGTTTTTCTTTTTCTAGCTTTTCATCAATCGAAATTGGTGCGGTTTTCCGGTAGCGTGGTTTCATTTTTTTCAAAAAATCGTCATCTTCCGCAAAAAGATTCATCCCTTTTGAATCTTCTCCGAGTAATGAAATGTATTGCAGTACTGCATCTATTGTTGCTAAAATAGTTGCCCGGTCTTCGCCAAATTCATCAAAACAACCAGAAAAAACAAGCGCTTCTAGAACAGTTTCTGAAAGCATTTTATGTGGCATTCTTTCACAAAAATCAAAGAAGTCTTTAAAAGGCGCTTTTTTTCGTTCATTGATGATTTCTAAAATAAATTTCGTTGGTACTTTTCGAATAACGCGGAAACTATAACGAATCGAGGTCTCGTTTTCCATTTGAAAGTAGTAATTACTATGATTAATGCTCGGTGCCAACATGTTGATACCGTAGTTCTTTGCTTCTGTGATATATTGAGAAATTTTGTCATCATTTCCAAAAACAGAACTAAGAAGTGATGACATAAATGCTGCTGGATAATGGGCTTTTAAATAGGCCAATTGAAAAGCGATTTTCGAGTAAGCAGCTGCGTGACTTCGGTTAAACCCGTAGTTCGCGAATTGGATAATCATATCATAAACTTGGTTAGCACTACTCTCTGAATAACCTTTACTTCTAGCTCCTTCAACAAAATGAATCCGTTCTTCGTTTAAAACATCTGCTTTTTTCTTGCTGACAGCTCGTCTTAATAAATCTGCTTCCCCAAGTGAAAAACCAGCCATTTGATTCGCTACTTGGATAATTTGTTCTTGATATACGATAACGCCGTAAGTCACTTCTAAAATAGGTGCTAAATCTGGATGCGGGTATTGGATTTTTTCTTTCCCATGTTTTCTGGCGATGAAAGTATCAATTTGCTCCATTGGACCTGGGCGATAAAGGGCATCCACGGCCACAACATCCTCAAAAGAAGTCGGCTTTAGTTTCCGAAGTACGCGGCGAATACCATCCGATTCAAATTGGAAAACACCTGTCGTGTCACCGGTTTGGAAGAGTTTTAAAGTTTTTTTATCTTCCAAAGAAATATCTGCTAAAGTTAATGGCGTTTCTCTATTATAATTAACTGATTTTAAAACACGATCTAATAAACTTAGATTTCTAAGTCCAAGAAAATCCATTTTAAGTAAGCCGATTTTTTCTAATTCCCCCATAGCAAACTGGGTCAATCTAGCATCCCCACTACCTAATTGAAGCGCAACCTGTTCGACGAGTGGCTTATCGCTAATAACAATCCCGGCAGCATGCGTCGAAATGTGGCGCGGTAAACCTTCGAGTTGGCAAGCTACTTCCCATATCATTTCGTTTTCTTTGGAACTTTTAATATGATTTTCTAACCGTGGACTTTCTTGTAAAGCTTTTTGTAAAGTAATGCCTAATTGACTCGGAATTAACTTCGACCATTCTGATAAAAGTACTGAATTCAAGCCAAAGCTTCTGGCCGTATCACGAATCGCCGCTTTAGCCGCTAATGTTCCGAATGTGCCAATTTGGGCAACATGCGCCTCGCCGTATTTCGATACAACATAAGAAATTACTTCATCCCTGCGATTATCTGGAAAATCTAAATCAATATCGGGCATCGTTATTCGTTCTGGGTTTAAAAATCGTTCAAATAGCAAGTTATAACGAATTGGATCAACATCGGTAATTCTAAGTGCATAGGAAACAAGCGATCCTGCTGCAGAACCCCGACCTGGTCCAGTTAAAATTCCTGCTTCTCGAGAATAACGTATAACATCCCAAACAATTAGGAAATAATCCGCAAATCCCATCTCCGTAATAACTTTTAGCTCATAATCTAGCCGTTCTTGGTATTCTTTTGCTAATAAATTCCGCTCTTTTAAGCCAGCATAAGCCGTTTCTCTTAAAACATCAGGTGCGTTTTGTTCTTCATTTAACGGAAATCTTGGCAATAAATGCTGATCTAAGGCAATTTCAACGTGGCAGCGTTCGGCTAATTTCTCTGTTTCGAGACATGCCTGTTTTTCGAAACCAGTTTGCCAGTCACGCTCCATTTCAGCTTGTGAAGTAAAATAATTCGGGCCTGCGAGTGGCAATGTCGCCCAATCCACAGTCCGATTGTCACGTATCGCAGTCAAAACTTCTTTAGCCTGAGCATCTTTTGGCTCCATATATTGGACATCTTTCGTTGCAACAACAGGAGCCTTTTCTTCTGCTGAAAAAGCTTCTATTTTAGCAAAAAGACGTGGGTTTTCTTTTTGGGCTGATAAATAAACGGATTCTTTGCCAAAAATACTGACTAAGTTCTCGTAAACTTCTAGTGCCCCGTCGCGATTTTCTTCCATAAGAAGACGCTCTACTTCTCCTTTGGCGCCGGGTGAAATGGCAATTAAATTACTGCTATACGCACGTAGCCAACTTTGCGGTAATTCGGGACCTTCTTCCCGCGTTTGAATGGCACTCGCGATTTTTAATAACTCATGATATCCAGCGGTTGATTCCGCAATTAATATCAACTCATATGAATTAATTGGATTTAAGTAACCTTGTATTGTCACCGTCATCCCGATAATTGGTTTTATATCCGCCGCTAAACATTTTTGATAAAACTCGACTACTCCGTAAAGTACATTTTTATCCGTAATTGCTAAGGCTGGATAATGGTATTCTTTTGCTTTAGCGATTAACTTATCGATTGATGCTGTACTAGAAAGCAAATCATAAGCACTCGCAACTTGTAAATGAACAAACCCCACTATCCTCTCTCCTTTCAAAACTCTCTTTTTCCATTATATCGGTTAAGCTAAAAAAAAGAAAGTGTGTTCGCGTTTTTATATAAAAAATAAAGCCAGCTAGTTAAACTGGCTTTATTTCTTGTTTATTTAGCCGCACAGATGCGCGCAAGTTTTACTGTCATTTCTTTTATTTCTTCTTCATTATGAAGAGTCGCGCCAGAAGCAAGCGGATGTCCGCCTCCACCGTATTCTTTGGCTAGTTCATTAATAACTGGTCCTTTTGAACGTAACCGCGCTCTGAAAACCGGGCCTTCTTGAATGAACATAATCCACGCCTTAATTCCTTCCACATTTTCGATGCAAGATACAAGTGCGGAAGCGTCGCGCGGATCTACTTCAAACTCTCTCAAAAGCGTATCACTTAAATAAACGGTTGCAGCGCCATTTTCATCCATGACAAAGTTTTGCAAAATATACCCTGAAAGCTTCACCGTATTTTTTGGTAGCTCATATAATTCACGGTAAAGCGCCGGACGATCAAACGGAAATGTTACTAAATGCGCGGATAAACGTAGCGTTTCTTCTGTAGTACTTGGATACAGGAACCGGCCAGTATCGCCCACAATCCCAGCATAAAGGAGTCTTGCTGCTGTTTCATTCAAAATTAATTCATCTGAAAAAGTTTCCCAAAAAGCAACAATCATTTCGCTACAAGAAGAGGCCGTCGTATCAACCCAAAGTAAATCACCGTAAGCATCGTCATTTGGATGATGATCGATTTTAATTAATTTCTGTCCTGAGGAAAAACGCACATCAGAAACTCGCTCTTGATTCGCGGTATCACACACAATTACAAGCGCATCCTTATATACTTCATCGGCTATTTCATCTACTGCACCTAGAAATTGGAGCGACACTTCATCATTCCCAACCGAGTAGACTTTTTTCTCAGGAAAACTAGCTCGGATAATTTCTGCAAGTCCCATTTGCGAACCGTATGCATCTGGGTCAGGTCGTACATGCCTATGCAAAATAATCGTTTCATATTGTTTTATTTGTTGTAAAATCTCACTTTTCATTGTTTCGCCTCTGTTTCTTTTTAACGTTCCATCATTTGACAAGCGACTATAGCTTTTCCGGTCAAAATCCCTTCTAAATAAAGCTCTACATCTAACTTCCCAGCTTTACGTCCCATTTCCAGAATTCGTGGTTTAATAACGATTGTCGCATCCATTTGAACAGGTTTTAGAAAATACATCGTTACATTTTCAATCGCCACATTCCTTTTTTTCATAGAAAATAGTTTTTGCTGCACAACTTCGCAGACCACTTGGGTAAATACACCATACGATAAAGTCCCTAGCGAGTTAGTCATTTGTGGGCTCACTTTAAATTCGTAATCTGCCTCTTCGCCCGTATCTGCTTTTTCGGAAAGTTGATTTGCAATCGTATCGTCAATCGTTTCGCCGACTTGCGGTTGTTTTTGAATCATTTGCATCGATTTCAAAATGTCTTGTCTACTAACGATGCCGATTAAAGTTAAATCATCTTTGACAACGGGGATGACTTCGATACTTTCCCAGATCATCATATGTGCCACTGATGCAACACTCATTTTTGGACCAACAGTTAGTGGATTTTTAGTCATCACTCGTTCAATCGAAATGCTCGGATTTTTTTCTAAAATATCTTTACTCGTAACCATACCAGTTAGACGCATCGCCCGATTTACGACAGGAAAACGACTATGCCCGGTTGCTTCTTCCATTTTATGCCAATCTTCCACTTTATCTGATGTGGACAAATAAGCAGTTGTTTCAAGTGGCGTTAAAATGTCCTCTACGAAAACAACTTCTTTTTTAATCAATTGATCGTAAATCGCCCGGTTAATCATCGTCGCAACTGTAAAAGTATCATAAGACGTTGATAAAATTGGTAATTCCTTCTCATCTGCCAACTGTTTTACTTCGTCGTCCGTATCAAAACCACCAGTAATAAGTACCGCAGCACCGCGTTTTAAAGCAAGTTCATGTGCACTCACCCTATTTCCGACGATTAATAAGTTACCGGCATCCGTATAGCGTTCCATTGCCTCCACGGTCATCGCACCAATAACAAACTTATTGAGCGATTTATATAACCCAGCACGACCGCCAAGCACTTGCCCATCAATCATATTAACAATCTCAGCAAAAGTTAATTTCTCGATGCTATCTTTTTGTTTCCGCTCAATTCGAAGCGTACCTACTCGTTTAATAGTAGAAACAAACCCAATTATTTCCGCATCTTTAATTGCCCGGTAAGCAGTACCTTCACTTACTGACAGGTTTTTCGCGATTTTCCGCACAGATATTTTTTCGCCAACTGCAAGATTTTCAATGTATTTTAAAATCTGTTCATGTTTTGTGGCCACGACTCGTTCACCCATTCCTATTTTGTTAGATTTCGATACCTTCCCCAATTTCAAGTACTTTTCCGGAAATACCTTCATCAAGCGACGCAACAAATTGATGTGGATCTTGCTCAATCAACGGAAATGTATTGTAATGCATTGGAATAACTAGTTTTGCTTGTAAAAAACGTGCCGCAATCGCCGCGTCTTCTGGACCCATGGTAAAATTATCGCCAATCGGTAAGAACGCAACATCTAACGGATTTAATTCTCCAATTAATTTCATATCAGAAAACAAACCAGTATCTCCAGCAAAATAAATATTTTTACCTTCTATTGTAAAAACGATTCCTGTTGGAAAACCAAGGTTAATTATACGCCCATCACGCACTGTTTGCGAACCGTGAAATGCTTGTGTCAACTTCACTTGTCCAAAATCAAACTGTCTTTTCCCACCAATATGCATTGGCGCAATGTTCTCAAGCCCATCTTCTACCGCTAAAAATGAAGCTAAATCTGCATTACAGATAACAGTTGCTCCTGAATTTTTAGCAATTTCAACTGTATCACCGACATGATCGTCATGCCCATGCGACAGAACGATAAAATCTGGCATTTGCTCTTCTGCTTTTAAATCACATTTTTCATTACCAGAAATAAATGGATCAACTAGAATAGTCGTATTCCCAGTGATAATTTTAATACAAGACTGACCATGAAATGAAATCTTCATGTTAAAAAACTTCCTTCCTGATTAATTATTCTATGTGTATTATTGTACCACTATTATTATAAACTAATATATAACACCTCGTAAACTAGGAGGTGTTTATTACCAAAATATTTCCGTTGCATGTTATCATTGTAGAGAAATCAATTGGAAAGAAGGTACAAAAATGGAAAAAAATATTGATGTCTTACAAAACTGGCTAAAAGACCAAGGTGCCGAAGTGGCATTTATCACAGACCCAGAAAACATCGCTTATTTTTCAGGTTATCATAGTGAGCCTCATGAACGCGTGCTAGGGCTAGCTGTTTTCCCGGAAAGCGAACCGTTTTTATTCACGCCAGCACTTGAAGTAGAAGATGTACGCGGCGGCGATTGGTCCCACCCGGCATACGGTTATAACGATACCGAAAACCCATTCAAAATTATTGCAGATGAAATCAAAAAACGTGTAGCAAATCCAAGTAAATTTGCCATTGAGAAAAAACATATGAGTGTCGACCGTTACGAACAATTAGCAGGACTTTTCTCTGGCAGCTCATTCATTCCGATTGAACATAAAATTGAACAAATCCGCCTTATAAAAACAGAAGCTGAACTTAAGATTTTAAAAGAAGCTGCTTTACTGGCTGATTACGCTGTCCAAGTCGGTGTTGATGAAATCGCAGAAGGTAAAACAGAAGCAGAAATCGTTGCCAAAATCGAATATGAAATGAAGAAAAAAGGCGTTACAGCCATGTCATTTGATACGATGGTACTCACTGGTAAAAACGGCGCCCTACCACACGGAACTCCCGGAGAAACAAAAATCAAAAAAGGCGATTTAGTTTTATTTGATTTAGGAGTAGTTCATAAAGGTTATTGTTCAGATATTACGCGCACAGTTGCATTTGGCGATATTACTGATGAACAGAAAAAGATTTACGATACTGTTTTAGAAGCTCAAGTAGCTGCGGTTGATAAAGTAAAAGCTGGCATAAAAGCAAGCGAAATTGATTTAACTGCTAGAAATATTATTCGTGAAGCAGGTTTCGGCGATTATTTCCCACATCGTCTTGGTCACGGACTAGGAGCTAGTGTACACGAGTTCCCTTCCATTACAGAAACAAACAACATGGAACTGCAAGAAAATATGGTATTTACAATTGAACCAGGTATTTACGTTCCAGGAGTCGCTGGGGTTCGTATTGAAGATGATTTAGTTGTTACAAAAGATGGTGTTCAGGTACTAACTGAATTCCCGAAAACTTTACAAGTTATCAAATAACAAAAAAGCAAACTTCCACGCGGAAGTTTGCTTTTTTTATTAAATTAATTCTGCACTATTTGTATATGGTAAGTCGAGAGAATCAGAAACGGCTTTATACGTAATGTGACCTTGATACGTATTTAAACCACGTAGCAAGTAAGGATCTTTTTTCACAGCCTCTTCTAATCCATCATTTGCAAGTTTTAATCCAAACGGTAATGTTGCATTTGTTAGCGCTAGCGTAGATGTCCGCGGAACTGCTCCTGGCATGTTAGCAACTGCATAATGAAGCACTCCATATTTTTCATATGTTGGATCATCATGTGTGGAAACATGGTCGGTAGTTTCAAAAATTCCGCCTTGATCAATTGCAATATCAACAAGAACCGAGCCAGGAATCATCTGTTTAATAACATGTTCCTTAACTAATTTTGGTGCTTTTGCGCCTGGGATTAATACTGCTCCTATAACTAAATCCGCTTTTTTGACAGCTAATTCAATATTAAAATCATTCGACATTAAAGTTTGTACTTGGTTGCCGAAAATGTCATCCAATTGGCGAAGTCGTTTTAAATTCATATCTAGTATTGTAACATTAGCGCCAAGACCTACGGCAATTTTTGCTGCATTTGTTCCAGCGATTCCGCCGCCAATAATAACGACTTCACTTTTTTCAACGCCAGGAACACCACCAAGCAACACGCCCATGCCGCCATTTGTTCTTTGTAAAAATTGTGCGCCAATCTGAGCCGCCATTCTTCCTGCAACTTCACTCATCGGAGAAAGTAGTGGTAGTGTATGATCAGCAAGTTCTACTGTTTCATAAGCCACACTGTTTACTTTACTCTCTAGCAAAGCTTTCGCAAGAGTTGGTTCATTCGCTAAATGTAAATATGTGAAAAGTAATAAGCCTTCTTTAAAATATGTATACTCGGATGCAATGGGTTCTTTTACTTTTACAACCATATCTACGTCCCAAGCTTCTTTTGCTGTTTCGACAATTGTTGCCCCCGCTTGCACAAAATCAGCGTCTTGATAATTAGAGCCACTTCCCGCGCCTTTTTCCACGTATACAGTATGCCCTGCGTTTACATAGGAAAAAACACTTGCCGGAGTCATTGCCACCCTATTCTCATTATTTTTTATCTCTTTTGGTACGCCGATCAACATCAAAATCACTCTCCTTGGTATAGGTATAATAGACTATAAAAGATTTTCCACACCCCCATGCTAACACAATATACCTAAATTGTAAAAAATTAACTAACTTAAATTTAAACAAAAGAATTATTACAAAAGTAAAGGATTTTCATGGTTTCTTAATTTATTTTCCAATTTATGGTTCTTTTAGGAAAAAAAGGGTAAAATATAAATATAGTAGATACATATTTTGATTGGAGGAATTATTATGTTACAACAATACGAAAGAGTTTTAGTAGCAGTTGATGGATCCAAAGAAGCAGAAAGAGCTTTCCAAAAAGCAATACAAGTGGCTAATCGTAATGATGCTGCACTTGGTCTTGTACATGTTATTGATACACGTGCTTTCTCGTCCGTAGCCAATTATGATACAAGCATGGCTGACAAAGCGACTGAATATGCGGATGAATTACTTAGCGGCTATAAAGAAGATGCTTTAAAAGCAGGCGTAACTAAAGTAGAAAGCTATATCGAATACGGTTCGCCAAAAACAGCCATCACAAAAGAAGCAGCAAAAGCATTCCAAGCTGACTTAATTATGTGTGGTGCTACTGGTCTAAACGCTGTAGAACGTTTATTAATTGGTAGTGTATCTGAATATATTATTCGCCACTCCCCTTGTGATGTGCTTGTAGTTCGTAATGATGTTCCTGATTATAAAGAATAAAGCTAAATAAAAAAACTCGCTCTTGAAATTCAAGAGCGAGTTTTTTTTATTTTAATGGTTTTGTTTAATTGTTTCTACATCACGAGCAATCATTAATTCTTCGTTTGTAGGAATGATGATAACTTTTACTGGGGAGTGTGGGTAGTTAAGGAATCTTTCTTCTCCGCGCACTTGGTTAAGTGCTGGATCCCAGTATACGCCCATGAATTCAAGTCCACGAAGTACTTTTTCACGGATATAAGAACTATTTTCACCGATACCAGCTGTGAAGATAATTGCATCTACACCGTTCATGCGAGCTGCATAAGAACCAATGTATTTATGGATACGGTCAACGAAAACTTGAAGTGCAAGTTCCGCGCGGTCGTTTCCTTTTGCTGCTTCATCTTCTAAATCACGAAGGTCACTTGAAATACCAGATACACCAAGCATACCGGATTCTTTGTTTAAGACATCAAGTACTTGTTCTGCTGTTTTGCCAGTTTTTTCCATGATGAAAGGAATAAGCGCTGGGTCAATGTTACCAGAACGAGTTCCCATAGAAACGCCAGCTAGTGGTGTGAATCCCATGGAAGTATCCATTGATTTTCCGCCTTCGATTGCAGCGATACTAGCACCATTACCAAGGTGACAAGTTAGTAAACGTAATTCTTCTACAGGACGACCTAGAAGTTCTGCAGCGCGTTCGGATACATATTTGTGACTTGTACCATGGAAACCGTATTTACGGATACCATAATCTTCATAGTAGCTGTACGGCAAGCTGTAAAGGTAGCTTGCTGGAGGCATTGTTTGGTGGAATGCTGTATCGAAAACAGCCACTGAAACAACGTCAGGTAAAATTTTACGGAAAGCTTTAATTCCAGTAACGTTTGCTGGATTATGAAGTGGCGCAAGTTCAGATAGTGCTTCAATATCTTTAATAACTTGGTCATCAATATAAACCGATTCAGGGAATCTTTCTCCACCATGAACAACACGGTGACCAATTCCAGTAATTTCATCGTAAGAACCGATAACTTTGTGATTAATTAATTTTTCAAGTAACATTTGAACGGCAATTTCATGATCAGGAATATCAATAATTTCTTTGATTTTTTCTCCGTCTACAGTAATTGTAAAAATAGAATCTTTCAAGCCAATTCTTTCTACAATACCTGCTGTAATAACACGTTCAGATGGCATATCATATAATTGGAATTTCAGTGAAGAACTTCCGGCGTTAATTGCAATCGTTTTTTCCATTTTATTTTTGTCAATTCCTTCCATTATCGTTTCCTTTTGAACCAGTTCTCTATTTCAGCTAAAATCGGTGCAGTTACGCTCGGATCTGTTAGCGAAGAGAGATTGGCCAGTAAAACTTCTTTTGGCGGCTTTACATCTACGTCCGCTTTTTGTAAAATCAAGATGCTTTTTCGTGCTTGTTCAGACTTAAACAGTGTTTCAGGCAATTTAATAATTCCCTCGATATGACCGTTTTTCTTGATAAACTTGTCCACCTTAGCAAAGTCACTAGTCCCAAACATTGCGTCAGGTACCAAGAAGAATAAATATCCTCCTGGCTTTGTGTAGCGCATTCCTTGTTCTATAAACAAGAAATGTGCAAATGAATGCCCTTCTTCACGGCAAAGTTCAAATGTTTTTGCATTTTCGTCATCCGGATAATACCCAACAGGTAAATCACTAATTACGACATCTACGGGATCAACTAATAAATTAGCCAGACCATCTTGATGCAGCAACGTCATTTTTTGTCGTTGTAAATCCGCTCCTACTAGTGCAAGCGAAATAAGCAAATCATCTACATCTACACCACTCGCATGAACGTCTACATCGCCTTTTAATCCTAGCTGATTAATCACTGTTGTTAAAAGGTTTGCAGTGCCACAGGCTGGATCCAAAATAGAAACATTTTTCTTCTTTTGAATTACTTTTTCAAGCAAATATGCCACTATAAAACCAATGGAATCTGGCGTCATTTGGTGGTTCACTTGAATACCATGTTTCATGCCTTTTAGTAGTGCTAATTGAAGACCTTTGCGGATTTCTTCATTTGAGAAATTCTCAAGTTCGATACTTTCGTAAGACGCTTGTAATTTCAATTGTTTTTCAGAAGACAACTCTTCTTTTTGTAAAACTTCTTTTTGAAACAGATTTTCTCCTGTTTCATAAACCGCTTCCAAATAGCTTATTTCAAGCTCATTTTGCAAGATAATAGCTGTATTATCAAGCACTTGAAATAATTCTTGCGTTGCTTCATTTGCCAAAAGTAACACCTCGAATTTTCATCATTACTAACACCACCAAACATTATACAGTATTTCTAAAGAATGTGAAAGGATTTTCTGTAGTAAAAGCGGAAATTAACGCTGGAAATTTTTAATTATAATTAGTACAGTTTATTTTTAGTAGTAATACAGAAAAAAGCCCTCCTATTTATGGCGACACTGGATAAAACAGTAATCCAAAACATTTGACTAATACCAGCCGCCAACATGGATTGTCTACAAAAAAGCTAGTAACGGTTTTGCTTTGCCGTTACTAGCTTTTTTCATGTTCTAAATTGCTACAGTTTTACTTATCTATTCCTTAGAAGGGGAATCGTCCAGTACCGAATCAAACTCCGATGACAGACCAATTAAACCTTTATTTTGGCACCTTTTATTAACAGTAATAAAGACGAATACCTGTTATGTATGAAATGAAAAATTTAACGAATCTCAAATTTATAGATGGCCTCAATTAAGTCGGTTTCCATTTTGTGCTGAACATCGGTGTCAATATATTGGTAGAGTGAGCCGTCCGATCGGTAAGCCGTTCGCAGAGAGCGGCTTATGATATATCCACGAAATTGATTTAAAATGTCTTGAATAGCCACGATATCACCTGTCTTAGCTGATACTAAAGTATCAAAATGTATGTATTTTCCTTTACTCACCGTTTTGTTCCTCATATATTATCCGTAGAACCCTTAATGCCGCTAACCGACGTTTGCGTGTTGAAGAGTCATAACTTGAAAAAGCCTCTCCGATTTTTCTGTCTGTCCACCCAAGAAAGTATTTGAGCAGAATGATATTACGTCCCTGCTCTGGCAGACAGTTTAATGCGTTAGCCAGATTATTGTCTTGTACAATAATTTCATAATCCAATACATTGAAGATAGTATCGTCAGTAAAGTGCTGATCAATACGATAAAGGAGACGGGTTTCTTGAAAGGATAGACTTGAAAATGTGATTGTATTTTTCCCTAACCGCAGCCGCTCATAGTAGGCGGTGAGAGCTGCGTAATGAAGGGTTCTTAGTGCATATCGGTGAAACTGCCGCATATTTCTCTCTATAAAATCATTCGTCAGTTTCACATGTATCCCCCTATCATTTAACCGGTTTAGTTTTTTCTATTCTATCAAATTAAGTAAACTATACTACCCTAAAATTGGTTACACTTTCTTAATTAATGCTGTCTCTAGATTTCGTTTGACTATCTCGTCTGGGTATAGCCTTTGTTATTCCAACGATCAATAACTGCTTTATAGCGAACTGGATTTTTCATTGCATGTCTGCGAAGTCCTACATGAAAAACAATAGCTCTCATCACAATTTCAAGAACAGATAAAGACATTGTTCTTTTTGCTCTGACCAAATACTGTGCACATTTTCTATCTATGGTTTTTTCAGTTGCCTTGTTTAATACCTCTGAACCGTGATTCAGCTTTTTTCTATAATGTCCGCTAACCGAGCCACCAGAATAGTGTATAAATTCATTTAGAATTTTTTGTGCCTTTTTTCCACCCGCATTCTCATAAGTGATAACAGAGAAACATGGTTTATTTCTAAGAAGTTGTTCAAAAATAAAATACCCACGATACATTAGAATTTTTAAATACCCGGATACATTGCTGGTATAGGTTGGACTTCCAAGAATCAAGCCATCGCATTGATCGATGAGACTGCGTAATCTTTCCACTCCATCATCTTGAATAAAGCAATATCCAGTTTTATAGCAGCCCATGCAACCCACACACAATTTTAAATTATAATTGCTTAAATCAATGTGCGTTATTTCAAGTTCCGAATCCATTGTGCAGAGTTTTTCATGGATATAGGTTAAAATTTTTGCGGTAGCACCACTTTTGCGAGGACTGCCATTTATGATGAGTAAATGCAAGGTGATATCCTCCTTTTCTATAACATTTTTTTCGTCATCCAGCCAATAAAGGAATAGGGCAATAATCGAGAACATAAAACTAAAATTTTATTATAAAGACCTGGTATTATGACAGACTTGCCCTTTTCCATAGCACGCAAGCCGGACAACGCAACCTTATGGGGAGACATAACGAATATCTTAAATAATAATGTGTGTTCTATTTTTGCTTTATGTGCAAATTCAGTGCGTGTTGAGCCGGGGCAAAGCGTTGTTACTGTGACACCTGTGCCTTTTAATTCAGCATGAACCGCTTTTGAAAGATGAAGGATATACGCTTTTGAAGCAGCATAGACAGCATCTTTAGGGCAAGCAATGTAGGAGCCGGTTGAACCAACATTTAATATATGTCCATGACTATTCTGAATCATTTCAGGAATAAACAACTTCATCATATCGGTTACAAAATTGATATGTAAATTTATCATGCCTTGTTCGCATGTGGCATCTGTTTCAGAAAATAACCCTGCTTCATTAAAGCCAGCATTATTTACCAATATGTCAACTTGCCATCCGTTCTGCTTAATAGATTTATATATTATTTCAGCAGCATTAGTCTGTTCAAGGTCACATGTAATGGTATCAATACGGTTATTTCCGTTTTCCAGCTTTTGTTTTTGTGCGGATAGCTTCATAGCATTCCGTGATACCAAAATGACATGACACTCTTTTTTAGCAAAAAGCTCACTTAGTGCATAGCCTATACCACTGGTAGTGCCTGTTATTAAGACAGTTCTCATTTTTGCTCCTCCGCTTGCTTCAACCTAAAAAGTTCAGATTCCTCCAGAAAGGTACGGCAAGGCTTGTTCTCCCCTGTATCCATCATTTCCTGATAGAAATTCACTTTAGCACCCAGCCATTTTAAAGAAGTTTGCATTGCCTTCATCTTTTCTTCTACAGATTGCTTGTACTGCGTTACTAATTGATAGCGTTCAGGGATTGTTTCAGGGCCCTTCAACAATAATTGTATGTAAGAGCGTATTTCACGAATCGGTACGCCAACTTCCCGCATCAACACAATCATGTAAAGCCATTCAATATTCTCTTCTGTGTATATTCTATTTCCTACACTATTTCTTTTTATTGATGGAAGCAAACCAGCTTTTTCATAGTAGTGCAGTGTGGGAACTGTAATGCCCAACTTCTCAGCCACTTCATGCGCAATATATTCCATATTCTTCACCTCATAAATAAGAATACACTATAAAGTGCGCTTTAGGTCAAGCTTTATTTTAAAGTTAATAAAATATTCAGGAAGCAGAGCAAGCATAGGAAGTGGCTATACACCAGCCACCTTCCGCCATACCCCTTTTTTAAATCATGTTTTGTGAGTGGGCAAAAGCCTAAAATATTTTTAGTAATTATTATAGCTGTATCAACAAAAAATGTGTTAAGTTATCCGAAAACAGCTTTTTTAAGACGGTAATATATGAAGCAAAATCCTTCTCTCCCTTGTTTGGAGTGTACTCACTTGTTCCGACCCATCAAGCCTAAACTTTGCTGACTACGTCAGGGCTTGACAGGTCGAAAACAAGTGAGTAAGTGGTAGCCAAGGGGAGAAAGGATATCTATATCTCCGATACATCTTTTATTATGGGGTATCGTTATCGGCTTGGAGAATTAGTGAACCGTTTGGCTAATTTACTTGTGCTATTTTAAAACAGGAGGAAAAACGTTGAACTATCAAGTTGATGAAAATGGAAAAATTATGAACCAGCAGCCTGAACAAATCACCGCCCTGTATTGCCGTCTATCTCGTGATGACGAACTTCAAGGCGATAGCAACAGCATTGTGAATCAGAAATCAATTCTCTCAAAGTACGCAGAAGAACACCGCTTACTCAACACTCGCTTCTTTATTGATGATGGGGTATCAGGAACTACCTTTGACCGTCCCGGACTGAATGAAATGCTTGCTCTAATTGATGAGGAAAAAGTATCTACTGTAATAGTCAAGGACATGAGCAGGCTCGGCAGGGATTATTTGAAGGTTGGTCTGCTTACCGAAATCCAACTGCCGGAAAAAGGTGTTCGGTTTATCGCTATCAATGATGGCGTTGACAGTAATCAAGGCGTCAGTGAGTTCATCGCATTCCGCAATGTGATTAATGAATGGTACGCCAAAGATACCAGTAAGAAAATCAAAGCTGTGTTTACAGCAAAAGGACAATCCGGCAAACCGCTTAGCACCTTCCCGCCTTATGGATATATCAAAGACCCAGAGGACAAAAATCGCTGGATTGTAGATGAAGCTGCCGCCGAGGTTGTTCGTGAGATATTCCGGCTTTGCATGGAGGGTAACGGCCCCACTAAAATTGCTCGGATATTATCTGAGCGCAGGGTGCTGATACCGTCTGCTTATGCAAAGTCAAACGGCAGAAGCGCACCTGCTGATGTTCCCGCTGATCGATGTAAATGGTGTGACAGTACCGTGGCTCATATCCTTGAACGGAAAGAGTATCTGGGGCATACGGTGAATTTTAAAACCTACAAGGAATCCTTTCGGAATAAGAAACAGCGGAAGAACCCGAAAGAAAACCAAATGGTATTTGAAAACACCCATCAGCCTATCATTGAACAGGATGTATGGGATACCGTCCAGCAGCTGCGTTAGAACAAGCGTAGGCCATCTAAGACTGGTAAAACCAATATGTTCAGCGGCATTGCCCATTGTGCTGATTGCGGGAGCAAGCTGTATTACTGCACAACCAGATACTTTGAGACAAGGCATGACCATTTCCGGTGTTCTGCTTCGCAAAAAGCGGTTGACCCGTGTACATCCCATTTCATCCGTGCTGTTGTGCTGGAAGAAATGGTACTGGCGCACATGCGCTATGTGATTGGCTTTGTACAGCGGTATGAGGACAGCTTTCGGGTGTCCATCGAAGCAGAACGTTCCACGGAAATCCAAAAAGAGTTAAGTGCCAAGCGGAAACAAATAGCACAGTCTCAGAAGCGTGTAGATGATCTGGATGTATTATTCCGTAAAGTCTATGAGGACAACGCTAGTGGGAAGCTGACGGATGAACGCTTCATGCAGTTGTCAAGAGGATATGATCTGGAACAGAAAACACTGCGGCAAATGATTACAATGCTAGAAAAAGAGATTGATCAGCAGGAACAAAAGACCACACAGGTAGAAGATTTCATTGCCAAGTGCAAGCGGTACTCTAGCCTAGAAACATTGACCCCTGCCATCCTCAATGACCTTGTGATCAAGGTATTTGTGGAAGCACCGGACAAAAGCACTGGCAAGCGCAGACAGGGGATTCATATCAGTTACAATCTTGTGGGGATACTGCCACCACTGGAACGCTTCCAGCCTGTTGTAGTTGAGCGACCAAACAAAGAAAAAGCAGAAACGGCGTAGCCGTAAGGCTACACCGTCTCTGCATAACATATTACTGTTTTATCCAGCCCCTGCATAAAGGAATGCTTTTAAGATTTAAGCTTTTTTGGCTGCTTCTATCGCTGCTTCGTAATTTGGATGGTCGCTACCTTCTGGAACTACTTCCGTGTAGACGATTTCTCCTTTTGCATTTACAACAAAAACAGAACGAGCTAGTAAGCGAAGTTCTTTCATGATTACACCGTATGCTTCGCCAAAAGAAAGATCGCGGTGATCAGATAAAGTAATCGCATTTGGTAAACCTTCTGCTGCACACCATTTCTTTTGAGCAAATGGTAAATCAACGGAGATAGTTAAGACAACTGTATTATCTAAATTGCTTGCTTCTTCATTAAATTTACGCGTTTGTGTGGAACAAACACTTGTATCAATGGAAGGAACAACGCTGATAAGTCTCACTTTCCCGTCATAATCGTGCAATGTTACTTCTTCTAAATCTCTATTCACCACTGTGAAGTTCGGCGCTTTGTCGCCAACTTTTCTTTCGGTACCTACGAGTGTAACTGGATTATGTTTAAATGTTACTTGAGTCATTTTTTCTTCCTCCTTTAATGTACGCTTCTATTCCATTTTAAAGAAGAAGTTTGCTATAAGCTATTTTTTTGCTCCATTTACCCATTTTTCATCTAGTTCTAAGTACCCCGTGTGGACGACAGATGTGGATTCAAAGAAGTCCGCAATGCCTTGTTTGTTTGGTGTAAAGGCACAAACCACATATAACGGCCAAATGGTTTTTAAGACAAAACGCATCGCACCTTCTCGAAATAAAACGGTTAACCAAGTTAATTTTCCACCATCAAGTTTCACTACGCGAAGACCAAATAACATTTTCCCAAGCGTTTGTCCAAAAAACTTAGTAAGCAAAATAAAGTAAGCTAAAAAGATAATCGTTGTCATTCCCCAATAAAATGTGAAGAAACTGTCATCCATCCCCATTCCAGAGACGCGGAAAATCGGATTAATAATAATTCCCTTTAAGGCTGCGATGACAACTAAATCGACTAAATAAGCTAAAAACCGGATCCAAAAGCCAGCAAAGTACTGTTTAGGAATGGCTTCTTCTTTCTGAATTGGTGGTTCATAATGATAGACTTGGCGTTTGTTTTCAAAAGCAACATTTTCATTAGCCATTTGCGCCTCTCCTCTCACATTATTCTCCATATAAATACATCATTCTTGGCGCTTTAAGTGTGCCAGTTAATTTGATTAGTTGGGAAATATCTGCATTTTGACCAGAGATTTTTTGTGCAGCTACAGAGAATAACGAGCTAAAGTCTTCTGGTACATCATATTGAATGACTGTCGCATCAGCTAACCCTTGTTCTTTTTTCAAAGCTTCTAGGGCATCTTCTTGATAACCAAACTCATCAATCAACCCGTTCTCTTTTGCTTGGCGGCCGTCGTATATGCGTCCATCTGCAATTTTACGTACTTTTTCTGCGGACATTCCACGGCCTTTTGCAACGACTTTAACGAACTCATTGTAAGAATCATCAATCATTGACTGCATAATTTTCTTCTCGTCTTCCGTCATTGGTCTTGTCCCGCTCATAATGTCTTTATATTCGCCGCTTTTAATAGTATTATCTGAAACACCTAATTTTTTCATGAGTTCACTATAGTCATACCCTTGCATAATAACCCCAAGTGAACCAGTCAATGTTTCTTTACTTGCAAAAATTTTGTCGGCTGGTGCGGAAATATAATATCCACCTGATGCTGCCATACTCCCCATGGAAACATAGAATGGAATATTGCGTTCTTTTTGAATTTGTAAAATTTTATCGCGAATTTGCGCGGACTCCATAACACCGCCACCTGGTGAATTAACATACAGCAGTACGCCTTGGATATAGTCATCATTTCTCACTTGTTCTAATTGTTGCATGAAAAATGAATGATCATAGCCCGCGTCCCCAAATAAAGAACCAGAATCTCCCGTATCTTGAATAGTACCATCTACAGATAATACAGCAATTGTATCATCCCCACCTTCTTCAATTACTGTTTCGGTTAGTTCGCCGGTATCCGCGAACAGACTTTCGACAAATGTCGGACTACTCTCTTCCGTTGAAGCGATTTGACTTGAAGTAAACTTTGCTAACGCACTAACTATCAAAAGTGCAAAAACAATCCCTAGTGCAACCCATCTTTTAGCGTTCATTAATTTCTCCCCTTTTTCTATTTAGATAATGTAATAATAACAGTCTCTTTTATTTTGTACAATCTTTCTCTTAAATTGTGTTCCATTTCACTTTTTTACGGATGAAGAAAGAAATTGCCCTTAAGTCATGTTATAATAAGTTTGTTGATTAAAATTGGATTCTGGAGGGACAACTAACATGGCAAAAACTATTTTTTATTTTTCCTATCGAAAAACAGAAGAGTTACATGCAAAAGCAAAAGAATTGAAGAAAATTACGACTGATTATGGATATGAATTAACTGATGACTATCAAAAAGCAAACGTTATTATCAGCATTGGTGGTGATGGTGCTTTTCTTAAATCTGTAAGAGAAACTGGCTTCCGTCAAGATTGTTTATATGCAGGGATTGCGCTAACAGAGCAATTAGGTCAATACTGTGACTTCCATATTAATCAATTGGATGAAATCATCAAGGCAGCTATTGAAGATCGTTGGTTAGTACGTCGTTACCCAACTATTTATGGAACAGTGAATAATACCAAAGCATTTTATGTACTAAATGAGTTTAATATTCGTTCCTCTATCATTAGAACACTTACGATGGATCTTTATATTAATGATTCTCACTTCGAAACTTTCCGCGGCGACGGAATGGTAATTTCCACACCAACAGGAAGTACTGCTTATAATAAATCAGTGAACGGTTCCATCGTGGACCCACTTCTTCCATCTATGCAAGTAAGTGAACTAGCTTCTATTAACAACAATAAATTCCGTACGCTAGGATCATCGTTCATCCTTAGTCCAAAACGCAAACTACGTATTGAAATTGCGTCTGAAGAAGGAAATAACGAATTCCCAATGATTGGAATGGACAGCGAAGCACTTAGTATCCAACACGTGCATGAAGTTAATTTAGAAGTAGGCGATCGTTTTATCAATATTATCAAACTACCTAAAAATTCTTTCTGGGATAAAGTGAAACGTAATTTCTTATAATAAAAAAGTCTGGCGTAAGTGCCAGACTTTTTTTATTTCGCTTCTAAAATGGCTGCTAGCAACGCTTTTTGCGCATGAAGTCTATTTCCTGCTTGTTGATAAATAACCGAGTGATTGCCATCAATGATCTCAGCTGTCACTTCTTCTTCTCGGTGCGCTGGTAAACAATGTAAGAAATGATAATCTGGCTTAGCAATGCTAGCTAACTCTGCGTTCACTTGATATTTTTCGCCAAAATCCGCTAAACGTTTCGCATTTTCCTCTTCTTGCCCCATGCTTGTCCAAACATCTGTATAAATAAAGTCCGCATCTGTCACTGCATGTTTTGGGTCTTCCGTAACGAAAATCTTGGCACCACTTTCCTTCGCCAGATTCTCCGCCGTTGCTAAAATTGTTTCATCGACTTCGTACCCTTTTGGCATTGCAAGACGTATATCTAGTCCAACCATGGCACCTGCTAACAGTAAAGAATGGCATACATTGTTACCATCACCAATATAAGCTAGTTTGACACCTTCCAACTGATCTTTCCATTCATAAATAGTCATTAAATCCGCTAACGCCTGGCATGGATGATGCAAATCAGTTAAGCCATTAATAATCGGAATTTCTGCATGATACGCCAATTCTTCTACTTTTTCATGACTAAATGTTCGGATCATAATTGCATCAATATATTCTGACATCACATGCGCTGTGTCCTTAATTGGCTCACCGCGGCCGATTTGAAGTTCCTTAGAACTCATTACAATCGCCTGACCACCCAATTGCAAAATCCCCGCTTCAAAAGAAACCCGTGTTCTAGTGGAAGGTTTATCAAAAATCATTCCTAAAATTTTTCCACTTAAAATATGACTATAATGGGCTGGATTTGTTTTCATCGCAACAGCTAGCTTAATAATATCGATCAACTCTTCTTTATTCCATTCAAGTAAACTTAACATATCTTTTCCTGTCGTATTACTTTTTACGTACATCGTCATCTCACTCACTTCCAATCAATTGTTTTTCCAAAACGCTTTTTAGTATGCTAATTGCTTGATCTATTTCTGCATAGCTGACAGTTAAAGGCGGTAAAATCCGTAATATATTGGGCCCGGCTGTTAGTATTAATAAACCCTTATCGCGTAATTCTGTAACAACTGGCGCCGCGCTACTACCCAGTTCTATGCCAATGAGAAAGCCTTCACCGCGAATCGCCACAACATTTTCTAACTGCTCAAAATGTTCTTCTAATAAATTTCTAAAATAAGCTGCTTTAGCATTCACTTCTTCTAAAAATCCGGTTTGCTTCATTGTTAATAAAATTTCTTTCGCAGCAGCGAGTGCCAGTTTATTTCCGCCAAAAGTAGATCCATGACTTCCCGGACCAAAAGCACTGCTTAAGTGTTCTTTTCCGACCATTGCTCCAATTGGCAAGCCGTTCCCAAGCCCTTTTGCTAAAGTAAAAATATCTGGATCTAAGAACGTTTGCTGAAAACCAAAAAGCGTTCCCGTTCGACCAAGTCCTGTTTGAACCTCATCAATAATTAGTAATGCGCCCGCTTTTTTACATAGCATTTGAACTTCCATTAGCCAGGCTGCATTCCCTGGTATGACGCCGCCTTCACCTTGGATTACCTCTAACATGACAGCCGCTGTATTTTCGTCAAGCTCGGTTTTGAAAGACTCTATGTCGTTATAGGGAACGTATGTAAAGCCGGGAACAAGTCTTCCGAAACCTTGATGGATTTTAGCTTGTCCGGTAGCTGACATCGAACCAAAAGTACGTCCATGGAAAGATTTTTCAAACGTTATTATTTTTTCTTTGCCTGTATATTTTCTCGCTAATTTAAGAGCAGCCTCATTTGCTTCTGTTCCGCTATTGCAAAAAAATACTAGTTTGTCTGTCCCATCAGTAATTAATTCCGCCACGCTATCTTGCAGTGCACATTCATATAAATTCGAAGTATGCCAAATATTTGCTAATTGGGATTGAATCGCCTCTGTAACATTCTCCGGACAATGACCTAAGTTGCAAACTGCAATCCCGCTAGTAAAATCAAGATATGTTTTACCTGTTGCGTCTTTAACAACTGTACCGTTACCTTTAACTATATCAACCGGGAATCTATTATACGTCGGAAAAACATGTTTCATCTAATCGCCACCTTACTTTTAATTTTTGTTCCAGGATTTTCCAGTGAATTTGTAATAATTACTTGCCCGACACCATTTTCAGCAGCAAAAGCGGCACTTGCTAATTTTGGAATCATTCCGCCTTTTATTATGTCGGTAGTTTGTAATTTGTTTATTTCATCCGTAGCTATTTCGTCGATAATTTTTGCTCCATTTTTCACACCTGGGACATCTGTTAGTAAGTAAAGTGCTTCTGCATTTAGCGCACTTGCTACTTCACATGCCGCTGTATCAGCATTGACATTTAGCCAATCATGCGCGCTATTGATACCAAGCGGCGCAATCACAGTGATAATATTTTCAGCAAGTAATTGTTCGATTAAAGCGGTTTTCACTTTAGTAATTTTTCCAACGAAACCGAGGTCAGAATCATTGATTTGATCCGCTTCTAACAAACCAGTGTCGCCTGCGTTTAATCCAATAACAGAAATATTTCTTTTTTGAAAAGCTGTAGTGATGGCTGGTTGGACTTGGCCAATTAAAACCATTTTTGTGACTTCAAGCGCTTGTTTATTAGTAACGCGCAAGCCTTTTTTCGTCTCTACAGGAATATCAAGTGCTTTCATCATCTTCGTTATATAATGACCGCCGCCGTGAACTAGTACGATTTTCTTTTTCTCTGCCTGCCATTTGATAATTTGCTGGAAGAAATCGTCTGTCAAATTATCACTTGCAACGCCGCCTAATTTTATCACTATCGTATTTTTCATTCTATTCACTCCTTACGTCCGGTAACATGCATTGATTTTGACGTATTCATAACTTAAATCGCATCCCCACGCCGTTCCTGACTCAAGGCCAATATGAAGGTCGACTTCAATAACGATATGTTCTTCTTCTAAATAGGCATCTAATGCTTGTTGATTAAAAATTGTTTGGCTACTATGATTTAGTATTTCTATGCCGCCAATTTTAATAGTAATGTTATCTGGTGCAAAACGACCACCTGAGTAACCAATTGCGCAAATAATGCGTCCCCAGTTGCCATCCCCACCAAATGCCGCTGTTTTCACGAGACTAGAAGAAACGATTTTTTTAGCTATCATTCTGGCATCTTCTGTTTTAGTCGCGCCTTTTACTTGAACCTCAATTAATTTAGTCGCACCCTCACCGTCTCGAGCAATACTTTTAGCAAGGTGTTCTGTTACTGCTTGAAACATAGCTGCAAATTTTTCGAAATCAGCTGTTCCTTCTTGAATAAGCGGGTTTTCTGCGCATCCATTTGCCATAACAACGACCATATCATTAGTAGAAGTATCGCCATCAACCGTTATTTGATTGAAAGTTTTATCTACTTTTATTTTTAGTAATTTTTGCAATAATTCAGCTGGAATGGCAGCATCTGTTGTAATAAAAGCGAGCATGGTAGCCATATTAGGGTGAATCATTCCTGAACCTTTCGCTACCCCTGACATCGTGACTGTCTTACCGCCTATTTCCGTTTGAAAACTAATCTGTTTTTGAAAAGTATCTGTTGTTAAAATAGCTTCTTCAAAATCAGCTGCGTTTCCTGTTTGTTTTTCTAATAAATCGATTCCAGTCATTATTTTATCCATTGGGAGCATTTCACCAATTATTCCTGTCGAAGCAACTGCGACTGTATCCATTGGAATCGCTAATTTTTCTGCCGTTTTTGCTCGCATTGAAAGCGCATCTAACATTCCTTGATTTCCTGTCACCGCATTGGCATTGCCACTATTCACAATAATCGCCTGTAACTTCGCGCTATTTTTAAAAGAATCTTTTGTGACAAAAATGGGTGCGGCTTGCATTTGGTTCATCGTGTAAACTGCCGCAGAATTTGCTGGTACTTCTGAGTAAATCCAACCAATATCATTTCGTTTTCTTTTCAGCCCAGCATGTTTTCCGTCTGCATAAAAGCCTTTTGGTGAGGCGATATTTCCTTTAATAAGCTCCATTTTTTCTTTCCCCTTTCACGGATACACTGGAATAAATCCCAATCCGTCACTCTCAGCAAAATTCGCCATTATATTTAAATTTTGAATTGCTTGACCAGCCGCTCCCTTAACTAAATTATCGATTACGGAAACGATGGTGATTACATTCGTTTTTTCATTATAAGCAAGGCCAATATCACAATAATTAGAAGCCGTTACTTGTTTTACAGTTGGGTAAGTATTTTCTGCTTGAATTCGGACAAATGAAGCATGCTCGTAGGTGGATTCGTATAATTGATGTAATTCTTGCTGGGTAATTGGATTTTTAGGTTTAACGTAGATGGTTGTGAAGATTCCTCGTGTGATGGGAATTAATGAAGTGGAAAATTGAATTGCAGGGATACTCTTATCCCATTTTGTTAGTTGTTGCATAATTTCCGGAATGTGTTGATGGGAATTCATTTTATATAGTGTCATATTTTCATTTGTTTCTGTAAAATGGGTGCTTTTAGATGGCACTTTTCCCGCTCCGGAAATACCTGATTTGGCATCTACAATAATGGATGTGGGATCAATTAGCTGCTTTTTCACGAGTGGAGCTAACCCTAACAAAGTCGCCGTTGCGTAACATCCTGGATTAGCAATAAAAGTCGCAAGTTCATTATCGCGAAATTCTGCTAAACCATATTCCGCCTTAGCTAAGTAATCCTCAGGTGCTGCTTTTTTCCCGTACCATTTCTCGTAAAGCTGGTTATCTTTTAGTCGAAAGTCTCCGGATAAATCAATCACATTAAGCCCGGCATCGATGTACGGTAAGGCCACATCTTTCGCGATTCCCGATGGAGTAGCAATAAAAACTGTATCGCTTTTTTCGATAATTTCTGCTGGATTTATCTTCTCTAAGGGGCTAGCTTCTAAACCTTTTAAATGCGGATAAAAGTTTGCCAATGTTTCTGATTGTGCGGAAAAACTATGTAACGTCGCTATGTCGACCGAAGAATGCTGGTGCAGCAAGCGGATTAGCTCAAGCCCTCCGTATCCTGTCGCCCCAATAATAGAAACTTTCATCCTAACCCCTCCCGTTAATTATTAAATGATACTTTTCATTATAGTGATGTATATTTATAATGTCAAATGGTTTTTTATTAATATTTAAAACTATTTTATGCATTTTTAGTTATTCATTATGTATATTATATACAAAAAACCGTTTACCCTAAAAAGGATAAACGGTTTATCTTAAAATAAGTCAGCAAACTCATCTTTTATTTCTGCATTCTCGGCAACATTAACAGCAATCGTTTCTACATTCTCTAATGCCTTTAAAATTAAGGCATCAAAATCTGTGAAACTTTCGTAATGCTCGATTTTATCAAGTTTTGGCTTTGTTTTTGGAGAAGGCGGCGTGAAAATCGTACAGCAATCTTCAAATGGTTGGACAGATAAATTATACGTATCGATTTTTTGTGCGATTTGAATAATTTCATTTTTATCCATTGCAACAACTGGGCGAATAATCGGTGTAGCTGTTACAGCGTTAATTGCTAGCATACTTTCGAGTGTTTGGCTGGCAACTTGGCCCAAACTTTCACCATTAACAATCGCTAATCCATTTCTCTTACGGCGAAGTTCATCCGTAATTCGAAGCATCATTCGGCGTGTAACAGTCATAATCACGCTCTCAGGAATTTGCTGTTTGATTACTTCTTGAATTTCTGTAAATGGAACGATATGCATTTGAACTTGTCCGCTATACTTAGCCAATTTCCCTGCTAAATCGATTGCTTTTTGTTTAGCTTGTTCGCTCGTATATGGCGGGCTGTGAAAATGAACCGCTTCAATCTCCACACCACGTTTTTGTGCTAAATACCCAGCAACTGGACTGTCGATACCACCAGAAAGCATCAGCATCGCGCGACCAGAAGAACCAACCGGAAGACCAGCTGCCCCAAGAATCGTCCGACATGATAAAAAGACGCCTTCTTTACGAACATCAATCGTTAGTTTTACATCTGGATTTTTTACATTGACAGTCAGGTCCTCGATATTTTGTAACACATGTGCGCCGATTTCCTGATTGATTTCATTAGAATCAAGCGGAAACTCACGGTGGCTACGTCTTGCCGCTACTTTAAACGTGCCATTTTCCTCGTGCGCATCTTGAACTAAAGAGAGAGCAGCCGCTTTGACCTCATCTAAATCTAAATTAACACGAACTGCTGGACTAAATGATTGAATCCCAAAAATCGGTTTTAAACGTTCCTCTGCAAGTTGATAATCCGCCCCATTTAAAATAATATACATCCGGTCGCGTTCCCCGTGAATACGGACTTCCGGTAAATCTTTCATTGCGCGTTTCACATTTTGTGCCAGTCTAGTCACAAACTGCTTTCTGTTTTTTCCTTTAGTAGATAGTTCTCCGTATCTAATTAACATACGATCAAATTCCAATTTATTTCACCACTTTATTTAGATTTTCAATAATTTCTTGCAACTTTTGAATAAAAATTTTCGCTTCAGATAAACGGTTTTCGTAGGATAGACTTACTCGCACAGCACCAGTTGCTTCTTCGTCAGTCACGCCCATTGCTTTTAATGTACTGCTTGCTAATTTTTGTTTAGATGAGCAAGCACTCGTCGTCGAAATGTATATATCTTCTTTTTCTAATGCATGAACTAGAATTTCACCGCGATGACCTTTTGCAGAAAAACAAACGATATGCGGTGCGGCTACGCTTTTCTTCGTATGGACAGTCATATCAGGCATTTGAGTGATTTCCGTTAATAAATAATCACGGATTTCGATTAGTTCTGCTCTCTTTGATTCATTTTCTAGCGTCAACCTTAATGCCTTAGCAAGTGCCACTCCACCAGCTAAATTTTCTGTCCCACTACGGTAGCCCATTTCCTGGCCGCCACCAATAATTTCCGGATGCAAATGAACATTTTTTCGTTTAACAAGTGCTCCTGTGCCGCGTAAAGCATGAAACTTATGACCTGAAAAAGTTAGTAAATCAATCGCATGCTTATCGATTTCGAGCGGAATTTTTCCAATCCCTTGAACGAAATCGACATGAAAGAAAGTATGTTCCCGACTAGCAAGAATCTCGCCAATTTCTTGCAGTGGTTGAATACTCCCGACTTCATTATTCACGCCCATTATAGATACTAAAATTGTTTCATCCGTAAGTGCCGCTTTTAATTCATCTAACTGGATAACGCCATTTTTATCAACTTTTAAATACGTCACTGTAAAACCATTTTCCTCAAGCTCTTCCATTACTAAACGTACAGAAGGATGTTCGATACTAGAAGTAATTATATGTTTTCCGCGGTTTTTGTAGCTATAGGCCAGCCCTTTAATCGCTAAATTATTCCCTTCCGTTCCACCAGATGTAAAGATAATTTCTTCTGGCAAAACGTCTAACATAGTGGCGATTTGTTTTCTGGATGTGTCTAGCAATTCTTTAGACTTAGCGCCAAAACGATGAAGTGAAGATGGATTAGCGAAGTAATTACTTGCTACTTTCGTATATGTTTCAAGCACGGCAGCATTTGGCTTAGTCGTCGCGCTATTATCGAAATAAATCATAAAAAATAGACTCTCCTCCCAAATATTCCACTCTCCATTTTATCATAATTCCAACACTTTCCAACTACTAATTTAGAAAAAAACAAGGATTCCTATTATTATAATAGAAATCCTTGTTTTTTAGGCTTTATTCAATATCATCTACGCTTACTTTTGATTCATAAGCTTTTTCTACTTTTTTAAATGCGCCCGTTTCTACTTTTTCGAGTGCAGTTACAGCAATCTCAAGCGCTTTTTTATATTGGTAGTCGTTATAAAAATGGTTTTCTGCTTGAACTAACTCATCTGCCAACTCCTTGTTGCGCAAACGATAGCGGTTCGCATATTGAATGACGTGCTCAACTAAGCGAACATTTTCCATCATTTCTTCTGCTTTTTCCGTTAAATGAGTTAAATCTTCTTCCGCAATCCGCCAGTCTTGACTAACAGCTTTCATGTTTAAAGGCTTTTCTTCTAAACGTTTTTCAAGTGCATCAATAGATTCTCCCATGTGTGCTCGCAGTGATAGATACTCTTCTGGAAGACCTGGCAAGCGTTCTCGTTCCATTTTACGATCAAGCGTGATAATTGCTCGTCTCATCCGTTCTGCATCATCGCGAGCTTCTAATTCGTCTTTACGCAGCGAACGCAATTCCTCTGCAAAATTATCTTGTTCTGAACTAATAGAAAGTAAAGCTGCATCGATTTCTTTCAGTGTATCTTGTGCTGCAGAATAAGCAATTTCTCCGCTAGCAATTAATGCTGTCAACTGCTCAAAGTTTTCTTTAGCTTCACTTAATTTAGCACTTGTTTTAAGGTAAACGGCTAAATCATCTTCTGCCACATGATACGTTTGTTTTACTTCCGTGATTTGTTCAGCAAGTGCATCAGAAACAGTATTTTGTCGTTTTAATTTATCAGAAGTAGGACTGTGATTTTCTTTCACGAAATGACGCGCTTCTGCTTCGTGTTCAAGCGTATCGTAAAACAATTCGATTTCATTATGTAATTCTTCAATTCCTTCTTCAGCTTCATCTAAATCAAGATTGATTACATTTTGTTTCATTTTTTCAATTTGCGTTTTCATACGAGAAATTTCTTTATCTAACTCCATTTGGGCTAAATAATAACCTTTTCGAACCATTTCTTCATAACCAGCACGCAATTTATTCATTTCTTCCGGTAAAATTGTATCTGTTTCATGTAGTAATGAAGGAATGCGTTCCATTTGTGCTTCAATAACTGCCATTTCTTTTTGGACGGATATAACGATTTCACGAGCTTCTAAGTGATCTCCTTGGTCTGTTAGTGAATCATAGCGATTTAAATTTTCAGCAAGGCTGTTTAGTTTTGCTTCCACATAAGGTAGTGTTTCTCCTAGTTTAAATCCTCGTGTCAAAACTTCCCGACGAAGTTCCGCAAATTTTTCTTTCGTCATTCTACTTTCTTTCGCGTTCTTTTCTTCACTAATAAGCAATTCTTTTAAACCGCCGAGAATTTGGTCCATTTGTTTTTCAATTACAACAAGCATTTGCTCAATATCGTTTTCTGTATTTGTTGCAGAACGGAATCTGTATCGATCTGCATTCATTTCTGCTTCTAACAAAACTTCTTCTAAATCAGGAAATAATCTAGTTTCAATTTCGTCCCAAGAGGAGCGCCATGATTCAAAAAGCGCTTCTGTTTGACCTGTTAGCTTTAATTTTTTTACTTTTGAAAGTTCATCAATAACCGGCCGTTCTCTGAGTTTGATTTTCGTCTCTTCTAATTCGTTTATTCTTTGGTAATGTTTTCTTTTTAAAATGTAGCCTGCACTAATGACTGCAATTACTACGATAATAAAGCCGATTAACATGTAGTACATCCAAAATCCTCCCATCAACGTTAACTTGTGAAAGAAAAACAGCCACACTCGTGCTGTCCATACACTTTTTCCATTATGTACATCTTTCCATATGTAGTCTTTAATTCCTTATTTTCAGTTCATTATACACATCTTTTATTTTACCACGATTTGCGCAGAATTACTTGCGTTTAGCGAAAAAATTTTCAAAGCAACTTTATCTCAAAACAAATTTCCGAAAATCCATTTTATTTCATGCTATACTATAAACATTATTTGAAAAGAAATGTGGGGATAAAAATGATTGAAATCCAAAAAATGACTGGTACAAAAGAAGAAAATTACGCTCTTGCTTTAAAACAAGTACAAGCAATGATTGCTGGTGAACCAAATCTCATTGCAAATTTAAGTAATGTTTCTTCTATATTAAATCAAGCACTTTCCGATATTAATTGGGTTGGGTTTTATTTACTTGAAAAAGAAACAAATCAATTAGTACTCGGCCCCTTTCAAGGTCTACCTGCGTGCATTCGCATTCCACTAGGTAAAGGTGTCTGCGGTTCTGCTGCCTCTGACCAAAAAACATATATAGTAGAAAATGTGCATGATTTCCCTGGACATATCGCCTGTGATGCTGCCTCTAATTCAGAAATCGTTCTACCCATTGTAAAAAATAATCAGTTGTTTGGTGTGCTTGATATTGATAGTCCCCTCTTTAATCGTTTTGATGAAGTGGACCAGTTGTGGCTAGAAAAAATCCGTGATGCGATTACTCAAGAAATAAATTGACAAAGAACTAGTAACTATACTATACTGGAAGATGTGTAAAATGCAGCTTGAGTAAAATGAATGAGTGTGTTGTTTACCCCCAGATGTAATTCTGTGGTATATCGCGTAACCGGCGGCTGCTATGGTGATGGTATATGAAGGTAAACTGCCCTGATTTGGTTTTACGTCACGTTTGTTTTATACCAAAAACAAATAAAAGGAGGAGTCTCTTATGGCTCGTTATACAGGTCCAAGCTGGAAAGTTTCCCGTCGTTTAGGAATTTCACTTTCTGGAACAGGTAAAGAATTAGAGCGTCGTCCGTATGCTCCAGGTCAACACGGCCCAACTCAACGTAAAAAAATCTCAGAATATGGTTTGCAACAAGCTGAAAAGCAAAAATTGCGTCATATGTATGGATTAACTGAACGTCAATTCAAAAACACGTTCAACAAAGCTGGTAAATTACAAGGTAAACACGGTGAGAACTTCATGATCTTACTAGAACAACGCCTTGATAACATCGTTTACCGTCTTGGTCTTGCTCGCACTCGTCGTGCAGCTCGTCAACTAGTAAACCATGGCCACATCACTGTAGATGGCAAACGCGTAGATATCCCTTCTTACCAAGTTTCTGTTGGTCAAGTGATCTCTGTTCGTGAAAAATCTGCTAAAAACTCTGCAATCGCTGAAAGCTTAGAAGTTTCGAGCTTCGTGCCTGAATACGTAACTTTCGATGCAGAAACTCTAACTGGTTCTCTTAACCGTCTACCAGAACGTTCTGAACTCGCTGCTGAAATCAACGAAGCATTTATCGTAGAATTCTACAGCCGTTAATTAGAACTAAAAACCTTACAATTCATGACTTCGGTTGTGGTTGTAAGGTTTTTTTATGCACAAAAAAGCACTCGCCTTTAAAAACAAGTGCTTTTCTTCTTATTTATAAGAAACTAAGAAGTATTTTTTCTTCCCGCGTCTCACAATTGTAAATTTATTTTCAATCCGGTCACTTGCATCAATTACTTTTTCCACGTTTTGCTGACGTTCACCGTTAATGTAAATTGCTCCGTTAGTTACATCTTCACGAGCCTGGCGTTTTGACGGTTCAATCCCAAGTGTTACTAACCAATCTACTAGGTTTACTTCTGCATCCTCCGCTACAAATGTTGGCACATCTTTGAAACCTTGTTCAATTTCATCCGCAGTTAGAGCTGTTACATCCCCACTGAATAATGCTTTTGAAATTTTAAGCGCTTGTTCTAACGCTTCTTCACTATGCACAAATTTAGTCATTTCAGCAGCTAACGTTTTTTGTGCAGCTCGTAAATGTGGTTCTTCTTCCACTTGTTTCGCTAACTCATCAATTTCAGCTTCAGTCAAGAATGTAAAGTACTTCAAGTATTTCACTACATCGCGATCATCCGTATTAATCCAAAATTGGTAAAATTCGTATGGCGTTGTTTTTTCCGGATTTAACCAAATCGCGCCACCTTCTGATTTCCCAAATTTAGTTCCATCAGCTTTTGTTAAAAGTGGAATTGTTAGACCGAAAGCTTTGGCATTCTCACCTTGTTTTTTACGAATTAAGTCTAGTCCAGCAGTAATATTTCCCCACTGGTCACTACCACCAATTTGCAGACGACAATCATTAAATTCATATAAGTGATTAAAGTCCATCGCTTGTAAAATTTGGTAAGCAAATTCTGTAAACGAAATCCCTACTTCCAAACGGCTAGCGACAATATCTTTTGAAAGCATCGTGTTTACATTGAATTCTTTTCCGTAATCACGTAAGAAATCAAGAATACTCACATCTTTCGTCCAGTCATAGTTGTTTACCATGCTAGCAGCCGAATCACCCTCAAAATCAAAAATCTTTCCAAGTTGGACGCGTAAGCTTTCGACGTTTTTGCTAATTTGTTCCATCGACTGCAACTTGCGCTCTTCTTTTTTACCACTTGGGTCACCAATTGTTCCTGTCGCTCCACCAACTAAAATAATCGGACGGTGCCCAGCGTTTTGGAAACGGCGTAAAATCATAAATGGAATTAAATGACCGATATGCATCGAATCTCCAGATGGATCAATCCCGCAGTACAAAGAAATCTGTTTTTCTTCTACCCATTTGCGTAATCCTTCTTCATCTGTTTGCTGGTAAATAGCTCCGCGCCACTCTAATTCATCAATAATATTCATTTTCATCATTCTCCTTTTATTTTTGGACATAAAAAACGCCCCTCCGCTAAACAGTTTAGCGAAGGGACGTATTAATTAACGTGGTACCACCCTACTTTTAGGAAAAAATCCTACTTCAAAAAATAACGGCTCAACACCGGCCGCACCATTATCCTGTGCAGCGTGACTCCGGGATGTAATTCGTCTACTTATCTCTACTAGTTTCCACCAACCACTAGCTCTCTAGGAATAAGAATAAGCAACTACTTCGTCCGTTCATAGTCATTTTCGTTATGAAAAGTATACATACATTTATAACATACCGCTAAAAATGCTGTCAACTTATTTTTTTTCTTTTGTAGTCCCACGTAGTTTTTCACTATGTGGTAGAATAACTGTTTTTTCGTCTACTTCTTCATTCGTCATTAATTTTGTTAATAAACGCATTGCTACTGCACCAATGTCGTATAAAGGTTGTACGATTGTAGAAAGTTGTGGACGTGACATTAATGTTAATTTTGTATTGTTACTTGTCATGACTTCTAATTCTTCAGGAACTTTAATACCAGCATCTAATGCCGCATTTAAAATTCCGATTGCTAGTTCGTCATCCGCGACAACAACAGCATTTGGTTTCTTAGATAATGCACTTAATTCTTCCCAAACTTTTACACCAGCATTGTAATTGTATTTTGCTTCAATAATGTAGTCTTCTTGGTAAGTAATACCAGCTTCTTCTAGCGCTTCTTTATAACCAGCCAATTTCATTTCACGGTTTACAGGCTCATTTAAGGAACCACTAACAAAAGCGATTTGCTTATGTCCATTATCTACAAAACGTTTCACAGCTTCTTTTGTCGCTTCTTTGTAATCGATATTAACAGAAGCTAATTTGTTTTCCATATCTACCGCTCCAGCTAAAACTACTGGTGCAGGAGAACGGTCAAATTCTTCTTGTAATTGTTCAGAAATTCGTTCACCCATATAAATAATACCATCTACTTGTTTACCAAGCAGTGTATTTAGCACTTGAAGTTCTTTATCCTCATTTTCGTCCGAATTACTAAGGATAATATTGTATTTGTACATTGTAGCAATATCTTCAATTCCGCGCGCAAGCTCTGCATAAAAAACGTTAGAAATATCAGGAATAATTACACCGACAGTCGTTGTACGTTTACTTGCAAGACCTCTAGCTACTGCATTAGGACGATAACCTAATTGATTAATAACATCCAATACTTTCTTTCTTGTTACTGGTTTAACATTCGGATTGCCGTTAACTACCCGAGATACCGTCGCCATAGAAACATTCGCTTCACGAGCAACATCATAAATTGTTACATTCATCCCTATTCACTCTCCATATTCATTATTTTAATGGCTCTATATACCATTGTAAACGGAAACAAACTTGCCTTCCCTTAATAATACGATAACTTTTTTCGATATGCAATTGTTTTTACTCTTTATTTTCATTTATTTTCATACCGAAACGGCATTGAATATTAGTATTAAATACCAATTATGCATTATTAGTTTTGACCAAAATAAAAAACCCTGGCGTACCAGGGCTTTTCGAGATTATTTGATTTTGTGAGGAACTAGGTTACTAGCTAAAATTGCATTCCAGAACTCTTCAAATTCAGGAATATCCATTTGTTGCGCAGAGTCAGATAAAGCAACAGCTGGATCCGGATGAACCTCAGCCATTACGCCGTCAGCTTCAATAGCAAGGGCAGCTTTAGCACATGGAAGTAATAAATCTTTTCGGCCAGTAGAATGTGTTACATCGACCATTACTGGTAAATGCGTTTCTTTTTTCAAGATTGGCACGGCAGAAATATCAAGTGTATTTCTTGTTGCTTTTTCATATGTGCGAATACCGCGTTCACATAAAATAATTTTACCGTTACCTTGTGACATAATATATTCAGCAGCACCGATAAATTCTTCAATCGTTGCAGATAAGCCACGTTTAAGTAAAATCGGTTTATCAACACGACCTGCTGCTTTAAGTAATTCAAAGTTTTGCATGTTTCTTGCACCGATTTGAATAACATCTACATAATCAAGTGCAACTTCAATATCAGCTGGAGTTACGATTTCACTAATAACAGCTAAACCATACTCATCTGATACACGTTTAAGAATTTTTAAGCCTTCTAAGCCTAATCCTTGGAAGTCATATGGGCTAGTACGTGGTTTAAATGCTCCACCGCGAATAAGTTTTAAACCTTTTGCTTTAATAGACTCAGCAACTGCAGCCACTTGTTCGTAAGATTCTACGGAACAAGGCCCAAAAACGAATACGGGTTCGCCGTTTCCGATTGGTAAACCTTTAACAGTAACAATCGTATCTTCTTTTTTATTTTTTCTAGAAACAAGTAATGCTTTTGAATGATCCTCTTCTTGAAGTTCTAGTCCCGCTTTAAAAATTTCTTTAAATAATTTTTGAACCGTGCTATCCTCAAAAGGTCCTTTATTTGCTGCAAGAATCGTATTAAGCATCTCTCTTTCACGTAATGGATCGAAACGTAGAGAACCTTGTGTTCCTTTGATTTTACCGATTTCTTGTACCAAATTGGCACGTTTGCTGATTAATTCAAGCAAATCAATATTTAATTGATCCACCTCTGTTCTAAGTTCCTCTAAATTTGTATTGACCATTTTACTTCCACCCTTCTAAAAATCTGCTCCAAGATTATTTCTCATTATAGAGGAAAACAGATAATTTGTCACGAATCCACTTTTATACTTAATCGCTTTTAAGCATTAAAGTGAATAATGTAAAACTAATGTTAACACGTTTTAAAATAAATTACAAGCGGATATTGCTTTTTTTGTATAAAAAAAACAGCCTCGCAAGGCTGTTTTTTAACTTAATCTTATTTTACTTCTTTTTTCACATCAGAAGCAATTTTTTTCGCTTCATCTTTGCCATCATCTAATGATTTTTTTGCTTCTTTTTTTGCTTTATCTGCTGCTTTTTCTACATCGCTTGCAGCATCTTTCGCTTCATTTTTTACTGTTTCTGCCGCTTTTTTAGCAGCTTCTTGGTTTTCTTCTTTATTTTGTGAAACAACTTCTTTCACAGCTTTACTTTGTTTAGAAACTGTATCAGCTAATTTGCCTGATTTGTCTTTAACAACATCAACAAACCCGCCAGCGGAATCTACTAATTTATCTTTTGTTCCTTTTGCTACACCACTGATTTCGATACCTTTTTCATAAGCAACGTCTTTCCATTGGTTGCCTTTTTCTTTAATTGTATCTACCTGTGTATTTAAATCTTCGCGTAGTTCTTTACCTGATTTAGGTGCAAATAGAAGTGCTGCGGCTGAACCAACGATTGCACCAATTAAACCACCGATTAGAAAATCTTTTGTATTAATACCATCTTTTTCTGCCATTGTAAATCCCTCCAAATTATATTAGAAATTAGATTGCTCTCGAGCTTCTTTTGCGGCTTCTTTCGCTGCTTTATTCGCTTTCATCTTTTCTCTAAAAGAAAGAATTGAATTGCTAATTGAGACAGCTTGAGAAATTTTTGCTTCATTTTGTTCTACTTTGTTAGTTGCGAGTGTTGCTAGTTCGCGAACAGATTGACTTAATCCTAGTAAAGAAGTCCCAATATCACCAACTGCATCAAAAACTGGATCAACTTTCGCAACTTTGCCATTTACATCTTCTAGAAGTGTATTGGTCTTATCAAGCAATTTTTGTGATTGTCCTGTAATCCCTTGTACTTCTACTGTTATTTTTTCTAACGATTTAGCTACCTCATCCATTGTTTGGGAAGTTGATTTTAACGTTTTTCCCAAATAGATGGCAATAACTAAAAGCGCAATTGCGGCAATGAGTGCTGCAATATACAAAATTACTATCATCTATCCACACCTCCATATTCTTTTTTCTATACCCTGAGTATTCCCCTCTAAAACTTTCTTCTCTAATGAATCTATGTACAAAATGTAAAAAAGAAAAGGTATTAGCTTCATTTTAGCAAGTAACTGCTGAAAAATAAACTAATATGAAAGAAACCCGCTAATTTGTTATAGAAGGTTGCTTTTAGCGTAATTTGGAGTAAAATAGAAACAGGCTTGTTTTTTAGGCTTATTTTGTTAAATTTTAGGGAGGGTACAATATGAAAGATGCAAGAATCGAAAAATTAGCACATAATTTAATCAACTATTCCGTCAAACTTGGCGCTGGGGAAAAAGTATTAATCGAAAACTTCGGTGTGCAAAAAGAACTAGTAATGGCTTTAGTAGAAGAAGCATATAAAGCTGGAGGATTCCCGTTCGTTTCTTTAAAAGAACCACAAATCGACCGTGCGATGATGCTCGGTGCTGATAGTGCTCAATATGAAAAAATTGCCGAGTTCGAAGGTAATGTTATGAAAGAAATGGATGCTTACATAGGTTTACGTGCTGGTGATAATATCAACGAAACATCTGATGTACCCGCAGATAAATTAAAAATTCACGGTGAGACTGTTGGTAAAATGCATTCTGACATTCGTGTAAAACAAACTAAATGGGTCGTGCTCCGTTACCCAAGCTCCTCCATGGCACAACTTGCAAAAATGAGCACGGTTGGTTTTGAAGATTTCTATTTTGACGTATGTAATTTAGATTACGGTAAAATGAGCACTGCAATGGATGGTTTAGTAGAACTTATGAATAAAACAGATAAAGTGCACTTAGTTGGACCAGGAACAGATTTAACATTTAGTATTAAAGATATTCCGGCAATTAAATGCGCGGGCGAAATGAACATTCCAGATGGCGAAGTATTTACTGCTCCAGTTCGTGATTCTATCAATGGAACACTTACGTATAACACCCCTTCACCATACCAAGGCTTCACATTTGAAAATGTCTCTTTCACTTTTAAAGACGGAAAAATTATTAAAGCAACTGCCAATGATACAGATCGCATTAATAAAGTTTTAGATACTGATGAAGGTGCTCGTTTTGTTGGGGAATTTGCTATCGGTGTCAATCCGTTTATCCACGAACCGATGCAAGATATTCTTTTTGATGAGAAAATTGAAGGAAGTTTCCATTTCACTCCTGGCCAGTGCTACGATGAAGCATTTAATGGCAATCAATCAGCCATTCACTGGGATTTAGTAAATATTCAACGCGCTGATTATGGTGGCGGCGAAATTTACTTTGATGATGTGCTTATTCGTAAAGATGGCATTTTCGTTCTTCCAGAATTAGCTCCTCTTAATCCAGAAAACTTAGTATAAGAAAAGCGCTTAGGATATGCTCCTAAGCGCTTTTATAGTTTAAACAATTGTTTTTTCGCCTGGTTGCCAGTTAATCGGGCAAAGTCCACCAGTTTGCAAAGCTTGAAGTACTCTTAACACTTCGTCAACTTCACGACCAATATTGTTATGATGAACCACTTCGTATTGAATTTCACCTTTTGGATTAATAATGAAAAGCCCGCGTAGTGCCACGCCTTCTTCTTCAATTAGTACCCCGTAATCACTTGCTACTTGATGATTAGTATCCGCAGCAAGAGGATAGGTTAATTTTCCAATTCCGCCTTCTTTGATTGGTGTATTCGTCCATGCAAGATGGGAATGGATCGTATCTGTTGAAGCACCAATTATCCGCGCATTTAATGCATCAAATTCATCTGACCGAGCGGAAATCGCTACAATTTCAGTCGGACAAACAAAGGTAAAGTCCATTGGATAGAAAAAGAGAACTGTCCATTTATCGTCTTCTATATTTTTCTCTAGACTTACTTTTCCGAAAGTCTGATTTGGCATAACAGCTTCCATTTCAAATCTTGGAGCTTGTGTGCCTACTAAACGTTCTGCCACTTTTATCCCTCCATTAATCTATGTAGTTGTATTTTGTATCACATGGTATATTTTAATACACCTATCAAATCGTGTAAAGCTTTATTTATAGTAATTATAAACAAGCAAAAAGCATGCCAAATAAATGACACGCTTTACTGAAAGTTAATTAATCGCACTTTTCTTTAGAACTTCATTAGCCACGATTTCGTTATCTAGAACTTTTTCATAGGCAGCTTGGAATTTTTGGACATCCCCTGCTCCCATAAACAAAATAACTGCTTCTGGATATTGTAATAATTCTTCTGTGTGCTCTTCTTTAATAATATGATTTCCTTTGGTTTTATGCGCTAAATCAGCAATAGTTAAATTACCCGTTTTTTCACGCGCAGAACCGAAAATGTCACAAAGATATACTTCATCCGCTAAATTCAAGCTATCCGCAAAACCTTGTAAGAAGGTGCGTGTTCTTGTAAATGTATGCGGCTGAAATACAGCAACGATTTTTTTATTTGGATATTTTTGTCTAGCAGCATTAACAGTCGCACGAATTTCTGAAGGATGGTGCGCATAGTCATCTACTAAAACTTGATTTCCTTTTTCAGTAATGCTAAATCTTCTTTTTACGCCTTCAAAAGTTTTTAATTCTTTTTTCACTTCGTCTACTGGTAATCCCTCATAGTCACAAAGCGCAATAACACTTAAGGCATTTAAAACATTATGATCTCCGTAAGCAGGAATTTCAAATGAAGCTAAAAACTCGTCGCGATGATAGACGTCGAATTTAGTTCCAGTAGTTTCTTTTTTAACATTTTTAGCTTGAAATTCGTTTTCTGAACCAAAGCCAAAGTAAATAATCGGAACGTCTAACGATAATTTGCGTAGTTCAACATCGTCTCCTAAGGCAAAAACTGCTTTTTTCACTTGTTTACCAAGCGTTTCAAATGCATTAAATACATCATCTACGCTCTTGAAATAATCTGGGTGATCCCAGTCAATGTTGGTCATAATTGCATAAGTTGGTTTGTACGCAAGGAAATGGCGTTGATACTCACAAGCTTCTAACGCAAAATATTTAGCATCTTTTGTGCCACTACCAGTTCCATCACCAATCAAATATGAAGTGGGACGAATGGCACCGACCACATGAGAAAGAAGACCAGTTGTCGATGTTTTACCATGAGAACCAGTTATTGCAATACTTGTATAGCCATCTATTAATTGACCTAAAAATTTATGATATCGAATCACGGGAAGATTAAGCTCATTAGCACGCTCAATTTCTTCATGTGTATCTGGAAATGCATTACCAGCAATAATTGTTAGGCCTTCTTTTATATTATCCGCTGAAAACGTCATAATTGGAATTTGTTTTTCTTCCAATGCTTTCTGCGTGAAAAAATATTTGTCTACATCGCTGCCTTGCACTTGAAAACCTTTATCGTGCAGGATCTGAGCAAGTGCACTCATTCCCGACCCTTTTATTCCAACAAAATGATAGATAGTCATTATTTGAACCCCCATTAATTTATCTTGAAGAGGGTGCCTAAAAAAAACATGTTAACTGTTAAGCACCAAGTCTTAACTTTGAAAACAGTATAAAGTCTCCGTTTTCTAGACATCATCTTACGTTCCAATTGTGTTTTATGCTTGATTTCATAGTTGAGTCAATAATTCACCAGCTTATTATATCACTTTCCATGTAATTAGAAAAATCTTTCAGCAAATATAAGCGAAATTACTCATGAAAATACAGGTGATTTGTAAAACTAATTAAGTATCGTGTTATTTTAGTACTATAAAATTAAGTTTCTTTGTTTCTGAGTTTAGCCAATTGGTCCTTCGTGATGATAACATCTCGTGGCTTAGAACCATTAATTCCTGAAACTATTTGATGATTCTCAAGAGATTCCATTAATCTAGCCGCTCGGTTGTAACCAATCCTAAAATGTCTTTGCAGTAAAGAGGTAGATGCGGCATTTTGGCTTAAAACAAAGTCACATGCCTCTTCAAATAATTCATCAGTGTTTTCTTTAACCGATTCTTTTACAAGTAACTCTTGTTCTTCAAAGATGTAATCTGCCTCCCCTTGGCTACGAACATGAGCTACGACAGCATCGATTTCTTCATCACTAACAAATGTCCCTTGGAGACGCACTGGTTTGCTTGCACCACTTGGTAAGAAAAGCATGTCCCCTTTTCCAAGAAGTTTTTCAGCACCGCTTGCATCAAGGATGGTTCTAGAATCGATTTGTGAAGACACAGAGAAAGAAACGCGTGTCGGAATGTTAGCTTTAATAAGACCGGTAATTACGTCTACAGATGGTCTCTGCGTCGCTACAATCATATGGATACCACATGCCCGCGCTTTTTGTGCAATACGACTAATAGATTCTTCTACATCATTCGGCGCAACCATCATTAAATCAGCTAATTCATCAATAACTATTAAAATATATGGTAGTTTTTCGCCGGTATGATCAGGATGACTTGCATATTCATTATATTTTTCCATATTTCTAACGCCGGTATGACTAAAGAGTTGATAGCGACGTTCCATTTCTTCTACAGCCCATTTGAGTGCAACTGTTGCTGCTTTTGCATCTGTAATTACCGGACTGACGAGATGCGGAATACGATTATATGGAGCGAGTTCAACCATTTTTGGATCAATTAAAAGCAATTTCAATTGGTCGGGAGTCGCTTTATAGAGCAAACTTACGAGTAATGAGTTGATACAAACACTTTTACCGGAGCCTGTAGCACCAGCAATTAAGCCATGAGGCATTTTTTGCAGGTCTGTAATAATCGGTGTTCCAGAAATATCAAGACCAAGTGCGGCAGTTAACGGCGACTTAGATGATTGAAACGCTTCTGTGTTCATTAACTCAGAAAGCATCACTGGACGACTTGTTTGGTTTGGAATCTCGATACCAACTGTGCTTTTCCCTGGAATTGGAGCTTCTATTCGAATATCTTTTGCAGCTAAGTTTAGCTTAATATCGTCTGTTAAATTAGTGATTTTACTTACTTTGACCCCTTTTTCTGGTTGGACTTCAAATCTAGTTACAGCGGGACCTTGTGTTCTATTAACAACGCTCGCATGAACATTGAAATTTTCTAATGTTTCATCTAGCATTTCTTGTTGCATTTGTAACCATGAATCGTCTTCTCGTTTCGATACGGGCGGATGTAGCAACCCGAACGACGGAAATTGATAATTGCTTGGATATTCTGGTGCTACTTGTCTTTCTTCTGTTATAGCAACAGGTTGAATATTTTCAGTAATTACTTCTTTCTCTTGAACGATTTCAGCTGCTGGTTCTTTTTGAAGTGCTTGTTTATCTTTTTTTACCATCATAACGTTAAATGGAATTCTGCTTTTCAACATTTGTTCTTGTCTACTTGCTTCGACTTGTTTCTTTTGTTTAGGTACTTGCGTCGTTTCTTCTTGAATAAGGGTCACGCGTTTTGGAGCTGGTTCAACTGGAGTAGCTTCATTACTAGCTAAAACTGGTTCTTCTACTACTTCCTCAATTCCAACTTCTTCTGGGTAAGTGTCTTCTATTTGTTTTTCAATTTCTGTATCAAAAGCAATTGTTTCTGCTTCTGCTAATTCTGGTAAATCCACTGGAGGAATAGTTAAATCTTCTTGAATTTCTGCAATTTCGTCTGGTTCAGACACTGCAAACTCAAATTTACTCGGTCTTTTATTAAATGCATAAACCGGAGACGGAACATCTGTCGCAGCAAAAGGACGTTTTCTTGTTTCTTCTTTTACAACAGGTTTGTCGCTCGTTTGATGCATAGCTCTAGTTGGTTGTTTTTGTGTTTGTTTTTGTGTTTGAATTGGTTGGCTGACTGGCTTATCAGGTATTAGCGGAAAGCGGAATTCACCTTTTGGATATTGATATACCATTTGTGTTTTCACTTGCCGTTTCACTGGTTGCAGGTGTTTTTGCTTTGGCACTACACTTTTTGGTGTAGGTCGTACAGTTCTTGTATTTCGTTCTTTTGTTTTAATTGCCGTAACTTTTGATTTCGGCTCTACTTCAGGAGCATACGTTACTTTCTTTTCTACTTTTTTAGTAGGTGTATTTTCATATGTATCTATTTCTTCGTCCATATCGCCAAAGAAAAAATCTTTAAACCATCCCATTCATTATCACCCTAAATTTAATTTTCTTGTTTGATTTTAACAGACAAAATCAAAATAATCTATGACAAAATTGTGAATTCGCTATTTTTCGAGCCGTATTCGTTATAATACCTTGATACAACTAGGTTTAAACCCGATATAAGTTTTTATTATACCTTGAAAATTATCTTTATTTTGTACGATTTATGCATATATTGTATACAATTAAAGTTATATTGTTCTACATTTTAATCATTTTCACAAAGTAGCAAATTTAGCAAGCAAAAAAGCGCCCGATATAGCATCAGGCGCTTAAAAAAATCAATTATTTAAAAATTTACCGGAAATTCTTCACCCGGTGTAGCGGAATCTTCTAAAACAAGGATACCTTTTTCAGTTGGCGCATTAGGAATTGCCAATTCACGCGCGGCACATACCATGCCGAAAGAATCTTCGCCTCGTAAATTAGACGGTTTAATGATTAAACCACTAGGCATTACTGCGCCGATTTTCGCAACCACTACTTTTTGTCCAGCATCGATATTTGGGGCGCCACAAACAATTTGCAACACTTCCCCACCCACATTAATCTGGCATACATTTAATTTATCCGCATTCGGGTGTTTTTCTTTCGACTCCACGTACCCAACTACAAATTTCGGGGTTAAATCAGCTACGATTTCAGGTTCAAATCCCGCTTTTTCGATAACTTGATTCATTAACGCAACAAGTTCTTCAGTTAAATCCACTTTGCCATTTGCAGTAATGTCAAAGTATTTGGAGCTATTAAAAATATTGAAACCTGCAACTTGCTTTGTTTCGCGGTCAAAAATTCGTGCGACATCCCCACGGCGCTCCCACTCGCGATTTTCAAATGTTACTTCGCCTGTTTCAATTAGTAGAGTGTCCCCTACCCCTTTTTCATTATAAAATGCGTTTACTATCACGTCTTCTACTCCTTTAATCTGTTTTTTGCCATTATAAATATCGGTTCAAGTTTACCATTATTATAGACAAATGGCAAAGAGGTTATTGGCACAAGTCCATCTGCGAAAAAGTCCATCGTCATATGCGCCAGAACGTCATAACCGGTATTATCTTTGATAGCGCCAATAATTAAAACATCTTGATGCGGCACAGCGAGCACCATTTCCCCAGTTAGCTTTTCGCGCATTTGCTGAAGAAAACTAACATTTAGTAAACGACTCGCATCATAGCCGTCATTTGTACGCACGAAATAAAAATCATTCCCATTAACCGAGTCTTTTTTTAGCGGAATTTCTAGTTTTCCCAGATTATCGAAGGCTGCTTTTCTGACTTCTTCATGGGAAAGCCCTTCTTTTTCCAGCATGTTTTTTTCGATGAAACGGTAGGATTTTCCTAAATCAAACGCATAGAAAATTTTCGTTTCAGCGGTATGTTCATCTGTTAAAAGCACTTCTCCCGCTTTGGTGGTATCAGGAAAAGAAGTCGCTCTAACAACGGGATAAATATTCGCTGTATTGTTTTTGAGTTCAATGTTTCCGGATGCAGCCAGAAAACCTTCTTCGACATAGTAAATAATCTTTTCAATCGCAGCTTCACCATCGTTTTCATAATTTGCGATGATTTGTGGGATAGCCAAAGTTACTTTTTTGCCATTTTGGGTAACCGAAAGTGTGTCACTATCTCGTTCGTAAGCAAACTGCCGATTAGGTTTATTCAGTTCCTTCTCTAGTCGTTCTTTCATTTTTAATGTCGTCATTTTTGCCATAGGTGCCTCCCCTTCCATAAAAAGCAGTCACTTTTTATATTGCAGCTAGAAAATCATTAATTTCTTCTTTTGTTTTTCTATCTTTACTAACAAAACGCCCTACTTCTTCACCATCTTCAAAAGCAAGGAAACTAGGGATTCCAAAAATCGCTAAATCAGCACATAAATCAATAAATTCATCTCGATCTACATGATAAAAAGTGAAATCCTCATTTTCAGCTTCAATTTCCGGCATTACAGGTTCAATATATTTACAATCGCCGCACCAATCAGCGCTAAACATAAAAACAGATTTACCTTCCGCTTTTATCTCATTGAATTGTTCTACAGATTCTAAGTTTTTCATTTTTTGTTCGCTCCTTCTTCTTTCATACTAGTTAAATCCTAACGCCTTAGCTAACTTTCGTCCAGAATAACGCTCATGAAAAAAGTCCGGCTCCGTTATAAGAGCCAAACTTTTCACCGTACTTTAGATCGCGTTTTTTTCTTTTCTATATAAAGATTAAAATAACCAACGATTAACGTCATCACTCCCGCTATCAGGGTGGTAACGATCCAGCCGATTTCAGCATCGCGGAGGTAAGGTATCCCTGTAGCGTAACCTACTAAGAATACTAGACTTGCTACCAAAAGTAGAAATCCAACCAAAAATACTGGTTTTTTGATTATTTTACGCATTGTTTTTAATGGTTTCAAAAGTTGTTTTATCGAGACCGCGAATAAGTGTTGTAATCATTTCTTTCGCCGCAGCGTAGTCATCCACATGTAAAATCGAGTTAGATGAGTGAATATATCTAGCCGGAACACCAATTACTGCACTCGGAATACCACTAAGTGACGTGTGAACTTTACCGGCATCTGTTCCACCAGGTGAAACAAAATATTGATATGGAATTTTATTTGATTCCGCAGTATCAAGTAAAAATTCACGCATACCACGGTGCATAATCATCGTCCGGTCAAAAATACGCAGTAAGAAACCTTGGCCAATTTGACCGAATTGCGATTTATTCCCAGTCGTATCATTGGCAGGACTAGCATCTAACGCGAAAAATAAATCTGGTTGAATCATATTCGCACTTACACCCGCACCACGAAGACCGACTTCTTCTTGCACATTCGCACCAGCAAAAAGCGTATTTGGTAAAGATTCCCCTTTTAATTCTTTCATAAGCTCAATTGCAAGACCGACACCATAACGGTTATCCCACGCTTTAGCTAAAATTTTCTTTGGATTTGCAAGTGGAGTGAATTCAGCGACAGGAACGATAAATTGCCCTGGTTTGATACCGATTTTTTCAGCGTCCGCTTTATCATCTGCACCAATATCAATAAGTAAGTTTTTCGGGTCAGTTGGTTTGCTACGTTCCGCTTCTGATAGTAAATGCGGAGGAACAGAGGCTACAACGCCAATTACAGGACCATTTGGCGCCATAATTTGCACACGTTGCGCTTGTAAAACTTGCGGATTCCAACCACCAATTGTTTGGAAACGAATCAAACCATTGTCTGTAATTTGCGTTACCATAAAGCCAACTTCATCCATATGGGCTGCAACTAATACGCGCGGACCATCAGTCGCTCCGTGTCGCACACCAAAAATGCCACCTAAGCCATCTTGGATAATTTCATCGGAAACCGGTTCAAGTTCTTTTCGCATAAATGCTCGAATTCTATGTTCATCACCCGAAGTACCTTGAAGTTCCGTTAATTCTTTAAACATTGCTAACGTTTCTTTTTCCATTAATAATCATCTCTTTCCGTGTGAAATCTATTTTATTATAGCAAATAAAAGATGTTTCCGCTTGCCTTACTTCTCCATTTTATCGAAAGCGCGTTCAAAAATCCTTTTATAATCAAAAATTTGTAGTATAATGGTTAAAAGAGATGTTCATAAGACGTCTTTTAAAAAGAATAGCAAACACTAGGGAGGAAAAGCGATGAACTGGAAAGCTTTCATTGCCGGCGTTGGAGCAGGAGCAGCAGCTGGACACCTTGTTTATCATTATTTACTTAGCGATAAAACAATTTCAGGGGACGTCATCTTAGAAAATGTAAAAAATGCGTTCAAACAAGAAGGACCTATTGAAGGTTCTTGGATTCAACTAAAAAAGCAACACTATAAAAAATTCGCCATTGATACATTCGTATACCACGGTGGTATCACTTGCATTCGTGAGGGCGAGAAAAAACAATTCGAATTTATCGCAGACGCTAACACAGGAACAATCATTGATGTGTATTTAGCCTAAAAATTAAAACGACTACCCACTTGGGGAGTCGTTTTTTTAACGAATAAAACTATCAATTTTCTTTTTAATAACAGCTTCGTCCACCACGCCTTGCTCAATCAGTTCTTTCATTTGTTCTGTATAAATCACTTTCGCAGCTGCATCCATTGCTTTTTTCACAGCTGCTATTTGTTGCATAATTGTTTCTAAATCGCGATCTTCCTCTGTCATATTTTTGATTGAACGTACGTGACCTTCAATCTTCGCAAATCTTGTTACTAGCGCTTTCTTCTGTTCGCTTTTCATATATACCCCCTTATAGTATATCGGATAGGAACCCCCTACCCAGGTTATGATTTCGGCTTTAAATAAAGCTTTATAAGTTATATAATAACACAAAATAAAAATACCCTCAAAAAAAGAAGCGGAATCCCACTTCTTAATTTCGATTTTCTATTTTTAGTTCAGCATCAATTTCTCCATTTCCGCCGATTTTAACTGCTCGGAATCTAGCATCATGGTACGATAAAAACCAATAATTTTTCCCAAAAGTTCGCTTGAAAATATCTTGTTTTGCCGCGATGGATGTCATAGGATAATCATCATATGCCGTTACCCATAAAACATTTTGGTGAGCGAATGTCGGAAAAATATCTGCCATATGAATCGCTAGTTCTCCACCGGACTCAAACCAAACGGCAGAATGTCCAGCACTATGTCCTCCAGTATGAGTCATTTTAATCGCATCATTAAATCGTTTTTCTTTCGTAAATGTGTGGACTTGCCCTTTTATTGCTTGCCAGTTTTCTTGCCAATAAGTTGCTTTTGAACGAATATTCGGGTGTTGCATTTCGTCCCATTCAATTTCAGAAGTCCAGATTTCCGCATTTGGAAAAATAGAATAATAACCCTCTTCTGAACAACCAGTCAAACCTAACACGTGGTCAAAATGTAAATGAGTCATTAAACAGTAGTCTATATCCTCAGGGGCAATATTTAGTTTTGCTAAATCTTCTAATACGAAAGACTCTTCAGTTACCCCATAATTACGTTTTTGTTTTTCTGTTAGTCGCCCGTTCCCTAGCCCGCTATCAATTAGATAATTTTTCCCTAAATACTGAAAAAACATCGGATCGGTTACATTAGCTAATTGATTTTTTTCATTTGCTGGATATTTTTTCTCCCATAAAGGTTTTGGAACTACCCCAAACATTGCTCCGCCGTCAAAATGAGTATAACCTCCGCGCAACCAATAAATTTTTATTTCTCCAATTTGAATGGAATCCATTTTTAACGCCTCCAATTAAAAATAAAAACCAGATGCAGCAAGTGCACCTGGTTTATCCTAGTCAATCTCTATCAAATTTTGCTTCAAGACGATAGATTGGGAATCCTTTAGCTGAAAATTTTTCTTCGTATTCAGTTTTTATATTCCCTTCGTAATCGCTATTATGCAAATCAAGTGATACAAAAGTTAGTAACATATTATATTCTGAAAAAGCTACTAATGAATATTCAAACAAGCTGCGGTTATCCGTTTTGAAATGAATCTCCCCTGCTTTTGGTAATAGTCGCTCATAAATAGTTAAGAAGGTTGGATTCGTTAATCTACGTTTTGTGTGGCGTTTTTTCGGCCACGGATCAGAGAAATTCAAATAAATTTGTGCTATTTCTCCTTTTTCAAAAGATTCTTCCAGTAATTTGGCATCTCTTGCAACTAGGCGCAAATTAGGTACTTCTGCTTCAATTGCTTTATCAAGCGCAGAAACTAGGACACTTTCAATCATTTCAATGCCGATATAATTAATTTCCGGATTCGCTTTTGCCATACCACTAATGAACTGGCCTTTACCGGAACCGATTTCGATATGAATAGGATTATTATTTCCAAATACTTCTTGCCAGCGCCCCTTAAAATCTTCTGGGTTTTTAATGTAAATTGCTGGAAATTCTTCCAATCGATCTTTTGCCCATGGTTTATGTTTTACACGCATCTTTCTTTACACCTCATCATCTTCTATTGCATTTTGAAAAATTTGTTTTGCTCGTTCGTATGCTTCTTCTGATTGGTTGGTCGTAAGTTGCATGACGGTTTGGCAAAGTGTATACCATTTTAATTTACGATGTAATTCGCTAGTTAGTGTTGTTCCATAATTAGAAAGCCATTCATCCCAGCCTTCACGCGGAATATATTGGTATAATATCATTCCTAAATCATTTGCAGCATCAGCAAGCATTGCGCCGTCCCAATCAACAAGAAACAATTCATTTTCTTCTGATATTATCCAATTATTGTGGTTGACATCTCCGTGACAAACGACGTAATCTGCTTTCTCGACAGCTGTAATATTTCGCTCTAAATACTCGATTGCTGTCTGCATTACATTATTAGCTTCATTTTTAGCTTCCATTTCTGCTTTTAGACGAGCTAGTAATTGATGGGCAGAAAAATAACAGTTTTCGATTTTTTCGAGCATATGGCGTAAGTTTTCCGAATGGTGAATTTTCGCTAAGAGTTTCGCCACTCTAGGACCAACCATTTCCTCACGAGTTAAAATATGGCAATTCACCCATTTTTGCGCAGTGATAACATCTCCGTTTTCTACTCTTCTTGTCCAGACGAGTTTTGGAACAATGTTCTCTACCGAAAGCGCTGCTAAAAAAGGCGAAGAATTTCTTTTTAAAAAGAATTTTTCGTCTTCATGTGTTGCAACAAATGCTTGGCCAGTTTCCCCTCCAGCCGGCGCTATGTCATATTCTCTCCCAAAAAAATTATCTTTCATTTACATGCACACCTTTTATTAGCTCTTTGCAACTTCATTATCCCCTGTTTTTAACTTCCGAACAAATAGGTAACTATTCATGATTTTACTTCTCTTAAGAGCTCTCGTCAAGTCAACATATGTTCGTTCCGCGTATTTTTTTATATAACGGACTATTTTGCATAAAAAAAGCGCATTCTCATTAAATGGAATGCGCTTTTAAATTAATTTTTTATTTCTTCTGTTTTAGTGACAATTGGATCCATTGCGCTTCTATTTTTTTGAATAAATAAAGCTAAAATACAAGCTACCACAGAAAGAATTCCTGCGACTAAAAAGGCTGTTTCAATTCCGTGAATAAGCACATGGTTAGCAACTTCTGTTTTCGTTTTTCCAATTACATCAGCTGGACCAAGTTTATCTGCAAAACTCGCGGCACTTTTTGACATTACCGTAATAAGTGCAGCTGTACCAATCGAGCCAGCTACTTGTCTCATCGTATTAAACATCGCTGAACCGTGAGAAGCTAATTTTAGTGGTAGCGAATTGAGTGCAGCTGTTTGAAGTGGCATCATAACCATTGCCATACCCGCAGAACGAATAGTTTGAACGATAATAATAAAAGTTAACGTGGTTGATTCATCTAGATTTGTAAACATGAAGGTTGAACCTGCCATAATAATTAAGCCTACTAGCGTTAAATATTTAGCCCCAAACCGGTCAAACATAACCCCAGTCACCGGCGATAGTATAGCTGTAACAAGCGCACCAGGTAAAAGGACTAAACCAGATTCAAGCGGTGAAAAACCTCGAACAGTTTGTAAGAAAATCGGTAGTAACAACATACCGCCAAAAAGCCCCATCACAACGAAGAAACTAATTGCTGTTGTAAGTGCAAATGTTGGATATTTAAACACTTTAAAATTAAGAAGTGGCGCTTTGTTGCTTGATTGATAACGGATAAAGATACCTAATACTACTAAACCAAGAATAATAAATCCAGCTACTTTCCACGTTAACCAGTCGTGGTCTCCGGCGTTACTAAATCCAAGTAATAAACTACCGAACCCAACAGTCGACATAATAACTCCGAGTATATCGAGTTTCGGGAAAGTTCTTTTACCGACATTTTTAAGTAAGAAGATTGCTACTACAATATCAAGTATTGCAAATGGAATAATAATAAAGAATAAATTGCGCCAATCATATTGCTGAACAATCCAACCTGAGAGTGTCGGACCAATTGCTGGGGCAAAGTTCATAGCTAGACCAATTAAGCCCATCGCCCGTCCTCTTCGTTCCATCGGGAATAAGTTTAATACGACAACGGTTAGAAGTGGCATAACTATCCCAGCGCCAATTGCTTGTACCATACGACCAGCAATAAGCATTGTATAATCTGTTGCAAATCCGCCAATCGCTGTACCAATTGCAAAAGTAATCATCGCAAATAAATAAAGCTGGCGAGTCGTAAACCTTTCAATTAAGAAGGCTGTCATCGGGATCATGACACCATTTACTAACATAAAACCAGTAGACAACCATTGTCCTTGACTGGCAGTAATCCCAAAATCTTTCATAATACTTGGTAGCGCGACATTCATCAACGTTTGGTTGAGAATCGTAACAAAGGCGCCCATAAGCATAACAATTAAAATACCATTACGCTTCACTGATGTACTTGCTGCTTTCATATTCAATCTCGTGCACCTTCCCTTTCTAAAATAGTAATTATCTCCTGATGCATTTCTAACATTTCTTTTAACCTTTCTTCGCCAATTTCTAAAATAGGTTCTAAACGGTTAAAAAATACATGATACGTTTCTGCAGCTTTCGTCGCTCCTTTTTCGGTTAATTCTAAGCTAAGCGCGCGTCGATTACTTTCATTTCTTGTTCGTTTTAAAAATCCGGCTTTTACTAAGCGATCAACAATGCCCGAAACAGTACTTTTTCCAAGTTTCATGCGTTCTGCTAGTTCACCAAGTGTTAAATCCGACTCTTTCTGTAGTTCTCTGATTGCAAGCAATTGTGTCGTTGTGATTTCACGGTTAGCAGCTTCTTCCGCTAGCACGTGATGCGTTTTTCGTTGTACTTCACGAAAAGAGAAAATAACCTCTTTTACTAACTTCTCATCCATTAACTTCCCTCCGTACTGTTCGCCCACAAATATTTCGCATACGAACTATTAGCCTTTTGAATTATACACCTTCAAAAAAATTTGTCAATTGCTTTAAAACAGTTGTTTTCGTCTGAAAGCGGAGCCAAATGAGTCGTTTCAACGCATAAAAAAGTTATATAAATTTTTACATAGGTGGCTAAACATAAAAAAACCTTCCTTAAAAAAGGAAGGTTTAGGATTTATTATTTTGCGTATTCTAATTCGCCACAAGCGCGAACGATTTCTTCTACAAAGTAATTATGAAGTTGAGCGGTAATTGGACCACGTTTTCCATCAGCAACTTGTACTCCATCAATGTGAGTAATTGGTGTGATTTCAATTGTAGTACTGGAAATAAACACTTCATCTGCTTCTCGTAAATCTGTTAAAGTGAAATCGGCTTCTTTTACAGGAATACCGTTCTTTTTCGCTACATCAATAATAACTTGACGAGTAATACCATTTAAAATTAGGTTGTCGGCAGCATGTGTCCATAAAACCCCATCTTTAATAATGGATACGTTAGAAGCAGAACACTCGGTAACTTGCTCCCCGCGATGTAAAATAGCTTCAAGTGCGTTTTGTTGATGTGCTTTGTTTTTCGCTAAAATATTTCCAAGTAAGTTTAAGCTTTTAATATCACAACGTAACCAGCGTACATCTTCTTCAGTAATTGCTGAGCCGCCTTCTATGAATTGACGCTCATTTCTTGGTACTTCACGAGCTGCCGCAGTCAATACTCCTTCTAACGGGAAATCATCTGGAAGAACGTGATTACGAGGATTTTGAACTCCTCTTGTTACTTGTAAATATACATTTCCGGTATTGATATTATTTTCAGCTACTAATTTGTCTAATAACGCTCGTAATGTTTCTTTGGAATAAGGAATAACTAAGTCAATTTTTGCTGCACTAGCGTATAAACGATCGATATGCTCGTTATAAGTAAAAAATTTACCATTATATAAACGAACAACTTCATATACTCCATCACCAAATTGGTATCCACGGTCTTCTACGTCAACTGTAGCATCATTTCTTTCTACTAAACGGTCATTTACTAGTACTTTCATGTCGAGTCTCTCCTTGCATAGTTAATTTTTGGAACTATCTAAAAACTTAATGAAACAAAGAAACTGCCACAAAACTAAGCTTTGCAGCAGTTAATTTTTTCAATTATAACCCTTACTTCGCTAATTTGTAAAGTGCTTCTGCGTAAATTGCAGTAGCTTTTAATAAATCATCAAAATAGCTGAATTCGTCTTTTTGGTGCATTGTATCTTCGCGGCCTGGGAACAGTGCGCCGAACGCTACTCCTGTTTCCATATGACGTGCATAAGTTCCCCCACCAATCGCTAGCAAGGTAGCTTCTTCACCTGTTTGTTTTGTATAAACTTCTTGTAAAGTTTGAATAAGTGGGTGATCTTTTGGTACGAAAAGCGGTTTGGAATCATCGTAATGTGTATATTGAGCGTTGTACTCATATACAACTGTTTGCATTTTATTTTTTAGTTTATCCATATTAGCTGTCACTGGGTAACGGAAATTAAGACCGTATTTACCACCTTCTGCTACATCATAACGAATAACACCGACGTTCATTGTTAATTCGCCACTTTCTACGTCTTCATAGCTAATACCAAGTTTTACAGCACGAGAATCACCGAATAAGTAATCGCGACCAAATGTCACAAAATCATTTGCAGCGCCAGTTAATTTAAATTTACCTAGGAAAGCTACTAAGTGAAGACCAGCATTTATGCCATTATTTGGTTCCATCGCATGAGCGGATTTTCCGACGATATTGATTTTAACTGTTTTGCCGTTTTCTTCTAATGAGCCTTCAACTGGATGATTTGCTAAGAACGCTTTAAATTCACTTGCTACTTTATCAAAGTCTTTTACGTCTTCAATAATAGCTGTTGCGTGGTCAGGAACCATGTTATAGCGTTCGCCTGATTCTACACTAAGTAAACGGAATGCTGCTTCTCCACTTGCTTCTCCGTCTTTAAAAGATACATCTAGTTCTGAGATACCTTTTTCAGCGTGAATGATTGGGAATTCTGCATCTGGAACGAAACCTAGTGTTGGTTGTTCTTCTGTTTCAAAATAACGTTCTACACAGCTCATACCACTTTCTTCATCAGAACCAACAATGATTCTAACGCGGCGAGAAAGAGGTAAACCTAGTTCTTTAATAATTTTTAACGCATAGTAACCGGCAATTGTTGGGCCTTTATCATCTGCAACTCCGCGCGCATATAATTTACCATCACGTAATGTTGGTTCAAATGGTCCATTAGTCCAGCCATCACCAACTGGCACTACATCAACGTGTCCTAATACGCCAACAAGTTCTTCTCCTTGACCGTATTCAAGGTGTCCAGCAACATTACCAACTTCTTTAGCGGTAAAGCCATCTTTTTTACCTAGTTCAATCATATAGTCGAGAGCGCGTTTAACGTCTGGTCCAAACGGCGCATCTTCTGTTTTTTTACTATCATCGCGAACACTCGGAATGCGAAGAAGCCCTTTTAAATCTTCTAAGAAATCATCTTTACGTGATTCCACTTCTTTTTGCCAATTAATTTCTGTCATAATTATTATTCCCTCCTTCAAACTTATCTTCTCTATTGTAAACTGTTTTCACGCCGCTTGGAAGTCGGAACTACTATTTTCTCATAAAACCTTTAATTGCTTCAAAATCCCAACGTTCCATCCGCGTAGAAAATACGACATCCATTATGTTCAGACTTTCTTTTTCAAGTGGTAAGAAGCGATATTCTTCGTGTTCATCAGACAACACTACTTCCCCTTCTTCAGGCATTTCCACTAAATAAATAACGCCTGTAATTTGATAGTCTTCATGAAAAAACTCCCATGTGTCATATAAGATAAATGGTTGGACTTGTAATTTAGTTTCTTCATAAACTTCTCTAAAAAGCGCTTCTCCGTGAGTTTCACCGTAGTTCATACGGCCTCCCGGAAGTTCAAATACTTCGCCTTCTACGCCTCTTTTTTTAAGAGCTAAAAATTTACCATCTTTTACGATAACTGCTTTTACGGCAGGATATATAGGTTTCATTTTACAAAAGCCTCCTTATCATTTAAGATAAACATGATTTATCTGTTCTTTATTTTACCCGGTTGAGTAGATAAAAGCCAGTGTCATAAGGAGGTTTTACAAAAGTGAAGAAAATTACACCGAAAGCAATGTGCGCGTGGATTCCAAAACGTGAAGATGAAACACATAAAGGTGATTACGGGCGCGTTTTAATTGTCGCTGGAAATAAACAATTTGGTGGGGCCGCGATTATGGCTGCAGAGGCTTGTGTTAAAAGTGGTGCTGGTTTAACAACGGTGGCCTCAGATAGTGTTAATCGCCCTGCGCTTCAAACACGAATTCCTGAATGTATGTTTATTGACTATGAAAACATCACAAGTCTAAGTGAACAAATTAATCATTTTGATACCATTTTAATTGGTCCTGGACTTGGATTAGATGCCTATGCCGAAGAAATTTTTCGATTAGTATTACAAAATTCAACAGAACATCAACAACTTATTATTGACGGAGATGGCATTACTATTTATGCAAAAGGAGAAAATCCTCATCCTGCCGCCAAGCTTACCTTTACACCACATGCAGGTGAATGGGAACGACTGAAAGCACTAGCACCTGAAGCAGAAACGCCAACTGATGTCGCACTTCATATTGACGCAACGATTGTTCTAAAAGGGCATCGTACAAAAGTTTATTCAGGTGAATCAGCATGGCAAAATATGTACGGCACTCCCGCAATGGCAACAGGTGGCATGGGCGATACTCTCGCTGGAACGATATGTGGCTTGATGGCACAAACAGAGAAGCCGCTTACCGGAACACTAGCTGCTGTTTTTCTTCATAGCTATATTGGAGAAATTTTAGCTAAAAAACGCTATGTTGTGTTGCCGACTGAAATTGCTGAAGAGTTACCGACCTATTTGAAAATTTTTAGCGAAACAGACGAACATGCTTAATAAAAAATCCTCTCTTTATCTAAAGAGAGGATTTTTTTACGATTTATTAAATTTATTAGCCCATAAAACTAATTTTTTATTCCAAATAAAGTAACAACCAATTCCGCTGTAAATAACAGCATTTCCAATTAAGAATCCTGCTACAACATCACTTGGGAAATGTACTCCTAAATAAACGCGGGAATACATAATAAACAATACAAGCCCTAGCGCAAGAATACTAATCGCAAAACGAAGCCATTTATGACTAACATATAAAATTAAAAAGAACGCTAGCATTCCATAAAAAACAGTTGAACCAGTCGCATGACCACTTGGAAAACTAAATCCACCTTGTTCGATTAATTTATAGGTTGGTCTTGGGCGCTGAACGATATTTTTAATGATTGATGGAATAAGCGCCCCGCCAACTAGGACAATCCCACCAAACCAAATTGCCGTATCCACTTTTTTCATTAGAACAAGCGCAATAATAACAACAACGGTTAAAATACAAATGGTCGCTACCCCGCCAATATCAGTTAAATAAGAAATCAGTGTAGTTTTTGTATCCGTTATTCCGACCCGAATAATACTATTCCAGTACTGGTCAAACCTGTGAATCCATTTTGCCCCAGTCATAACGCCTATCATAAAGAAAACAAATCCAAGGAGAGCAATGCCACTAATTATAAATGGTGTTTTTTTCATAAAATCCTCCTAGCGAATTCTTAATTTCTCACGTAATCTAGTACCACGTGGGCCAAATAATTTATCAGACAAGTGAAGTTTGAATGCCATATAACCGTAGAAAACAGCACCCGTTCCTCCGCAAATAAGTGTCAATACTAGCGCAGACATTTTACGATCTGGACTAATAAAGTTAGCAAGTCCCATGTACAGTCCGATGACAATAACCCCCATCAAAGCTGTCATAAAGAAGAAAAGCACCGTTCGCCGCAAAATAACTTTAAACGAGAAACGAACATATTTTTTAATAATAAATAACATGAACAGACAAGATACTGCATAACCAATACCAGTTGCAATGATTGACCCAGGCGCTTCAAACATCATAATGAGCGGCATTTGTAATACCGATTTTGCTAGTAGCCCTAACAGTAAGCCTAGCACTGTGAATCGTTGTTCATCAATCCCTTGAAGAACAGCTGCGGAAACACTAAACAATGAAAATAAAATGGCGATTGGTGCAAATAATTGTAATAGCGCTGTCCCATTATCACTAGGTGCGAAAAACACTGTGAATAAAGGTCTCGCTAGCATAGCAATTCCAAAACAAGCTGGAATCGTTAAGAATAATAAAATTTGGAAAACATCATTGAGTTGACGCTTCACTTGCGCGTACTCTTTCCTTACATAAGCACCAGTAACAAGTGGAACAAGTGCCATCGAAAACGCAATTGCCAACGTCCCTGGAATCATAATTAATTTTTGTACATCAAAGTTAATAATTGCTACAAAAGAATTGACCAAATCAGGAGCAGTTCCAATATATTCTAACACTCTTCCTAAAGTGAATTGGTCAATTAATTGATAAAGCGAAGTAGCAGACCCAACTATAATAAAAGGAATTGCCGAAAGAATAATATCTTTATATAGTGTCGGAATGGAAATTTTTACAGTGCCTCTATCTTCTAAAAGCATTCGGTCCAGTCCAGGTTTTCGTTTATAAAAGTACCAAAGTAGTAATAGTAAACTCGCAAAAGCTCCAACAAAAGCTGAAAAAGTAGCGATACTAATTGCTGTAACTACATTCCCGTCAAGTACATACATTACAATGAAAGTCCCAGCAAGCAAGAACACAATACGGACAACTTGTTCTAACACTTGAGATACAGCAGACGGCCCCATCGAATTATATCCTTGGAAAAAGCCACGAAGCAAGCTCATTACTGGAATGATAAGTAGCGCGAAACTAACTGCACGAATAACTTGAATACCATCCGCTAAACTATATCCGCCTTCCAACTGCTGCATTCGAGCGAGCGTTGGAGCAAGTCCATACATCGCAAGGAAACAAACAATCCCGGAAAAAATCATTAAATATACACCGGTTTTAAATAATCGACGGCCAACAGCATATTCTTCCATGGCATTATATTTCGCTATATATTTGGCAACAGCTAACGGTATCCCAGCAGTTGCAATGCTTAAGAATAATTGATACGGTACATAACCGAAATTATACAGAAGCGCTGGTTCATCTCCTCCAATAATCGCATAAAACGGAATCACATACAATATTCCGAGCACTTTAGAGATTAATGTCCCTAGCGTCAGAATAAATGTTCCTCTGAGCAGTTTTGAACCCATCGTCTAACTTCCTTTACATTAAATTATATATCCTTGTTTACTTTACCATTAACTCTTTTAAAAAAAAAGAACAAACCCAAATAAATATCGGCTTGCTCTTTACAAAAAGCTTAAATCAAATGAAGTTTTTTACGAATTTTATACATCCGGTCACCTAGAATATAGTTTAATAGCCCTACTTTTGCAGCTAAAAAGGCATAAATATAAGCCCCCACTCCAGCTGATATAAAAACAATTACTAATGCAGTAAATCGTGCATGCGGATTTAAGAATAATGCAAGCCCATGATAAATGAGCCAAACACTAACTAACATCACAAAACTTATTCCAAGAATTAACACCAGACGTCTAATAATATACTTAAATGAATAATGAGCATATTTTTTAATAATAAAAATGGTGAACAGCACAGAAACAATGTAACCAAGTCCGGTCGCAAGTGCGCCACCTTTTGCACCAAGAAGTAAAATTAGCGGCATTTGTAGTACGGATTTTGTTAGTAACCCGAGAAGTAAACTAAGTACTGTATAACGTTGCTCGTCAATCCCTTGTAGAATCGCAGCAGTGACACTAAATAGCGAGAAGAAAATTGCAAATGGAGCGAAAAAGCTTAGCAACATGGATCCATCAGCGTTATAACCATAAAATATCGTATAGAGCGGATCGGCCAAGAGTGCTATTCCTAAACAAGCTGGCACGACTAAAAATAGCAATACTTGGAAAACAGCTGTTAGATGATGATGCACTTCGCGAATCCGACCTTTATGAAATGAAGCAGCCACGAGCGGAACGAGCGTCATCGAAAACGCCAAAGCCAATGTCCCCGGAATCATAATGATTTTTTGAACAGAAAAGTTGAAAATAGAAAGTAAATCTTCCGCTGCCTTCCCGGGCATGCCATCGTATGTCAAAACACGCGCAAAGGTGAATAAATCAATTTGTTGATATAGTGACATCGCCATTCCTACTATAATGAAAGGCACTGCTGAGATTGAGATTTCTTTTAATAAATGTAACGTCGACACTTGTAATTTATTTTCACTACCGGCAATCATTTTCTGAATACCGGGTTTACGTTTTCGGTAATACCACAGTAAACAAATTAAACTGAAGAAAGCTCCGACAAAAGCCGCAAATGTCGCTAAGCTCATTGCTGTTACAAGACTTCCACCAATAAGATGAAGCACAATATACGTACTTGCAAGCAGGAAAACGATTCTTGCTACTTGTTCAATTACTTGCGATACAGCAGAGGGTCCCATTGAATGAAACCCCTGGAAATAACCGCGAAGTAAGCTCATTACTGGAATAATAAGTAACGCAAAACTCACTGCACGAATAACGGTTGTAATATCTTGAATGCTCGTTCCGCCACTAACCTCTTGCATCCCAGCTAAAAGCGGTGCAAAAATATACATAATTAAAAAACTAATAATCCCGGTAAATATCATCAAATATGTACTAGACCTATATAATCTTTGGCTTAAAGCATATTCATTTAGCGAATTATATTTAGAAATGTACTTAGCAACTGCTAATGGAACTCCAGCTGTCGCAATATTTAAGAAGATTTGGTAGGGAACATATCCGTATTGATAAAGAATCGTTGCCTGTTCCCCGCCAGCAATCCAGTAAAATGGAATAACATATAAAATCCCTAAAATTTTCGATAATAAAGTTCCCGCAGTAAGTACGGCCGTTCCTCGCATTAATTTTGAACTCATAATTTCTATTACCTCAATTGATTTTTTCTTTTAAGTCTGTCTGTTATATATGTTTATGTAAAAATCATTCTTACATTACTACTTTTAACGCATTCTTCTAAGATTTAAAATACAAGTTACACTCAAGGCAAGTAGCACTGCTGGTAAAATAAGCGAAACAAAGTTCACACCACTATTAATCATTGATAAAACGACACCAAGAATGGTAAACGCACCATATAAATAAAAAACAAGCGGTGTAATTATAATGCCTTTTCTAAGTTTGTTATAAGAAAGAAATAGCATAATCGTAAATGCGATACAAATAACAGCCATTATCGTTGTCGTCATAATCGTATTTTGAACGACAGCGGTTGCATTTGCATTAGCAAGTACTTCTTTTCTTTGTTGTAGAGCAATAAGTCCCACAATAGAAACGCTACTTAATACGGCTTGGATAGTAGATACAATCGCTATCCCAAGTGTTACATTTTTCGTGTTATTGAGCATTCTTGCATGCTCTGGTTTTACTTCAACAGACATCCTTACAACTCCTCTTTAACATTCTATACACCAGACTTTACCATATTTAAAGAGAAATTGTAAGTAGTAATTAGTTTTCGATTTGAACTTCTGCTGCATTTTGTAAAAACGTACCTAGCTCCCTCGTTTCCCCGTCATGCAACATTTGTACGACCTTACTTCCAATAATCACACCATCACAAACACGCGCAAATTTTTCCACATGTTCTATAGAAGAAACTCCAAAACCTGCAAGAACAGGAACAGGGCTAATACTTTTTAAATAAGCTAAATGGGTATCAATATGCGTATTAAATTCATTTCTTACGCCCGTTGTTCCGTTGACTGTTACGGCATAAATAAAACCTTCTGCTTGGTTAGCTATTTCTTCTAAGCGCTCTTTCGGACTGGTTAATGAAACAAGCGGGATAAGCGCAATATCTGTTCCTTTTAGTTCGGGTGTAATAAGCGTACGATGTTCATAAGGTAAATCAGGAATAATAAGTCCTTTTACAGGTGTTTTTTGAACCATTTCGATAAATTTTGGAATACCTAAATGAAAAATCGGATTAATATAGCTCATAATAATTAGTGGAATTTGCACCTTACTTGTGGCTAATTTAGTTAAAATTGCTTCTAAACTAACTCGTTCTTTTAATGCGCGTAAACCAGCAAGTTGAATAACAGGGCCGTCAGCAACTGGATCAGAAAAAGGAATCCCAATTTCAATCGCGCTTACGCCTGATTTTTCTAGGAATAATAGTTGTTCTTCTAGATTATCTAAACCACCATCGCCGCCCATAATATAAGTTACTACAGAAGCATGGTCTTTATTCGCCAATTTTTTTGTTAATGTTTTAGTCATTAGTTTGCCCCTCCAATCGTTCTTTTAGTTGATTAACATCTTTATCCCCGCGACCAGATAGGCATACAACCATACTTTCATCCGGACGCATCTGGCTTGCAAGTTTCACAGCATAACTAATGGCATGCGAACTTTCAAGTGCTGGAATAATCCCTTCTGTCCGGCATAAAAGTTGAAAAGCTTCGACTGCTTCATCATCTGTAACAGAATGATACTCAGCGCGACCTAAATCACGGAAAAAACTATGTTCCGGCCCAATACCAGGATAATCTAATCCCGCGGAAATCGAGAAAGCTTCAAGGATTTGTCCATTTTCGTCTTGTAAAACATCCATCATTGCCCCGTGCAAAATGCCAATCTCGCCTTTAGAAATCGTGGCTGCATGGAACTCTGTTTCAAGACCATGACCAGCAGCTTCTACGCCGTGCATTTGAACAGAAGAATCATCCACAAACGGATAAAATAAGCCCATCGCATTACTGCCACCACCTACACAAGCCACAATCGCCTCAGGTAACTTACCTTCTTTCTCTAGATGTTGTTTACGTGCTTCTGTCCCAATGACACTTTGGTAATCACGAACAATTTCTGGGAACGGATGGGGCCCAAGAACAGATCCCATAATATAATGCGTATCTTCCACATTCGCCACCCAGAACCGCAGTGCTTCATTTACGGCATCTTTCAAAGTACGGCTGCCAGCTTTCACGCTGACAACTTTTGCGCCAAGTAACTCCATTCTAAATACATTAAGCGATTGACGTTTAACATCTTCTTCTCCCATGAAAATAGTACATTCCATGTTAAAAAGTGCTGCTACTGTCGCTGTAGCTACACCATGTTGCCCTGCTCCAGTTTCTGCCACTACTTTTTGTTTGCCCATTTGCCGCGCAAGTAATGCTTGACCAATCGTATTATTGATTTTATGCGCACCAGTATGATTTAAATCTTCTCGTTTTAAATAAATTTTAGCCCCGCCAGCATAGGCAGTAAGTTGTTCCGCAAAATAAAGCGGCGTTTCCCGGCCTACATATTCTTTTAAATAGTAATTTAATTCTTTTTGAAAAGCTGCATCTGTTTTAGAAGCTCGGTAAGCTTCATCTAATTCTTTCACTGCTTTCATTAAAGTTTCAGGCACAAATCTGCCACCAAATTTTCCGTAAAAACCATTTTCATCAGGTGCTTGATATGTCATTATTTTCCAACTCCTTTTGCTGTTTTAATGAAGATTTTAATTTTTTCAGGATCTTTTTCACCATTCGTTTCTACGCCGGAAGAAATATCAACGGCATATGGTTCAAAGCGGTTAATAGCTTCTTTCACGTTTTCGACATTTAAGCCACCAGCAATAATCAATTTATTTTTTATAAGTAAATCACTATTTACTTTATCCCAATCAAAAGTTTTCCCGCTGCCGCCCTCGTATTCTTCTGCCGGAGCATCAAGTAAGATATAGGCATTTGAATAATCATTTATATTGTTAGGAAGTTTGCCCTCTTTAACTGGAAAAGCTTTAATTACTTCGGCATCGGTGCGGTCTGCTTGCTCGGTCGGTTCTTGTCCATGGAGTTGCACGATGTCTAGTGGTACGCCTTTAATAGCAGCAGTCAACTCATCTTCAGTCGGGTTAACAAAAACGCCAACTTTCTTAATATTAGGTGGGATGTTTTTAGCTAACTGGTGTGCTTGTTCAATCGTAACTTGGCGTTTACTTTTCGCAAAAACGAAACCAATCATATCCGCACCATTCTCAACTGCTGCTTTTACATCGACACTTTTTTTCAATCCACAAATTTTTACAATCATCGTTTCACCTTCAAACTTTCTGCTGCTTTTTGTGGAGTTTTGTCTCGCATAAGCGCTTCTCCAACAAGTACCGCATTAAATTCTTTACTCACTCGATTAACATCATCTGCCGTTTTAAAACCCGATTCACTAATGAAACATGCCTCCGTTGAAAAATCATTCGCAACCATTTCGCTTACCGCAATATCTACTTCAAACGTGTGCAAATTCCGATTATTCACTCCAATTAATTTAGCTCCAATTTTTTGCGCGAGAGCTAATTCGTCCCGGTCATGAACTTCTACTAATACTTCCAAATCAAGGGCACTCGCTTGTTTAAAAAGTAAGGCTAGCTCATCTTCTGTAAGAGCTGAAATTATTAGTAACACAACCGTTGCTCCAGCATTTCGAGCGCGAATTAATTGTTTTTCACTAATAATAAAATCTTTACACAGTACTGGAATTGCTACGTTTTTCGCTACTTCTCGTAAATCTTCAATCGATCCTTTAAAGAAAATCGGGTCGGTTAATACAGAAATCATACCTGCTCCAGCTGCCTCATACGATTTTGCTTGAGCGACTGGGTTCACATCCATATTTATTTCACCTTTTGAAGGCGAGGCGCGTTTTACTTCCGCAATAAGTTGCATTTGTTCCGTATTTTCTTTTAAAAAATCATAAAACGAATAAGTTTTCCGTTTTTCTGCTACTTGTTCTAATGGCATTTCAGCTACCTCTACTGCTTTTTGAGCTAAAATTTCTTCTAAAAATGTCATTTCGCTAGCACCTCTTTTTGATAAGTAATTAAATCTTGCAATTTTTGTTTAGCTAGACCACTTCTAACTAGGTCGCGGGCTAAATCAACGCCTTCTTTTACTGTTTTTACTTTGCCATTTGCGAATAAACCAAATCCGGCATTTAGCAAAACAGTGTCTAAATAGGCACCAGGTTCGCCGTCAAGTACACTACGAAGAATTGCTGCATTTTCTTTTGCATCCCCGCCCCTAATTGCTTCTAGTGGGTAGCTAGCTAAACCGACTTCTTCAGGTTTTAGTGTATATAAGTGAACTTCCCCGCTTTCATATAATGCGTAATGATTTTCACCGGCTAGAGAAGCTTCATCCATAAAGCCCGCCCCATTTAAAACTACGGCCCGTTTTCGTCCAAGTTGTCCTAAAACTTCCGCAGTTTGTCTGATTAAATCACGACGATAAATGCCCATTAATTGTGTTTCGAGATGAACCGGGTTGGTTAAAGGTCCAATCAAGTTAAAAATGGTTGGTGTCCCAAGTTCTTTCCGAACGTCCATCACGTATTTCATATTAGGGTGAACATGTGGTGCGAATAAAAAGGCAATTCCTACTTTTTCAAGTAAATAAGTCATATCTTCAGGACGCATATTAATATCAATCCCTAATTCCTGACAAACATCCGCACTACCTGAACGACTAGAAATACTTCGATTCCCATGTTTCGCCACTGGAATTCCTGCTGCTGCAAGGACGAATGCCGACGTTGTACTGATATTAAAACTATTCGATTTATCTCCACCAGTTCCGCAATTATCCATCGCAGTTCCAGCTGGGAAATCCACTTGAATCGCAACTTGCTGCATCGCTTCTGCTATTCCAGCCATTTCTTCTGCGGTTTCTCCTTTGACTTTAAGTGCCATTAGAAAGGCAGCAATTTTCGTTTTTGAAAGACGTCCTTCAAAAATTTCTGTTGCAACGATATTCATTTCTGCTTTTGATAGATTTTTTTGGTCATATACTTTTTGTAATAAGATTTCCATTTTCTCCCGCCCTTTCTACTATGTGAATAAAGTTTTCCATCATTTGTTTTCCGTCATTCGTGCCGATTGATTCTGGATGAAATTGCAATCCATAAACCGGATAATTTTTCAGTTTCATCGCCATTACTTCCGCATCATCCGTCGCCACTGCTAATACTTCTAAGCAATCTGGTAAAGTATTTTTATCTACTATTAAAGAGTGATAGCGCATCACAGGCATTTCTTTTGGCAAGTTAGTAAAAATGGCTCCACTTGTTTGCCGCATCAGCGAAACTTTACCATGACGAATGTGCTTTGCTCGTTTTACTTCTCCGCCAAATACCTCACCGATCGCTTGGTGTCCTAAACAAATCCCAAGTAGTGGTTTTTCTTTCGCAAATTTGAAAACAACTTCTTCCAAAAGTCCGGCTTCACTAGGTTTTCCTGGGCCGGGTGAAAGAACAATCCCATCTGCCAAAGCCGCATATTCCATTAAATCCACGGCATCATTTCGTTTTACTACGACATCACTGAACTCTGCCAAATACTGCTCTAGGTTATACGTAAAAGAATCATAGTTATCAATTAATAAAATCATTCTCCCACCTCCAAAAGGGCTTTCGCTTTTTGTATTGTTTCCAAGTATTCACTCTCAGGTTCTGAATCATAAACAATTCCCGCGCCAGCTTGCACATAAGCTTTTCCATCATGGAGTACCATCGTTCTAATCGAAAGAGCAAAATCAGAATCACCATTTTTCGTTAAGTAACCTACCGCACCAGCATATGGTCCACGTTTTACATTTTCCCATTCATAGATTCGCTCCATGGCTCTTATTTTTGGTGCTCCGCTAACTGTACCAGCTGGGAGCGTCGACCGAAGAGCATCCATCGCACTTAATCCTGGTTTTAATGTACCTTCAACAACGGAAACTAAATGCATCAAGAATCGGTAACGTTCGATTGTTAGATATACTGGTACATGAACCGAACCCGTTTCTGCAATTTTTCCAATATCATTACGTCCTAAATCCACTAACATTCTGTGCTCTGCAAGTTCTTTTTCATCGGATAATAATTCCGCTGCCAGCATTTCATCTTCTTGTTTTGTTGCCCCGCGACGCCTTGTACCAGCAATTGGATTTGTCGTAACAGTCCGCCCTTTCGTTTTAATTAAACTCTCTGGTGAAGAACCAATTAAGACCGTATCGCCAAAATCAATGAAAAAGAGATAAGGAGAAGGATTTAACAATCGTAATTTTCGGTAATAATCAAACGGCTCCACTGTAAAATCTGCCTCTAACCGCTGAGAAAGTACTATTTGAAAGAAATCGCCATCTTGAATATAGGTTTTCGCTTTTTTGACTAAGTTCATATACTCCTCTTTTGTATAATTGCTTTTGTAAGTCATTTTCGGAACTTGAACTGCTTTGTGTTCATCTTTTTTTGGTGTTGTAAGTTCTAAAAACATCGCTTCAAGTGCCTCATCCAGTTCTGCTTCACTTCTCCCAGAGTAGCAATTATCTTGCACTAAAATAAGTTCTTCCGCTTGATGATCCATGATGATAAAACTTTCATATATATAAAAACGAATATCTGGCATGTCCCGCGTTTCGACTGGAATGTCACCTAAATTTTCATAAAGTGCAATAACGTCATAACCAACATAACCAATTGCCCCTGAATCTAAAGGCAAGCTTTCTTCCTCCGTCTTTGCTTTTTCAATAAATAGTTCAATTTCTTTTAAAGGGTCTGTCACTATTTGAAGTGCCCCGTCTATATAATATTCATGTTGATATACTTTAATTTCATGTACAGGATTGATAGCAATAATAGAATATCTCCCTGCCTCTGCATCTTTTGCAGCTCCTTCAAGTAAGCTTTTGCCTGTTCCGGAAAGACGTTGAAAGGCTAAAATCGCGGTTAATGTATCTGCATCCATTCTTTTCATTTTTCTCATTTAAATCATCCCTTCTTCATTAAAATAAAAAAAGCCCTCTGAAAAAGCCTACTATCATGCTTTTTCAGAGGACGAGTTATCGCGGTGCCACCTCATTTTAGGGGAATCCCCCTATCTCAGTGCTGCTTTTTTGCAGCTGCTCTATAACGGGAGCTCCCGTTCACCCCTACTTCAGTTCAAGGTATCACGCACAAGGCCCATTCCTATTTCATCTATTTATTAGCTCGCACCAAACGCTAACTCTCTTTGAAAATCGATGAAAAGTACTATTCTTGTTTCATGTTTTCGTTTTATAAAATTAAAAAAGGGCCTCTCTCCAAGCCTAGCAAATATACTAGACAAGGACGAGAGACCCGTGGTACCACCTTGATTAACTGCAAAAACAGTTCACTTAATCCATCCAAATTCCGAATGGGCGCCTTGTGTAACGATAAGGCCTAATCGCTGCATCCTACTAAGGAAATTCCTTTTCAAACCAGAGCTCAGAAGTCCATTCACATCATGTCCGCTACTGACTTTCACCAACCGTCAGCTCTCTAAAAACTTTCATCATGCTACTTACTCTTCATCAAAGCTATCATTTTTTACTTGTATTCATCTTACATAAGAACAAACGGAAAGTCAAGAAAATAAAACCACATAAATCAAAATAGCAGTTAATAAACAACTAAGTAAAAAGAACTATCATAGAAAATCCCTCTATCCCCCTATTAATACAGGACATTATTAATAGTAAAAAAAAATCATTATCTTAATTACCTTTTATTTACGAGTCAACTAGAGATGAAAATCCCCTTAAAACTATATGATAAAACCACTCATACAAACTATGCCTTATAGACTAAAAATTGCTTTCCCAGAAGGACTATCCGCTCATTTTCGTCTATTTGTGAATATTTTCACGTGAAACACTGGACAAACTTTTATTGATGGCTTATACTAACGGTGTAATCAAATAAAACAAAAGAATATGGCACAGCAACAAGTCAAATTTTTTTGGATTATCAGGGACGTCAAAAGTCTACTATGGACATTTAGAGTCCCGCACAAATATTAGGAGGTTCTGGAAAATGGCAATTAAAGAAAATGCGGCCCAAGAAGTATTAGAAGTTCAAAAAGTGATTGACAGATTAGCAGACAATGGACAAAAAGCATTGAAAGCATTTGAAAGTTACAACCAAGAACAAGTAGATAATATCGTACACGCAATGGCGCTTGCCGGACTTGACCAACATATGCCCCTTGCAAAATTAGCAGTAGAAGAAACAGGACGTGGATTATACGAAGATAAATGTATTAAAAACATCTTCGCAACAGAATATATTTGGAACAACATTAAAAACAACAAAACAGTCGGAGTTATTAACGAAGATACTCAAACTGGTGTTATCGAAATTGCTGAACCAGTCGGAGTAGTTGCCGGGGTTACACCAGTAACTAACCCAACTTCAACAACACTTTTCAAAGCAATTATCGCGATTAAAACGCGTAACCCAATCATCTTCGCTTTCCATCCAAGTGCGCAACGTTGTTCATCTGAAGCAGCAAAAGTTGTTTATGATGCAGCAGTTGCAGCTGGAGCACCAGAACATTGTATTCAATGGGTAGAAAAACCTTCCCTAGAAGCAACAAAACAATTAATGAACCACGATAAAGTAGCACTTGTACTTGCAACTGGTGGTGCTGGAATGGTTAAATCAGCATACTCTACTGGTAAACCTGCACTAGGTGTTGGACCAGGTAACGTACCAGCTTACATTGACAAAACAGCTAAAATCAAACGTTCTGTTAATGACATCATTCTTTCTAAATCTTTTGACCAAGGTATGATTTGTGCTTCTGAACAAGCAGTTATCGTGGACAAAGAAGTTGCTAAAGAAGTAAAAGCAGAAATGGAAGCAAACAAATGCTACTTCGTTAAAGGTGCTGAATTCAAAAAACTAGAAAGCTATGTAATCAACCCTGAAAAAGGAACACTTAACCCAGATGTAGTTGGTAAATCCCCTGCATGGATTGCAAACCAAGCTGGTTTCAAAGTTCCAGAAGATACAAAAATTCTTGTAGCTGAAATTAAAGGTGTTGGCGACAAATACCCACTATCTCACGAAAAATTAAGCCCAGTTCTTGCATTTATCGAAGCTGCTAACCAAGCAGAAGCATTCGATCGTTGTGAAGAAATGTTAGTATACGGCGGACTTGGACACTCAGCAGTTATTCACTCTACTGATAAAGAAGTTCAAAAAGCATTTGGTATCCGTATGAAAGCTTGCCGTATCATCGTAAATGCACCAAGCGCTCAAGGCGGTATCGGTGACATTTATAACGGCTTCATCCCTTCCCTAACTCTTGGTTGTGGATCTTATGGTAAAAACTCTGTATCACAAAATGTAAGTGCGACTAACTTGCTGAACGTTAAACGTATCGCGGATCGGAGAAATAATATGCAATGGTTCAAACTTCCACCAAAAATTTTCTTTGAAAAATATTCTACTCAATACCTTCAAAAAATGGAAGGCGTTGAACGCGTATTTATCGTAACTGACCCAGGTATGGTTCAATTCAAATACGTTGATGTAGTAATCGAACACCTGAAAAAACGTGGTAACGACGTAGCTTATCAAGTATTCGCTGATGTTGAACCAGATCCATCTGATGTAACAGTTTACAAAGGTGCAGAACTAATGAAAGACTTCAAACCAGATACAATTATCGCTCTTGGTGGTGGTTCCGCAATGGATGCTGCCAAAGGTATGTGGTTATTCTATGAACACCCAGAAGCTTCATTCTTCGGCTTGAAACAAAAATTCTTAGATATCCGTAAACGTACTTTCAAATATCCTAAACTTGGTGGAAAAGCGAAATTCGTTGCGATTCCAACAACAAGTGGTACAGGTTCTGAAGTAACTCCATTTGCGGTTATTACAGACAAAGAAAACAACATTAAATACCCTCTTGCTGACTATGAACTAACTCCAGACGTTGCGATTGTCGATGCACAATATGTAACAACTGTTCCAGCACACATTACTGCTGATACTGGTATGGACGTTCTAACTCACGCAATTGAATCTTATGTATCCGTAATGGCAAGCGATTATACACGTGGATTGTCTATCCGTGCAATCGAACTTGTTTTTGAAAACTTACGTGAATCTGTTCTTACTGGTGATCCTGATGCGCGTGAAAAAATGCATAATGCTTCTGCCCTAGCTGGTATGGCATTTGCGAATGCGTTCCTAGGAATTAACCACAGCTTGGCACACAAAATTGGACCTGAATTCCACATTCCTCACGGTCGTGCGAATGCAATCCTTATGCCACACGTTATCCGTTATAACGCACTTAAACCTAAAAAACATGCGTTATTCCCAAGATATGAAAGCTTCCGTGCTGATGAAGATTATGCTCGTATCTCTCGTATTATCGGCTTCCCTGCTGCAACTACAGAAGAAGGCGTTAAATCACTTGTAGATGAAATCATCAAACTTGGTAAAGATGTTGGTATCGACATGAGTCTTAAAGGACAAAATGTTGCTAAAAAAGACTTGGATGCAGTTGTAGATACACTTGCAGATCGCGCATTCATGGACCAATGTACTACTGCCAACCCTAAACAACCACTTGTAAGCGAACTAAAAGAAATTTACCTTGAAGCTTACAAAGGTGTTTAAAAACTAGCTAACTTGTCCACCATTAATATATAAAGTTAGAAGAAAGCGCAAGTCCATCCCAGGGCTTGCGCTTTCGCTTTAGTACTAAAATTAGTATAATGAAACAAGAATGGAGTTGATTTAATGATACGAGCAACTGTGCCCTACTTCACTTTTAACGGGGAAGCCCAAGAAGCACTAGAATTTTATAAAAAAGTGTTTCAAGCAGAAATTACAAAAACTCGTTTTTTTCACGAGATGGAAGGATTCTCTGGAGATAAAAAATTAGGCGAACGAATCCTTCATGCTAGGCTTACGAAAGACGATAAAGATTTGTTTTACTTCTCAGATACACTAGAAGGCGAAACAGATGCGGGAAATCGTTTATCACTTGCAGTTAATTTTGAAACTGAAGAAAGTTTTGTACATGCATTCGTACTACTTTCTAAAACAGGGACCGTTGAAATCCCTATTCAAAAAACTTTTTGGGATGCAAAATACGCAAAAGTTATCGATCATTACAGCATAGATTGGCACCTTAACTTAGAAAATGAGTCTACTACTAAAGTATGATTTTTTCCCGTCCTCTAGCCGAATGTAATTAGAACTAAAAAATAGTACAATTTTAGTAGTGAGAGAAAAAAAGGAGTGAGTTCATGACTGAGACAGTTTTAAAATTAGAACATGTCACGAAAAAAATCGGACAAAAAAATATTGTCCACGATATCAGCTTTGACATACATAAAGGAGAAGTATTTGGTTTACTTGGTCCAAATGGTGCCGGTAAAACAACTATTATCCGCTCGATTGTAGGCTTAATTCGCCGCTCAGAAGGTACAGTTTATATTAATGGTAAAAATATTGATACCGACTTTAAAGCAGCAATTTCTGAAGTAGGAGCAATTATTGAAAATCCGGAATTTTATATGTATATGTCTGGATGGGCTAACTTAAAGCAATTTGCACGGATGAGTCAAAAAAATATTACAGACGATCATATTCGTGAAATTGTAGAACTTGTAAAACTTTCAGATGCCATCAATCAAAAAGTAAAAACATATTCCTTAGGTATGCGTCAACGTTTAGGCGTTGCACAAGCCTTACTTCACAACCCCGCCCTACTTATTTTAGATGAGCCAACCAATGGACTTGATCCACAAGGGATGGCAGAATTCAGAGCATTAATTCGTGATTTAGCAACAAACGGTACTTCTGTTTTAATTTCTAGCCATTTACTTAGCGAAATTCAACAAATTACCGATCGTTTTGCTATTATTAATAAAGGTGTCTTAACTCATACGGAAAAAATGAGTGACGTACTTGAAAATCATGTGGCTGTTTATCAACTTAAAGTCACTGATAGCGTAGCAGCAAAAACTGTTCTTGCTACACTTCCAGTAAAACTTGTTGCTGAGAAAGAAAATTCATTTAAAATCGAAGTGGCTCACGAAGATGTCCATTTAATTGCCCGCGCGATTATTCAAGCAAATATCGATTTATTGGAAATGGTTCCACTTCAAGCCTCCCTTGAAGAACGATTCCTAGAATTAACAAATGGCGGAGGTGTAAAAGCATGATAGCATTAATAAAAAATGAATTCACTAAATTATTTTCTAGAAAATCTAGTTGGATTATGCAAATTGTCTTATTTGCAGCAGTTTTAACTTTGGCACTACTTATGTTTTTCGTTAGTAAGATTGATACAAGCGGTGTTGAAGGTGGCAATGCAAGTAATGCTGGAATTACAGCTTATTACGATGATAAAGGAACTCCGGTAAGTGAGGAGGAATACTGGAATTCAGCGGATAAAGATGGTAACCCAACATATAAAACCGAAACACTATCACTAACAGATTCCGTTGCTTACTTAAAAACTCAAAAACAAGCAGCTCAAACGAAAGATGAAAAAGAATCAGTTCAAAAACAAATTGATTTCTATCAAGCTTATGTAGATGCAGATGAAAAACCTGCTAGCAATTCAGCGGGAATTTCAAGTGCTGACTTCTTTGCATCACTCGGTAGCTCTGGGGCAGTCGCAACGATGCTAGTAGTAATTGTGGCAAGTATTATTGTTGCAACAGAGTTTTCTGGCGGAACAATTAAGTTATTACTCGCACGACCTTATTCTAGAAGTCAAATTCTTTTCTCTAAATATTTTATGTGTATTGTTTATAGCATCATTAGTTCCATCACGCTATTATTAGCTAGTTTTATCTTCTCGTTTATTCTTCCGAAGCAATCGATTTTCATGCCGCTCTCCCCTTCATCAGGCGCAATGACAGCGTGGGATCATGCTTGGATGTTACTCGGAACAAACTTCTTACTGATGATTGTGTATGCAACTATCGCATTCTTCTTCTCATCCGTTGTTCGTTCACAAGCATTAGCAGTTGGTGTTGGTGTCGGCGTACTATTCTCTGGTGGAATTATTCGTCAACTACTACCACTCGCTATCGAAAAATACGACTGGATGAAATGGATTATTTTCAACTTGCTTAGCTTAAATGATACAGTTGGCGGTCAAAAAATCGCTGGCGGTTTAGCAGATTGGCAAATTATTGCTGGCCTTGGCGTATATACAGCGATCATCCTCTTCTTTACATTCTTCATTTTCAAAAAACGAGATGTCGCGTTAAGTTAATCCAAAAAAGAGGTTGTCCGTTATGGACAACCTCTTTTTTTAATGTTTGATAATCTCAATTTTATTTACTGCATTTGTATCAATTCTTGCTGTTCCGCCAATTGGGAAAGTAGCAAGTGGTTGCGTATGGCCAAAATCCGCGCCTGAAATAACTGGGATTTTTTGTAAAGCTGTTTTCGTTTCTATGATAAAAGCAAGTTTTTCTTTTGTCATTGCCGTTTTTGTTTGGAAGCGACCAATAACCAAACCTTTTATTTCATCTGCACCTGGTTGATTAAGAAGTGACTCCAAATCACGATCAAACGTTTCTGGAACAGTCATAAAATCATCTTCCAGAAATAAAATAGCACCAGATAAATCAGGCATATATTCGGTTCCTTGTAGTAAATTAAGCGTGCAGAGATTCCCGCCGATAATGGTTCCTTCTGCTTCTCCATCTTGAAGAACAACTAGCCCTTCATTTGGCTTGAAGTCCCTGTTTTCTTGATCCAAGTACCATTCATCATCACTCCACGAAGTACTTGCCGTTAGCGCAAATGGTTCTTTATCTACTAAGCAAGCGCTAAATGAATCAAGTACGTAGTCTAGGCCTTTTTTCATTGAAAAGGTAGAGAAATGTGCGCCGGAATAAGTAACGAGTTCGGTTTGGGTATAAATAGCCGTTCCTAGCGCTGTAATATCAGAGAATCCGCATAAAATCTTAGGGTTCTCAGCAATTAAATCATAATCTAAATATGGTAGTAATTGATTGCTATTAAAACCACCGATAACCGTTAAAATCGCTTTCACATTCGAATCATTGAACGCTTCATGAATGTCAGCTACTCTTGAGCGAATACTAGAGCTTAACATACAATCCATTTCTGAAACATGCTCTCCAAAAGTGACTTTGAAACCCATCTCATTTATGCGTTTAACAGCGAAATCGACTTGATTTTCTGCCATTATACCAAGAGATCGGCTTGGAGCAATGATGCGAATTTCATCACCTTGTTTTAATTTTGCGGGAATCATCATTTGATCGCCTCCCTATTTAGCGTATGGAATGGACATGAACGTAAATGATCGTCCAGGATGCCAATAGCTTGTAAATAAGAATAGATAATCACAGGCCCAACGAACTTAAAGCCTCGTTTCTTCAAATCTTTACTTATTTTTTCGGATAGTTCCGTCTTAGCTGGCACTTCTCCCATTCCCTGCCATTCATTAATAATTCGCTCTCCATTTGTAAAACTCCAAATATAATTAGCGAATGAGCCGAATTCTGCTTGGACTTTTTGTGTAGCTAGGGCATTGGTGCGAACTGCTTTGACTTTCAAACGGTTCTTCACAATGGCCGCTTCTGAAACGATCCGCGCTAAATCTTCATCTGTTAACCGAGCACACTTATCAATATCAAAATGAAAAAAAGCTTCTTGATAGGCTTTTCTTTTATGTAAAATTAATTTCCATGACAGGCCAGCTTGTGCCCCTTCTAAATTCAACATTTCAAATAAATAAGTATCATCCTTACTCGGGACGCACCACTCGCCATCATGGTATGCTAGTTCAAACGGGTCATTAATCGACCATGGACAACGTAATTCTTCGGACAAATTGAGTTCCTCCTATATAGTTAAAATATAATACACACTAATTAATACGGCTACAAACAAACCAATACAACTCCAAATTATCCGTTTCTCTCTCCACTGACTAACTGCAACTGCGATACTCAATGCTAAAAATAAAAATAATAGCCAGTTCGGAACATCTGGGTGATACTCGCTTTTGAAAATAAGATAACCAACTACTGCTGCAATTATTCCTGTTACAACCAAACTTATCTTTTGATACCTCATTCGCTCAAGCCTCCTATTTACCAATCATAAAACATACGTTCCCTTTTTGCAAGTGAAAATAAAAAAAGAAGCGAACTTATTTGCTCGCTTCTTTTTTTGGTAATTATTTTAATTTGCCACGAAGGACCATTGGTAAAATCCCACCATGACGGTAATAGTCAATTTCTACTTCTGAGTCAAATCGTGCAAGTGCATCAAAGGTGAAGCTAGTGCCGTCTTCGCGAACAGCTGTTACTTTGACAATATCTCTTGGCGCTACACCTTCACTGATTTCCACTTGTAAACTTTCTGAACCAGTAAGGCCTAGTGTATCTGCATCTTCTCCTGGTAGGAATTGAAGTGGTAAAACACCCATCATTACAAGGTTAGAACGATGAATCCGTTCATAACTTTTTGCAATTACAGTTTTAATTCCAAGTAAATTAGTTCCTTTGGCAGCCCAGTCACGTGAAGATCCCATTCCGTAATCATCGCCAGCAAGAATCACTAAGCCAGTGTTGTTTTCGATATATTTTCTAGATGCGTCATAAATGGACATTACATCCCCAGTTGGCCAGTATGTTGTGTAACCACCTTCTGTTCCAGGAGCGATTTGGTTTTTGATTCGAATATTGGCGAATGTACCGCGCATCATAACATCATGATGACCACGACGAGAGCCATACGAGTTGAAATCACGAATCGCTACGCCTTCTTCTTGCAGGAATTTTCCGGCTGGTGTATCTTTACCGATTGCACCAGCTGGTGAAATGTGGTCGGTTGTAACAGAATCACCAAATTTACCAATAATACGAAGACCAGATAAAGCTTCTACTTTGCCAGCTTCTTTTGCTAAATTATCAAAGAATGGCGGGTTGGCAATATACGTCGAATTTTCATCCCATTTGTATAAAGCATCTTCTGTAGTTTCAATCGCATTCCAAGCTTCATTTTCATCAAATACATGGGCATATTGCTCACGGAAAAGTTCTGGCGTTACGGTTTCTTCTACAAGCGCCTTCACTTCTTCTGAACTTGGCCAAATATCGTTTAAGAAGACATCTTCGCCATTATTACCACGTCCGATTGGTTCTGTTAACATATCTACGTTCGTTGTCCCAGCAAGCGCATAAGCAACGACAAGTGGTGGTGAAGCTAAGAAGTTTGCTTTCACAAGTGCATGAATTCGTCCTTCAAAGTTACGGTTACCACTGAGAACTGCGGAAACTAGTAAATCACTCTCTTGAATCGCTTCTTCAATTTCTTCTTTTAATGGACCTGAGTTACCGATACAAGTTGTACAACCATAACCAACTAGGTCAAAGCCAAGTTTTTCTAAATATGGAAGTAAACCAGCTTTTTCCAGGTAGCCTGTAACAACTTTGGAACCTGGCGCTAAGGAAGTTTTGACGAATTTGGGTACTTCTAAGCCTTTTTCAACAGCTTTTTTAGCGACCAAACCGGCGCTTAGCATTACGTATGGGTTAGAGGTATTCGTACAGCTTGTAATTGCTGCAATAGCAACGGAACCAGTTTTCATTGTTGATTGGTCACTATTGCCAAATGTAACAGTTACTTCTTTGTCTAAAGCTGATTTATCAAGACCGAAACCTTGGTTGCCTGCTTTCGCTGTAATGGATTCACGGAATGTTTCTTTCATTTTCGAAAGCGGAATCAAATCTTGTGGACGTTTTGGCCCAGCTAGATTTGGCTCAATAGCAGAAAGATCGATTTCCACTGTTTGTGTATAATTTGGTTCTACTTTTTCTGGTGTAAAGAATAAATCGTTTGCTTCTAAATAAGCTTCTACTAATTCGATTTGTTCTTTGTCACGACCAGTTAGTTTTAAATAGTTAAGTGCTTCTTTGTCTACCGGGAAAAATCCGCAAGTTGCGCCGTATTCAGGAGCCATATTGGCAACAGTCGCGCGGTCAGCTAGTGGAAGGGTTGCAACGCCTGGACCATAAAATTCAACAAATTTCCCTACTACTTTTTGTTCCCGCAAAACTTGTGTTACTTTCAAAGCAAAATCGGTGGCAGTTGCGCCGTTTGGTAAAGCACCTAATAATTTCACACCGATAACTTCCGGAATTGGGAAATAAGATGGTTGTCCGAGCATTCCAGCTTCAGCTTCAATACCGCCAACGCCCCAACCTAAAACGCCAATACCATTAATCATTGTCGTATGGCTATCTGTCCCGACAAGGGAATCTGGAAACGCTACAAATTCGCCGTCAGAAACTTCATTCGCGATGACGACGTTTGCTAAATACTCTAAGTTAACTTGGTGAACGATACCAGTTGCAGGTGGCACAGCACGATAATTATCAAATGCTTTTTGCGCCCAGTTTAAAAATTGATAACGCTCCATATTGCGTTTGAACTCTAGCTCCATGTTGATTTTTAGCGCTTCTGGATTCGCATAACTATCAACTTGTACCGAGTGATCGACTACTAAATCAACTGGGATTTCTGGATTGATTTTTTCTGGGTCGCCGCCTAGGTCAGCCATTGCTTTCCGTAATGAAGCTAAGTCAACAACTGCTGGAACACCGGTGAAATCTTGTAAAATAACACGCGCTGGTTTAAATGGAACTTCTCCTTCGTTACCATTTTTTGACCAATGAGCTAGGTCTTCTACATGTGAATCCTTAATTACTCTGCCATCAGCTTGTCTTAATACGGATTCAAGTAAAACACGTACAGAATAAGGTAATTTCTCGATGTTTGTGATTTTGTCCTCTTCTAAGGTTTTAATTTTGTAGTAATGATACGTTTTGTCATTAAGTTTAAATGATGCTTTTGCTTTTTCTTTCCAATTAGTCATCCACGTTTCCTCCTTCAATTCTTGAAACGACTGGTCTCTCTCATCTATTGTACTTAAAAATAAGCGATAAGTAAACAAAGAGAATTCGCTATAATTCAATAACTTTTTCTTATAACAAAAAAATGAATGACAACGAAGTGCCATTCACCTTTTTTTATAGACCTAAATTGGTTAATGCTTGTTCTAGGGAGCCAAATGATTGGAGTTTCGAAATATTCGAACCAACCTGAATTGTGCGCTGGGCAAAGCTTGGTTGCATACCAGAAAGTATCGGGATTAATCCAATCAATTTAAATGATTGAATCATATCTTCCATGTGTTTTGTTGCAAAATCATCTTTTAACACGGCGCTAGAAAAATCTATTACGATGAAGTCTAAATTTAACTTATCCGCAGATTCGATTGCTTTTTCTTTCATAAAATAGCCTCGATCATCATCTAAACTTCCAACTATTGGCAACACTCCGATGGAATCAGTAATCGGAATAATACGCGTCGATAATTGGATAATCTCTTTGCGCTGAGCCATAACTTGATTTCTATTTTCTTGCATAAATCCTTCAAGAAGCTGCTGTTGAATGGATGCGAGTGTGTCTTTTATTTCTAACATAAACTGAATAATATCAGCATCCGTATAAAAAACATCTTCAGTTTCTTTCCATTTAAGTAAGCTGTTTATAATAAATTTATCAATTTCGCTCATATGTTGATGGATTTTTCTAATGTCCGTTTTGTCATTGAAGCGTCTTTTACCGATGTTTTCAAAATCTCGTTCTTTCACTCCCGTAATGACATCAATAATCATGCCACACGATGCGGTACTTAGTGAGCGAATAGATTGTTCATCCTCACCAGCACTAAGCCTCAACTTATACTCATCCGTTTGAGTATAATAATTATCGTAAAAATTGTTAACTACCTCTGAACGACGACTAATCAAAAATTCTTTAATTTGCATAAACTTCTCCTTTTTCACCGATACTATCTCGCAAAAATTAAGATGTTATCTGCATGTAAATTTTCAATCATTTTATCAACCTGTTCTTCTGTTAAGTCGAAATCTTCTAGAAGTTTTTTAACAGATTTATCGTCTGTTTTTGAGAACCATTTAGCAAAAGGTCCTGCCGCATATAGGGCGCCGTATTTCGGATTATAAGCTTGTGGAATAACAATTGCGCCACTAAGTGATTGCAGTATTCCAGAGATAATGCCAAACGCCTCTTCATTAACTGGACGTTCGATTTCAATATTTTCTTTTTCCGCTAATGTTTCGAGATTTTTATTATGTTTAGATTTAGCTAAAACAGAAATATCTTCTTTTTCATAGCCCTCACTTACTAACTTGTTGATAATTTCCTCTGCTGCGCCTACATTTTGAACTGCGAATACTTCCCACTTTTTCATTATTTGTCATCCCTTCCATTATCCAATTGTAAAATTTGTTTAATTTCTTCTGTGTTTAACTTACCTAGCATTTGTTCCCCTGGTTGGATAAGTTCATCCACGAGCGCTTGTTTTTTCTTTTGTAAGTCAAAAATTCGTTCTTCAATCGTTCCTTTTGTAATCATTCGGAACACTTGAACGACACGTTTTTGACCGATTCTGTGAGCACGTCCTGTCGCTTGTTCTTCTACAGCTGGATTCCACCATAAGTCGTATAATATCACCGTATCTGCACCCACAAGATTTAGCCCGGTTCCTCCTGCTTTTAAAGAGATTAGGAAAATATCATTCTCACCTTCATTAAAAGCATTAACCATATCTAATCTTGTTTTAGCAGGCGTTTTACCATCCATATAGAAAAGGGGTTGACCATCTTCTTCTAATTTCCGGCGAATAATCGCAAGCATACCAGTGAACTGAGAAAAAATCAGTATTCGTTTGCCGTTTTCTCTTGCTGTCTGTATTGTATCAAATAACTGTAGTAATTTACCAGATTCACCTTGATAATTTTCGACAAAAAGGCTCGGATCACAGCAAATTTGGCGTAAACGGGTTAATCCCGCGAGTAATTTGATTCGTTCTTCCGAAGCATTGCCATTACTTTCTTCTAAATCAGCTTGAATTTTCTCTAAATAAGCTAAGTAGATTGTTTTTTGCTCATCGGTTAATTCAGAATAAAGGTTTGTTTCAATTTTATCGGGTAGTTCTTTTACTACGTCTTGTTTTAATCTGCGCAGTAAGAACGGACGAATCATTTTGGCAATGTTTTCGTATGGTATTTCTTTGAATTTGCGTAGCGATGGGAAAAATCCTGGCATTAATGTTTGGAAAATCGCCCATAATTCATCAATACTATTTTCAAGCGGCGTTCCACTTAACGCAAATACATGATTTCGTTTAAGCGCTCGCACCGCTTGAGATGCTTTTGTATGGTAGTTTTTAATGGCTTGCGATTCATCAATAATGACACTTGAAAAAGCTACATCAGCGAAATGAATAATATCTTGACGTAAAGATGGATAAGAAATCAAATAAACATGACCGTGTTTTATCTCTTCCATTTCTGCCATACGAGCCTGTTTCGTTCCATGTAAAACAGTCACAGGGATTTCTGGCGCAAATTTTTCTAATTCACTTTGCCAGTTGTAGAGCAGTGAGGCTGGTGTAACTATTAAGACCGGTTTTAAGTTCGGATTCTCTTCTAATTCTGATGCCAAGAAGCTAATCGTTTGTACAGTTTTACCGAGTCCCATATCATCTGCCAAAATACCACCAAGATTATATTTAGCAAGTGATTTCATCCATTCAAAACCTGTTAACTGATAATCACGCAACTCTGCTTTTAATCCTTTTGGTAAACTAAAACTGTCTTCTGATTGAGTAGTTATGTCTGTCAGTAGTTCACGGAAAGAACGGCTGAATTTATGATGTTCATCTTGCGTTCCCGCCCCTAAAATATCGTAAATTTGCATACCTCGATAAAGCGGAACTTGCATATTCGGCTGGACATCTTTTTTACGCACTTCTAACATTTGTAGTACGTCTTCCATTTGTTTATAGTTTTCCGATTCAAGCGATAAGAAACGTCCATTTTTCAGACGATGATAGCTACGTTTTTCTCGCAATGATTCTAGGACATTTTGGACTTCTTCTTCCGGGATGCCTTTGAAATCAAACGAAACAGAAAGATAATCATTATCTGAAGAAACATCTAGCGTTGTCACAGGGCGCACGTTGTCTTCTACCATTTCTTCTAAACCATCTTCCATATAAATCTCCGCATACTCGGCAAGTTTTGGAATGGTTCGATAGTAAAATTGATATAAATCCTTTTCTTGTTTATTAACAACCATTTTTGTTCCTGAAAAATGAACAGGAGCGCTTTCGATAATATTCATCACGCGTGCTTCTTTTTCCACATCACGAATCATGATTTTTTCGTTTTCTTCTTCCGTAATTGCAAATGGATCAAATAATTGATTGCCATAATGATATTCAAGGCGTAATGTATGCTCTCCGTATTCCAATGCAATAAATAATTTACAATCAAGTGGTTGCTGTGTAATCCGGTCTTCAATCGAGTCGTCCAGTTTCAACTTACCACTTTTTTGTAAAGCTGGTAAAACATAGGAAATCACTTCACTCAATTGCGACTCCGAAAACTGCACCACTTCATTTTTCGTAACTTTGTGAAACTCAATTAACGGTTTTAAAGATTCCCAAACTTCTTTAACAGGAATGAAAAAAGTACCATCAAAGAAAAGTAACTGATAAGCTTCGAAAAAGATTGCTTGTTGTAAGTCTTCCATTTCTAGTTGGTATTTGTCATCCGCACTTTTTTTAAGTTCAAAAATAAAGTCTAGGTTATCGCGGCGAACGTTGATGCCGCGGTATTTAATATCTTCTACGCGTTCTTTCATAATAATACAAGTCGTGTCGCGCTCAGTTAAGAGTTCTAATAGTTCACCAGCCATACTAGGTGGAATAGTTAGATTTTTCTCTTCCGCATAGGATTTTGACCAGTAGAAAGAATCTGTATCATACATCTTGGCAATTTCACTGATTTGAAGTAATTTGTCCAAAATTTGTTTGTCTTCTTCCAAAAAGAAATGCTCGTTTGGATCATAAGCAAAATTCTTAGTAAATACAAGCCACTGCCGATCACGAATCGCAGCTAAAAACGTATTCATATTTTTTACTACATATGTTCGCTCTGTCCCTACTTTGACTTCAATTGTCATAATATAACTAGAATCATCGGGTTTTAAGCGAATGATATATTGTGTTTGAAGTGGTATTTTATTAGTAATATCCTCTTCCACTTCAAGTTGTTGCGCCATATTTTGTTGAAAAAGGGAAAGAAGTGTATTTGATTCTTGTGTGAGAATTCGATTTTTAAAATCTTGTTTGGCTGCTTTTTGTTTTTCTTTTTCCATTTTTAAATGTGTCGCGTAGATATGTTTGCAAATAGCATTTAGCTGAAAATCGGCACAGCTACAAGCATAATTTTCACTACCAGCATCTTCTACGACATTTTGATCAATAAAATAGGTTAAAAAATGGTCTGATGCGTCTTTTTCACGAAACTGAATGATTTCTCCGTCTTCCATCAGTTTTTTTCCAGCCTGTTTCACACTATATGGAATCATTTTATTTTGAATTGCTGTAAAGTGCTCCATTACTTTCTTCCTCCCAAAACCGTCCATTACTCTAAACTACTATTATATAGGAAAAGACGAGTGACGGCAACGCAAGCGGTCTTTTAGCTATTAGCAGTAATAAATTTAGTTGTACTTCCGTGATTAGTTGCAGTTACTTCTAACCTTGCTGAAATGCGTTCTTTTAGCTCTGGCACATGGGAAATAATCCCGACTAAGCGGCCGTTTTCTTGTGTTTCCAGTAAACATTCTACGGCGACCTCTAATGACTCTGGATCAAGCGTTCCAAATCCTTCATCAATAAACATGGTTTCCAGTGAAATTCCACCAGCCATTTCTTGGACAACTTCTGCAAGCGACAAAGCAAGTGCTAGCGAGGTTTTAAAGCTTTCTCCACCTGAAAGTGTTTTTACATGACGCGTCAGCCCCGTATATTCATCAAAAACTTCAAGTTCTAACCCACTTTGGACATTCCCTTTTGCTTTTTCGATTTTTCGCTTGAGTTCAAAACGTCCGCTAGTCATTTTAGATAAACGATGATTAGCTCGGTGGATAATAGTATCTAAAAACATCGCTAAAATATAACGTTCAAATGTTAGCCTTCTAGCATTTTTACCACGAGCTGAGTCTGCTAATAAGCCAATGTCCGCATAATTTTCTTCTGCTTTTTCTACTGCTTGAATACTGTTTTGATAGTTTTCGGCAAGTTCTTTTCGTTTCAAAACAAAGTCGCGTTGTTTAATTGTGTTTTCTTCTGACTGAGCAAGTTCTAATTGTTTTTCGGTCATAAATGATTCTAGTTGTTCGATATTTGGTTTTTGTTTGTTTTTCAGTTTTTCTGTTAAATCAGCTTGGCGTGATATAGCTAAATGGCGTTTCCGCTCAAAGTCAGCTAGTTGTTCTTCTTTACTTTTTAGTTCTTCTACTGACATTAAAGCTTGTTTATAAGCCTCATAAGTAGGAAAATCATTTTGTTTCATTGACTCTTTAAAAACTTCGCGTTGGACTTGTAATGCTTCTTTAGCGTCCAGTGTTGTGTTCTCGGCAGATTGCAATGTTGATTCCAGCCTAGTTGTTTCTTTTTCAGCTTCTCTAAATATTTTATCCACTTGTTCGGCTTGTTCCAGATGCGTTTTAATGCTGTTACTTAATTCATTCTTTTTCTTATCAAAAATAGTTTTATCTCGTAAATCGGCTGGAATTGCTTGTTCTAAATAGCTTAGTTTTCCAGATGAGAGTTGGACTTCTTGATGAAAACTTTCTACTTGAAGAGCCGTATTATTTTTTTCTGTTTCTAGCTCTTTTTGTTTGTTTTTTAATGTTTCAAGTGCGCCTTGAATATTTTCTTTTTGCGCCACGTTAGTTTGCAATTGATTTATTTGATCTGTTAGGTTTTTAGCTAATTGGCGGTTTTCTGCTAATAACTTTTCTACTGCAACTAAGTCCACATCTGCTATATCCGCCCATTCAGCTAATTGCCATTCAAGTTGGCTGATTGATTTTTCAACCTCATTAATCGCTAATTGTTTTTCATGTAGTTTAGCTTTTGCCTCTTCTAGCGTTGTGAGGCTGGCTGATTCCCCGTATTCTGCCAATTGTGGATGTGACACAGATCCGCAGACAGGACAAGCGTCACCCTCGTGCAAATGAGCTGCGAGTGTTGCAGCTTGTTCTTGTTGTAAATTTGATTCTTCTTGTTTAATCATTGTTTCTATAGCTAATTTTTCTGTTAAAAGTTGTTTTAGCGTTTGTTCTTCTGTTTGTTTTTGTTTATTCCATAGATCCATTTTCATTCGTTTATTAACAAGTTCTTGATTTTTTTCAATGAGAGCTTCGGCAGTTGTTCGTTTATTAATAGCCTCTAAAATCGCTAGTTCTGCTTGGTTAATTTCTCCTAAACGAGTTTCCATTGACTGTAGTTCTGCTGCGATTTCCTGCTCTGTTTTCATCACTTTTTCTAAACGATCCGCTGCTTCTTTCCAATTAATTTCTGCGCGTCTTTTTTGAATCGTTACTGTTTCTAATTCAATGATTTTTGGTTCCATTTCTTCTAATTGAAAAAGTGTGCGTTTGTTAGCTTCTAGTACTGCTTCTTGTTCGGCGAGTGCTTCTTTTTGTTTTTTTGCATTTGAAAATTGGTTTGTTATCAACTCTACTTCATGCGCTACTTGTTTTTCAGTATTTACTGCTGTTTCTAATTGTTCTTTTAAACGGATACAAAGCGCATCCTGAGAACGCAGGTTACTGGCTCTTTTAGCTGCTTCAATTCGGTTTGCTATCACTTGATAAAAATCTTTTTCAGCTTCTAATTTAGCTACTTCTTCTATATATAAATCTAAATTTTGCCAATCAAGCAGTTGTTCTTTCGCAAGAGTCACTTTTTCAACCGCTTCACTTGTTTCTTTACGAATGATGCTTAAAGCACTTTCTAACTCTGCTAAAATTGCTTGTTCTTGCTTGATAGCTTCTGTTTGCAGCAAACTAATTTCAGTTGTTGTCTTGCCGGTTATTTCTATTCCTGGCAAGCTGAGTTCGGCAAGCTCGGCGACTTTTTTTCTCGCTTCGACAACTAAAATTTCTGCTTCTTTTTGTTTTTCCCACAGCAAATTTTCAACTTTTTCATAGTACACGGTATGCGCTAATCGTTGCAAAATCACTTCTTTTTCTTTACTATCCGATACGAGTAGTTCTCTAAATTCCCCTTGAGGAATCATTAAAATTTGTCTAAATTGATCCACATTAAGTTGAATTAATTCTTCCATTTTCGTATTAACATCACGAACGGAACTCGCAAGGAGCTTCATTTCATCACCTATGAGTTCGTATAATTCAGCTTTTTGAGGAGAAGTTGTCGTTCCATTTCCTCGTTGTTTAGCAATTTCTTGTTGAGGAATACGACTGATCTGATAAATTTTGTCTTTCAATCTAAACACAAGCGTTACTTCCGTTATTTCTTTGTCCGTCGCAAAATGGCTGCGCATGGAAAAACTTTCCCGATCGAATGTGTTTGCTTTTCCAAAAATCGCAAAGCTAATTGCATCAAAAATAGTGGATTTCCCCGCCCCTGTTTTACCAGAAATCACGAAAATTTGTTCCGTTCCTAGTTTTTCAAAGTCAATTACTTCTTTTTTGGCATAAGCTCCAAAAGCTTGCATAGTTAATTTTATCGGTCTCATTCAGTATCCTCCTTTCGCGCTTCTTCAAACACATCTGCTAATTTTTGTCGTTGCGTCTCCGTTAATTTCGTACCATTTACATATTCAAAAAATTGCCCAAATAACTCTAAATCATCTTTTTTCATCATTTCTTCAAAGTTATCTTGCGTTTCTTTTAAGGTTTGCTTTTTACGTTCTAAATGTAAAATATTGGGATAAAATTGGCGCAATTTCCCCATTGGATCAATTAAAGCACCTTCATCCATTAAATTAACTTGAAAGAAATCATTTGGATTTTCCACTAAGTTTTCTGTAAGTTCCGCCAGTGTTCCAGAAATAATGCGCATATCATGTTTCGGCGTTAGAAATCGCTCTTTTACACTAATAAGTTCATTTCCCTCAATTTCTACAATGCGCACACTTTTATTATCCTTTGTTTCTGAAAAAGAATATTTTAACGGCGATCCGCTATAAAAAATAGCAGGATGATTAATCGCATGCGGGTGATGCAAATGACCAAGCGCGGTATAAGTAAATCCATCAAAACAGTTCGTTGAAACTCGGTCCACATTTCCTATCGCAAGTTGGCGTTCTGACTCGCTAGGAATCCCGCCAGAAACAAACGCATGTCCTACTAAAATTTGCGCCTTAGCTGGGTTCCATTTTGTTCGAATTTGTTTCGTCACGGCTTGCATAGCGTCCTCAAAGCTACGAATAGAACTATCAGCCAAGACTTCACGAATAATTGCCGGCTCATGATAAGGCACAAGCCACACTTCCGCATCCATAAACGAAATTGGTTCAAACTGCGAAGTACATTTCCCTTTCATATATAGCTTGCTGCTTTCGTACCACTGACTGCCAAAAGCTAGTCGCTCTGCACTATCATGATTACCACTAATCGCAAATATCGGAATACCTAGTTCTACATTCCATTTCACTAAAATATCATTTAGCACTTTCACCGCATCCGCAGGCGGTACAGCACGGTCATATAAATCTCCAGCCAAAATAAGCGCATCAACTTGTTCTTCCTCGGCAATCTTCGTTATTTGTGCCAAAATATATTCTTGCTCAGCTAGCATCGATACGCCAGATACAATTTTCCCTAAATGCAAATCAGCTGTATGTAAAAATTTCATCGTTTTCCTCTTTTCTTTTTCTCAGAGATTATTTATTTTTAATGCAAAACTCGTCATTTTTAAGTATACTAGATATAGTTTAAAAAAATAACTAGCAATATTGGGAGTGAAGAAGTTGTTTTATCATTTCGCAAAAAACCTCGTTCATTTTATTTTAATTATTATTGGTGGACGATTTCAAGTACAAAACAAAGAGAAAATTATCGAAGCGCCTTATGTTGTAGTTTCCACTCATACGTCTTGGATTGAGATCTTATATCTTGGTTTCGCTTTGTCGCCAACACCAGTACATTATATGGCGAAACAAGAGCTTTTCAAAGGAAAATTCCTCAACTGGCTAATGACGCACCTTAACGCTTTCCCAGTCAATCGTGATAATCCTGGACCAAGTGCCATTAAAGCTCCCATTCGGATGCTTAAATCTGGTAAAGTAGTTGGTATTTTCCCTAGTGGTACAAGAAAAACAACCAACCTTCATTTAAAACGTGGTGCTGTAACTATCGCTCATAAAGCAAAAGTTCCAATGCTACCTGCTGTTTATGATGGACCCAAAACATTTGGAGAAATTTTAAAACGCAAAAAAATCATTATTCGTTTTGGCGATCCGGTATTATTCAATGATACCGAACTTGACCAAAAAGAGCTACTAGAAGTTAAGTCTCAAGAATTAATGGCGACATTTGAACAACTTCAAAATGAAATTAACCAAACAAAAAACAAATAATAAAAAAGACAGCTTCCATTTGGAAACTGTCTTTTTTATTATCAGGAAGCTGTATCAGTTGTAATGCTTGAAGGATTAAGTCCAGCATCTTTTAATACGCCAGCAATTGCTTCGTCCGCTTTTGCCATCGCTTCGTCTGCTTTTGTTGTGTCACGACCACTAGCTTTAAGTGCATCTGCTTCTAATTTATAAGCATCACTTAATTGTTTCACAGCTGCTTTGAAATCATCTGTGTATTTACCTAGGTCTGGTGTTTTTTCACTAGCAAGTGTTTCAGATACTTTAAGTGCTGATTCACTAGCTGGTTTTGCAAGAGCAGCAAGGTCTGCTTCAGATGGTTTAGGATCTGCGCCAACCGCTCCTACATAAGCGTTGTAATCGCCATTGTTTTCATTAATAACGTCTACTAAGTCCATGTAATAATTTAATACGTCGTCCTTAACGTTTGATGTTTCTTTTTTTGTGTCTTCTTTTTTGTCGGAACTATTAGAACCGGAACAAGCCGCAAGCGACAATCCTAGTGCTAAAGTTAAAACTACTAATAACCATTTTTTCAAGATGATGTCCTCCTTTTTTTCAAGCCAAACTCGGAAGCCCTTTTGTAACTGGCCGCGTCAGTCTCGGATATGCTTCACCCATCCGGCAAGTAACATTACTCACGATGTAACATTATTCATTATAAGCTATTCATACTAGATAATTCAAGCTGTTTTGGAAAATGCTTTCACTATTATTCGTACTCGCCACTAACTTCTACTTTACCTAGCTGTTTTTCCGTATTTTTATATTGGAAATACATAACGATTCGCCAAGGCACAATCATTGCAAACGCCATAATCCAGAACATACCAGATAATTCGCCTACTTCCAAACTGCCGCTAATCCAATATTTAATGAAAATCCGAATAAGCAATAATCCCATCAAAATAACCGGAAAAGCTTTCGTGCGTTTAATAAATACGTATTTATGACGAACTTCGAATTTTGTAGTCCAAATTAAAATAACAGAAAACACTAGCCCCATGGCAATTGCTTCTAAAATATCTACTACCGAAACACGGAAAAAAGGAATAACAAACATGAGTGCGCCTGTCGACATCATAATTGGCGGTATGATAATCCCTTTCACACTTGCTGGACGCTTCGATGCTTTCATTCTTATCATGATAATTCCAGCCCCAAAAACAAGTGTAATGATAATTGAAATGACTAATGACACGATTAATTCCCCCTACTTATCTGCTGTAACACTTCGCTCCTCATTATATTCCTTTTACCGCTTGAAATAAACTTCTCTGCTTAAAGCGCTTCGTCTAAATCCATTCCGCTATTTTGTAATTGATACATTGAGTGATATACACCTTGTTCTGCAATTAATGAATCATGTGTACCACGCTCAATAATTCGCCCTTTAGATAAAACTAAAATTAAATCGGCATCCTTAATTGTCGAAAGTCGATGCGCAATCGCAATCGTTGTACGTCCTTCTCTCATTCGTTTTAACCCAGTTTGAATTAAGCTTTCTGTTTCTGTATCAATATTTGCCGTCGCTTCATCTAACACAAGAATTTGTGGGTTCGTCACAACTGTTCTAGCAAAAGAAATCAACTGCCTTTGCCCACTTGAAAATGAAGCACCTCGCTCAATAACTTTATGTTGATATTGATCGGATAACGTTTGAATAAAACCATCTGCTTGAACAAATTTCGCGGCATCCACAATTTGCTCATCCGTAATGTTTTTATCATAAAGACGAATATTCGTGTTAATATCGCCATAAAACATAAAACTATCTTGTAAGACAAGTCCCGTCTTCTTACGCAATTCAGCAATTTCATGGGATTTAATCGACTTACCATCAATTAAAATATCGCCACGCTCGAATTCATAAAAGCGCATCATTAAATTGATAATCGAACTTTTACCACTCCCTGTATGACCAACTAAAGCCACCGTTTGACCAGGTTCTGCTGTAAAGCTAATATTTTTAAGTACATCACGTCCGCCTTCATACGCAAACGAAACATCTTTAAACTCAATTTTTGCACGAGTAATTTTTGCTTCTGGATCATTTAATTGAGCTGGGACTTCTTCTGTTTCATCCATAATACGAAATACTCTAGACGCTGCTGTGATGGCTTCTTGATACATAGCCAAACGTTCCATTACGTTATAAATCGCTTCTAAAAACCGATCAAAATAACTAACAAACGCATAAATTGTCCCGATAGCTACAGGACCAGTTAAAGATTCAGCCCCGAAAAAGCTAAGAATAATCACAACTGCTAGCGCGTAAATCAAGTCAATGGCTGGCCCAAGTAATAGCGCATTAAATTTAATGTTTTTCATTCCAACATCATAATAGTCTTTGTTGATGTGCTCGAATTCTTTTACTAAACGGCGCTCTTGATTAAATTGTTGCACAATCGACATCCCTGAAATCGACTCAGCAATTTTCGCATTTAATTGGCTTAATTTTTCTCGTCTTGCCCGGTAAAACTGGGAACTATATTTCCGGTAAACAAAAATAATAAAGACAATAAGTGGGAATAACAGCAAGCTATAAAGCGCTAACTGAACATTGAGCGCAAACATCGCCGCATAAATCCCTACGAGCATAAACAAACTTTGAATCGCAGTTGAAAGCACATTAATAAACATATCTTTCACAGCTTCCGTATCATTTGTCACACGCGAAACGATACTCCCAGCAGGCGTTTTATCAAAATAACGCATGCCGAGTGAATGAAGCTTCGTAAAAATGTCAATCCGCATTTGCTGCACAATTTCAAGCGCGATTTTTTGGAAATAAAGCAATTGGAAGTACCACACAATGGATTTCCCAATTGTCAGCCCTAAATACCCCGCTCCTAAAATTAACAAAGCTTGCATTTCTAAATTCATTGGCGTTAAATAATCATCCAAGAATATTTTAATTAAAATTGGCGCGAATACATCTGCAAGCGTTACAAGAAGAACAAGAATTCCAGTCCAAATCAAACTTGGAATATGATATTTTGTGTAACTAAGCATTCGCTTTAATACTGCACGGTGTTCTTTACCGGACATCACTAACATTTCGTCTTGTTCATTCATCACTTCCATCAGCCGCACCCCCTTCTCCTAAAGCTTCCTCTAGTTGTTGCTCATGGAACATTTCTGCATACCAGCCATCTAGCGTCATTAGCTCACTATGCGTTCCTCGTTCCACAATTCTCCCTTTATCAATAACAATAATCAAATTAGCATGTTCCACAGAGCTAAGTCGGTGTGCGCTAATGATGGTTGTCTTATCAGAACGATTCTCTTTTAAATTAGATAGAATCTGTTCTTCCGTTTTTGCATCTACCGCCGAAAGTGCATCATCCAAAATCAGCAATTCTGGATTCATAATTAAGGCACGTGCGATGGCAAGCCGCTGTTTTTGCCCACCAGAAAGTGAAACTCCGCGCTCGCCGACAATCGTATCATACCCATGTTCAAACCCAAGAATATCTTCATCAACGGATACAAGTTGCGCGATTTTGCTCACTTCTTCTTGAGGTGCTTCTGGTTTCCCAAAACGAATATTATCACGCACGGTTGTTGAGAATAAAAACTGATCTTGTGGCACATAACCGATTGCTTCTCTCAAAGCTCGTACAGTGTAATCTTGAATTTTTACATCAGCAAAAGAAATTTCGCCATCGTACGTATCATATTCTCGCATTAATAATTTTAATAACGATGTTTTCCCAGAACCAGTTCGCCCAACAATTCCAAGCGTTTCACCAGATTTTAAGTCAAAACCAATCTCTGACAATACGGGTTCACTTTCATCTGGATACGTAAATGCATTAATTTCCACATGTAAATTACCTTCTGGCGTAACATCTACTGCATCTGCGTGATCAATTACATCTTCTTTTTCCGCAAGCAAATGCTGCACACGGTCGTAAGAAGCATTTCCGCGCTGAATGATATTGTATAAAAATCCAAATGCTAACATCGGCCAAATGAGTAAGAATAAATAGTTTGAAAAAGCAATCACTTGTCCAATAGTCAATTCTCCGTCAACAACGAATTTAGCTCCAAACCCTAAGGAAAGCACAAAGGAAATCCCTACAATAATCGAAATCATTGGATCGAACATCGCATCCACTTTAGCAACCGAAATATTTTTTTGAACTACTTCTTTTGTTTGTTTGGCAAAATCTTGAATATCTTCTTTTTCTTGCCCAAATGTTCGTGTGACTTTAATTCCTGAAATACTTTCTTGTGTTTTATCATTTAACATCGAAAAAGCAGCTTGAGCCCCATGGAAACGATCATGTAATTTTTTACCTAAAATCGAACTTCCGAGTACCATAAACGGCATTGGAAGTAATGCAATCAAAGTAAGGCGCCAGTCAATCGTAATCGCCATGGTTGCAATAACCGTTCCTCCTGTTAACACAGAATCCGATAATGTCAAAACACCAATTCCCGCCACTTGTTGAATAGCGGTAATATCATTCGTCGCATGTGCCATTAAATCCCCAGTACGATAACGTTGGAAGAAAAATGGTGACATCTTCGTAAAATGTTCGAACAGTCGTAAGCGTAACGTCCGTTGTAATTTGTTATCAGAACCGAAAATCAACATCCGCCAAACGTAACGTCCAACGTAAGCAAGAACAGCTGCTACAACGAGAATAAGCATCCATTTAATCAATTTTTCTTTTGTCAGTGAGTCATTTGTGACTGCATCCACCGTGTAGCCAATTATTTGCGGCGGTACTAACTGCAAAAGCGCAATTGTAAATAAAATTGTTACCCCAAACGCATAAGACTTCCAATTTTCTTTAAAAAACCAGCTTAATGCTTTAAAAATTTTCAAACAACTATCCCTCCCTTTTTTCCTTAAATTTGGACAAATAAAAATAATGGACCTATTTCTGCCCATTATTACCCGAAAAAATATATTTATTTGTCACCACTTTGTATAAAATAAAACCAACTTAAAGGAGAGTTCCCATGCTCGCGAAATGGTCCGGTGAAATAAATTCTATTTTTAAGCGCAATAATGCCATGTTTGAAGTCGTAATATAATTATTCATCGTCCATTCCTCCTTTGTTTTATTATGCAACGATATTAGTTTAACCGATTTCATTTGAAAGCGCAACAAATAATTGCAAATTGTTTAAAAATTATTTGTATTTCGGGATTACTTTTAAGAAAAAATACAGCTATATACAATAAAAGCATAACGATACTTAGTAAGCACCGTTATGCTTTTTGATCATTTCTATTTAGTTTTCTTCTATTTTCACTTGGTTTTCTACGGCATTTTCATATGTTTCATATTCTTCTGTTTGCGTAACTTCTTTTGCTGTATCGATATTTTTTGTTTTTTCATCGAATGCTATTGTAGAGTTACCACCTGAAATAAGTAATGAACCATCATCTTGCGTATAAGCAGTAAAAATATAAATTTTTCCTACATCTGGCAGTATGTCATCTTCAAATATATCATAGGCAGAACCGTCCTCTCGAATACCACCTTGTTTGGCTATCGCAAGTTCTTTATCCGTTGCCAGTTCATTTTTTAAATTAGAAATAACTTTGATTTTATAATTTGTGTAGGCTTCTCCGATATATTTTACCGAACCATCTTCTTGTTCGATTGGCGTTTTATTTTTATAAATAGTTCCGCTCTCTCCTGTTACTTTTCCGACAAACACATAATCCGCATCACCAACAACTTCATTTGGATTATCGATATTTAGTGTATAGTCTGAATGAATGGCATAAGTTGGAACATCTTTTTTCTTTGGTTCTGTTTTTTCTGCATATGTACTTACTGTTAGCAAGCAACCGATACCTAAAATTGTTACTGTTGAAGCAATTATTCCCATAGTTGTCTTTTTCATCTTAAGTACCCCTTTTTAATATTTTTTATATGCTGCATCATAAGATCTTTTGTCGTTCGTAGATAAGCTCGTCTTGGAAGTACTATATTGGTACATCACATCAGAGGATGCATTATGAGCTAATCGCAAACCATGACCTAATTCGTGTGTTGCTACATTTTGCTTACCAGCATTATTTTTTTTATCCATATTTTTTTTGTTAAAAGTAATTTTTCCATTGCTATAAGTAGTAGCATTAACATTGTTATTGACGGAAACATCACTGCAATAAACATCAGATTTATTCTGCGCAGAAGCTGGTCTAATTACTCCCTTTTTATAGGCGTTCCAAGTATTGGCCCCTGATCTTATAAAAGACATATACTTCGAATTACCCGAGTAATCTAAATGCTTACTACTATCTACTAAATCCCATGTAATAATTTTAGCTGCCGCACTCGCTTCCACACTTGGCATAACCATACTCCATACGCAAATAAATGCTACTAACAATGATAAAATTTTCTTCATTCTGTGTCGCTCCTCTTTGTAAGTAATTTTTCAAGTGAAACAGTAAACATATTAGTTAATACGTATACCTTTTTTTCTTCCTAACGTGATGAATACTCCCCCTTTTCTCTCAAACTATATCATAAAAATAGGAAATCCCTATTTAAATAATAACAAGCTTTCGTACGTACTAAATTTTTAAAATTGGCTCGAGTTTCTGGGCTTTTGTGCTCTAAATACCTTTTTTATACAACAGTAAACTCCGAATCCAACGAAAAATCCGATGATATATAATAGCAAATCGGTTACATCAAACATCCCCACTTTTAATATAGATTGCAAGCTTTCGATTACTAAAATCAAAGTAAAAAAGGCAATAAAGCGCTTTAGAAAATCATCCAAAAATGGAACAAAGCTTAGCAGAAAATACATAGGAGTGAATAACACTAAATTAATTAAAAGTACGGACCACGAAGCTTCATTAACGCGTAAATCTTCCAAAATAAGCATCACATTGACATTAAAATAGGACTCTAAAGATACACTATCATCAGGTCTTAATAAGCCGATAGTTAAAACGAATAAATACAATAAGAGTAATAAATATCCATCCCATTTATTTTGAAGCTTAAAAACCATTTTGAGTAAAATGTATAGTGTGAATACCACAATCCCAAAAGCTAAAACATTTTTATTCAAGCTCTCCATATTGCCAAAGTACATGGGTAAGATATTATAAAATATACGGAAATATACAATAAAAGCTACTAGCAAACTAAGTAAAAATAAAAGTAATTTATAAATATTTCTTTTAATGTTCGTCATCCCTTTTTCCAACCTTGAACGCCTCATTTCTAAACTTTATACCCTCCAAAAAAATTGTAACATGGATAGCGAATGTATAACCAAAAATGTAATGAAATAGCCGATTCTTGTCATGAACGACTAAAATCAGGCTTAAATTAGAATTATTATTACACTTTTTGAAACGAATCGTCTATTTGGTCTATTATTTCACCTTATTTTGAGTGTATTTCACTATTTTATGCAACCAACGTTCCAAATATGACAAATTGTTCAAGGAACTGGATTTCGTGGTTAAGAACCAATACCAAAATCCCTTTATATATATAAATTCTTATATATAAAATGTATAAATATTCATCCGTAGTATATTAAAATTCTCAAAAAAAAGCCTCGATAATTAAATCGAGACTTTTTGTTTATAAAGTGATAATAATACTTGCTATCATAATCATAACTCCAAATAAAAATGCGATAAAAAAACCGAACCACTTTTCTTTATAGGCACCAATTGCAGAAACTAGATAAGCTAATAAATAAACAATTTGTAGCCAAAGAGGTGAATCTAATCCGTCTTTTGTTTGAATCATTGTCCATAAACAATCTACTAAAAATAAAATAAATAAAGTAACAAAAATAAACTTGATGATTTTTTTCATGCTGTTCTCCCTTAGTTTTATTGTACCTTCTAAGTATAGCAAAAAACACACGCAGGATAAACTATCTAAATAAATTTAAAATAAAAAAACTCCTGCATTCCATATAGGGTTGCAGGAGTTTGATATTCATAAAATATTACTTATTTTTTCACTTGGCTCATTACTTCTTCAACAAAGTTATCTTCTTTTTTCTCGATTCCTTCGCCTACTTCAAAACGTACGAATGATACAACTTTTCCGCCGCTTTGTTTTACGTATTCGCCAACAGTGATGTCTGGGTTTTTAACAAATGGTTGGTCTTCTAAAGAAATTTCGCTTAGATATTTTTTCAAACGACCTTCTACCATTTTTTCAACGATATTAGCTGGTTTGCCTTCGTTTAATGCTTGTTGAGTTAATACTTCTTTTTCGTGTTCAACTTCTTCAGTAGAAACGTCTTCACGAGAAATGTATTTAGGATTGATTGCAGCGATGTGCATTGCAACATCTTTTGCAACTGTAGTGTCAGTAGTTCCTTCAAGAAGTGTAAGAACACCAATACGTCCGTTCATGTGGATGTATTCGCCGAAAGCAGAGTTGTCCGCTTTTTCTTTAACTTCAAAACGACGAAGGGAAATGTTTTCACCGATTTTTGTAATTGCTTCAGTGATGTAGTCTTGAACAGTTTGACCATTAGGCATTTCTGTTTTAAGTGCATCTTCTAAGCTATCTGGACGTACTTCAAGAATTTGTTTAGCTAGTGCATCAACTAATTGTTGGAAGTTGTCGTTTTTAGCAACGAAATCTGTTTCAGCATTTACTTCAAGTACTACAGCATGTTTTTCATTGCTGATTACATGAGTCATACCTTCAGAAGCAACACGATCAGATTTTTTCGCAGCTTTAGCGATTCCTTTTTCACGAAGATAGTCAATTGCTTTTTCCATATCTCCTTCAGTTTCTACAAGCGCTTTTTTACAATCCATCATACCAGCGCCAGTTTTTTCACGTAATTCTTTTACCATTTGAGCTGTAATATTAGCCATTTATTTTCCCTCCAATTTTTCTCTTTAAAAAAGGTGATAAGAATAGTGCCTTATCACCTTGAAAGTTTCAAATAAAATCTTATGCTTCAGTAGTTTCTTCTGCAGCTTTTTCTTCTACAGGAGCAACTTCCGCTTCAGTTAACTCTTCCCCTTGGTTCACTTCAATGATAGCGTCAGCCATTTTAGCAGTTAAAAGTTTAACCGCACGGATAGCGTCATCATTTGCAGGGATTACGTAGTCGATTTCATCCGGATCACAGTTTGTATCAACAATACCGATGATAGGAATATGAAGTTTACGAGCTTCTGCAACCGCAATACGTTCTTTGCGTGGGTCAACGATGAATAGAGCGTCAGGAAGACCTTTCATGTCTTTGATTCCGCCTAAGAAGCGTTCTAGTTTTTCTTGTTCTTTTTTAAGAAGGACTACTTCTTTTTTAGGAAGGACTTCAAAAGTTCCGTCTGCTTCCATTTTTTCGATTTTTTTAAGGTGTTGAATACGTTTTTGAATAGTTTCAAAGTTAGTTAAAGTACCACCTAACCAACGATGATTCACGAAATATTGTCCAGAACGGATAGCTTCGTCGCGAACGGATTCTTGAGCTTGTTTTTTAGTTCCTACAAACAGGATAGTTCCGTTGTCGCTAGCTACTTCACGCATGAAGTTGAAAGCTTCGTCTACTTTTTTCACTGTTTTTTGTAGGTCAATGATATAAATACCATTTCTTTCTGTGAAGATATATTTCTTCATTTTTGGGTTCCAACGGCGAGTTTGGTGGCCGAAGTGAACTCCTGCTTCGAGTAATTGTTTCATTGAAATAACAGGCATGTGTTATTCCCTCCTATTGGTTTATTTTTTGCGGATTAACCGCCCTCCGCATGGATCAACCAGCTGAAAAACTTAAGCGAACAAGTCGTTAAGCACCTTCTCAGTCTGTCACCGTGCGTGTGTGATTTAACACCGTTTCCTAATATACCATAAAAACGAGAAATATGCAACCTGTAATACAGATCTTCTTCCTAAACTAGTTTTTTTCAACGATAATCTCAAGTTCTTCGGCTAAACTGAGAACGGCTTGTTTTTTTATTCTTTTAAATTGTGCTATTTCATAAGGTAATTCCATCATTGTAGCGATGTCTTTTTGTTTATCAATATAACATTTAATTAGAATGAAACGATGCAGAGGTTTCATGGTATTTAATATCTCTGTATATAATTGAACTAATTTTCCTATTGCAGTTATATCGCTACTGTCATCTGTTATTAACTTTTTTTCTACTATACCCTCAGAATTAAGTTGTATCTTGTTCCTAGGTCCTAAAAGGAAAACCAAATACTGAAACTCCTCAAAAAAACGTTTTACATTTTGGACAGTTTTAATGTAGTCTATACTGTTTTTCATTGCTGACACCCCGTTTTACATTAATACTAGCAAAATATTAGCTATATTTGTTATGCATGTTGCTTAAAATTTTCCAAAGAAAAAACGCTTCAAAATTAGCAACAAAGCTCAATTTCGAAGCGTTTCTCTAATCAATTCGCAACAATATTTACAAGTTTTCCTGGAACGACGATTACTTTACGGATGGTTTTTCCGTCTATGTTTTCTTTGATTTTATCGTCTTCATGTGCGAGTTTCTCTAGTTCTTCTTTTCCGAGTGACTTTGCAACGGTGATTTTACTTTTTACTTTGCCATTTACTTGAAGTACGATTTCTACTTCATCTTCTACTAGTTTTGTTTCATCGTAGGCTGGCCAAGCTACATAGCTAATTGTTTCTGTATGACCAAGGATTTCCCACAATTCTTCTGCAAGGTGTGGTGCAATTGGTGACAAGAGTTGAACGAAACCTTCAACATATTGTTTTGGAATCGTATCTTGTTTGTATGCTTCATTGATGAAAATCATTAGTTGCGAAATCCCGGTATTGAAACGCAGATTTTCGTAATGATTAGTAACTGTTTTCACCATATGATGATACGCTTTTTCTAAATTAGCATTCGCATCGGTTGTAACTTTTTCAGCAAGAGTGCCTTCTTCAGTTACTAGCAAGCGCCAAATACGGTCTAAGAATTTACGCGCACCTTCTAGTCCATTTTCATTCCAAGCAATAGAAGCTTCCAGTGGTCCCATGAACATTTCGTACAAGCGAAGTGTGTCTGCACCGTATTTTTCTACTACTTCATCAGGGTTAACGACATTGCCTCTTGATTTGGACATTTTTTCGTTATTTTCGCCAAGAATCATGCCTTGGTTAAATAGTTTTTGGAAAGGTTCTTTTGTTGGAACTACACCGATATCGTACAAGAATTTATGCCAGAAACGTGCATAAAGAAGGTGAAGTACTGCATGTTCTGCCCCGCCGATATAAACATCTACAGGAAGCCATTCTGCTAATTTTTCTTTATCAGCAATTGCTTCAGTATTGTTTGGATCGATATAGCGCAGGAAATACCAGCTTGACCCAGCCCATTGTGGCATAGTATTTGTTTCACGACGACCTTTACGACCATTTTCGTCTGTAACGTTTACCCAGTCGTGCAAGTTAGCAAGAGGAGATTCGCCAGTTCCTGAAGGTTTGATTTCCGTTGCTTTTGGCAAGAGTAGTGGCAGTTCTTCTTCTGGTACAAGCGTTGTTTCACCGTCTTCCCAATGAATAACTGGAATTGGTTCGCCCCAGTAACGTTGTCTACTAAACAACCAGTCGCGCAAACGATACGTGATTTTACGGCTACCGATGCCTTCTTTTTCTAGCCAATCAATTGCAGCGGTAATCGCTTCGGCTTTAGCTAGTCCGTTCAAGAAATCAGAGTTAATATGTGGTCCATCGCCAGTGAATGCTTCTTTTGTCACGTCGCCGCCTTCAAGAACAGGACGAATATTCAAACCAAATTGTTGCGCAAATTCAAAGTCGCGTTCATCGTGGGCTGGTACGGCCATAATTGCACCCGTTCCATATTGAATTAACACGTAGTCAGCAATCCAAATCGGCACTTCTTCGCCGTTGATTGGATTAATCGCGTAAGCTCCTGTGAATACGCCTGTTTTGTCTTTTGCAAGGTCGGTTCTTTCTAGCTCGCTTTTTAGTTCTACTTGTTTTTTATAAGCTTCAACTGCTTCTTTTTGCTCAGGTGTTGTGATTTTTTCGATAAGTTCGTGTTCTGGTGCAAAAACCGTATATGTTGCGCCAAAAAGTGTATCTGGGCGTGTTGTAAAGACATTAAACGTTTCATCGCTATCTTTAATTTTAAAAGTAACTTCTGCGCCTTCTGAACGACCAATCCAGTTACGTTGCATATCTTTAATATTTTCAGGCCAGTCTACAAGTTCAAGGTCATCTAGCAAACGATCTGCATAGGCGGTAATTTTAAGCATCCATTGACGCATTGGTTTACGGAAAACTGGGAAGCCACCGCGTTCACTTTTGCCATCAATTACTTCTTCATTGGCTAATACGGTTCCAAGTGCCGGACACCAATTTACAGCGATTTCGGCTTCATAAGCTAGGCCTTTTTCATATAGTTTTTCAAAAATCCATTGTGTCCATTTATAATATTCTGGATCTGTTGTATTAATTTCACGGTCCCAATCATAGGAAAAACCAAGAGATTTAATTTGGCGAGTAAAGTTGGCAATATTCAGTGCGGTGAATTCTTCTGGATCGTTACCAGTATCAATCGCATATTGCTCTGCAGGAAGTCCAAATGCATCCCAACCGATTGGATGAAGGACGTTCTTCCCTTGCATGCGTTTCATTCTAGACAAAATATCTGTTGCAGTATAGCCTTCTGGATGTCCTACGTGAAGACCTGCTCCAGATGGATAAGGAAACATATCAAGTGCATAGAAGTTTTCTTTATCTTTATCTTCTGTTGTTTTAAAAGTGTTATGTTCACTCCAATATTGTTGCCATTTCGGTTCCATTTTTTTATGATTAAATGTCACTTTACTCATCCTCTTTTCCTTAAAATATCGAATTTTGGCTACAAAAAAATCCCTACATCCCAACGGCTTATCGCCATGGGACGAGAGATGCTTCTCCCGCGGTACCACCCACATTAGTGTTTAACCACTCAACTTAACAATTCCTTAACGCGGAAAACGGGGATACACCCAAGCTCCATGGTAAGTTCATCCGGATTTTGTGACTGACTTGCACCAACCGTCAGCTCTCTTCACATCAAAATATGCAGATTACTACTCCAATTCATCGCTATTTCGCAAAATTCATTAGTCTTATTGTAGCTGAATTTAGGTTTTTTAGCAAGCGGTCTGAAGATTTATCTAACTTTTGTAGTAAAATGTGCTAAAATGAATGGAGAATTTCATTTGAAGGAGTCTAAAACTAGTGAAACAAACGAATCCATTTGTATATAGTAATGATAATAAAAGATACCATACATGGAACTACTGTTTACGAGAAGAATTTGGGCAAAAGACATATAAAGTTGCGCTCGATGGTGGTTTTGATTGTCCAAATCGTGATGGCACAGTAGCGCATGGCGGTTGTACATTTTGTAGTGCGGCAGGTTCTGGAGATTTTGCCGGGAATCGAGCGCTTGATTTAAAAGTACAATTCCAACAAGTGCGCGACAAAATGCAAACGAAATGGAAAGACGGGAAATGTATTGCTTACTTCCAGGCTTTTACTAACACTCATGCCCCTGTTGCTGAACTGCGTGAGAAATTTGAAACAGTTTTGAATGAGCCTGGCGTGGTTGGGCTTTCGATTGCGACACGACCTGACTGTTTGCCGGATGATGTCGTTGAATACTTGGCTGAATTAAATGAACGGACTTATTTATGGTTAGAGCTTGGTTTACAATCTGCTCACGATGAAACTGGGCGCTTAATTAACCGCGCGCATGACTATGATTGTTATTTAGAAGGCGTGCGCAAACTGCAAAAACATAATATCCGCATTTGTACCCACATTATTAATGGTCTTCCGAAAGAAACGCCGGAAATGATGATGGAAACCGCACAAAAAGTAGTTGAAAGTGGCGTTGATGGTATTAAAATCCATTTACTCCATTTATTAAAAGGAACGCCAATGGTAGAAGATTATAAAAAAGGTGACTTAGAATTTTTAACCCGTGATGGTTATGTGAACTTAGTAGCTGACCAACTTGAAATTCTGCCTCCTGAAATGGTTATTCACCGAATTACAGGTGATGGTGGCGTGGATGACTTAATTGGCCCAGTTTGGAGTTTAAATAAATTTGAAGTACTGAATGCCATTGATGCGGAACTCGTTCGAAGAGATAGTTGGCAAGGGAAATTATATCAACCTGTGGAAGTGAGTTCCAAATGAATTTACGTGGTATTCTCCCCTTCGCTCATGATACACTTCGAAAAGTAGTTCGCTCTGGAGATTATGTAATTGACGCAACGTGTGGTAACGGGCATGATACGCTTTTACTAGCTGAACTTGTTGGTGTAAATGGTCATGTGATTGGATTCGATATTCAACAAATGGCAATTGATGCAACGAAAACTCGTTTAGAAAATGCGAGTGTCGCATCACAAGTAGAGCTCGTATGTGCTAGCCATGCGCTTATTCCAGAATATGCAACAAAACCTGTTCGCGCTGCTATTTTCAATCTCGGCTACTTGCCAGGTGGCGACAAAGAAATTACGACAACCGCTGATTCTACGTTAGAAAGCATTGGCCATTTAATGCAGCTACTTGAAGTTGGTGGCGTCATTATTCTTGTAATTTATCACGGTCATCCAGCTGGAAAAGTCGAAAAAGATGCTGTCTTGACTTTTTGTGAAGCGATTCCGCAACAAGATTTCCACGTTTTATCTTATAACTTTATTAATCAAAAAAATGATGCCCCATTCGTCATTATCATCGAAAAAAGAAAACCTAGACAAAGCTAGTAATTAGCCTGTCTAGGTTTTCTTTTTATTTTCCAAAGTCGTATTTATCTGCTACGTATACATCGTACCAAATCATGAAAATAACAACTGTCCAGATTTTACGACTGTAGTCGAATTTACCGGCACAGTGATCGTCTAGTAAGCCTAGAACGTATTGTTTGTTAATTAAATGATCGGTTGGTGATTCTTTAATGATATTTTTAACCCAAGCGTTCATTTCGTCTTTTAGCCAGTGACGAATTGGTACTGGGAATCCTAGTTTACGGCGATTAAGTACGTGTTCTGGTACAAAAGTGGCTGCCGCTTTACGTAAGATGTATTTGGTTGTTCCATTGGTTGTTTTCATTGTATCTGGAATATTTCTTGCTACATTGTACACTTCTTTATCAAGGAAAGGTACACGAACTTCCAGTGAATTAGCCATCGTCATCCGGTCAGCTTTTAGGAGAATATCTCCACGTAGCCACGTATGAATATCAATATACTGCATTCTTTCTACAGGATGATAATTCTTAGTTTCTGCATAAAATGGATCCGTAATGTTCGTATAATCATGACCAGATTGGTATTTCGGAAGTAAAATTTGTTTTTCTTTTTCTGTGAACATTTTGGCGTTTCCGATGTAACGTTCTTCCATCGGTGTTGTTCCGCGTTCTAAGAAACTTTTACCACGCATTCCTTCTGGCATAATACGCGCCACGCTATTTAACATTGATTTAAATACGCCTGGCATTTTGTTAAACATCGCAAGGGAATTTGGTTCGTTATAAATGTTATAACCGCCAAAAAGTTCATCTGCGCCCTCACCTGATAATGCTACTGTTACTTGTTTACGCGCTTCTCTTGATAAGAAATAAAGCGGAATAGCAGCCGGATCAGCAAGTGGGTCATCCATATGCCAAACAATTTTTGGTAATTCTTTCATATATTCTTCCGGTGAGATAACATAACTAATATTTTCTACACCAAGCTTATCTGCTGTTTCTTTAGCTACATCGATTTCACTGAAACCATCGCGTTCAAAACCAACAGAAAATGTTTTAATTGCAGGATGGTATTCTTTGGCAATCGCCGCAATAATCGATGAATCAATACCGCCAGATAGGAATGAACCAACTGGTACATCGGAGCGCATATGCATTTTTACAGAATCATACATTACGTCACGCACTTCTTTAATCCATGCGTCTTCTGATTTAGTTACTGGTGCAAAAGATGCTTTCCAATAAGTAGTAATTTCCATTGGTTGACCAATTTTCTTCGTGAACTGATGTCCTGGTTCTAAGCGTTTTACATTTTTAGTTAAGGAATCTGGTTCTGGAACGAATTGATAAGTCATGTAGTTTTGTAATGAAACTTCATCTAGTTCTTTTTCTTTTAAAGCATGTAAAATGGATTTCTTTTCAGAACCCATAAATAGCTTACCGTCTTCTTCTGCATAGAAAAATGGTTTAATGCCGAATGGGTCGCGTGCGCCGTAAACAAGTTCTTCTTGTTTATCCCAAATAACAAAACCAAACATCCCACGAAGACGTTCTGCTGTTTTTTCTTTGTATTTCGCATATGTAGCGATAATTACTTCTGTATCACTTTCGGTTTCAAATGTCATTCCTTCAGCAACTAATTGCTCGCGGAGTTCCACATAGTTATAAACTTCTCCATTAAAAATAATCCAGTAACGCTCATTTTCATACGTTAACGGTTGATGACCGTTTTCTACATCAATAATACTTAAACGGCGGAAACCAAACTGCACGTGATCATCTGTGAAGTATCCTTCATCATCTGGCCCACGGTGCGTAATCATACTGTTCATTTGTCTAAAGGTTTCTTTATCAGCGCCAGTAATTTCTGTAATGCGGTCATGTACGCATCCTACAAATCCACACATGGTAACATTTCTCCTCTATATAGATAATCATTTTATCTTTTTTTCACAACGTCTATCATATCATAACTAGGCTTTCTTTGCACTGTTTAGGAAAGAAAAAAACCGAACATTCCTCACAAGAAATGTTCGGTTAAGCTTATTTTACGATTAATTTTTTTAAGGCTTCTGCTTTATCCGTTCTTTCCCAAGGTAAATCAAGGTCGCTACGGCCAAAATGACCAAATGCAGCTGTTTGACGATAAATTGGACGACGTAGATCAAGCATATGGATTATCCCAGCTGGGCGTAAGTCAAATAGCTCATTAACACCATCAATTAGTTCTTGTTCTGAATAGTCACTTGTTCCATATGTGTCAATCGAAATGGAAACTGGACGCGCAACTCCGATGGCATATGCAACTTGTACTTCTACTTTTTTAGCAAGTCCAGCAGCAACGATATTTTTAGCGACATATCTTGCTGCATAAGCACCCGAACGGTCTACTTTGGTTGGATCTTTACCAGAAAATGCTCCCCCGCCGTGACGCGCATAACCACCGTATGTATCCACGATAATTTTACGGCCAGTAAGTCCAGCATCGCCAAGTGGTCCACCAATAACAAAGCGGCCAGTTGGATTAATAAAGTATTTCGTATTTTCATCTAAGAAAGAAGCATCAATTACTTCTGGGAATAGATGTGTGTGTAAGTCTTTCGCGATTTGTTCTTGTGTGATGTCAGGATGATGTTGCGTTGAAACAACAATTGTATCAATGCGAACAGGTTGATTAAATTCATCATATTCTACGGTTACTTGCGTTTTTGCATCTGGTCGTAAATAATCTAATTTATTCGTTTTACGTAATTCTGTTAACTTGCGTGCCAAGCCATGTGCCAAAAAGATTGGTAGTGGCATTAACTCTTCTGTTTCATCTGTAGCAAAACCAAACATCAAACCTTGATCTCCTGCTCCAATTGCTTCAATAGCAGCATCAATTTCGCTGCCACTTCTTGATTCTAGTGCCTCGTCCACACCTTGCGCAATATCTGGTGATTGTTCGTCAATAGCCGTTAAAACAGCACATGTCTCTGCATCAAAACCATATTTTGCTCGAGTATAGCCGATCTCTTTAATAGTATCACGAACGATTTTAGGAATATCTACATATACAGAAGTAGTAATCTCACCTGCTACTAAAACTAAACCAGTCGTCACAGTAGTCTCACAAGCGACACGTGCGTCTGGATCTTTTGAAATAATTGCATCTAAAATTGCATCAGATATTTGATCTGCAATTTTATCTGGATGTCCATCAGAAACCGATTCCGATGTAAATAGATGACGGTTTTTAGCCAATTTTATTTTCCTCCTTTAGTTCTCTCCAAATACGTCTCATATAAAAAGCCTCTCTCTATTTTGCACGAAACGCGCACGAATAGAGAAAGGCTATAATTATACCTTTGCTCTCATCGTTCAGGAGATATTACTCCTGCAACAGATTAGCACCTTTCACTTATATGTGTAGGTTGCTGGGCTTCAAAGGGTCAGTCCCTCTACCGCTCTGGATAAGAGATAAATTTTAATTCTAAGATAGAATACCATAAACTGAGGCTATATGCAATAAAAATTCGGTTTTGTCTTGATTTCCATTTGCAAAAAACAGTAAAAAAATGCCTTCCTTTATTTTTCGCTTATCATTATTTCCATCCTGTGGTATGATAGATGGATAAAAAAGATGTTTTACTTATCTAAAGGAGATTGTATCTATGAGTTTAATTACGTTATCCTTGATTATTTTTCTTGGGTTTTTAGCCGTTGTATGTTTATTTGATTTTGTTTTTCGTTGGTATTGGTTTAAATATTTCTTAGCAACAATGGGATTAATTGCAAGTGGTGTGGTATTTTTCATCAGTTTTTACGGTGGTGGGATGTCACAAACAGAAATCGCTATTGCTATTTTTATTGGTTCATTTGGTGAATATGTCGTATCACTTATTATTAGCCTAGTTCGCTTTATTTCCAAAAAATCAAAAAAACCTAAACAAAAGAAAAAAGTCAAAACAGCTTAAAAAACTAGCTACGTTAAAAGATGAGAATCTTTAATGTAGCTAGTTTTTTTATCGATAATTTTAAATCTAAAGCAAGTCGAAAGCTTTACGGATAACTTCCGCCGAATGTTCAAAATTAGTTTGTTCTTCTTTAGTTAGTGGTGGTTTTATCGTATCTAGAACCCCATTTGCTCCAATAAGTGCTGGTTGTCCGATATATGTATTTGTTTGTTCTGAAAAAACAGCTAACGGAAGTACTTGTTTCGCATCTGTTAAAAGAGCATCAACAATTCCCGCTGTGGCAGTAGCAATTCCAAAACTCGTCCAACCTTTACCCGTTAAAATATTCCAGCCACCGCCGCGTACTGCATCTTTTAAAGCAGGTAAATCAAGCGGTGTCTTCGTTTTATAATCAGTGATATTGACGCCACCGATTTTCACAGTCGACCACGCAACAAATTGTGATTCACCATGCTCGCCAAGAACGTAACCTTCGATGCTTTTTGGATTAATATGTAAAGCTTCTCCAACTACTCTTCTCATTCTAGCAGTATCAAGCGATGTCCCTGTTCCAAATACACGGGAATGATCAAAACCAGATATTTTTTGAATAAGCATGGTAATAACATCACACGGATTAGTAATATTCACAAAAATTCCTTTAAAACCTGTCGCTAAAATTTTCGGCACAATCTCCGTTACCGAACGACTTGTTTCAACGAGTTCTTCCATACGATCTTCTCGTAGTAGTGTTTCCGGACCAACAGCCATCACAATAATATCTGCATCTGAAAGAGCTTCCCAGTTATTCGCTGTAATGGTTGTATAGGAACGAGTCATCGATGCCATATCGCGTAACTCAAGCGCTTCACTCTCTGCTTTTGCTTCTATATTATCAATTATAACGATTTCATCACAAATCCCTTGCGTAACAAGAGAAAAAGCCACGTCGCTTCCAACATGACCAGCACCAATTATACCAACTTTGCGTTTCAAAAAATCCCCTCCACAATTAGTTACTTGAATTTAAAGCGATTAATTCATATTTAATGATGGTTTTATTATTTTCCCATACAAGTTTGCGCGGAATTGCTTCTCCAAGTGTTTCGCCTTCTTTTGTTTTACGAACAGCAATTGGAACATCAATTGGATAAATCCGGTAACCTACTTTTTCCAGTTCAAAGAAATTATCTGAAATTCTTTTTTCATTTCCCTTTGTTACGATCATTGTGTTTACCTCAAGTGGCATACCCAATTTTCTCACCTCCAGTTTCTTTTATCATAGCAGAGATTACCCTGGTTTGACTAGTTTTTATCGTTTAAAATCCGCTCAGCCTGCTTAACAATTTGTACCATTCCAGCGTCACGCATAAAAAAACTAAATGCCGGTTGCAAAATAAACTTACTAAGTGTTCCTTTCACAACAACTGGACCTTTTGTTTCTAAGTAGTTTTGTTGCCTTGTTATTGAAACAATCTTTGCTGTATAAACCCGTTTAGTAAAAGTTCGTTCCTTAGATTCAACTAAATAATCCGCAACAAAATGAAATCCTTCAGCCACTGCACCAGTTTCTTCCATTAGTTCTCGGCGGGCTGCCACAAGACTAGTCTCGCCCGGCTCTCCTTTACCACCGGGGAATTCGAGACCGCGAATTTTATGTTCCGTAAAAAGCCAACCATCGTCAATTTTAGGAATAATGAGTACGTCATCTGGATTTTCCCCCTGTTCTTCAAAATAAATGGTTACTTTATTTCCTAAAGTATCTTTATAAATAAACAAAAACTCACTTCCTTTTCTTTTTTCAAAAATATGGTAAGCTGTTAGTAAGATGAATTTTAGAGGATGAATATTAATGAAAAAAATGCTTATCGGAGGAATCCGACTTTATCAAAAATATATCTCTCGTTTCACTCCGGCTACCTGTCGTTTTTATCCGACCTGTTCTGCTTACGGAATTGAAGCGATAGAAACACATGGCGCCCTAAAAGGAAGTTATCTAGCAATTAGACGTATTTCCAAATGCCACCCTTTTCATAAAGGCGGACTTGATTTCGTACCACCTAAAAAAGATAAAAATGATGATTCTGGCCATACTTGTAAAGCCCATCATCACCATTAATAATAGCATGAATCGGTTTATACCGGTTCATTTTTTCTTGCTTTTTCTGAAATAATAAGGTATTATCAAATTCGGACTATAAATCGTAATTGCTACGATTAGTATACTATTTAAACAAGAACAATTTCGATTTAGAGGAGTGAATGGATTGAAAAAAAGTTATCTTCTTGCTTTAACAGCATTATTATCCGTTTTTTTAATACTTACGGGCTGTTCGGACAGTAGTAATACAAAAGCAACAAAAAGCGGTAAATTGAACGTTTATACTACCGTTTATCCTTTGCAGTATTTAACAGAACAAATTGGTGGCAAATATGTAGACGTTAAAAGCATTTACCCGCCTGGTTCTGATGCCCACAGTTTTGAACCGACACAGAAAGATATGATGAAAATTGCCGATAGCGATTTATTTTTCTATATCGGGCTTGGTATGGAAGGTTTTGTCGACAAGGCCGAAAAAACATTAACGAATGAACATGTTACTTTTGTCCCTACCGCAGAAAAACTCGACTTGCCAAAAGATCCTGATGCGGCCGAAGAACATGACCACGAAAGCGAAGAGGAACACGATCACGGCGATATAAATCCGCACGTTTGGTTAAACCCTGTGTATATGGAACAAATGGCTACTATCGTAAAAGATAAGTTAATTAAAGAAATGCCCGATCAAAAAGAAACATTCGAGCAAAATTATCAAGCTGTAGAAGAAAAATTAAAAAAACTAGACGCAGATTTCCGCTCCGTTACAAGTGAAGCAAAACAAGAAGATTTTGTTACAGCGCATGCCGCTTACAGTTACTGGGAAATAGAATATCACTTACACCAAATCCCTATAGCCGGCGTATCCACTAGCGACGAACCTTCTCAGAAGAAATTAAAAGCTATCGTGGAAAAAATCGAAGCAGCAAAAATCCCTTACATTATGCTTGAACAAAACACTAATTCGAAAATAGCAGATGTCATCAAACAAGAAACAAATACAAAAACGCTGACACTTCATAATCTCGAAACACTGACACAAAAAGATATAGACCAAGGTCGCGATTATCTTTCCATCATGAACGATAATTTAAAAGCTTTAAAACAAGGACTTGATTATTAAAAAAAAGAAAGGCGCTCTAATTAATTAGAGTGTCTTTCTTTTAATTTATTTCGCTGAATTTTGCCTGAAGCTGTTTTCGGTAGATGTTCCACAATCGTTATTTGCTTAGGAATTTTAAAACTAGCCAAGTTCGTTTGACAAATATCTTTTAATACCCCTTCATCAAATCCTTCATTTACAACGATAAAGGCAACAGGAACACTGCCCCATTTAGCATCTGACTTACCTACAACCGCAACTTCTTCCACAGCCTCATAAGCGCCAATCACATGTTCTATTTCAGTCGGATAAATATTTTCGCCACCAGAAATAATTAAATCAGAACGCCGCTCTAAAACAAATAAAAAGCCTTCTTCATCCAAATAACCAATATCACCCGTTTTAAACCAGCCATCTATAAAAGCTTTTGCCGTTGCTTTTTCATTGTGTAAATATCCAGGTGTAATTGAAGGTCCTTTTAGTAAAATTTCGCCATCGTCAGCAATTTTTACTTCTGCAGGAAATAATGCTTTACCTGAGGAGCCAATTTTGTTTAAGGCATCTTTTGGTGGCAATGTCACAATTTGTGAAGCCGTTTCAGTCATTCCAAACGACTGTACTAATGGAATATCGCGTTGTTTACAAATTTCCAAAACAGCTTTATTAGCTGGTCCCCCACCTAACAAAACAGTTCGCACATTCGGATGGTAGCTTCCGCCTTGAATTTTTAACAATCGTTCTAACATCGAAGTCACTACAGAGATGGTAGAAATTTTACCACTTTCAAGCAATTGCGTAATTTTTTCTTCATCGAAATGCTCTTCTAAATACACGGGAATTCCATAAATAACGGAACGCATCATAATTGATAAACCGCTGATATGAAAAATAGGTACAGCGCAAAGCCAACTATCTTTCTCCGTTAAACCTAAATTTAAAACTGAAGAAACAGCGCTCCACCAATGATTTTCATATGTTTGCATTACACCTTTTGGTTTTCCAGTTGTTCCTGAAGTATACATAACCGAAGCTGTGCGTGATAAATCCCATGTTTTGCATAAATCGGGTTCCACGTATGTCGTTTGCTGTAACTCTTCGTAGCTAATTCCAGAAGTCACTTTATCCACAAACGCATCTGCTACAATCACTTGTTTTACCTCAGCATTTGCCAATTGAAAAGTAATCTCTTTTTTCGTTAAACGATTGTTAAGGAATAAAGTGATAGCTCCAAGTTGTTGCAAAGCATGAATAAGTAAAAAAGTCATTCGGTCGTTTTTTCCAAGTAAAGCAACCATCTCGTCTTTTCTAATACCGCGCGCGAATAATTTACCCGCAAGTTTCTCTACGGCTTCATATATTTCTTCAAACGTTTCTTGTTTTCCTTCAAAAACAAGCGCGGTTTCTCCAGGAGAAAGCCGCACTCGTTTTTGAAGCCAGTTTGTCATGTCCATTTTTACACCTTCAAATCAAGGGAATTTTGGAAATTGGTCAAAGTCAGGATCGCGTTTTTCTTTAAAGGCATCGCGACCTTCTTTGGCTTCATCTGTTGTATAGTATAGAAGTGTTGCGTCACCAGCTAATTGCTGAATACCTGCTAAACCGTCAGTATCTGCATTGAAAGCTGCTTTGATGAAACGCAAGGCAGTTGGACTTTTTTGTAGCATTTCTTTCGCCCAAGCTACCGTTTCTTTTTCTAAATCTGCTACTGGAACGACTGTGTTAATCCAGCCCATTTCAAGTGCTTCGTCCGCTGTATATTGACGGCACATGAACCAAACTTCTTTCGCTTTCTTATGGCCGATAACACGTGCTAAATAGCCAGAACCATATCCAGCATCGAAGCTACCAACATTCGGCCCAGTTTGTCCGAATTTCGCATTGTCTGCTGCAATTGTTAAGTCACATACTAATTGAAGAACATTTCCCCCACCAATGGACCAGCCTGCAACCATCGCGATAACTGGTTTAGGAATAACGCGAATTAAACGTTGTAAATCAAGTACGTTTAAGCGTGGAATTTGGTCATCGCCAACATAACCGCCGTGACCGCGCACTTTTTGGTCTCCGCCAGAACAGAATGCTTTTTCGCCTTCCCCAGTTAAAATAATAACGCCAAGATCCGAATTATCGCGTGCCAAGTTAAATGCATCAATCATTTCTGTTACCGTTTTTGGTGTAAATGCATTATGTACTTCTGGACGATTAATCGTAATTTTTGCGATTCCTTCATAACTTTCATATTTGATTTCCTCGTATACTTTTTCTGTTTGCCAATTAAAACTCATTTTTCTTCCTCCTTTAAAATACCTTCCAGCCAGTATATGAGCTGACTTGAAAAAATGTTTGGTTGTTCTAAATAAACAGCATGCCCCGCTTCTTGTACCGTGACATGAGTGCTATTTGGTAAAAGTTGCTTCATTTCTCGGGCGATTTTTTCGAATTTCTCATCTAAATTGCCCGTAATCAGTAGCACAGGAAAAGTAAAGTCCGCTAAATTTTCCCAATAAGAAGGTTGCTTCCCGGTGCCCATTCCGCGTAAACTCTTTGCTAAACCATGTGGATTTTGAGCTAATCGCTCTAATCTTATTCGCTTTTTTAACGCAAACGGTAAATTCTTCTGTGATGCAAAAAGGGCTAAATTTTCCCAGTAAGCTACAAAAGGTTCAATACCATCCGCATCAAGCGTGTCTGCTAACCGATTATCTGCACTAATTCGACTTGCGCGTGCTTTTTCATCTCGCAGTCCTGGTGAACTACTAACTAGAACAAGCCCGCGCACAAGCTCCTTATATTTTGCAGCAAAAGCAGTCGCTACTCTCCCGCCCATTGAGTACCCTAAAACAAAACAGCTATCGATTTTTAATTGATGTAAAATACTGGCCAAATCATCGCAAATATTTTCAATCGAATAACGCGCAACTTCCTTGGGACAAGAAGTTTTTCCATGCCCAAGTAAATCAGGCGCGATGATACTAAAATGCTCTTTTAAAAGCGATATGCTATCTTGAAAAGTCTCGCTGGAACCAGTAAAACCATGTAACATTAATAAAACTGGTTTTTCCCCGCTTATATCATTTATTAAATGATAATGTTGACCGTTTACTAGCATATTAATCTAACGCCTTTAAAGCAGTCGCAATTTTTTCCCAAAGCGCTTGGTGGTTTGCTTTATTTTCATGACGATTGGTTTTTACTTCAATAATATCTAAACCTTTATGGTAGCTTGCTTTATCAATAGCTTCTTCAAGTGAGTCCACAGATTTTGCTTCATGATAATCAGCATCATAAAATGCCGCAGCAAAGCGGAAATCAAGTTCAGTTGAAGTACCAAACAGTGACTCAAAATACTTCGGTTCATTTGCTTGAGGTAAAAATGAGAAGATCCCACCGCCGTCATTGTTGACGATAATAATAGTAAGGTTCATCTTATATTTTTTCGCCATAAGCAAGCCATTCATATCATGATAAAACGATAAATCACCAATCAGTAAAAACATTGGTTGGAATACAACACTAGCACCTAGCGCCGAGGAAACAACCCCATCAATACCATTAGCGCCACGGTTTGCGAGCATTTTTATTTTCTTATCAATTTGCGAAAAATAGGTATCTACATCGCGAATTGGCATACTATTACCAATAAATAAACCAGCTTTATCTGGTAACAAACGGCGCAATTCCGAAACAATTTTGCCCTCTTCTAAAGTAGTTGTATTCGCCATTTCTTCCAGAACGATTTCGCGCGCTTTTTGATTGTAAGAAGTCCATCTATTTAACCATGAAGCGTCTTTCGTATCGTCCGGCATATTTTGTTGCATAATATCAAGTAAAAATCGCTCGTCGCAGTGAATCATATCCGTTACAGCTTTAATTGGATCCTTCCAAGCAGCACCAGGATCTACTACGTAAAATCTGATGCCAAAAAGATGTTCCAACCAGTTTTTTAGTGGTTTAGAAACTGGCATACTTCCAAAGCGAATCACTACTTCTGGTGTTAATTTATCCAAAATATCCGCTTCTTTTAAAAATGCATCATATTGGTCAATTACCACTTCATCCATTGCCCCGTAAGAACGTAAGCCAGAAAGAGGATCCGCTAAAATTGGCCACCCTAGTTTTTTCGCCAAATCTACCATGGGCTGTTCCAATTCTTTTTTATCAATCGGTCCAACAACGAATACGCCTTTTTTGCCCGTGCATTCGGTGACCATTTTTTGAATGGAACTATCGTCTAAAACTTCATGCGTATAGTAAATATGTACATGATGATGTTTTTTCCCAGTAGCAGTAAATGGAGAAGGTTCTAAAATAGGCACAAGTGGTTCACGAAGCGGAAAATTAAGATGCACTGGTCCCCTAGGTGTTTTCATAGCAATATCCACCGCGCGACTACTATGCCATTTAGCATAGCGAAGCATTTCATCACTGTTTTCAGGAAGCGCCATATCAGTGAAATCTTTTACGTGCGAACCGTATAAATGCAGTTGATCCATTGCTTGTGGTGCTCCAACATTTCTAAGTTCATGCGGACGGTCAGCAGTTAGGACAATTAATGGAATTTGTGATAAATTTGCTTCCACCACAGCAGGAAAATAGTTTGCCGCTGCAGTTCCGGAAGTACAGAGCAGAACAACTGGACGTTTGGATGCTTTCGCTAGCCCAAGCGCAAAAAAACCAGCTGATCGTTCATCAACATCTACATAAATCTTCAATGTTGGATGTTCTGCCATCATCAGTGCCAGCGGAGTTGAACGAGAACCCGGGCTAATAATTGCTTCTTTTACACCGGCTTGCACAAGCTCCTCAATAAATGCAGCTAAATAATCTGTCAGCACTTGTTCGTGGTTTGTCATTTCTTTATGCCTCCTAATACGCGTAACATCGGTTGGAATTTAACCTCAGTTTCTTTTAATTCTTCTTTTGGAACAGAATCACCAACAATCCCGCAACCAGCATAGATCAAACCTTGCGAATCAACAATTAAACCAGAACGAATCGCAACAGCAAACTCACCAGAGCCTTTTAAATCAACCCAGCCAATTGGTGCGCCGTAAAATCCCCGGTCCATTTCTTCCTTCATTCGAATAATCGCCAGCCCCATTTTTTGCGGTAATCCGCCAAGTGCCGGTGTCGGATGAAGAGCTTTCACCATTTCAAGCATTGTCACATCAGGCTTTTTCTTCGCTGTAATATTCATATATAAATGTTGAATATCGCGATTTTTTAGCAGAACGGGTTGGCTAGATAACGAAAGACCTGTCGTAAATGGTTTTAATGTTTCTTCCATCATTTGTACAACATAGGAATGCTCTCGTAAATTTTTTGCATCTTGCAGTAAAGCATTTCCTAGGGCTTCATCTGCATCATCCGTAGCACCACGTTCGGTTGAACCTGCTACACAAGAGGACTGGATTGTATCCCCATTTACAGCGAGCAATCTTTCTGGAGTTGCGCCAAAAAAGACTCCTGTTCCCTTTTCTATAAGAAAGAAATAACTATTTTCTTGTGTTGCTAGCATATTTTCCAAAATAATTGCGCTATCTACTTGTCGCTGGAAACGTAACCCCATCCGTCTAGCTAAAACTACTTTTTTCACGTCTTCTGAATGATTAATCATATCGATAATTTCACTTGCAGTCTCTAGGAAATGCTCTTTACCAATTTCCTTAAAATCTGTTAGCAATGCCATTTCAGCTTCATTAACCTCTTGATGAATGATTTTTTGCCACTGATTAAAAACAGCTTCTAATTTGCTCTCCGTATCATCTGAGTAGATGGACAAATTGACCGTTAAGTAGCTTTTCCCATCCTTATTAGTCAACATAAATAGCGGTAAGTAGAACAAACCATCTTTAAAACTTTGCCATTCTTTCTCTGTATCCCGCTCAGGATCAAAAGCAAAACCGCCAAAGTAAATTGGCCCAGTTGCATCTACTGTTGCATTTGTTACACAAGTGCGCAGTCTTTTTTCAATTTTCTCTTGCAGTCCAAGAAAAGCATCTTTTTTCTTCTCCGCCAAAAATTGTTTCGTTACACCAAAACCGGTCATCGTCAGTGTCATTTCTGGATTTTGCCAGAAAAAACGTTCACCTTTAAAAGCCGTACCAGCTTTTTTAAACAATTTGACTGGAGACACTAATTCATCTAACTCAGTTACCCAGCTAAATAGAGCCGGTTGATCTTGGCTTGCGCTACGTTTCGCTTGATTAAATAAATCAAGAGGCAATTTAGTATTCATATGCTTATCTCTCCTTTTACATTCACATCTTCTATTATACCAAAAATAGAGCTAAACTGCTTGGTTTGCGTTTTTTCTTTCATTTCGTTATTAATTATTGACGTCGTTCAATTAATTCCCTAAAATGAAGGGTAGACATCTGAAACATATGGAAGTGAAAAAGGAGAGAAAAACATGGCTAATGCCTCAAAATCTGCACTTACAAAACAAACTGGATTTCAAAAATGGTGGTCGTTACTTCGCCCTCATACGCTTGTAGCTTCTTTTGTTCCGGTATTTTTAGGAACCTCCGTCGCAATGAGCTATACCAGTTTTCATTTTACACGTTTTATCGTCATGCTAATTGCTTGTTTCTTCATTCAAACATCAGCCAATCTATTCAATGAATATTTTGATTATAAAAAAGGACAAGACGATGAACATTCGGTTGGAAATGGTGGTGCTATCGTTCGTAATGGTATGCGCCCAGGTTTTATATTGTTCCTAGCAATCTTTTTATACATTTTATCGATCCTCGGTGGCGTTTATCTATCCATTGAATTAAATTGGTACGTCGGTTTACTTGGCGCAATTTGTATGCTTGTTGGCTTTCTTTATACAGGCGGACCTTACCCAATTGCTTATACGCCGTTTGGTGAAATTATGGCAGGGTTCTTTATGGGAGGAATTATTACTTTTATTTCTTTCTACATCCAAGCGGAATTTATTAGTTCGTTTATCGTCTACGTTTCCATTCCAATAATGGTACTTGTTGGAAACTTGTTACTAGCCAATAGTATTCGTGATTTAGTTCCTGATAAGAAAAATGGTCGTTTAACTTTAGCTATTTTACTTGGTCGTAAATGGGCAACCGTTCTTTTCGCAGCTGCTTTTCTGTTCAGTTATGTATTTGAAATCGCCCTTATCTTTACCCAAGATGCTCCGTGGTGGACACTATTAATTCTACTTAGTTTGCCAGAAGCCATTCGTGCGGTTCGTCGATTCATTGGAAAAACTTCACCTATCACAATGGTTCCAGCAATGAAATCTACTTCTAAAGCTTTAACTATCTTTGGAATTACACTAGCATTCGCTTATCTTTTAAGCCTATTATCTAGAAACTTATTCATGTAAAAAACTGGTTGTCATTAGGACAACCAGTTTTTTTATTTGGAAGCAATTTGTAATTGTTGTTTATTTTGAACATATTTCGCAAGTTCAATCGACAAATCATATCGTAAAAATGGCGTAATAATATAAATCCCCTGAAAATGCTCACAAATAGCATCAACTAATTCACGCGCAATCGCCATGCCTTCTTCATTTGCGTGACCGTGTTCTTCCGCTTCTCTCATCCGTTCCCGAACCCCATCAGTCAAGCGAATGCCCGGAACTTCATTATGAAGAAATTCTGCATTTCGACTTGAAAGTAATGGCATAACCCCGATAAAAAGCGGCACATCAATATTTGCCTTTTGCAAAGCTTCTTTAAGTAAAACAGCTTTATTTACATCATAAATGGGCTGCGTAATAATATAATCCGCGCCGTATTCTACTTTTCGTTCAATTAATCGAACCGCCTTTTCTAAGTTAAGCACATTGGGGTTAAACGCTGCGCCAACATGAAACCGCGCTTTTTCCTTCAACGATTTTCCTGTATATGAAATACCGTCATTAAACTTTTTAATCAGTTGAACGAGCTCCACCGATCTTAAATCAAACACCGAGGATGCTCCTGGGAAATCACCTACTTTAGTCGGATCACCAGTAATCGCAAGCACATCATGGAGACCTAGCTTATGAAATCCCATCACATGCGAATGCATCCCAACTAAATTATGGTCCCGCGTCGTCAAATGAATCAACGGCTTAATGCCATACTCATGTTTCAAAATGGAAGCCAGCGCCATATTACTAATTCTCGGAGTCGCTAGTGAATTATCCGAAATCGTAATCGCGTCAACTCCAGCCTCATCCAGCGCCTTAGCTCCTTCAAAAAATTTCGATGTATCAAAAGTCCGAGGTGGATCAAGTTCTACTAAAATCGTCAACCGTTCCTTCACCTTATCAAGTAAACGCTCACCAGACTCCTCGTCCTCCACTTCTTCAGGAACAAGCTCCAAAATCGGTCGAACTTCTTTTTCCAAAACGGGCTTAGTGCTCTCTAATCCTTTACGTAAAGCCCGAATATGATCTGGAGTCGTTCCGCAACAGCCACCAATAATTCGTGCACCTTCTTGTCGAAAAACTTCCCCGTAATGCTCAAAATAATCTGTATCTGACTGATAAATGACTTTCCCTTCTTGCACTTCTGGCAGGCTCGCATTGGGATAAACAGCTAAGTATGCCTTATCATAAAGTGGTACTGTTTCAAGAGCACGCGCCATATGATATGGTCCAAGTCGGCAATTGATACCAACCACATCTGCACCGAGCGCAATAAGTTCTTCCAGCGCATCTGGTAATTTTTTCCCGTTTTGCAGGATACCTGGTTCATGCATCGATACATTTGCCACGACAGGTAAATCAGTCGTCTCACGGAGAATTTTCAGCACCGTTTTAAGTTCATCTAAATCATAATATGTCTCAAGCAAAATTGCATCCACACCATCTAACAAAAAACAGTATAACTGCTCCCGAAAACTACGCTTAATTTCTTCTAGAGGAGCCGCCGGAAGTCTTGCATCCACAGCACCATTTATCCCGCCAATCGTGCCAAAGATATACGTCCCAGTCCCTCTCGCCGCTTCCTTTGCTAACCGAATGGCGGCTTGGTTAATTCGCTTCACTTCATCCTCAAGACCATATCGAGCGAGTTTAATATAATTAGCTCCGTAAGTATTAGTTTGAATAATATCCGCACCAGCACCAATATAAGCCTTATGAATCGCTACAATATCTTCCGGATGAGATAAATTCAGTTCTTCAAACGAACGGTCCACCCCGTAGGAATAAAGCAAAGTGCCCATCGCACCATCTGCAATTAATACTTTTTCGCTTAAATCTTTTCTTAAATTCATTTCGCGACACTTCCTTTCTTAATGAACGAAAGTGCTTGTTTTAAATCAGCAATCAAATCATCTGCATCCTCAAGCCCCGCTGAAAAACGTAATAATCCTGGTGTAATTCCTTGCGCCAAACGCTCCTTTTCTGGAACAGCAGCATGAGACATTTTAGCAGGATAAGATAAAATACTCTCAACCGCACCTAAACTCACGGAAAATACCGGTAACTCCAAATGATTTACGAGCTCGCGCACAGCTTCTTCGCTACCAAGATCAAAAGACAAAACAGCTCCACCACTCGTGGCTTGTTCCACTTGAATTTCATAGCCTGCATGGGATGGTAACCCAGGATAATGCACCGCGACTACATCTGGTTCCGCATTTAAAAACAAAGCAATTTTTTCCGCAGTTTCCGTCCCAGCTTTCATCCGAACAGATAGCGTTTTAAGTCCACGAAGCAACAGCCAAGAATCTTGCACCCCAAGAACCCCACCAGTTGAATTTTGCAAAAAGTAAATAGCTTCAGCCAAATCCGGGTTATTAGTAACAATAAGTCCTGCCAAAATATCACTATGACCGCCAAGAAATTTCGTCGCACTGTGGATAACTAAATCTGCTCCAAGCTCTAACGGTTTTTGAATAAGAGGTGTTAAAAAAGTATTATCAACAAACGTATAGCAACCATTCGCTTTCGCAAGTTTAGAAACAGTCCGAATGTCCGTCACATGTAGTAGCGGATTAGATGGCGTTTCCAAGTAAACTAACTTAGTATTCGCTTGAAATGCCTTCGCAACTTCATCAATATTTGTCGTATCAACAAAAGTATGCGTAATCCCAAACCTCGGCAACACTTGCTCAACCAAACGAAAAGTTCCACCATACACATCTTTTGAAATAATAAAATGATCCCCTTTAGATAGTGTGAAAAGTGCCGCAGAAACAGCAGCCATACCACTTGCAAAAGCAAAACCGTTCGTGCCACCTTCTAATTCTGCAATCGCTTGCTCCACTTTTTCCCGCGTTGGATTGCCACTTCTTGCATAATCATAAGTATGGTAATTATCAAAATCATGTTGATGAAATGTAGACGATAAATGAATGGGTGTATTAAGTGCACCTGTTTCTTTATCGATTCCTAAACTAGCTTTAATTACAGCTGTATCTTGCCCATAATCCTTAGCCACGAGCGGTCACCCCTTTCAAAACCGCATCAAGCGCTTTAGATAAATCAGCAATTAAATCTTCACTAGCTTCAATTCCAACCGAAATTCGTAATAATTTATCTGTGAGCCCATAAGAATTTCTAAGTTCCACTGGAATATCGGCATGAGTTTGCGTTGTTGGATAAGTAATCAAACTCTCTACCCCACCTAAACTTTCCGCAAAAGTAAACAACTCAAGCTCTTTTAAAAGTGGAGATACGAGCGCTGCATCCTTAATAAAGAAACTAATCATTCCCCCGCGGCCCGGATAGCGCACTTCCTCCACTAACTCATGCTCCTCCAAAAACGCAGCGATTTTCTCCGCATTTGCCTGATGCTGTCTCACTCGTAAAACAAGCGTCTTCAGACCACGAATCAAAAGCCAACTATCAAATGGCGATAACACAGTACCCGTTGCATTTAGCTGATCAAAAAAGAATTTTCCAAGCCATTCCTCTTTAACAATAACCGCGCCTGCCAGCACATCGTTATGTCCACCAAGATACTTCGTCGCACTATGAATAACAATATCTGCGCCTAAAGTTAATGGTTGCTGCAAAACAGGTGTATAAAATGTATTATCTACAATAACAAGTAAATCATTCGCATGTGCCCACCGAGACACACTAGCAATGTCTGTTTCTTGCATCAATGGATTAGTCGGCGTTTCGATGAAAATTGCTTTTGTTTCCGGGCGAACCAATTTTTCCAAATCATTCACATTCGCCCCGTCCCAATAAGAAAAACCAATCTGATATTGCGCTCCAAACTGTTCAAAATATCTAAAAGTCCCTCCGTACAAATCCTGCGAACTTATAATATGTTCACCCGTTTTAAATAGCTGAAAGACTAATTGAATCGCACTCATCCCAGAACTCGTCGCAAATGCATGCGTGCCATTCTCTAGTTCCGCAAGTGCTTCTTGTAAAGCATCTCGCGTTGGATTTCCCGTTCTAGTATAATCATATCCCGTTGATACCCCAAGATCGGCATGCTGGTAAGCTGTAGAGAAGTAGACTGGCATATTGACAGCACCCGTTCTTTCACACTTTCTATTTCCAATTTGCGCTGCTATCGTCTCTTGTTTCAGCTTTGCCATAATTACCTCTCCTCCATTCCTTTATTTCTCTAATACTTGATATTCCGCACGAACTTCTTTAGTCGCTTTAATCATATCTTGAAGTGCTGCAATTGTTTCAGGCTCTTTCCGCGTTTTCAAACCACAATCCGGGTTAATCCAAAATTGTTTTGCATCAATTGCACGTAACGCACGGCGGATATTATCTTGAATTTCTGAAACAGTTGGAACTCGCGGGCTATGAATATCATAAACACCCAGTCCAATTTCTTTATCATAAGTCACTTCTTCAAATGTCGAAATAATTTCCCCATGACTTCTTGAGGTTTCAATCGAAATCACATCGGCATCCAAAGCACTGATTGTATCAATAATGTCATCAAAGTCCGAGTAACACATATGAGTATGAATTTGCGTATCATTTTGAACCGAAGCAGTTGTTAATTTAAATGAATATACCGCATCATCTAAATATTTTTGCCATCTCGCTTGTTTCAATGGTAAACCTTCACGTAAAGCTGGCTCGTCCACTTGGATAACCTTAATGCCATTACGTTCTAGTGCTTCTACTTCTTTACGAAGCGCGAGACCAACTTGATTCGCAACAACACTTTCCGGCACATCATCACGGACAAAACTCCAATTGATGATTGTTACTGGCGCCGTTAGCATCCCCTTCACTGGGCGCTTCGTTAACGACTGGGCATAGACGCTTTCTTTCACTGTAATTTCCTCTGTAAAAGCAACATCCCCGTAGATAAGTGGTGGACGAACCGCTCTCGAACCATAAGACTGCACCCACCCAAATTTAGTTGCTTGGAAGCCAGCTAATTTTTGTCCAAAATATTCTACCATGTCAGTTCGTTCAAATTCACCGTGAACTAACACATCGATATCTAAATCCTCTTGAATTTTAATCCAGCGAGCAGTTTCTTTTTCAATAAATGCATTATATTCTGCATCGGTGATATTTCCTTTTAACCAATCTGCACGTGTTTTCCGAACTTCTGGTGACTGTGGAAAACTTCCGATAGTCGTTGTTGGAAACAGTGGTAATTTGAGCCATTCATGTTGTAATTTGATTCGTTCTGCAAATGGTAATTCTCGGTCAACCCGAACATTTTCTAAATTAGCAATCGCCGCTTGAACTTCTAAATTATTTCGATGGCTTGATTCATTAAGCGCTTTTACAGCCTCACGAGCTTCATTTAGCTCAGCAGCCACACTTTCCTCACCTTCTGTTAAAGCTTTCGTTAAAATAGCAATTTCATCTAATTTTTGATCAGCAAATGATAAGCCGCCTAGAATCACTTCATCTAAATCCGGTTCGCTTAGTTTTGTTACTGGTACATGTAATAATGAATTCGATGGTTGGACAATCAATTTATCCTCCGCCACATAATGAGCGATGTCAGTAAGGAGTGCCAATTTCGCATCCAAATCACTGCGCCAAACATTTCGACCATCAATCACCCCAGCCGCTAAATATTTATTTTGCGGAAATCCGTGAGCTTTCAACGCTTTAATCGAATCGCCGTGATCATGAACAAAATCAATTCCAACCGCCGCAACTGGCAAATTAACAACCTCTTCATAATAATCCAAACTTTCAAAATAAGTTTGTAACTCTATTTTCAAGTTTGGTACAGCATCATGAAACGCTTTGTATACTTTTTCAAATAAAGCAATTTCTTTTTTATCAAAACTAGTTGCAAGATAAGGTTCGTCAATTTGAACCCACGTAGCACCAGCAGTTTCAAGCTCTTTCAAAATTTCAATATACGCTGGAATAAATTTATCTAATAATATTTCAAAGCTTTCTGCATCGCTACCTTTTCCAAGTTTTAAATAAGTAACTGGACCAACTAGTACTGGCTTCCCTTCAATCCCAAGCTCGTTTTTCGCTTCTTCGTAGTAGTAAAGCGCCCGGTTATCTAATACTTTAGGATCAGCTTCAGCAAGTTCTGGCACGATGTAGTGATAGTTAGTATTGAACCATTTAGTCATTTCAGAAGCAACCGCGTCACTCTTACCACGCGCAATATCAAAATATGTATTTAGCGAAACCTTCCCACCATCATGTTGAAAACGTTTTGGAATAATCCCAAATGTAACGCTCGTATCTAGCACTTGATCATAAAAACTAAAGTCACCAACTGGAATCAAATCAATTCCTTTATCTTGTTGTTTCTTTAGCGCATGTAATCTTAGAGCTTTTGTTTCCGCCAATAATTCCTCTTCTGAAATCGCACCATTCCAAAACTTTTCTAGCGCACGTTTCCATTCACGTTTCTCCCCAAGTCTCGGATACCCCAAGTTTGAACTAATCGCCTTTACCATACCTATCACCTTATCCTCTCAATTTTTTGCCAATAAAAAACCTCCCTAGAGAACTAGAGAGGTTTGGAAGTTTCGATACACAAATACAGTGAAACTTTTTAAGTCTCTCTTATCTCTCGAAGCATCACACTTCGCAGGATTTAGCACCTTTTCAACGAATTGAAAGGTTGCTGGGTTTCAACGGGCCAGTCCCTCTACCACTCATAATAAGAGTAATTTATTTGGTTTTTTTAATCACTTAAATTGGATTGAAATCATCATACCACTTGCAACTAAAAACTGTCAATCATTAAATTTTTATTTTCTTTCAATGTGCTTCCTTCCGTCCTCCCAAAGCTAATAATAAACAGCCTAGCAAAAGGATTCCAGCGACCACAAAATAAAATATTTGATTTCCAAAAATCCCTATCATCATCCCCGTTGCACTCGGACCAATAATACTCCCTAAACTAAAGAACATTCCTACCAAAATATTTCCAGCCGGAAGTAGTTCAAGCGGCGTCAAATCAGTCATATAAGATAACCCTAGTGAATAAAGCGAGCCTAGCAATATCCCCAAAATAAAGAAAAATATCACAAAGAAAATAGGTATCTTAACAAACGCTGTTAATACAAAAACCACAGCCCCTGCTCCAGTCAAAAGCGGTAACATTTTACCCCGACCAAATTTATCACTAATAATCCCAATCGGCACTTGAAAAATAATCGTCCCAACTGAAAAAGAAGAAATAATCATCGCAATCATCATTGTATCAAGCCCGTCTCGCAACCCTACAACTGGAAATGTCGCATTAAGTCCGGTTTCAAGAATCCCATACAAAAACGGTGGAATCATCGCAACCCAAGCCATCTTAAATACGCCCGAAAAGCGTTTTATACTTCCCCAAAAAGAAATTTTCCGAATAACAGCCTTTTCTCCCACGAAATCATTTCGAATAAACCAAACAAGGCTCCAAGCAATCAATACTAAAATACCTGACAAAAAGAAAGGCAAGTTTGCATTTACTTTTGCCAAATTCACCAACTGTGGCCCAATCGCAAATCCTACAGAGAAAAACAAACCATAAATAGCCATATTCCGACCACGCTTACTAGGATCACTCATTGCTCCAATCCATGTCTGCGAAGAAAAATGCAACATATGATCCCCAATACCAATAAGCAATCGCAATATAAACCAAAAATATAAATTAAACCAAATAGGAAAAGCAAATATTGCAATCGCAACAAGCCCTCCGCCAACTAATATTATAGGCTTGTAACCATATTTATGTAAAGGTGCCTCAATAAATGGAGAAACCAGTAAAACACCTAAGTAAATTCCTGTTGCATGAAACCCATTTATTCCAGCACTTACCCCTTTTTCTTCTAAAATTATCGCAATAAGTGGCAGTAAAACACCTTGAGATAATCCAGATATAGCTACAACCATCGTTAAAATCCAAAACTTCCCTTTTGCCCCCATAACACACCTCCGAAAAACTTACTAAAAAAAAACAATGTCGATGTTCGACATTGTTTTTTAGATGACCCGTACGGGAATCGAACCCGTGTTACCGCCGTGAAAGGGCGGTGTCTTAACCGCTTGACCAACGGGCCATATCTGGCGGAGAAGGAGGGATTTGAACCCTCGCGCCGCGCGAGCGACCTACACCCTTAGCAGGGGCGCCTCTTCAGCCACTTGAGTACTTCCCCAGATATAAAAAATCTATTCTCTTTTTGAAAGAATAACTCCACAGGCAGGACTCGAACCTGCGACCGATCGGTTAACAGCCGATTGCTCTACCAACTGAGCTACTGTGGAATAAAATGGGCCTAAATGGACTCGAACCATCGACCTCACGCTTATCAGGCGTGCGCTCTAACCAGCTGAGCTATAGGCCCCTAGTAAATCTAATTTTATGGTAAAAAGCGGGTGATGGGAATCGAACCCACGACAACAGCTTGGAAGGCTGTAGTTTTACCACTAAACTACACCCGCATAATAAAATTTAAAAACAAAGGGCGGATAATGGGAATCGAACCCACGAATGCCTGAACCACAATCAGGTGCGTTAACCACTTCGCCATATCCGCCATAAGGCAAAAATGTTTAAAAAGAATGGCTTGGGACAGAATCGAACTGCCGACACCTTGAGCTTCAATCAAGTGCTCTACCAACTGAGCTACCAAGCCATAATGGCGGTCCCGACGGGATTTGAACCCGCGATCTCCTGCGTGACAGGCAGGCATGTTAACCCCTACACCACGGAACCACTATTGCGGGGGCAGGATTTGAACCTACGACCTTCGGGTTATGAGCCCGACGAGCTACCAGACTGCTCCACCCCGCGACAATAATATTTAATTTAGTCCACATATCACAAGTGAAAAAACGGAGGAAGAGGGATTCGAACCCCCGCGCGGTATTACCCGCCTGTCGGTTTTCAAGACCGATCCCTTCAGCCAGACTTGGGTATTCCTCCATGATAATAATAAAGTGACAAGTGGACCTTGCAGGACTCGAACCTGCGACCGGACGGTTATGAGCCGTCTGCTCTAACCAACTGAGCTAAAGGTCCAAGATTGAAAATAGCGGCGGAGGGAATCGAACCCACGACCTCTCGGGTATGAACCGAACGCTCTAGCCAGCTGAGCTACGCCGCCATAATAATAAGGCTACCATTTTCTTTCTAATTATGTGATTAAATGTGAAGTAAGTGGAGCCTAGCGGGATCGAACCGCTGACCTCCTGCGTGCAAAGCAGGCGCTCTCCCAGCTGAGCTAAGGCCCCATTATAAAAGATGAAACAATCGGGAAGACAGGATTCGAACCTGCGACCCCTTGGTCCCAAACCAAGTGCTCTACCAAGCTGAGCTACTTCCCGTTTAATAAAGTGCGCCCAAGAGGAGTCGAACCTCTAACCGCTTGATTCGTAGTCAAGTACTCTATCCAGTTGAGCTATGGGCGCAAATATAAGTGCCGAGGACCGGAATCGAACCGGTACGGATATCACTATCCGCAGGATTTTAAGTCCTGTGCGTCTGCCAGTTCCGCCACCCCGGCGTTGCTATAAAATATGGAGCGGAAGACGGGGTTCGAACCCGCGACCCCCACCTTGGCAAGGTGATGTTCTACCACTGAACTACTTCCGCATATTTTATAATAAGTGCGGGTGAAGGGACTTGAACCCCCACGCCTCGCGGCGCCAGATCCTAAATCTGGTGCGTCTGCCAATTCCGCCACACCCGCAAAAGTGAGCCGTGCTGGGTTCGAACCAGCGACCCTCTGATTAAAAGTCAGATGCTCTACCAACTGAGCTAACGGCTCTCTACAATAAAAATATGTATTATTATAAAGATAATATTAATGGTGCCGGCTGCAAGAGTCGAACTCGCGACCTACTGATTACAAATCAGTTGCTCTACCAACTGAGCTAAGCCGGCATAAAAAATGGAGGTTAACGGGATCGAACCGCTGACCCTCTGCTTGTAAGGCAGATGCTCTCCCAGCTGAGCTAAACCTCCAGAAATAATATTGCCCGGCAGCGACCTACTCTCGCAGGGGGAAGCCCCCAACTACCATTGGCGCAGAGAAGCTTAACTACCGTGTTCGGGATGGGAACGGGTGTGACCTTCTCGCCATAACTACCAGACAATATGCAGTTGTTGAAAGATTGCTCTCTCAAAACTAGAGAAGAAAGGGTTCAGTTAGGTAACTTCGTTTCATTTTTTGGTTAAGTCCTCGATCGATTAGTATTTGTCCGCTCCATGTATCGCTACACTTCCACTCCAAACCTATCTACCTGATCATCTTTCAGGGATCTTACTTTCCGAAGAAATGGGAAATCTCATCTTGAGGGGGGCTTCACGCTTAGATGCTTTCAGCGTTTATCCCTGCCACACATAGCTACCCAGCGATGCTCCTGGCGGAACAACTGGTACACCAGCGGTGTGTCCATCCCGGTCCTCTCGTACTAAGGACAGCTCCTCTCAAATTTCCTGCGCCCGCGACGGATAGGGACCGAACTGTCTCACGACGTTCTGAACCCAGCTCGCGTGCCGCTTTAATGGGCGAACAGCCCAACCCTTGGGACCGACTACAGCCCCAGGATGCGACGAGCCGACATCGAGGTGCCAAACCTCCCCGTCGATGTGGACTCTTGGGGGAGATAAGCCTGTTATCCCCGGGGTAGCTTTTATCCGTTGAGCGATGGCCCTTCCATGCGGAACCACCGGATCACTAAGCCCGACTTTCGTCCCTGCTCGACTTGTCAGTCTCGCAGTCAAGCTCCCTTGTGCCTTTACACTCTGCGAATGATTTCCATCCATTCTGAGGGAACCTTTGGGCGCCTCCGTTACTCTTTAGGAGGCGACCGCCCCAGTCAAACTGCCCACCTGACACTGTCTCCCCACGCGCTTAGCGTGGCGGGTTAGAATGGTCATACAGCCAGGGTAGTATCCCACCATTGCCTCCTCGTATGCTAGCGCACACGTCTCTTCGGCTCCTACCTATCCTGTACAAGCGGTACAAACATTCCATATCAGGTTGCAGTAAAGCTCCACGGGGTCTTTCCGTCCTGTCGCGGGTAACCTGCATCTTCACAGGTACTATAATTTCACCGAGTCTCTCGTTGAGACAGTGCCCAGATCGTTGCGCCTTTCGTGCGGGTCGGAACTTACCCGACAAGGAATTTCGCTACCTTAGGACCGTTATAGTTACGGCCGCCGTTTACTGGGGCTTCAATTCGTACCTTCGCCGAAGCTAAGCACTCCTCTTAACCTTCCAGCACCGGGCAGGCGTCAGCCCCTATACGTCACCTTACGGTTTTGCAGAGACCTGTGTTTTTGCTAAACAGTCGCCTGGGCCTATTCACTGCGGCTCTCTCGGGCTTGCACCCTAATAGAGCACCCCTTCTCCCGAAGTTACGGGGTCATTTTGCCGAGTTCCTTAACGAGAGTTCTCTCGCTCACCTTAGGATTCTCTCCTCATCTACCTGTGTCGGTTTGCGGTACGGGCAGTACTACTCTTCCTAGAGGCTTTTCTTGACAGCGTGAAATCAGGAACTTCCGTACTTAATTTCCTTCCCCATCACAGCTCATGCTTCGCAAGAAGCGGATTTGCCTACTTCTCACACTCACTGCTTGGACGCACATTTCCATTCGTGCGATTCCCTATCCTTCTGTGTCACCCCATCGGTTAAACAATTAGCACTGGTACAGGAATCTCTACCTGTTGTCCATCGCCTACGCCTATCGGCCTCGGCTTAGGTCCCGACTAACCCTGAGCGGACGAGCCTTCCTCAGGAAACCTTAGATATTCGGTGGAAGGGATTCTCACCCTTCTTTCGCTACTCATACCGGCATTCTCACTTCTAAGCGCTCCACCAGTCCTTCCGGTCTGACTTCACCGCCCTTAGAACGCTCTCCTACCACGAACCTCCGAAGAGGTTCATCCACAGTTTCGGTAATATGTTTAGCCCCGGTACATTTTCGGCGCGGGGTCACTCGACCAGTGAGCTATTACGCACTCTTTCAATGGTGGCTGCTTCTAAGCCAACATCCTGGTTGTCTAAGCAACCCCACATCCTTTTCCACTTAACATATATTTGGGGACCTTAACTGGTGGTCTGGGCTGTTTCCCTTTCGACTACGGATCTTATCACTCGCAGTCTGACTCCCGAGTATAAGTGCATGGCATTCGGAGTTTATCTGAATTCGGTAACCCGAGAAGGGCCCCTAGTCCAAACAGTGCTCTACCTCCATGACTCTTTACCTCGAGGCTAGCCCTAAAGCTATTTCGGAGAGAACCAGCTATCTCCAAGTTCGATTGGAATTTCTCCGCTACCCACACCTCATCCCCGCACTTTTCAACGTGCGTGGGTTCGGACCTCCAGTAAGTATTACCTTACCTTCATCCTGGACATGGGTAGATCACCTGGTTTCGGGTCTACGACCTGTTACTTATGCGCCCTATTCAGACTCGCTTTCGCTACGGCTCCGCTTTTTCCGCTTAACCTTGCAACAAATCGTAACTCGCCGGTTCATTCTACAAAAGGCACGCTATCACCCATTAACGGGCTCTAACTACTTGTAGGCACACGGTTTCAGGAACTGTTTCACTCCCCTTCCGGGGTGCTTTTCACCTTTCCCTCACGGTACTGGTTCACTATCGGTCACTAGGGAGTATTTAGCCTTGGGAGATGGTCCTCCCGGATTCCGACGGAATTTCACGTGTTCCGCCGTACTCAGGATCCACTCTGGAGGGAAAGCCATTTCAACTACCGGGCTGTTACCGTCTTTGGCGGGCCTTTCCAGACCGCTTCATTTATAACTTTCTTTTGTAACTCCGTATAGAGTGTCCTACAACCCCAAGAAGCAAGCTTCTTGGTTTGGGCTCTTTCCGTTTCGCTCGCCGCTACTCAGGAAATCGATTTTTCTTTCTCTTCCTCCAGGTACTTAGATGTTTCAGTTCCCTGGGTCTGCCTTCCTCACGCTATGTATTCACGTAAGGATACTATCCGACTAAAGATAGTGGGTTCCCCCATTCGGAAATCTCTGGATCAACGCTTACGTACAGCTCCCCAAAGCATATCGGTGTTAGTCCCGTCCTTCTTCGGCTCCTAGTGCCAAGGCATCCACCGTGCGCCCTTTCTAACTTAACCAATTTACTTCTACGAAGTAAAGGTTGTTTTTCTGATGTTCCGTATCAGCGATGATACTTCCTATCAGATGAAAGATTCACTTTCAGATGATTCTCGGTTACTTGTGTCATAAATAATAAATTATCTATGCTAACTTTACTAACTTTCTTATCTAGTTTTCAAAGAACAAACATACTTGAGAAGTACTAACCTCTCAAAACTGAACAAATAGAGAAGAACGAAAACTCACAGGTTTCCTTTTCCTTAGAAAGGAGGTGATCCAGCCGCACCTTCCGATACGGCTACCTTGTTACGACTTCACCCCAATTATCTGTCCCACCTTCGGCGGCTGGCTCCATAAAGGTTACCCTACCGACTTCGGGTGTTACAAACTCTCGTGGTGTGACGGGCGGTGTGTACAAGGCCCGGGAACGTATTCACCGTGGCATGCTGATCCACGATTACTAGCGATTCCGGCTTCATGTAGGCGAGTTGCAGCCTACAATCCGAACTGAGAATGGTTTTATGGGATTGGCTCCACCTCGCGGCTTCGCGACCCTTTGTACCATCCATTGTAGCACGTGTGTAGCCCAGGTCATAAGGGGCATGATGATTTGACGTCATCCCCACCTTCCTCCGGCTTGCACCGGCAGTCACTTTAGAGTGCCCAACTAAATGCTGGCAACTAAAATCAAGGGTTGCGCTCGTTGCGGGACTTAACCCAACATCTCACGACACGAGCTGACGACAACCATGCACCACCTGTCACTTTGTCCCCGAAGGGAAAGCTCTGTCTCCAGAGTGGTCAAAGGATGTCAAGACCTGGTAAGGTTCTTCGCGTTGCTTCGAATTAAACCACATGCTCCACCGCTTGTGCGGGCCCCCGTCAATTCCTTTGAGTTTCAACCTTGCGGTCGTACTCCCCAGGCGGAGTGCTTAATGCGTTAGCTGCAGCACTAAGGGGCGGAAACCCCCTAACACTTAGCACTCATCGTTTACGGCGTGGACTACCAGGGTATCTAATCCTGTTTGCTCCCCACGCTTTCGCGCCTCAGCGTCAGTTACAGACCAGAGAGTCGCCTTCGCCACTGGTGTTCCTCCACATATCTACGCATTTCACCGCTACACGTGGAATTCCACTCTCCTCTTCTGCACTCCAGTCTTCCAGTTTCCAATGACCCTCCCCGGTTAAGCCGGGGGCTTTCACATCAGACTTAAAAGACCGCCTGCGCGCGCTTTACGCCCAATAAATCCGGACAACGCTTGCCACCTACGTATTACCGCGGCTGCTGGCACGTAGTTAGCCGTGGCTTTCTGGTTAGATACCGTCAAGGGACAAGCAGTTACTCTTATCCTTGTTCTTCTCTAACAACAGTACTTTACGATCCGAAAACCTTCTTCATACACGCGGCGTTGCTCCGTCAGACTTTCGTCCATTGCGGAAGATTCCCTACTGCTGCCTCCCGTAGGAGTCTGGGCCGTGTCTCAGTCCCAGTGTGGCCGATCACCCTCTCAGGTCGGCTATGCATCGTTGCCTTGGTAGGCCATTACCCTACCAACTAGCTAATGCACCGCGGGCCCATCTGTAAGCGATAGCCGAAACCATCTTTCAAGAGCGTGGCATGCGCCACACTCTATCATTCGGTATTAGCCCCGGTTTCCCGGAGTTATCCCCAACTTACAGGCAGGTTGCCCACGTGTTACTCACCCGTCCGCCACTAACTTTGGAAGAGCAAGCTCTTCCTCCGTTCGTTCGACTTGCATGTATTAGGCACGCCGCCAGCGTTCGTCCTGAGCCAGGATCAAACTCTCTTTAAAATATAAATTGAATTTGAATACTTATTCAACACCGTGAATAAGATTCCTTGCGTCAAATTGACTTCGCTAGCAATTAAATTACTAGTTTGTTTTTGTTGAAAACAGCTTTCTGTTTTCTGCCCTGCGATTACCAGTGAGACTTTACGTCTCATTGCTTTTCGTCTTCTTCTTTGTTCAGTTTTCAAAGGTCAGTTAGTCGCTTTCATCCTTGATGTGCGAATGTTTTCGTTTGTTTTTTGCGACTTTTAAATCATATCATTTAAGCAACTATCTGTCAACAACTTTTTAAATTTATTTTATGAATAAAATTCTTTTAAATCACTGCTATTGTAGCGCCGAAAACTAATATATCAAGTTTTGAGATATATGTCAACCGAATTATGCATAAAATTAAATAAAAATGAAAAAAAGTACTAAAAACATAAAAAACACCTAGCTAGGCTAAGTGTTTTTGTTTAATTATTTGATTGTTTTTCTTTACATTCTGGACATGTTCCATATACTTCCAGCCTGTGATTATCAATTTCATAGCCAGTTACGTGGGCTGCGAAATGTTCTACTTCATCTAAGCCTGGATAATGAAAGTCTACTATTTTTCCACATACGTTACAAATTGCGTGGTAGTGGTTAGAAGTTGAGAAATCGAATCGACTAGATGCATCGCCATAGGATAATTCTTTAATTAGACCGGCATCTCGAAAAACGCGCAAATTATTATATACCGTTGCTACACTCATGTTTGGGAAGTTTCCTTCTAAAGACCGATAAATATCATCTGCGGTTGGGTGTGTATGTGAGTTAATTAAGAATTCAAGTATAGCATGACGCTGAGGAGTGATTCTTACTCCTGTTTTCTTTAAGACATCTACTGCCTCTTTTAGAGTTGCATTAGACACCGCCATGCACTCCCTTCCAAAAATAATTATTATATTCATAATACCGGAAATAACGCTTAACTGTCAATAGAATGGCATAATTTGTAGCTTAATAGCCTTTATTTAAATCAATTTCATTACGTAATTTTGTATTTTCTTTCAAATGATTTATATTTTCAAACCAAATCTCAAAACTACGATCCAAATATTTATCAGAATGACCAGATACATGCGGGGTAATTGTTACATTGCTCGCTTGCCATAGATAGCTTTCTGCAGGCAGTGGCTCTTCTGGTAAAACATCTAGATAAAAATGAGCGATTTGTTCTTCTTTTGAAGCTCGTTCTAAAGTTTCTAATTCTACTGCGCTTCCTCTTCCAATATTAATAAATACGGCGTTAGTTTTCATTTTCTCAAAAAAGGATAACTGATAAATGCCTGAGGTTTCTTCTGTTTGTGGCAAAACACTTACGAAAAAATCGGCTAAGGGAGCTACTTTTTCCAAGTCAGTCATGGCATATGTTTTACTAAATGGTTTTACTGGATGGCCAGTAGTATTAATCCCTATAACTTCCATATCAAAAGCTTGAGCGAATTCTGCTACTTTTGCTCCGATTGCTCCAGTACCTGCCACCACTAATGTTTTTCCTGCTAATTCAGTTATAGGTTCTTCGCTTGCCCATTTTTCTTCTTTTTGCATTTTATAGAAGAAAGCTGCTTTTTTTACGTGAGATAACATAAATGATAAGGCATATTCTCCCATTGGTATTGCATGAATCCCTCTTACATTAGCAACTTTTATTTTTTGTTCTTGGATAATTTTTGTTGGTAGGCTATCTACTCCGGCAGAAAATACCATTATTAGTTTCAAATTAGTAGCTTTTTTTATTTTTTCTTCAGTAATGTTAGATCCGTATGTGATGATGACATCCACTTCGCCTAAATTGGTAAAATGATCAATACTTTCAAAATAGAAGGTATCGTCCGGAAATTTTTCCGCTTGTAAATTTTTAAGGCGTTCGGGTACATCTAGTGTAAACAAAACTTTCATTCTGCCTCACTTCCTCTCTTTAGCTATACTTTAATTTTATGCTTTTTTTCATTTATCAGCAATAATATTGTTTTTTCGATTGCGGCATCTCACTTTTTCGCATAGAATATAGAAGGTATTAAAATTTTGAGGAGATGACGAAATGGATCATTCAATGTCAAAAATACTGCATGATGAAGCACTTTTACATATAGTTGGCGGGGTTAATAGCCCATCTAGGTCAAATAAAGGAGTTGGCGGTGGTATTCCTGTAACAATGGAACGGGCTAATGGAGCTTATTTTTATGATGTAGATGGTAATAAGTATATTGATTACTTAGCTGCATTTGGACCAATTATTACTGGGCATGCGCATCCTCATATTACAGAAGCGATTACAAAAGCGGCGCAAAATGGCGTTTTGTACGGTACTCCTACGAAACACGAGATAACTTTTGCAAAAATGTTAAAAGAGGCCATTCCTTCTCTTGAAAAAGTTCGGTTTACAAACTCTGGAACGGAAGCGGTTATGACTACTATTCGTGTGGCTCGTGCTTATACTGGACGAGATAAAATTATTAAATTCGCCGGTTGTTATCACGGGCATTTTGATTTAGTGCTAGTGGAAGCTGGTTCTGGCCCTTCTACTCTCGGTATTCCAGATTCAGCTGGAGTAACAAGATCAACAGCGGAGGAAGTTATTACAGTTCCATTTAACGATCTTACATCTTTCAAAGAAGCATTAGCTGTTTGGGGAGATCAAGTTGCTGCTGTTTTAGTAGAACCAATCGTTGGGAATTTTGGAATGGTTGCTCCCGCGGAAGGTTTTTTAGAGGCCGTGAATGAACTTGCACATGAAAATGGCTCTTTAGTTATTTATGATGAAGTTATTACGGCGTTCCGTTTTATGTATGGTGGTGCTCAAAATTATTTAGGTGTTATTCCAGATTTGACTGCGATGGGTAAAATTATTGGTGGCGGTCTTCCGATTGGCGCTTACGGTGGTCGAGTAGATATTATGGAAAAAGTCGCTCCACTTGGTCCGGCATATCAAGCTGGAACTCATGCAGGTAATCCGGCCTCTATTCTTTCTGGTATTGCTTGTTTAGAAGTTTTACAAGAAGAAGGCCTTTATGATCGTTTTGAAAAATATGGTTCGATGTTAAAAGAAGGCATTGAAAAAGCAGCTATTAAACATGGTATCGCAGTTACAGTCAACCAAATTGTCGGAGCACTTACTGTTTACTTTACAGATGAGCCTGTGACTAATTATGCTGAAGCTGGGGCTACAAATGGAGATTTATTCGGTCGCTTCTTTAAGGGTATGCTAGAAGAAGGGATTAACTTGGCACCGTCAAAATATGAAGCTTGGTTCATTACTTCCGCGCATTCCGAGGCAGATATTTTAGAAACGATTCAAGCAGTTGATACTGTTTTTGGCAAATTGGTTCAAGGTAAATAGGTAATATTACTGTATAAACTTGAGAGAAACGTTATAATAGAAGAAGAATGAGCGGGAAAACTTAAAAATCCCGCTCAAATAGTCTATAGAAAGGAATAACCTTCCATGAAATTCGGAGCTAGAATTTTGAAAACAGGTATTGCAATCACATTGGCGCTTTTTATTGCCCAGCTTTGCAATTCACCATCTCCATCTCTGGCAGGCATTTCCGCCGTTTTTGCTATCCAGCCTTCTATTTATAGATCATATCGAACTATTTTAGAACGGGCACAAGGGAACGTTATTGGAGCCATCATTGCAATTATTTTCGGACTTTATATTGGTAATGATTTTATTTTAATTGGTGTTGCTTCGATAATCTGTGTGGCTTTATTAATGCAATTTCGTTTGGAGAATACGATTGGACTTGCTGTAGTTACCTTAATCATTGTCATGGACTCTCCTGGTAATGACTTTTTAGAAATTGCCCTCATTCGTTTTGGGACAATTATGTTAGGTTTACTTGCTGCATTTATCGTTAATCTGTTCTTTTTACCACCGAAATATGAAGTTTCTCTTTTCCAGTTGATTTACAATACTAATAGCGAGATTGTACGCTGGATTAAACTAAATCTTCGCCACGCCGCAGACTTCCCTCTTCTAAAAAAAGATATGGAATGGATGCAAAAACAGTTAAATCAAACGCGTAACTTATACGGATTATACCGAGAAGAGCGTACTTTCCTGAAGAAAAATGCTATTTCAAAAGGTCGGAAAATTGCTGTTTATAGGCAGATGTTGCTTTGCTCTCAAAAAGGTTTTGAACTGTTAAAAATCCAACACCGTTATGAAAATGATTATTTGCAACTACCGCCAGATAAACAAGAATTAATTAGACAACATATTGATTACTTAACAGATAAACATGAACAACTTTTACTAACCTATATTGACAAAGTTTCTATCGACCTTGAATATGTAGAGTCACATTTAGCACAAGATCCACAAGATTTAATGCAACTTTTCCTGCGTGAGATGGAAGAAACAGAAAAAGATGAATATGAAGACATGATGGATAAATATCATCTAATGCGTATTATCGCTTCTGTTTTTGCTTATCAAGAAACAATCGATTATTTAGAAAAACTAATTCACAGTTTTAAACTTCGGCATACAGAAGAAAATCAAATCGATATTAACGTTAATGAAGAATAAACAAAAAACGAGCTTGGAGATAAACTCCAAGCTCGTTTTTTTAACGATATTCTTTATACTTTTCATACCAAATGTCAATGTAATCAGGAGAAAATGGACCTTTTTTGTCCAAAATCCAGTGGCTTAGCACATCTACATTAGTTTTTAGTATCCGGTCAATTGAGTCTGGATACTTCATTTGGCGACGGTGTTGTTCATATTCGCCCTCATCAAGCAAATGAAACCTTCCATCTGGGAAAACCTTAATATCGAGGTCATAGTCAATGTACTTCAGCGCTTGTTCATCTACCGCAAAAGGTGTACCTAAATTACAGTAATGATAAATGCCATCTTCTCTAATCATCGAAATTACATTAAACCAGTAATCACTATGAAAATAACAAATTGATGGTTCGCGCGTTACCCATTTACGTCCGTCTGCTTCCACAACTAATGTGTGGTCGTTTCCACCGATAATAATATTCTCCGTAGATTTAAGCACCACTGTCTTTTTCCAAGTACGATGAAGTTTACCGTTATGTTTGTAGCTCTTGATCTGTATTATTTCTTTCTCTTTGGGTAAGTACATCCTTTATCCTACTTTCCTCATGTACTATCAAAATCATTATTATTATAACATAAGGCAAGACTGCAAAAAAACAATATTGTGCTGAAACGGAATAATTTCCTCAAAAAAGAACAATTTTTACGAAAAATAGCTAATTTTTATCCTTTTTACTTTACTATACTAAAAGTGTTCTACCACCATCTACTAAAATAGTTTGCCCGCGAATCATGTCTGCTTTTTCACTAGCAAGGAATAATACGGCATTGACTAAATCATTTGGTTCAATCATTCGACCTGCTGGAGTTTTACTTACGGCATCTTTTAATAACTCTTCACGGTTTGGAAAATGATTCAGTGCTTCCGTTTCGATTAAGCCACCTGAAACAGCATTTACGGCAATTCCAAAAGGCGCAAGTTCAACTGCTAAATAGCGAGTAAGTGACTCTACCGCTGCTTTTGATACGCCAACAGTTGTATAGTTTTCCAAATACCGAATCGAACCAATAGAGCTTAAACTGATGATTTTACCACTTTTTTGACGTTGCATTAATTTAGCTGCTTCTTGTCCCGCAAATAATAACGCCTTCGCATTGATATTCATTGTCCAGTCCCAGTGTGATTCTTCTAGTTCCATAATTGGTCTAAGCACACCACTTGCTGCATTATTAATAAAAACATCTAATCGACCAAATTCTTCGTCTACCGCTTTAAATAAAGCTCTCACTTTTTCTACGTCGCCAACATTTGCTTTAAAAATAGTGCATTTTCTTCCTAATTGTTCAATTTCTTGTTGTACTTCTTCTGCTTTTTTTCGATTTCTTGAAAAGTTTACTGCAATATCATAACCTTCTTTTGCAAGCGCAATGGCTATTTCTCTCCCAAGTCCTCTACTACTTCCTGTTACTAATGCTACTTTGTTCATTTATTACTCCCCCTTAAATTCTTTCCAAGCTTGCCACATTTTTTGATATGGTACTGGAAAAGCAAGCCGTTTCATTTCTTCTTCTGTTGCGAAATGCCAGTTTTCATTTGGAACTGCTGACCGAAGTCTCGCCACACGAATGTCCATTTTCCAAACTAAATGAGAAAAGATGTGTTTGATATGCGCAATTGGTTCCTCTTCTAGCGATACTTCTAAGCCATAATTATGTAAAAATTGTAGTTTTGCTACCTCATCATTTTCTTTTTTGGCGATTTCAATGGTTGGAAATTGCCACATATTCGCTAGTAAGCCATTTTCTGGTCGTTTCTCTATCGCTATTTTTCCATCGTCTGAAATTACAATAATACTTAGTAATTCTTTGGTTTTCGTTTTTGTTTTTTTGATTTTCACTGGGTAATTGGTTTCGACACCATTTTTATGCGCCTCGCAAAAAGGTTGCAAGGGGCAAAGCAGACACATTGGTTTTGTAGGTGTACAAACGAGCGCGCCAATTTCCATTAATCCTTGGTTAAAGGCTGCCGGATTTTCTTGGTCGATTAGTTGATACAATACTTCTTCAAAAATTTTCCGTGTGGATGCTTTCATAATATCTTCGCTAATTTCCAAAACTCGTGCAATAACACGCATCACATTTCCATCGACAGCTGGTTCTGCTTGATTATATGCAATACTTAGAATAGCTCCTGCCGTATATGGTCCGACACCTTTAAGTGATAAAATAGTGGTTAAATCACTTGGTACTTCTCCAGAAAAATCAGTCATTACTTGTTTCATCGCGGTTTGAAGATTTCTAACACGCGAGTAATAACCTAATCCTTCCCATGCTTTTAATATGTCTGCCTCATCTGCATTAACAAAACTTTCCATTGTCGGAAATTGAGTCATAAAGCGATTAAAATAAGGAATCACAGTATCGACTTTTGTTTGTTGAAGCATGATTTCTGAGACCCAAATTCTATAAGGTTCAGTATTTTCGCGCCAAGGTAAAATGCGTTTATTCGCTTCATACCAGGAAACGAGTGCTTCTTGAAAAGCAGTTATTTTTGTTTCATCCCATGTTAGTCTCTTCATTTTTCTCATTTTCCCCTCGTAATTCTAATAGATTTCTAATGTGTGATACTCCGGATGTGTAGTATAATGTAAACAGGGAATAAAATAGTATACCCATTCTTAAGCCGTTTTCTATTATACCGAAAGCTGGCTTAATTGAATAGTGTTGTGCTTTCTCAGGCAGCACCACTTGTATTTTTAAAGACCGATTTTAGAGGAGGCAAAGTCATTGGATACTGGCACACATGTAGTAATGGGAATTGCACTCGGAGCGTTAGCAACCGTAGACCCGGTAGTTGCCGGAAGTTCTCAAGCTGCCATTGGTATTATGACAGCAACAATTATTGGTTCACAGATTCCTGACATTGACACAGTATTAAAACTTAAAAATAACGCTGATTATATTAGAAATCATCGAGGAATCACGCATTCCTTGCCGATGCTTGCCATTTGGCCATTACTTATTTCATCCATTTTGTATTTAATTTTCCCAGCAGCCACGTTTATTCATTTATTATTATGGACGTTTATAGCGGTTGGGTTACACATTTTTGTTGATATTTTCAACGCATACGGGACGCAAGCTATTAGACCGTTTAAAGAGACATGGGTTGCTTTTGGATTTATCAATACTTTTGATTGGTTCATTTTCGGCTCTCATGTCGTTGCTATTGCGGTTTGGCTATTAGGTTCACCAGCAGTTCCTACGTTTGTCACGCTCTACATTATTTTGGCACTTTATTACGTGGCAAGATTTGTGACGCAGCGGATGATCAAACATGCGGTTCAAAACTTAATTCCCGATTCAGAAGAAATCATTATCGCGTCCACTATCCATTTCTTTCAGTGGCGTGTGGCGGTTACAACCAAAGATCATTACTACGTAGGTCGAGCTTTCAAACGAAATATCTCCATTTATGAAAAATTTGATCGGCTACCTGTTCCTGATAATGAAATCATTCGTTCTGCGAAAAAAGATAAAAACCTAGCTGCTTTCATCTCATTCTCCAAAGTGTACAATTGGCGCATTGAAGAAAAACTAGATGGCACCTATGTTACTTTTACTGATTTGCGTTATCGAAGTAATGGGCATTACCCATTCGTAGCAGTAGTTAAATTAGATGATGACTTGAAGATCATTTCATCTTACACTGGTTGGATTTTTTCAACTGAAAAATTATACAAAAAACTAGCACCTGTTAGTATTTAAAAAAAGACCCGGGATTCCGGGTCTTTTTTATTTATCTACCAGTACTTCCTACCCCACCAACGCGTGATTCGTTTGCAACGATGTCAGTATCTGCTACTAAGTATTTTTGGAAAACGCCTTGTGCAACACGTTCACCGGATTCAATTTCTACTGGGTCTGAAGAGAAATTTTTAATTGCAATTCCGATATTCCCGTCATTACCTGGGTTACTATAATAAGAAGAATCGATTATGCCAGTACCGTTACACAGCAATAAACCTTTTTTAATGCCGATAGAAGAACGCACGTGGATATTTAAAACTTCATCTTCTTGCATATAACTTTTAATGTCTGTCCAAAAAATATGTTTTTCTCCTGGTGCAATAGTTTTTGTTTCATTGGAGAAGAAATCATAGCCAGCTGAACCTTTGTCGCCGCGTATTGGTAGCGATATGGTTTGTTCTGGAAATTTTCTACTTGCTTCATTAACTACTTCAAATCCTCTTACTTTCACTTTGTTCACTCCTATTTGTTTGGGTCTTTTCGTTCTACTTGATGTAAAAAGCTACCGTGACGCTCGATTTGTTGGCGAACATAATCCGCTGCGTACTCAGGGCCACGGTATGGGTAACCTGCTTTTGCATAGGAACTTTCGAAATCTGACCAAAGCATTTCAATCCACCACAAGGCTTGCTCTTTATCTAAATGCGGATTTTTAGCCATCAATTCCGCCGTTAGTTCATCTAAATACGTATACAATTCACTCTTCCTCCTCGAAACTGATTTCATTTTCAGTTAGGTATGATTGAATTGTATCATAAGAAAAACCTTTCTGCATTAGCGATGTGATCGTTTTTTGCTTGGCGATGCTTGGTTTATAGCGTTTATTTTTACGAATTGTTTTTTCAACTTGTTTTTGTAAAATGTCTGCTTCATCCGCCACATCTAACTCACTTGTAGCTTCAATTGCAGCCATTTTCGCTACTTCGCTAGAATAGCCTTTCTGAATTAAATCAGTGATAATTTTTTGTTGTAGCATTTTCTTTGCACTTTTGTTGTTTCGTTTCATGATTTTCATCGCTTGTTTGGTGGCATTTTCGAGCTGAATATCACTTGCATATTCTTCCATTACTTGACTAATAATTTCTCTTGTTAAACCTTTTTCAACTAACTCACGCTCAATTGTTCGCGGTCCTTTTAGTGTTGTTTTGATTTGTGTTTTTGTGTATAGTTCGGCAAATTCGACATCGTTAATATAATCCATATCAGCTAATTTTTTTAAAATCTCATCTACTGCGAAAGGTTCCATTTCTTGCTTTCTTAAATAATCGCGAATTTCTTTTTCCGAACGGACGCGATGTGATAAGAAATTGATTGCTTTATTAAGACCTTTCCGGACCATATCTGCTTGTTTTATTTCTTCTATATCAGCCTCAGTTAACGTTTTTCCTTTCATTAGTTGGTAGCGGGCTAAAACTTCTTCATCCACACTAAAATTATATTTTTCATCAATAAAAATGTTATAGCGTTCTTTGTTTTTTTGTTGGACACTTATGGACGTGATTTTCATAATCCGCCTCCTTCTCTTATCTATCATACCGCAAAAATTGGTTTTAATACTACTAAAAAGGGAATAAATTAGTTAGGACTATAAAGAGGTGATAAAATTGCATATCTTACTTACAGGCGCAACAGGTTTTATTGGTGATCATTTAGTACATGAATTAGAAAAATCAGATCACGAGCTTTTCATCTTAACAAGACAAAAGCTAAAAAACCGCGCAAATGTACATTATATTGAATGGTTAAATGATGATAAGTTACCTAATTTAGAAGATTTACCAGTAGATGTTTGTATTAATTTGGCAGGTGCTGGTTTGATGGATGAAAAATGGACATATGATAGGAAGAAAGTGATTGTAAATAGCCGCATCGAAGCTACTTCAGCACTCTTATCGATTGTTTCAAAAATGAAATCCAAACCTAAATCGTGGATTAATGCAAGTGCAATTGGAGCTTATACTTCCTCCAAATCAACTATTTATCTAGACACGGAAGAAAATGCTTATGCAGATAACTTCTTAGGAAAAACAGTTTATGAATGGGAAAAGACAGCTAGTGCAGCAAGTGATTTAGGTATTCGAGTAGTTTACGCTCGTTTTGGGCTTGTACTTGGGACTGGCGGCGGTTCATTTCCTGTTTTTGAAAAGTTATTCCAAACATATACGGGCGGGAAATTCGGCAGTGGTCGACAATGGTATTCTTGGATTCATGTCGATGATGTTGTAGCGGCAATGTTGTTTATTTTTAATCATGAACAGATTAATGGGGTAGTTAATTTTACCGCGCCTCACCCTGTTCAAGAAAAGAAATTTGCCGAGCGACTCGGTAAAGCAATGCATAAACCTTATAAAACTCCAGTACCGAAGAAAATCATTAAATTCATTCTCGGTGAACGAGCAATGACCATTTTGGATAGTCAGAGGGCTTATCCAGAAAAATTAATGAGTAATCATTTTGAATTTCGATTCGAAACGTTGCAAGAAGCTTTAGATGACTTAATTGATTAGAAAAACCAGATTCTGATTTACTCAGAATCTGGTTTTTCTATTTCTTCATTTAGCGGGAAGTCGAGCACTACTTGATTATTTGCAAGTGGTCGTTTTTTCCCTACGAGAATCATTAGCTGTAACATTGTAAACGCAATGGAGCTTCGTTTTCTAAAAGCTACAAATTTTTGTTCCCATTCTGTTACATATTTAGATTTGAAATTTCGTAAACCTTTAAATCCATAGAAACCTTGACTATAACGGTACACAAGCCCTGCCAATCGTTCACCTAGAAACGCATACTTACTTTCACCAACGTTTGCTAGTGGTGCCATGCCTGCATTGAATGTTTGGAATCCGTCTTCTTTCGCTTTTTCAAATAAATTGATGAAGAGAAAATCCATAATGCCTGATGGAGCTTCTTTTGAGTATCGCATTAAATCAATCGAAGTCATTTCATCAGTATACGACGGCATCATAGAAGCAAAACCAACTACGGTTCCGTCTGCATTTTTGGCAAGAGCTATATCTGCTTGTTCTAAATAATACGTATCAAAGAAGCCAAGAGAAAAGCCTTTTTCTTCCCTGCCATCAAGCCATTCATCTGAAACAGCTCGCAAGGTCTTCCACATCTCATTGTTAAAAGGCGGCTGAATGATTTCAAACGTGTAACCTTCGCGATCTAATTTGTTCATTAGCGCTCGTTCGCCTTTTTTCTTCTTACCGCTCATAGTAAAGTTTTGAACATCTACAAAACCTTCCTCGCCAAGCTTAATGAAGTCAAAGCCGTGATCATGCAGATAAGGGATCATTGTGCCGCGGACTTCATAGAACACAGGACGATAACCAAATCGGTCTGCATTTGTCATGACTTCTTCAATAGCGTCTTCCATTTTTTCCATATTTCCAGTTGGTTCTCCCATAATTACCATCTTGTCAGCAATAATTCGGTAAGAGAAAAGTACTTCACCGTTTGCCGCCCAAAATAGTAGTTTATCGCGTAAGAACATGGTATGGCTGACTTCATTTCCGCCCCATTTCGCTAAATGTTCACGTACTTTGACCGCTTCAAATGGCGAGCCGAGTTTTTCTTTAGTAGTAGATAGGTAGATATAAATAATAACTAAACTAACAACCGCAATAAAGACACCGACAAATCCGACTAACCATAAATGTTCAGATGCAATGCGTAGATAGTCAGGAATTTCTTTGGAATGCTTGATGTTTGGTGAATTATAAATACCGATAACAATATAACCAGCTAAACATACGATAAAAATGATACTATCAATGATTACTTTACTCCAAGTATACACTAGTTTTTCCCGGTAAAATTCATTTCTAGCAAGGAATAAACATAGTAAAACGATTCCTAGGAAAATCGCTTGTTTCATCGAAAATACGCGAGCAAGCGTGTTGAAAATAGCGCAACCTAGTACGATGACTGTTATAATGTAAGCTTTCTTTGTCTTACATTCAATCCCCCTTGCAAGTCCGAGTAGTAAGAATCCAAAAGCAACAATTGTAATTTGCGATGTAAACAAGAAGTTAAACGGCATGATTTTGTATAAGAATGGTACATGGTAAATCGCATTTGGAACTGCGGAAGATAAAATCAGTAATAGCCCCGATCCATATACGAAAAACACTAAAAATCGATGTGCCACTTTTTGTAAAAATAGTAGTGGTAATCCTTCTAAAAAATCGTTTAGTCGTTTTCCTGCTTTTTGAACAAAGAAAAGTAGACCGACAATGAACGGGATAATATAGTAGAAAATCCGATAAAATAGCATCCAAGCAAGTGCCAATTCCTGAGAAACACCGAGTTGGCTAAGTCCAAGAATCATTACTACATCAAAAGTTCCTACGCCCCCTGGAACCATCGAAGCAATACCGATGACAGAAGCGATAACAAACAATGGAAATACCTTGAAAATATCAACTGGTTCTCCCATTAAAACACCAATAATTGCAAAACAGCCAAATGCAAAGCCCCACTCTAAAAGGGAAGCAACAATTAACGTTAATTCTCTCTTAATTGGCAAGTCCACGAATAACGATTTACTTTTCCATTTTGTAATCGTGAATAAAATCGGAAAGTAAAGACCGCCAGCTAGAAGCCATGGCCAGTAATTAACGAAATGATCAGCAAAACCTGGAATAAGTAATGTTGTTAATGATACTAAACAGTAAATCGATAATCCCGATACTAGGAATAAAGCAATTTTTGAGATTGCTAGTAAAATTTCTTTATGGGAGGCATTTTTTCCGTAGAAACTTGCTCTTAAACTTGCGCCTAATACCCCGCCAAATCCACCAATATTGGTGAATGTATTCGTAATCCAACCAGATGCAACCACATGAATTGGCGAAAACTTTCCTGGTAAAAGTTTTACAATAACATAATCATACAAAAGCATTGGTGTCACAGCAATTAAGCCGACAATGAACATAATAAATATCTGTTCTGGGCTTTGAGAAGTGATATTTGCCTTTAATGATGGGTAATCAATCCCTGTCGCAATATTGACAATCTCAAATATGACGAACCCCATTACAAAGGTAATAAAAACTATTTTTACGATCATACTATTTCTTTGGAACCAAGCATAGGCTTGCATTAACTTTTCTTTCATAACTAAGTCTCCTTAACGATTACATTCATCTTCTTTTATTTATACGTTTTCTAACTGGTGGGATTGCATATGCAAGTAAGACACCAATTAAACCGCTTAACGTATTTAAAATAATATCATCTACATCTGTAGAGCGGTTTGGTGGAAGTGAGATACTTTCAAATCCTGTAATCATCGTTGTTTGAGCAAATTGTAGCAATTCAATACCACAAGAAGTAAGGAAAATAACAAGTATAGTTTTTCCTGCTGTACTAGTGATTTTAAAGTAAAGTAGAAAGAAAGACAGCGGACATAATAATAAAACATTCCCGATTATTTGAATAATTGTTGGCATCGTTGGTAATGTTTGTTGGAATGTGTTTTCTATTGTTGTAAAAGGTATTAAATTAATCATTTCTTTTTGAATGTGGAAATTCCCTGTATACGTGCTGTTTACAAAGTCACCAATCGAAATATAGGCTACTAGATGTAAGAGCACAAATATATATAAAATAAATACACAAAACCAGATGAAATCAATCCAGTTTTTTAATTTAGCCAGTTTTGTTAAAATTAATGTTGTTAATAAAAGTATACAACTATTAGTAATCGTATTAATTAAATCAGCGTTATTCCCAAATTGTAGTGCAAGTGAAACCCCATATAAGAGATATAATACTGGCAGTAACAATACAAAAAAACGGCATTTTTGGACTTGCATTCTCGTATCCCAACGCCTTCCGTTTCAAAATCAGCTTTCAGACTCTCTGAATAAGCACCTAGTACCAGTTTAGCAGATATAAATTTGAAAAGAAAGCTTGTTTATACTTACATTTTTGCAAGCTTCTAGAAAGCTTCTTAGTTCCTATTTTCTTTTTGAGTGAAAAAATGCTACAATTTCTTAATGATATTCGTGGAGGAGACTAGGATGAAAGAATTATTAGGGTTATTAAAAGAAGGCAATAAATCAGCTTTAACAGCAGCTCTTGTTAATACGATTGTTTCAATTATAAAAGGTGTCACTTATTTTTTCACAGGGAACATTGCGATGTTTGCTGAAACGCTACATAGCCTTGGTGACGCAGCTAACCAGTTTTTCGTATTTATAGGTTCTGCTTTAAGTAAGAAACGGCCGACGAAACGTTTTCCGCATGGTTTTGGCCGGATGGTTAACTTAGTACTTCTTGGCGCGGTAATTGTTGTTGGTATTATGGCATTTGAGACAATTCGAGAAGGTTTCGCGCACATCATCGATCCGACAAGTTCAACCGGTTTTCTTATTAATCTCGTGGTACTTTTACTTTGTACTATTTTAGAGTTTTCCGTTCTTGTAAAAGCGATGCACGAAATTGCTCATGATGTTGGTTTAGAATCAAAAGGTCTTAGCTTATTTAAAGATAGTATTTTAAATCTTGGTAAGGCAAAAGCAGCGACTAAACTAGTATTCTTGGAAGATTCGGTGGCAACTGGTGGCGGCTTGCTTGCAATGATTGCGGTCATTATTTCCCACTACACTCCTTTTCATCAAGCGGAAGGTATTGCATCGATGTTAATTGGAGTTATGATGTTTATTGTTGTCGGAAAAGTATTTTTAGATAATGCTGCTGGGGTGATTGGAGAATCGGATCAAAGCATGCATTTAACTGTTGGTCAATTAGTAATGAGTGATCCAGATGTGCGTGATATACAAGTGCTTACCGTGTTAAAAGAAGGCGATGTGTTTCACGTTGATGTCGAGGTCGAACTTGATCCGATGCTTACACTTGCGGAAGTAGATGATATTAAAGACCGTTTAGAAGAAAATATTGGTAAACTTCGCGGAGTTGCTGATGTGTTAATTTCTTTTGATGAAGACGATGCTATTCGTAACTGGGAATACGGCGACGGACGTTAAAAGAAGAAAAAGCCAAGTGCGCAAATTGCGCCACTTGGCTTTTTTTAGTCTCCAGGATTTATAATGGCTAGTACTTGATGATCTTCCCACGTTCCATTAATGCGCACATTTTGAACCGCTAGCCCTTCTAAATGAAATCCAGCATTTAAAAGAACTTGCTTAGATCGCTCGTTTTTTGGCATAACACCCGCTTCAATACGATGAAGTCCAAGAATATCAAATCCAAAATCTACTATTAACTGTACTGCTTCGGTAGCATATCCATTTCCGTTATGAGTCTTATCCAAAAAATAACCGATAAATGCGGATTGTAACGATTCACGCAAAATACTAAATAAATTAATTGTACCAATAAGTTCATCAGTATCTTTCAAGAAAATTCCATAATAATACTCTACATCACTTGCAGCAAAATCTTCTAATCGTAAAATAAGCGCTTGTTGCTCTTCTATCGTATAAAAGCGCTCATCTCGCTCCATCGAATAGCTCGCAAAAAAAGACTTATTCGCCAAATGAAAAGCTAGTTTTTGATTCGCATCGGTTATTTGAAAAGGTCTTAAGTAAATCCGTTCCCCCGTAATTCGCATCCCTATCCCTCCCGTATTTTTCTAAATTATAAGATTGTTCTAACAGGATTGCAAGTAACTCTACTAAGCTAAATTTTTTTATTATACCCATTTTATAAAAAAATAAACCTTCTAATACGAATATAAGTGTGTTATTATGTTGATGTTGGTTATTTTCATATTATTTTTCTAAAAAATGGAGGTTTTTTTAATGAATGTTAATGCGGAAACAGAAGACGCAACTCTCCTTCTCGATGGTTTACTTCAAAACGTAGCAATAATTCGTTTTGATACTAATAAAAAAGTAACTTACGCTAATGCACTTTTCGCGGAAGCTATGGGGTATACAGAAGAAGAAATGTTGCAATTATCGCACCCTGACTTATGCTTTCCAGACTTTGTACAAACTGCGAGCTACAAAGAAATGTGGACAAATCTACTAGCTGGACAAAAATTTCAAAATAAAATTGAACGAAAAAACGCTCGTGGCGAACGTGTTTGGTTCGAAGCGACTTATATCCCTATTATTCGCGAAGAAACAGTAGTCGGAGTTGCAAAAATAGCAACTGATATTACGAGAAGAGAAGAAACTGTCCATGATTTTGCCTCTGGTTTAAAAAGCATGGCTACAAATTTAAAAGAACATTCCAGTGTTGGAAAAACGCGCAGTGAAGCTCTCCTTGAACTCGTGAAATCAATCACGAAAGAATCAAATGAAAATACCGATACCCTTCACGATTTGCAAACAGAAGCACAAAATATTCACGGCATTATTAATACAATTAACGGAATTGCTTCTCAGACCAATTTACTTGCCTTAAATGCAGCAATTGAAGCAGCACGTGCTGGTGATGCTGGGCGTGGATTTAGTGTTGTAGCTGAAGAAGTTCGTAAACTTTCAAGTCGTGTAGAAGAAGCAATTAAAGAAGTAGAAAAAAGTGTCAACGGTATCACCCAAGAAATTAATACTATCTCAAGTGGTACAGAACGTGTCGAAGCAAAAGTCGAGGAAAGCCAAGAAGTCCTTATTTTATCTTTAGAAGATTTTAGCCAAATTGAATCTGCCTCTACTGCCTTGGATCAAAATGCCGGTGCTTTCACAAAAATGATTTAACCGACTGAAAAAAGGAGCGAAGAAGTCTTGAAACTAATTGGAAAACATCCTTCTGGTCGTGCCATTATTATTCGCTTGAACAATCAAGAGTACCACTACGAAACTGCAAATAGTTTTGGAAGCGCGACTTCATTAACACGAGCAAAAACAGAAGCAAGAGCTGATAGTTTTACATCAAATGAAATGGATCAAGGTTTACATATCGGTAATTGGCACTGGAAAGAACTTGGATGAAAGAGAATCCCACCTAACAATAGGTGGGATGTTTTTATTTATTCAAATCTTGTTCAAGTTGATTTTTAAAGTTGGTTGCTACGTCAAACACGGTAACAAATTGGAAATCGCTCATGTTGTAATGGACGACAAACTCGTTATCACGATGGCGGACCATTATGGATGAGCGGACTTTATCACCGATTGCATCGCCAGCTTGTGTTCCACTATAGAAAACCCAGTGCGCGGCTTCGATTGGATTTGCTGTTTTTTCGGCAAGATCGCTTTGAATTAGCTGTTTTATTGTGGTACTTAATTCAGGTTCAAACTCATTTTCGATATAACCGTACCAAATAGTTCGGTAGTATTTGTTTTCAAATTCATTCGTTTCATCAAATAGTTTTTTCATAGTAATTCCTCCTGTGTTTGCTATTTATGATACCTTTTTAAGCGTTCTTCTAATGTCCCGGCGTGTAATTCAAACAGGTGATTATCATAGTCATAAAAATAAACGGATCGTCCTTCGCCTTTTACTCTAGAGCGCTCTGGTTTTATTTCCATGCCGAGTGATTTAATTCGCTCGATATATTCATCCATTTCCTCTGCTTGAATTTGAAAAGCAATATGGTTGTAAGTGCGTTCTTGTAAAGATTCACCTTCCATAATGCAGATCCACAGTCCCGCGATTAGAAAAAACTTTTCTTTGGAGAGCGAAAATGTGTCATCGCCACTAGAATAGATTTCTTCTGCATCAAAAATTTCTTCTAAGAATGTGGTTGTTTTATTCAAATCTTTCACAATTAAAGTGATATGACTTAATCCTGAAATCATGTACTCACCCGCCCTCTTGTTTTCTTTGCAGTACTTTTCCTACCTAACGACCTATTTCTCCTTTCACTGGCTATAGTATTGATAGTATCTTATCAATTAATTCTTGTCTATCTGCGGGTTTCGAAATGATAGTTGAAGCAATTGCAATTACTATCCGTTTATTTTTATTTATATAAATAATATTTCCACCTGAACCCACTGCCATATATTCGTCTTTATTATCTCTAACCCACCAGAGGTATCCATAATATCCGTAACTATTTTTTACTTGGCGGGTAGAATCTTCTAGCCATTCTTTACTAATAATTTGCTTTCCATTGAAATATCCTTCCTGGAGGCATAGTTGTCCAAGTTTTGACATTTCATTTAAAGTTAGTGTTAGCCCCCAACCACCCGCATTATTTCCTAAAGGGTCAGAAACCCAACCTTTCATTTTCCTCCCAAAGACATGATCTATATCAAATTTCATCGGGAAATTAGGAACTGTTTCAATCGATAATGGTTCAAAAAGGTGTTTATTTGCAAATTCGCGCGCACTCATTTTTGTTGCTTTTGTAAGAATTGCTGATAACAAATGGGCACCGCTTGTAGAATATTTAAAAGTTCCAATTCTCCCGCCTGACCCCATTATTTTAAGCGCATACTCCACCCAATCATTCTGCCGACAAAGTCTTGTTAAAGGTTCTCGCATATTTGGAAAAGGAAATGGAGCCGTCATTGTTAAAAGGTTTTTAATAGTTATCTGATTCCTTAAAACATTGTTATCAGTAAATTTATATTCAGGAAAAAAATCTATCACTTTTTCGTTTACACTTCGAATATAACCTTTATCGATCGCAATTCCAATTAATAAGGATATGACGCTTTTAGTTATGGAAGCAACGTTAAATTTATCATTTTTAGTTTTACGACCATAATAGGTTTCTAGTACGTGATTTTCATTTTGAAAAATAGATAGTCCTTTAATATTTGAGTACTTCTTCTTTACTAATTCATCAATTATTAAAATTTTTTCTGGAGGCAACATAGGCGTGTTATTCACTTATAAATACCTCCCTGTAATAGATACATTATTTTCGCTTAAGTCGATTGGAGTTCCTTGTGCAATAACTTCTCCGCCCTTGTCTCCACTACCTTCGCCAAGCTCTATAATCCAGTCACAGCATTTTAATATATCGAGATCATGTTCAATAACAATTACTGAATTACCACTTGTAACTAACTCATTTAGTAAATAAAGCAATTTTGAAATGTCATATTGACTTAAGCCCGCTGACGGTTCATCTAACACATAAAGGGTATCTTTTTTTCTTGTTTTTCCAATTTCTTTTGCTAATTTGATTCTCTGAGCCTCACCACCACTAAGAGTTGAGGTAGGTTGACCTAATTTCACATAATCCATCCCTATTTTTTTTAGGATATTTAATACGGATAGGTCAATCGTTGAACTTTCCAAAAATGAGATAGCCTCATCTACGCTCATTTCTAGAACATCATTAATATTTTTTTGCTTGTACAAAACTTGCAGGGTTTTAGAATTAAATCGTGTCCCATTACATTCTGGACAAGTTTTACTAAATTGAATGTCGTAGCCAATCGAAATATCTTCAACCCCACTACCTTTACAAGATAGGCATGCGCCATTTGAGTTAAAAGAAAAATCGCCTGCTTTTAATCCTTCTTTAACTGCTTGAGGTTGTTTTGCAAATAATTCTCTTATCTTATCCCATAAACCTATATAAGTGACCGGGTTTGAATTTGCTTTGCGTCCAATTGGAGCTTGTGATATTTCAATTATCTTTTGTATTTTATCCATTCCTTTGATATTTGGATTACTGAAATCGCTGTTCTTTAATTGTTCTTTGCAGAGTGGTACTAATGTTTTAGATATTAATGTACTTTTTCCACTCCCAGAAACTCCAGCAATTCCAACAAGTCTGTTAATCGGAATTTCAATTGAAATGTTTTTTAAATTGTTTCGATTTGCATTACTAATGCTTAGTGTATCTTTTGTTTCCTGCTTATTTTTTTTGAAACTTTTTGTCATATCATAATCTAGAAATTTTGAAGTAAGCGAATGGTGATTATTCAGAAACTCTGAATAGGATCCTTGATAAACTATTTCACCGCCTAAATCTCCAGCATTTGTTCCAACATCAATAATATGATCAGCAGCTTTTATTATTTTTTTATCATGAGAAACAATAAGTACAGTGTTTCCATGGGCTTTGATTGATTGAAGTGACTCGATAATCTCTTGTTTTTCTGATTCGTGTAGTCCGCTAGTAGGTTCGTCAAACACGTAGATGAGTGAATCTAGTTTTGATTCTAAGTGGTCATATAAAAAAATTCGTTGTAGTTCGCCTCCACTTAAGGTCGGAATCTCTCGATACATCGTTAAATGTCCTAGTTTAATATGGATGAGTGAATTTAAAGTTGTAATAAGCGAACGAGATAACTCTGTCCCAAAAGCTGACAATTTATTCATCTCTATATAATTATCAAGGAATTCTTTTACTTTTATTAACGACATGCTGGCAATTTCACCCAAGTGTAGATTAGCAATTTTCATCATTCTAGCTTCATCACAAATGCGGTAGCCATTACAGGATTCACAGATTTCTTGTGAATAAAATCTCTGAACATCTTCATTACGTAAATACCGATTGTGTAATACTCGTTCAACGCAATAACTTGTTTTCCCAGAGTAATTATCTACTACACCATAAATTAGTTCATTTTGAATCTCGATGGGACAATTCGAAAAAGGTTCATGAAAATAAGCAGTATATTTTCTCTGTAGTAAATTAAGGTAACCTTTTGTTGAACCAATTTGTTGAAATACTTGTTCGACCGTCACTGTTTTAGATGAAATAATATTTTCCATATGAATATGAAATTGTTTACCAGTTCCAGCGCAGTCAAAACACATCCCATTTGGCGAAAGATAGGAAAAAATATCAGGATTTATATCATCATTAGCTAACGAAAAACTTTCACTATCTTGGTACGAACCTTCATTTGCGAATAATAGACTAAATTTGTTTAAAAGTCCTGTTTTAGATCCAACAGTAGAGCGCGGATTACTTTGTCTGATGAGGTTTTGCTTTACTGCTACAGTGGGACTTAACCCGGTAATATTTGTATAATAGTCTGTTCCAAAATCTAAAGCCATTCCTATTGATTGAAGATACTTTTTTCTATCTTCTTCAAAAATCAAATCGAATGCTAGACTTGATTTTCCTGAACCACTGATTCCAGTAATTACAATAAATTTATTTTTAGGGATTTCTATACTTATATTTTTCAGGTTATTAATATATGCGTTTTCAATTTGAATATAGTCCATGCTTTCCCCCTACTAATTAGTTTATTGGTTCAATAGGAATATAGATATCCACAATATGTTTTTGAAGTGGGTCTTCCAGTGGATTGTTTAAATATACCTCAAATGGAAATGAGTTTGCTGGCAGATAACCACTAGAAGGAAGCCACTTTCCGTAAACAAAATCCCAAGCATCCGGATACTCTTTTTGACGTATTTCAAAATGGATGACGCCGTATAACCCAGAAGGTATCTCCATAAGCCCGATTTCCTCTCTGTCTAACTGCTTAACATTTTGTTTAATAATAATACAACTACTAGCTCTCTGATTATCAGCTGTTGTTATATCGGGATGGCTATGGTAAATCGTCAATGGAAAAGAGGAATCTTTATCAAGTAAATCATGCTCCATGCCATATTGAAAGAGTTCACTCAAAGGGTTGGTGAGTTCTAATTCCTTGTAAGAACCTACTATTCTCTTATAGATGACAGGTATATTCTGTAGCGTAGTAATGGTTACTTTGCCTTGAATATTATATTGTTTTTCATCTACAGGCTTATTATAGCGGGAAGTAAGAAAATTCTCTTTGCAATTGTTGCTATTTTGTTTTCTAATTTCTATAGGAGACACATCAAAATATTTCTTGAATGCCCTAGAAAAAACAGAAGAATCGCTGAAGCCAAGTTCATATGCTACATCTGTTATTGTTAAATCCTTTCGATTCATTAGTAAGCCAAGAGCCCATTCCATTTTTATTCGTGTTGTATATTGAAATATCGACTCATTTGTTAACGCTTTAAAAATTCTATGAAAGTGGTATTTGGATAATCCAGCAATTTTTGCTAATTGTTCGGATGTGAAATTCTCTGCTGGATGAGCTTCAATATAATCTTGTAAGGCGAAAATATGTTTCCAATATTCGTTTTCATATTTGCTCGTTGTCACAACATAACACTCCTTTTTATGAAGCCATAACTTCATTATAGGGTATTTTAAAAACATATGAAACAACAATTATTGAGGCTTTCTGTAGTTAGATTTAATGCTCGCTTTCTTTTATAAATTAGGTGTAAAAAAAAGACGCTCCTTTTACAGAAGCGTCTTTATCATGTAAATTAATAGTTACATTAATTGAGGTGACGGTCATTTTAAATTGAATTTTATTTTCAACGATTGTTAATTGGATAAACTAAAAATTTAAGTTACCCGGTTTAGCGTCGTTGTAGTAATGTTACTGTCTCGACATGAGCTGTTTGCGGGAACATATCAACGGGTTGCATATAGCGAATTTGATATTTCTTCGCTAGCAAGGCTAAATCACGAGCAAGCGTAGACGGGTTACATGATACGTAAACAAGTTGTTTTGCTTCTACTTGTAACAGCGATTTAATTAAACCTTGGTCACAGCCACTTCTTGGTGGGTCAACGATGACTGCATCCGGGCGGAAACCTTCTTTCACCCATTTAGGCAATACGTCTTCTGCTTTTCCTACTTCATAATAAACGTTTTCGATGCCATTTTTCTCCGCATTTCGTTTGGCGTCTTCAATGGATTCTGGAATAATATCCATACCTCGAACTTCTTTAACTTTGCCGGCAAATGCTTGGCCGATTGTTCCAACACCGCAATAAGCATCTACTAATGTTTCACTGCCTGTTAGTACGAGCGCTTTCTCAACTTCTTGGTAGAGCCGCTCTGTTTGGAACGGGTTTAATTGGAAAAAGGCACGCGCTGATAAATCGAATTCGAGTTCCATTAATTTTTCTTCAATGCTTTCTTTTCCTGCTAAAAGGAACGTTTCGTCACCAAAAATAAGTGAGGATTTTGCTTGGTTGACGTTTTGCATAATCGAAGTGACTTCTGGAAGAGCTGCTTCGATTTCTGCTAGCATTTCGCGTTTTTTAGGTAACTTTTTACTATTTGTAATGAAGACGAGTTGTGTTTCACCGGTTTTCACGCCTGTACGGACGACGATTGTTCGGACGATGCCACTGCCTGCTTTTTCATCATAAATCGGCACGCCGTATTTTTCGAGTAAATCACGGACAAAATTCGTTACTTTAATGGTAACGGGTTGTTGGACGATACAATCTTCAATCGGAACAAGTTGGTGAGAATTGGCTCCGAAAAGTCCTGTTTCAACTTGACCACTGCCTACCATTCTTGTTTGGAATTGGCTTTTATTGCGGTAACGCCATGGGTCTTCCATTCCGATTGTTGGACGGATTTTTAATTTTGTTGGATCGATTTTTGTATGTTTTTCGATTGATTGAATAACAATATCTCTTTTTAATTCAAGTTGGGCGCTATAGGCCACATGTTGCAGCTGGCAACCACCACACGCCTCGTAAACTGGGCAAGGTGCGGTAACTCGGTTTGGAGATTTTTTACGGATTTTATTTAATTTTGCTTCGGTGAAACGATCGCGAACTTTGACCGCTTCGACAACTACTTCTTCACCGGTAATTGCGCCAGGTACAAATACAACTGCTTTTTTAAAGTAGCCGATTCCTTCCCCGTTGATTCCCATGCGTCGAATAGTTAGCGGGAATTTTTGTCCTTCTTCTACAGGATTTTGATTCATTATTTTCCTCCATCATTCCAAGTCTTCATTAATACTAACAAAAAAACAGCCACTTGTCAGTAGTTTATGGCATGATTTCAAGACTTTCATCGACAATAATACTTTTTTCGACAGAACGAACCATCGAACAGTATTTTGGGGTTAATTTTAGCGCTTTTTCAAGTGGATTAGGATCCAAATCAGCACCAGTTATTTTAAAATGAAGATGAATCGCGCTAATCCGGTTTTCTTCTTCAGGAATACGTTCCATTGTTGCATCTACCCATAAATCAGTAAAATCCACTCGTTTTTTCCTTAAAATGTTACGAAAAACAATGGCGCTACAACTGGCAATAGACATCAACATCAAATCTGCTGGTGAATAATCGGTCATTTTATCATCAATTAAAAAATCTCCTGTGTCAAACCCATTTTCGGTATAAACTAGCTTTAATGGTTTTGTCATCATTATCCCTCATTTCTTCTCTTTTATCGTACAAAAAATCTCCTTATTAAGCAAATTAGTAGTATAATGAACAGATAGTCGACCAAAAAGGAGGCTACTCGTGTTATGGAAGGAGTAGGAAATAAAGTGATTGTTTTAGCAGGAATGATTGGCGCTGGGAAAAGTAGTTATACAGAGCTAATTGCAAATGAACTTGGAACAAAGGCATTTTATGAAAGCATTAAGGATAATCGCATCCTTGAAATGTTTTATGATGACCCAAAAAGATGGGCTTTTGCCTTACAAATATATTTTTTAAATACCCGTTTTCGCAGTATTAAAGCTGCATTAACGGATCAAAATAATGTGCTTGATCGAAGCATTTATGAGGATGCGCTTTTTACGCAAATTAATTTTGAAGAAGGTAATATTTCGGAACCTGAGATGGATACATATCTTGATTTGCTTGATAATATGATGGAAGAACTTGCATATATGCCAAAAAAAGCGCCGGATTTATTGATTTATTTGCGCGGAAGTTTAGATACTGTTTTAAGTAGAATTTCCTTGCGTGGCCGTCCTTATGAGCAAACCTTTGATAATCCTGGCTTACTTGATTACTATAAGCATCTCCACAGTCGCTACGATAGCTGGTTTGAGTCTTATGATAAAAGTGATACACTCGTTATTAATATTGATGAAGTTGATATTAATAAACCAAGCGACGCGAAATACGTCATGCAACTCATTCATGAAAAATTAAAACGCTAAAACTGCTCACTGCAGTTTTAGCGTTTTTTAATTGATTTCGCCTAGTTCTTTTTTCTTTTTACGGATTGCAAGTGTTGCATTTAGCTCTCCGCCGATCATTAAAATAATACCAGTTAAGTAAAACCACAACATTAAAATAATAATCACACCGATACTACCATATGTTGCGGAATAATTGCCGAAGTTATTTACGTAATACGCAAATCCAACTGAAGCTATTGTCCAGCCAATGGTTGAAAAAAGAGCTCCAGGGAGAACACTAATTAACGTACTACGTCTATTTGGCGCCACCCAATATAAAAAGGTAAAGACGACAAAAATAACGACGAGCGTAACAGTCCAACGAAGATTATTCCAAAAACTAAGAAAGTCTTCCGAGAAATTCAAATGGTTAATTAAAAACATTCCAATTTGTTGTCCAAATACGAGTAATAGCAAAGTTGCCCCCACCGTTGCAAGCATTGCTAAAGTGAAAAACATCGATAATAATCGTTGTACGACATAATTCCGTTTATTCGTAACTCCATATGCTTTATTGAGCGATTTCATTACGGCATTCATACCATTAGATGCCGACCATAAAGTCGCGATAATCCCGATAGAAAGTAATCCGCCATTTTTCTGCGTTAGTAAGGTATTTAAATTTTCTTCTAAAAAGTCCATAATCTGATCTGGTGCAAATTCTTTTATCATATTAAAAACCGAATCTTTATCAATATGAAGATAAGCGAGCAAAGTGGCCGCGATTAGAAGCATTGGGAAAATCGAAAACAGCATATAATAAGCTAACTGTGCTGCATTCCCAGAAACATCATTTCGCCCTACTCGTGCGCTTACTGTTTGGCCCACTTGGACAATTCCGTTATGTTTAATATATTTTACTACTTTTTTCCACACTGATAAGGCCCCCTTTTTTATAGTCATTCATCTGGAAGTTTTTCTTCTATTATGGTAAAATTTTGTCTATTAGCTTGAAAGGAGCAAAAAGATGAATCTTGAAACCCCTTCACAGGAAAACTTAGATTTTATGTTAGCAGAAATTACTACTAAACTAAAAATGGTGAATGTTGGCGTTTTTGAAAATCTCGAGCTTGACTCTGTTGATTATAACGCACTTACTGATATTTATCAGCTAATTAAACGCAAATCAAATTTTAGCCCACGCGAAATGCAATTATTTGCAGAAGAGTTGCGTCGGATTAGAAAATAAAACAAATTCCAGCCACTATTTAGTGGTTTTTTGTTTGGAAATAATCGGTCCCAAAATCTACTAAATCACGCATATCATAGATTTTAGTTGGCGCTCCTATAATCGTCGTTGGGTGAAAATCACGTTCTTTCTCATATGTACGACCTAACGCGATAAACGCTTCACTGTTATAATCAATTTCCTGATACTTCTCCCAAACAATCTCACCTTGTTTCAAAAATGCAGCTTGATTTTCGATAAGCGGAAATACATTTGACCTCTCTTCTGCTAAATGAAGAGAAGTATTATTATTGTTATCCACTCCAAACAAAATGATTTTAGCCGAAAGTTGATATAACTTACCAAGCGGTGAATCATCCCCTAAACTTTTCGAAAGAGGCTGGTGAGCAAGTATTTCTTCTTTATCTTTCCCCCATGCACAAAACGAATGATATGGATGAAAACTGCGCGCCACATCCGGCATAGCTCGGAATGTTTCCGCAATGACGCCCATACTGCGAGTTGGTGTTACTAATGGATCAAAGGGTGGCGTTTCTGCTCGGATTATTTTCCACCAGCTTTCTGGAACAGGAGGATTTTCCCACTTTGCCGGATCGCTCAATTGTCCAGTTTGCGCTGGCATGACGATATTTCCATTAATGCCAACTGTCTCTTGAAGTGCATAAATCACCGCCACCGGTCCCCCGCAAATCCAGTGTGCTTTTGACATGGAGGCATGAAAAATAACCGTATCACCTTCTTTAATACCCGCTTTTTTCAGGTCTGACACGATTTTTTGTTTTGTTGCTGGTTTTTTCGTTCGCCAGATGGCCATTTTTTCTCCCAATTGCTCTGTCACCACCTCTAAAAAATAAAGCCAGATGCCTAGAAAAAAACGTCAAAGTAAAACAGATGTAATAACTACATGTGTTTTTACTCGAATTCTGTTCTAAATGCATCTGGCTAACTAGTTTAATTAATCGTTTTCGCCTTGATACGTTAAAATTTCTGGGCCATCTTTTGTAATAGCAAAAGTGTGTTCATATTGAGCTGATAAAGATCCATCAACGGTTCTTGCAGTCCAGCCGTTATCGTCCATTTTAGCTTTCCAAGCGCCCATGTTTACCATTGGTTCGACGGTAATAACCATACCTTCTTTTAAGCGTAGTCCTTTTCCAGCTTTACCATAATGCGGAATATCTGGTTTTTCATGTAAAGTAGGTCCAACACCGTGGCCGATAAACTCACGTACAACAGCAAGATTTTCAGACTCTACGTATGTTTGGATAGCGTGACCAATGTCGCCTACTCGTGCTCCTACTTGTGCTTGTTCAATCCCAAGATAAAGTGCTTTATGCGTTACATCCATTAAATGCTTCACTTCATCAGAAACTTCACCTACTGCATAAGTCCAAGCTGAATCAGCAAGCGCACCGTGATAGTTCACGACCATATCTACTGTAATAATATCGCCTTGATTTAACTTCTGTTTGCGCGGAAAACCATGACAAATTTCATCATTGATACTTGCACAAATGGCATATTCGTAGCCTTCAAACCCTTTTTGTTCTGGAGTTGCGCCATTTTTACGTAAAAATTCATCTGTAAATACTTCTAAATCCCAGCTAGTAATACCAGGTTTAATGATTTTTTTTAGTTCTTTATGCGTATCGGCAAGGATTTTCCCCGCTGCTTTCATCTCATCAATTTCACGTCTTGATTTGAGTGTAATCATTCTTTTCATTCCCTTCTAAAATTTCCACTATTTACTATTATAGCTCGAAAACCGTTAGAAATAAAGTAATCCGGAAAAAAGGTTGCAGTTTTTCTGAAGACATTTATAATAGAATGTATCAGTTGAAAAAATGGTAGACTGGTTTGTGCCATTTTAAACAATAAAAAATTCAGAAAATGGGGATGCAAAATGACAAAAGTTATGATCGTTTATGCCAGCATGACTGGTAATACACAAGAAATTGCCGACATTTTAGGTGAAGAATTAGAAAAATACGATATTGAAGTTGAAATTGAAGAGTGTATTTCAGTTGATCCTGAAGATTTGTTAGAATATGACGGTGCATTAATCGGTGGCTACACTTATGATGATGGTCAACTACCTGATGAATTTGTTGATTTTTATGAAGATATGGCCGACGTTGATTTTAGCGGCAAAGTTTGCGCTTCTTTCGGTTCTGGCGATACTTTTTATGATGAATATTGCTTAACAGTTGATTTAGTTGAAACTCGTCTGAAAGAACAAGGCGCGACAGTTCCAGTTGCTGGGCTAAAAGTTGACCTTGATCCTGACGAAGAAGATGTTGTTCGCGCAGAAAGTTATGCAAAAACTTTTGTCGAGGCATTAAAAGGATAATTACAAAGCAAGTCCTCTTTTTCGGACTTGCTTTTTTATTTATTTAAAAATAGCAAAAACAGTAGCCTCGTGGTTGCTTTACCTCATTAATTGAGATACAATTCTCGTATTGAATAAAAAGATTGGAGTGATTAATTATGACAGTATTTAGTGAAAAATTAGAAAAGTATGCAGAATTGATTGTAAAAGTTGGTGTAAACGTCCAACCTGAACAGAAAGTAGTAATTATGGCTCCAGTTGACGCGGCTCCACTAGTGCGCCTTATTTCCAAATATGCTTTTGAAGTAGGCGCAGAGGATGTCATTATGGATTGGCGCGATGAAGAATTAGGCGCATTACGTTACAAAAATGCTCCACTACGCGTTTTTGAAAGTGCTCCGGTTCACCGTGTTGCAGAAAAAACAGAACTTGCCAAAGAAGGCGCTTGTTTTATTTCAATCACATCTGAAGATCCAGATTTACTAAATGGCGTAGATAGCAACAAAATTGCCACTTTCCAGAAAACAATGGGTGGCGCAATGAGCGAGTTTCGTGAGTTAATGCAAGCAAATGTTGTAAGCTGGACAGTTGTTGCAGCAGCTTCACAAGGTTGGGCAGCAAAAGTATTCCCAGATTTAACACCTGAAGAACAAATGGAAACACTTTGGGAAGCTATTTTTGAAACAACTCGTATTAACACTGAAAACCCGGTAGAAACTTGGAAAAATCATGATCAAACACTTGCTGCCAAAGCAGAAAGTTTAAATGAAAAACAATTTACTTCTTTACATTATACGGCTCCTGGAACTGACCTTACAATTGGTCTTCCAAAAAACCATCTTTGGGTTGGCGCTGGTAGTAAGAACAAAAAAGGACATGAATTTATGGCCAATATGCCAACAGAAGAAGTTTTCTGTTGTGCGGATAAACTAAAAGTGGAAGGTTATGTTTCAAGCACGAAACCACTTAGTTATGCAGGAAATATTATTGATGACTTCAAAATCACTTTCGAAAAAGGTCGTATTGTTGGCGTTGAAGCTGCATCTGGCGAAGAAATTTTAAAAGATTTAATCGCAACGGATGAAGGTTCTCATTATTTAGGCGAAGTGGCTCTAGTTCCAGATCCATCCCCTATTTCCCAATCTGGCATTTTATTCTACAACACGCTATTTGACGAAAATGCATCTAACCACCTAGCAATCGGTAGTGCGTATGCGTTTAATGTTAAAGGTGGCGAAGAAATGTCTCGCGAAGAATTAGAAGCTGCTGGTGTAAACAATAGTTTGACACACGTTGACTTCATGATTGGTTCTTCTGAAATGGACATTGATGGTGTAACCGAATCTGGTGAAGTTGTTCCTGTTTTCCGTAAAGGTGATTGGGCATTCTAATCCTTTTTTAAACCTTATACCTTTTGCGTAAAACCCTTGTAGCTCTTTGCTTTCAAGGGTTTTCGTTTGTTATTTTTCATAAAAGAGAGCGAGGTGCATTAGATGAAATTTAGAACTTGGGACATCAATTTAAAAGTAAGGCTTTTTGGGGAAGCACTACTCGATATTTCGTTTTGGATGGTCTTCCCCTTTTTAACAATTTATTTTTCTGAAAGTATTGGGCGCGAACTGACGAGCCTTTTGCTGATTATTTCGCAAGTTTTGGCGGTTTTCACAGCTTTGCTTGGCGGTTACTTCGCTGATAACTTTGGTAGAAAACGGATGATGAGTATTTCTGTCATTGGTGAAGGCTTCGGTTTTCTTGTTTTTGCAATAGGTGCACTCCATGTAGTTGACTCTCCTTACTTAAGTTTTGCTGGGTTTGCCATTGCCAGTGTTTTCATGGCTTTTTATCAGCCTGCGAGTCAAGCGATGATTGCTGATGTCGTACCTCCTGAACACCGGACACATATTTATTCTGTTTTCTACATGATGATTAATATCGCAGTGGTTATCGGACCGATTCTGGGTTCTGTACTATTTTATAATTTTACGACTGAAACATTACTTGCGATTGTTTGCGCGGATTTATTATTACTCTTTTTACTACAAAAATTTGGTCATGAAACAGCACCACTTTTAGTTAACCCTGATTTGCAAAAAGAAGTTGTTCGGAAAAGTATTGGAGCTGTTTTATTGGAGCAACTTAAAAATTATAAAGTTATTTTTAAGGATAAGATTTTCTTCTTATACATTATTGCTGGCATTATTGTTTCTCAGTCGTTTATGCAACTGGATTTACTATTCCCGCTATATATTAAAGAAGTTATCGGTGCATCTAACTTGTTCGCGTTTCATTTTACTGGGGAGCAGCTGTTTGGTGTAATTGTTTCTATCAACGGATTCTTTGTGGCAGCTTTAACAGTCGTTGTTACTCGCTGGATGAGTCATTTTAGAGAGAAATTTGTTTTTATGAATTCTTCTTTCCTTTATGCAGTTGCCATATTCTTGTTTGGTATTTCCACTGGTCCATGGGGTGCGATTTGCGCAATTATTCTCTTTAGTTTTGCGGAACTGATGACAGTTGGTTTACAACAAACCTTTGTATCCCAATTAGCTCCGGAAGATAAGCGAGCAATGTATTTTTCTGCTGCTGGTCTCCGTTATACGCTTGGTAAAGTTATTGCCCCACTCGCGATTACGCTTTCTACTTTAATTGGCTACACTGGAACTTTTACAATTATTGGTGTTTTGGCGCTCGTTAGTGGATTAATTTATTATTATATGTATTCGGAATTTGAAAAACAACGTAAAGTTTCCTAATGAAAAACGACTATCTATGGATGGATAGTCGTTTTTTGATTGGATTACTTTTTTTACGATTTTTTTACGAAATGGCTAAAACACCAGCTTTATTCCGCGTTTAAATTACCTTTTGATGTCAAGCATGTTTAAATAATGCTTATAAGGTGAAAAGAGTCTATACTGTTATTTATACACCTAGAATTGACTCGTTATTTTTAATAGAAAGTTAGGTGTGAGAATGTTTGGAACAACAACTATTGGGATTGATTTAGGTACTGCGAATATTTTAGTTTACAGTAAAGAAAAAGGAATTATCTTGAATGAGCCTTCTGTGGTCGCGCTAAATACGAATGATGGTACGGTACTTGCGATTGGTCATGAAGCAAAAGAAATGATTGGTAAAACGCCAACTTCTATTTCCGCTGTGAGACCAATGAAAGATGGTGTAATTGCTGATTTTGATTTAACAAGCGGATTGTTACGCGAAATTATGCGAAGAATTTCAACTAGCGGCGTTAGAAAACCAAATGTCGTAGTTTGTACACCTACTGGAGCAACTTCTGTGGAACGTCGCGCTATTTCTGACGCGGTAAGATCCACTGGTGCTCGTTCAGTTGCTCTAATTGAAGAGCCTGTTGCTGCTGCTATCGGGGCTGATTTACCGGTTGCTGAGCCTGTTGCGAATGTTATTGTGGATATTGGCGGCGGTACAAGCGAAATTGCCATTATTTCATATGGTGGTGTTGTTTCTAGCACTTCCGTTCGAACTGGTGGGGATCATATGGATGAAGAAATTATTCAATACATCCGTAAAAACTACAACCTTTTAATCGGACAAGCAACTGCAGAACGTATTAAAATGGAATTAGGGTTTGCGCCAATTGAACATGTAGCTCAAACAGCTGATATTCGTGGACGTGATTTACTCACTGGCTTACCAAAAACAATTCAAGTAAGTTCTACGGAAATACAAAGCGCTCTTGAAGAAACATTGCAACGTATTCTTGAAGCAATTCGAAATACTCTTGAAATGTGCCCTCCTGAGTTAAGTGGCGATATTGTTGATCGTGGTATTATTTTAAGTGGCGGCGGATCTCTTCTCCAAGGTTTCCGTGACTGGCTGGTGCAAGAAATTGATGTTCCTGTACATATGGCTCCAAGTCCGCTTGAATCTGTCGCAATTGGTACGGGCAGATCCCTTGCTTTTGTAGATAAATTAGCTAAAATTTGATACTTTATAAGCATTTGAAAAGGCATTCTATACGCTTTTTCAAATGCTTATTTATCTTGCTCTTCATGTTTATTTCTGGTAAACTTATTTCTGTTGTTTGCATTTCAAAGCCCATATAGTTAAACGGATATAACAAGCCCCTCCTAAGGGCTAGTTCGTGGTTCGATTCCGCGTATGGGCGTCCTAAAAAGCCGAAAGCACTTGAGAAATCAAGGCTTTCGGCTTTTTAGTGACTTTAATTAGAAACTAAACATGGATCTGTTATTTTCTGATCGTATACAAAACCCAATTCCCTTTCTCCTTCTCCACTACCTCCCTAAAACCAATTTCTTTCAAGAGTGCTGTTAGCGAGGCGGTTGTTTTATATTCGTCCATGTGATAATCAATTTTATCTTTTTCGGACGACAGTATTAAAACACCCTCCTGTGACATGACACGATAGATTTCTTCAAAGCCTTTTTGGGGATTATCCCAGTACATATGCGTTTGGATAGCGTAAACTAAATCGAAAAAATCCGCTTGATAATTCATCAAAGCAACATCTTGAATAGATAGCTTCACTTCGCCATTATTGATTGCTTTTTTATTTAAATTTGTAGCTGTTTTATAAGATTCTTCAGAAATATCCACTCCGTAAATAGTCCAATTTTTATTTAGTTCAGCTAGGTTTTTAACATTGGAGCCCCCACCATAACCAATATCTAATACATGAGTAACATCGCTTAGTTCAGTATTACTAATTGTCCACTTACTCAAATCTTCAAAATAGGATGACCATATTTTCGTAGTGATTTCACCAATTATCCCACGCGGATTCGCCGCTTGTTCGCTTAAATAGTTAATTAATGGTTTATATAAAATAAAACTCAAACCGATGATACCTCCCAAAATGATTAGCGTTATTTTCTTTCTTTTTGTTATTTTCATCATAATTAAAGTCCTTTCACGGCTCATTAGTTTTGAAATAATATAAACTATATTTCAAAACTATTGTATAATACTCCCACCTTACAAGTCAATAACTTTTGAAATTTACTGTTTCATATTTCAAATTAAATGCTTTTGTGTTATATTATTACTAAAGATAAGATTAGCTTAGGGAAGTGTTTAGAACATGAATAATTATGAAAAAAGAACACTAAAAAAGAAGACTGCAATTATTCAGGCAGCCCTTTCTTTATTTGGAAAACAAGGTTTTTCTGATGTAAGTATTAAAGATATTGCAAGTCTCGCTGGGGTCTCCCAAGTTTCTATATATAATTATTTTGGAAATAAGGAAGCTCTCGTTGCTGAATGCGCTAAAATCATTATGCAAGATACGATTACTTTAGCCGAAGAAATATTAGTTTCTGAAGGTACTTTTACAGACAAACTAGCACGCGCCATCCAGCTTTGCCAAGCGGAAATCAATATGTCTTTAAGTAAATTTATATCTACAGAAGCTAGCAAGGATTCTCAATTTATTACACTTTTAGTAAACAATATTAACAAGTTAAAAAATGATATTTATATGGAATATGTTGCTGCCGGAAAAAAGGCAAAAGTAATCAATAATGACATTTCTGATGATGTAATCCAACTTTTTATCGATGCAATTAATGGATTAGGTTTGACAGTCCCCGAAGAAGAACTAGAGAAGAAACAAGCGGAGATTATTCATTTGTTTTTGTATGGGTTGATTGGGAAAGCTTAATTTTAATACAATAAAACGCCTGCAATCCTTATTTATAAAAAGGATTACAGGCGTTTTTTAGTGCTACTTATAGTTGTTTTATTTCTTCTTCTCAACCAATCTAAAATGTTGCCACGGTAGAATGGTATCTAGTAAATAACGCTCTTCTGGAACAATTCGAGCAACGATATTGGTGTTGCCGGAGTTTTCCATTTCTTGAAGAGCTACTTGCATTTCGCCTTTGTAGCGTTCGTAGCCGTCGTTGTCGATTGTTACATCGCCTTTTGCAATGGTATTTGTGTCATGTGCTGGGAAATCGTATTGTTTGAAATTAACACGCGTCATTGTCGAGCGTAAAACGTACTCGGAAGCATCGCCACGGTTGAAATGTTTTTGTGTTAAGACAATTTCTTTTTCGACATCTGTTGCACCATCTAAAAATTCAACAGCGAGTTGTAATTCATTGCGGTTTAATTCGCTTAAAGCGCGTAATTCGTCTTCTGAAGCAAACATATTACCTACAATGACATCATCAATCAGGCCAGTGTTCCAAAGATCTTTTGCTTGAACAGTAATGTCCACGCCGCGATGTTCTTCCATTGTTGGAAGTCCGCCGTCCACAACAAACCATGGGCCAAATTCGCCGCTGTTAGAAGAAACGAATGCTGCTGTACGCAAGTTTAAGTCTTTGAATTGTTTACTTGTACGTAAGAAATGTTCTCTGGAAAGACCAGTATATTTTCTTGGGTAGAAGTTGTGACACCCAATGATATTTCCTACGTTTGCTTGGTAAGATAAGATATTTTCAACGTAACGAGTACCATTACTAATGTTTAATTCAATTTTCAAGTCAGTATCATCAAACGACATTGCGGCTTCTTCTGAACCGGAGAATCCTAAATCAAGACGAAGGCCAGCTAGTCCAAGCTCTTTGAAACGATCTAATTCTTTGTAAGTGATATTTAACGATTCAAATACAGTCGGATCAACATCAGCAATAACATCAAATCCTAGTTCTTTAGCGCGTTTGCAAATTGTTTCTAATTTAGCAAACTCCGCTTCGTCATTAGCAGAAATTAAACACGTGAAAATACGGCTAAAACCATATTTTGCAGCTGTTTCAATATATTCTAATGATTCTTCAAGCGCTACGTGTTGCGGAAATACGGATATTCCTAATTTTCTCATTTAAATCATCCCTTCAAAAGCTTATTTAGAACGGTATAAATCAACAATTTCTTTTGCTAAATCTTTAAAAGTAATAGCATTCATTAAGTGGTCTTGTGCGTGTACTAACAGTAAAGAAACTTCTGCTTTTTCGCCGCGCGCTTCTCCTTGAATTAATGAAGTTTGTGAATGATGCGCTTCAAGTAGTGCCGCTTCTGCATTTTTGATTTGCTCATCTGCAACGTCAAAATCCCCTTTTTTTGCCGCTTCGATAGCTAACATTGCGTCACTCTTGGCGTTACCCCCGTGTACGATTAATTGCATAATTGTTTGTTCTAATTCCATTGTTTACACATCCTTTTCATTTATCAAAACTGTGTCTTTTTCCTCTTCAAGCAGTATCGAACTCGAGGTTATTTGTTAATCATTGCTAGTGCATCATTTAGCACTTTTTCGCCGTCCATTGTTCCGTAGTCAATACCATTAATGATTGAAACTGGAATACCCAGCGGATCCAGTACCCGCTTCAAATTCTTCTCTAAAAAACGAACTTGTGGAGCAAGTAAAACTACATCTACATTGCCCTTATACTTATCAAAATCAGCTTCTGCAACTGCAATTACAGTGGCATCTACATGGTTATTTTCGATAGCTTCTGTCATTTTTTTTACGAGAAGACTTGTGGACATACCGGCCGAACAAACTAACATGATGTTTTTCATTTAATAAACCTCCTAGTTTGAAAAGCTGCACGTATATATAATATGCAAGATATGTGCCAACTTTTCTTCTTATAAGTTGCTACTGTACGAACTTTCCACTTACACAAGTAAAAAAGCCAAGTGTGTAAGACAATACACACTTGGCAGGTTGTTTTTTCTAGTTAACTTCCACCTGATTAGAGAGCATCATCTGAGTTAAATAAGCAATTTCTGATTGCGGGATGACGATATCATACTCAATTTCAACGTTTTCCATCATTTGTTGCGTAATCTGCATTTCAACCATATGATTTTTAGCAAATTCATTTAAATCCGGGAACTCTCTATCCACCGCGCCCAGTTTGACACGCTCGATAAGGAAAGCCAAGTGGAGAATCATGCCGATGTCTACACCAGATTCAAGAATCACATTAAGTTGCAGCTGTAGTTCTGAAATCACTTTTCTTAGGAAATAAACAAGTTGCTCAGCAGAACTCACGGCTTGTAAATTTCCTTCTAATGAGGCGATTAATTTTTCATAAGGTACTTCATCGTTTAAAATTCTGGAAACAATTCCTAAACCGCCTTCTGATAGTACTTCAAGCGCGCTAAAGAATGGAATGTCGCGATATTCAAAAGCAACTGAACCCATAATTGCTAAAATATTATACTCTTCCATCAGTTGATCGATCCGCTCTCTGAAAGCTTCTTTATGCAAGAATTGTAACACGATAATTTCGATTTTCGTTTCGTCGATAATTGGTGCTACGACTTTACGCAGTTGTTCGGCTACCCCTTCACCAGTAAAACAAGTAAAGATTACAGCATTTTTGACTGGCTTAGCTCGTAAAACATGGGCCTTATATTTATTTTCAAATAATTGCTCACAACTTTGGTAAATATCTTCTAAACCTCGACCTAAAGATGCTTTTCGCATTGCTTCAAGTACAACAGGTGTACTGACCATCGTTACCGTTTTCGTGCGGATGCCGAGCTCTTCTGTAAGCATATTTCCAAATGAAGTGAGTGAACCCATATCAGAAAGTATCAACACACCTTTAACAGGATTTAATTTAACGACGGTTTGTTTTAGTTTTTCATACATCGCTTTCACTTCAACTGTTAGAGGCATATCGAGGGCAATTCCGCTTTCAATGCTTAGTAACTCTTGCACGGTTTCAACCATACTTGTTGCAGTGGACCTGCCATGCATCATGACTATTACTTCGACTTGATTTTCCTGAGAAAGTGCTGTATCTACTACTTCCTCTGTCAAAAACATTGTCAAAAATCCGATTTCATCAAAAGGAATTTCAATGCTAAGTTCTTGTTCAATTAAAGCGGATAGGTCAATTGCGACTTGGAATTCTTTTGGATATTTTTTACGAATATTATTTAAATCCGGGTGAATAATATGTTTTTGTTCACGAACACGCTCAATGGTGCTTTGTAAATGTAAGGAAAAAGCGAATTTCATTTTTTCATTATATTTACGATTTAATTTTTCTTCTGCCATTGCGTACACTTTTTCTGTTAATTCCCAAACTGCTGGCGCGATAATTTCTTTGGCTGTTTGGTGGGTAGGTAATTGGACCATGTAATCGTGGAAATATTGATCCACATCGACATAAAGTGCTTCTTCTAACTCACTTTGGTCTTTACCTTCTTTCATTAACTGGTCTGCTTTTTCTTGGATGGCATGGTAAACATCGTGCACATCTTCCACTTCCGCAGAGGCATCGCTCGTATCAACGAATTTAAAAATCGCTTTATTAACATCAATTAAGCGGTTTAATTTCTCTGGTTCGTCTTTTAAATGTAGTAATCCTTTTTGGACATGAATAGGTAAATCATCTTGTTCGATTAGAATATAATTGGCTGTTTTTGTTTTATAATGTAAAAAGGCTTTGGCACACGCTAGTTTTAAATCTCTTTGCAATTGACCAACGTTGGCACTTGCATGATAAAGTAAAAAGGCAATAAGTGCTTTTCGGTGCACGCGAATGGATTGATGCAGCCTGATTGCTTCTTGGTTTAAGAAAAACTCGATTAATTGATAACGTTCTTCTAAGTTTCTTTCAGCAAGTGATGGCAAGGTGATTGTCATCGGAATACGTCTAGTGAACGTTTCTAGTAAGAAGTTATCTGGTGATTCTGTTGTTGCACCAATGATTTGCACTTGCGCATGATGAACGTTAGCGCTTTCCCCAAGTGGCCGAAATTCACCTTTATCAATGAAAGTGAAGAGCATTTCTTGTCCTTCTGGGGGTAAACGGTGAATTTCATCTAGAAATAAAATCCCGCCATCCGCTTTTTTTAGTAAACCTTCACGAGTTTCTTCTGCTCCCGTGTATGCTCCTTTTATAACACCAAAAATATGACCGAATAAAAGTTGCGGGTTTTGCGCATAATCGGCACAGTTAAAGGATATAAATGGCGCATCAGCTGGGATAGTTTGAGATTCTTTCGCAAATTGGTACATACATTCCGCAAAAAGGGATTTCCCTGTCCCAGTTCGACCTAAAATCAAACTATGAAGTCCATTTGGCGGATAAAGTATTGCTGCTTTTGCTTGTTGTATACTTACTTTCAAACTATCTTCCGACCCAATTAATCTTCCAAATGCGGACTCTTGGAAGCTCCCTGCTACTTCTTCTACTTTAGAAGCAGTTTTTAAAGCCTGATAAAATACTGGTTTCCCAGGAAGTTTGTCTATTCTTTTTTCTTTAAAAAGATCATTTAGATAACGACTAGCGTTCGCTCGGTCCATTTGAAGCAATTCTGCGACATCTGCAGCAGATACTTTTTCTTCTTTTCCATTTAGAAGTTGGAGGACTTCTTCTTTTCTACTAGACATCTACTCTACTCCTTTTTAAAACTCTATGTTTCCATTATACCTTTTTAAATAGCATACTCGCAACGATAAAAATTAAGTAAAAAAAAGTGCGAATGCTTTTCAATCTATGAAGAGAGAAAAACATTCGCGACAGCTTATGATTTTTTAAAATTATTTGGTTTTTTATTAAATTTATTTGGTTTGTTATTCCGTGTTGTTTTAGAGGAGTTAGTAGGTTTTTCTTTACGACTTCCCGCTCCTCCACTTGGTTTTTCGCTTCGGAAAGGTTTTTTCGTTTCATCTTTTTTGCCTTTTTGAACTTGTTTTGGAGGTCTGCTTGCTTTTTTAGCAATTTTATTTTCTGGAACCGCTCCATCGAGAAGTTTTCCTTGATAAAAACGAACTTGTTTCCCTTTTAGATGATGGATAGTTAAATATTGTTTTAACGTTCTGATTTCACGAGGATTGGCAAAAGTAATTACTGTACCAGTTTTCCCCATCCGTCCTGTACGACCAGAGCGGTGTGTATACTCTTTTTCGCTTGCTGCTAAGTCATAATGGATGACATATGGTAAGTCTTCTATATCTAGCCCACGCGCCGCTACATCTGTCACGATTAAATAAGTTAACGTACCTTTTTTAAAGTCGTCCAAATATTTTTTGCGTTTTTCTTTACGAATTTCACCGTGAATTCCGGCTGCTTTTACTTTATCATAATGTAGTTTTTCTAATAAAATTTCCATACGTGGTTTATCTTTCACAAAAACCAAGCCGCGCATGTCTTTAATATGAGAAATTCGGCGTAAAAGAGTCGCTTTATCGCGTGACTCTACATCCATGTATAAATGCTCTACGTTTGTTAATTCTTCTGGTTTCGCTGTTACTTCAAGCATCACTGGCGTTTTTTCTGTTTGTAAGAAAAAGGCTTCAGGATTTTCGAGTTTTGTTGCAGATACTAATGTCAATTGACGATCGCGCACAGCACTTTCAACTATTTCTAGAGTACTTTTGAAGTTCTCTTGGCGAAGTAATTGGTCACACTCATCTAAAGTAATCGTTTTAATTTCGTGCATTTTTATTTTCTTTTGTTTGATTAGTTCAAGTGCACGACCTGGAGAGGCTACAATAATTTGTGGTTTTTTCTTTAATTTTTCGATTTGCCGTTTTACATTGGCTCCTCCGATTAAAGAGATTACTGTCAGTTCATCACTTGGTAACCACGAACGGATTACTTCCGTGATTTGCATAACTAATTCATGAGATGGCGCTAAAACAAGCCATTGTGTTTTTGGAATTGCTTCTATTTTTTCAAGGGTTGGCAGTGCATAAGCGACTGTTTTCCCCGTTCCAGTTGGTGATACTGCGAGTACATCCGCGCCGTCTTTGATTGGTTGGTACATCGCACTTTGAATCTCAGTTGGCGTTTCATAACCATGTTCTTTCCATTTTTCCGCCCAAAAGCTTGGGATATTTGATTCTGTCATGACCCGACTCCTTTATTAGTTCTTCTCTGTATCATACCATGCTTACTGCAAGTCTGCACTTTTATTTAGAATTTTTGTTGCTAGAAAAATGTAAATAAGAGCCATCAAAAGATTAAAACCCATCTGGATAAAATTAAAATGAACACTTGAAAAAAGAGAATAATAAAAATGGATTTCTGAGCTACTTTTAGGTAAAAAATCTGTGCCGATAGATATTTGAATTGCATTAATTAGGACAAAGTAGATTAATGCGCCAATAAAACCAACGCGGAAACCATTGACTGGCACCATACTCAAAGCTGTTGCTAAAAAAAGGGCACAGACGAAAGAAAAAGTATTGAGTCCTATCGCTAAAAAAGTATCAAAAATGATATTTAGTATTACTGAAAAAGACATCTCCGCGCCGCCAATTATCGCCAAGCTAATTATAATCACAAGAACTCCAGCTGTTAGAATAGCCGTCTCGATTAAGACGATGATTAATTTATTCAATAGTATTTTCCAAATAGGTGTTTCTGTTTGAAAAAACAAATAACGGTTTTCATCGTAAATTCCAGATCGAGCTGCTGCCAAAAATAAAAGTAACCAAATGAGTAACCAACTAGCACCAACAATGCCTATTAAAGCTATGAAAACACCATCGCCGGACCCAAATACAGCTCCATCTATATCTGACTCCATTACAAGCGGCTCTGATAAGCCATTTCCTAATTTAGAAAAAAGACCAATAAGTAAACAAATCAGCCAACCAACAAAAGTTGCAACAAATATGTAACGATGCGCATTCCATTCTAATTTCCAGTGTGCTTTAAGCATGTCCAAATACCTCCCTATAGTAATCCACCACTGATTTCCCGTTTTCTTCCCGAAGTGTTTCTGTGTCTATTTGCTCGATTATTTTGCCTCGTTTCAAGAAGATAATTTCATCAAACATCATTTCCATATCTTGAATTAAGTGTGTTGTGACAACAAGTGTGGCATCTTCTTTAAGAAACGTCGCGATGCTTTTAATTAGGTCATCACGTGAAATCAAATCAATTTCTGAAAATGGCTCATCCAGCAAATAAAGGTCTACATCTCGGCATAAAATAAGTGCCAGCATTACTTTTGCGGCATTACCTTTGGATAAGTATTTGGTATTTTCTTTTACGTTGATTCCAAGTGAATGAATCATTTGTTTTGCTTTTTCTTGGTCAAAATCCGGAAAAAAACTGCGATAAATTTGAAAATAGTCGCGGATAACCATATTGGGTAGAAAATCTTCACTTGGCAGATAGGCGATTCTGCTGTGTTCAGCTAGGTTTATTGTCCCAGATGTTGGTTTAAGTAGACCTGACATTGCATTTAACAAAGTAGTTTTTCCCGCGCCATTAGGACCAAGAAGGCCGATGATTTTCCCTTTTTGAAGAGATAGGTTAATGTCATTTAATGGTTTTCTTTTTCGATATTTTTTCGTTAATCCCGTAATTGTAATTAGGTTTTCATTCATGGTTTCGGCTCCTTTTTATTAGTAATTCTATTGCTGTTTGGTCGTCTAAACCGATGCTCTTCGCTTCTTCCAAAAAGCGTTCTGTAATTTCATCTGCTAACTCTTTTTTTAATTGGTCAAAAAGTGCTTTGTCGGAAGTGACGAATGATCCCATCCCTCGTTTTGCATAAATATAGCCCGCTCGTTCTAATTCTTGATAGGCGCGGCTGACGGTATTAGGATTCACTGCAAGCTTTACGCCCATTTCCCGAACAGAAGGCAACTTATCTTCACCCTTCCATTCACCTGTAATCATTTGTTTTTTCATCCAGTCAGAGATTTGACTATAGATTGGTTTATCTGCATGAAAAGTCGGATTCATTGTTACCTCCTTTTTAAACGGAACTAGTGTATTAAGTAAATAGTACACTTGAATTTCATTTATTGTCAAGCACAAAAAAACTAGGAATCAGCATGGTAGCTTTTTCCTAGTTCTTCAAAATTATTTTTCTGCGTCAAACCAAATATCGTTTTGGTGCCGTAGTTCGTTTGAAACACGTAATACTTTTAAGCTTAAATCGGCTAAGTATTCGTATGTATCTCGGTCACCTTGTTTGATAATTCTTGCAAACTCTGCTGCTTCAAATTGCATATCATTAGCAACAACTGGGCCAGCCAGCTCTGTTTCTTCTTTTGTCGCATTATCATAAAAAGTAATTTTTTCAATTCCTGTCAGCGGATCGACAATTAGTGTTCCTTTTTGACCGTAGATTTCACTTGGTAAGAAGGATTGTGAATTTTTTCCTTGAATGATAGTGATATTGAAGGATGGATATTCAAGAATGATTGGTCCAAGTCCGTCTACACCAGTTGGTAATTTCGTTGCAAAATAAGTTGCTTTAATGGGTTCACCGAATAGTGTAATCGCTGAATATAATGGATAGACACCTAAGTCAACTATTGATCCGCCAGAGAATTTCAACGAGAAAATATTTGGTTCTTCTCCGTTTAAAACTTGATCGTATCTGGAAGAATATTTCATATAAGCAAGTGTTGCGCCGTGAATTGTGCCAACTTTTTCGATATTTTCTTGTAATCGTTTGAAGTTTGGTTCTTGAATGTGGCGTGCTGCTTCAAATAAAAAGACATTATTTTCACGAGCAATTTGGTGCGCATGCTCTAATTCTGCTACGGTAGAAAAAATCGGTTTTTCTACAATAACATGCTTTTTATTTTTCAGTAAGCTCACTGCATGCTGATAATGAAGCGCATTGGGAGAAGCAATGTAGACAGCATCAAGCGCATCTGATTTCCCCATTTCTTCAATATCTGTGAAATAAGTCAACTCGCCGTATTTTTCTCCAAATGCGCGTGCTTTTTCTTCTGTTCTTGAATAAACAGCAGTTAAATTCCATTCGCCTGAATTAATCGCGCCTTCAATAAAAGAATCAGTAATCCAGTTCGTTCCCATAATTCCTAGTTTCATTAGCCAACAGCTCCTTTAATTTTATCTTAAGTATACCTTAAAATAAGGAAAAAAGCGTACTAACTGTTTGAAACAGATGGACCACTGATTCTAGTTGTATAGATTATTTCATTTTCAGCTTTTTCACCCTCGAGAAGTTCGACAAGTTTATCCGCAGCCACTGCTCCCCATTTGTACTTCGAGTATTCGATAGTAGCTAGGCGCGGCACTAAATATTCGCTAATATCCGTATTATCAAAGCCAATAATTCGGACGTCTTTGCCAATTTCTAAATCCGTTCCAGCAAAATATCGATACATCCCAATCGCCATATTATCATTTAAAGCAAAGACGGAAACAGGTGCTTTCCAGTTTTCGGCGATAATTGCGGCTGCTTTTTCGCCACTCTCTTCGGAAAAATGGCCTTCAATAATATGCACTTTTTTATCATTCGAACGAGCCAACTCTTGCTTTGCTGTTTCTAGACGAACTCTTGCATCATAAGAATCTTCTGGACCTGTAATTACATAAAAGTCTCCTTTGAAATTAGTAGACAAATAATCTATTGCAAGTGTTGCGCCGCCCTTGTTATCTAGTAAGACTTGGCACACATTCTCATGAGTAAGTTCGCGGTCAAGCACAACTAATTTATGACCACGATTTGCATAATTAATGATTTCACTCGACGGGAAATTCGCATCTAAAATAATAGCGCCATCAATCATTTTCTCGGGTAAAAATCGGTGTGTTTTCGTACCACTGCATGCAATGAGTTCATATCCATGTTTGTATAGCGTTTTCGTTAAACCTTCAAGTAAAGTCCCGTAAAAAATCCCGCCGTAATTCGTTAAATAAACGCCGATAATTTTTGTTTCTCTTGTTTTTAACGTTCGTGCTGCCATATTGGGAATATAATTCAATTCATTTGCGATGGTCATAATTCGTTTTCGCGTTTTTTCGGTTACTTTCGGGCTGCCATTAAGCGCGTAGGATACTGTTGAAATGGAAACCCCTGCCTTTTTCGCGATATCTTTAATTCCTACCACGTGAATCGCATCCTTTTCTGTTTTCTTTTATTATACACAAAACAACCTTAGAGACGGTTATTTTTTTGAAATTTAATCGTGATTTGTGAACATTTTGTCGTTAAATTCTTTTTCGGTAAAATGAGTGCGCCAGTTCGGTACAAATTCGCTCCATTTTCAACTGGTTGTTTTTCACCATTCACGACAATAGAACCCTCATCCGCACTTTCGAAAGTAAGATCAAGCGGATAATTATCTAGTTCAATATGACATTCTAATCCATCTAAATCTTCAGGTAAAATCGGATCAAAAATAAGCGTATCTTCCGTTTGACGAATACCAAGAACAGAACTTATTAATTGATGCAAATAGATTCCTGGGCCGCTAGAATAAATCCGCCAACCGCCTTTCACCGGAATACTGCCTTCTTTCACACGACTAAACTCATTTTGCGCCTGATAGCGATCTAAAAATGCTGCATCAGAACTACTGAAATAAGTATTACTTTGACGAAGTGCCGCATTTGGGACAACTTCTTTAATATTGATTGGATTAATGACATCAAGCATATGCCAAGCGGATTTATCGCCAATTTTAGCTAAAGCTTCAATATAACGAATATGCGCATGCACGTATTGCAAACCAACTTCTCGGCCAAAATTGGCTGCTTGCTCTGCCCGTTTAAAATGAGTACTTACACCACCAGCATAATGCGCTGGCTCGCTCATTAATCTTACGCCATCTGGATGAAGTAAATGCTCACCGATAATTTCAAAATTACGACTGGCTTGCTTTTTATCGACTAATTCAGAAATTACACTTCTCGTCAGTGGTATTAAGCGATATTTAATATTCGTCTCTTTGTCTTCTGGGTGAATCATCCATACAGGTGCTTTTCCTTCTTCTAAATAAAGGAAACCTGGAATAACATCGGTATCATTTGTCATATATTTCGCAAAGTCCGCTTGAACATTTTTTGCTAATGTTTCGTATTTCTCACCTACTGGTAAAAATGCAGCTAAACGTTTAAATGTTTGATAAGTTAGCGCGACCGTCCAGCTGGATACCATGTTTTTCTTAAGCTGGGCATTAGCTGGTTGAAGTGTGTCATCCCAGTCACCATCGCCGTAATTAGAAAGAGCCGTTCCTTTCATAAAGCGTGCTTCGATCGTTTTCACTGCGAGTTCAATGTGTTCAAGAAGAGTTCCTTGCTCTTTCGTAAAGGTTTTCGATTCGCGGTCAACAAAAGGAATAGCTTCTTCTAAAATCCCTGTATCTCCGCTCATTTCCAAGTAATCACCAATAATTTTCAGTGGCCAAACAATAACATCGCCGTGGCTTTCTTCTTGCTGAATCGATGTATATTTATCAAACATAAACCATTGTGGCCAATCACCAGTATCTTGATATTGATGAGAAAAAATGGTTAACACTAGCTTACGTAAAACAGCCTTATTACCCGTTGCAAGGAAAAATTCAAATGGACCTTGACTCACATCACGCGTACCCCAAGCCGCTCCGCTGTACTGCTCTAACCCATGAGGTGAAGCATAGTGGACCAACATTTGATGCGCATACCAATAAACCGTTAAATTCAGTTTCTCCGCTGTTGTACTTTGATGATTCAAATGGAACTGAGCAGTTAATTCGTCATAGCTAGCGCGAATTACTTTGTTGTTTGCTTCTAAATCCTCAGTTGGTTTCGAGAATTCATCGCTGAGTTTTGCTTGAACATGGAAAGTAGCTTTATCACTTGGTTCAAAAACAAACACATCCAAACCTGCTGTTCCCACGTAATCTTTCGCAAAATAACGTTCGTCAGTCAGTTCATTATAAGTTCCATCTACGCGGAATTGAAGTGCCGGATAGGTTTCTAAAATCGGCGAGTCTTCTGCTGGGAAATAAGTGACGATTCCGTCTTTGATTTCTTTTTTCACGGTAGTATCATATTCATTTGTCCCCATAGTTACTTGATTTGTTAAGACTAATTTATATGAATGACCTTTTTCCGAATGAACGGTGACGAATGCCTCTTTACTATCAGCAGTTAAGGTGGTTTGTACCGTGATTAGGTCGCCGTTCCACTGATAATACCAAGTTGAGTAATTCGTACTAGTTTCCCAGACAGACGGTACGCCGAGTAGTCGAAGTTCGGAATCTAATTCGATATAAATTCTTAATCCGCTTGTTTGAAGAATATTGAGCGGATTACGCGCGTGGCTATTCCATTTGTTCATATTCGTATTTCCAGCAACTAATTGTGATAAAAATGCCCCGTACATGTACGTTGTTGCTGAAAGTGTCGCTTCTGGGTTTAAAACATCCACTTTATCAAGCAAAATACTGCCATGAGGGCGTTCTAATTCTGCTTCTTTTTCGCGCATCACAACATGTGCATAGTTTGGTGTGAAAAAGGAGAGCAGTGCGCCGTTTTGTTGTTCTTCTTGAATCCGGTCTGGGAAGTTCTCTTGAAGCCAGCTGTCAGAAATTGTTTCGCCGGTAATTGGTGTTCCTATATGTTTGTTTAATATGGCTTTAGTACTTGGTTGATAAGGTTGCTCTGAAATATTACTTTTTAGTTCCGCTAAATTTTCGATTGGTGCTCCAGATGCTTTTGGTTGATTTTCTGTTGCATACCCGTAAAAGCTTGTTTCACCGTGATTAGTAAATAGCTCTGTTTGTAAGGAAATTTGAGCGAATTCATATTGGTAGACGCGGTTTGGCAATGATTTTTCCTTAAGGTTAGCTAGTTCGCCAGTCAGTTTATAATTAGTTCCATAAATATCAAAACCATCTGTTGCATAACCTACAATTTTCGTTAATGCTCCAATTTGAACTGCTGGGAAGCGCTCATTTTGTGGTTGGTTTTGGCGGGCTTGAACAGTGAAACCAGTCGCGCCTTCTGTCACATGATAATCAATATATTGCGACATATAAGCTTCATTTGTTCTCACTGCCGCTTGTTCTGCAAGCCCCAAGTCTTGTAAGTAAACAAGATCAAACTCAAGATCACCATCCACTGTGACATCATAAAACCAACCTCGCGTATGAAAATGCATTTGCACACTATAACGAAATGGTCCAACTACACCGCGATACTCCACGCCATTTTCGTTAAAACCAACTTCAGCATCCCTGCTAAGTAGTGGATAAATTTCTATTTTATCTCCTAAATGCACGCGTACATATATTTGCGATAAGCGATTTTCTAATGGATTTTGAATCACTTGATTTAGCATAATATCTTTTAATTTTAGCCAAGCAAGCTCCCCGCTCGGATAAAATGCGGCTGATAAATCCGCTTTTTTAATTTCTTTTAACATTGTCACACATATCCACCCACTTCCACTTCAAAAACGTCTACATCTTCACTACTAGTCCCAACAAAAACTCGGTGAAGTCCCGGTTCTTGCACTTTTTCAAGTTGATGGTTATAGAATGAAAATGCCTCGCTTGTTAATTCAAATGTAACTGTTTTTTCTTCGCCAGCTTGAAGCGCCACTTTTTCAAAAGCTTTTAATTCTTTGACAGGCCGTGAAATGCTCGCTGTCACATCTTGTAAATACACTTGGATTACTTCTTTTCCAGCAATATCACTAATGTTTTTAATGGTTACTTCTACATGTAGTGACTCGCCTAAATTTAGTTCTTTCGGAAGAGCGCTTGTTTTTAACTCGAATTCGCTATAACTTTTTCCGTAACCAAATGGATAAAATGGTTCATTTGGAATATCAAGATAATGCGACACATAGCGTTCGCCTTTATTTTCCGGTGTTTGTGGTCGTCCAGTGCGTAAATGATTATAATAAACCGGAATTTGACCAGTCGTTTGCGGGAATGACATGGATAATTTCCCTGAAGGATTACTTGCACCACTTAATAAATCTGCAGTGACACGGCCAGCTTCTGTTCCTGGGAACCATAATTCAAGAAGAGCATCACTAGATTCTGCTAACTCTTTCACTTCAAGCGGTCTACCATTAAATAATGTAATAACAACTGGTTTTCCTAGTGTTTGAACGAATTTCGCTAATTGATATTGTGCTTCTGGTAAACGAATAGTAGCAAGACTTCCTGCTTCCCCGCCCCATTCATTTTTTTCACCTAGCGCAAGTACGACAACATCCATATTCTCTACTGCCGCTTTCACTGCCACTTTGTCTTCTTCCGACAATTCAGTGTACTCCGTTGAAACAACCTCGACTGTTTCAAATACTTCACGTAAACCTGTTTCAACATTGATGCCATCTTTTTCTTCGCCGTATACATTCCAACCGCCGAGAATATCAGGTGATGTTGCAAGCGGACCAACCAAGGCAATTTTTGCTTCTTTAGCCAGTGGAAGTAATCGGTTTTTGTTTTCTAATAACACAGCGGATTCAACGCCTGCTGCTCGAGCTTTCCCGCGACTTTCATCGGTTAAAATGTCTTTTGTGCGGTCGTTATTTTTTAATCCGCGATATGGATCTTCAAATAGTCCTAAATCATTTTTTAAATTTAACATCCGAAGTACTGCTTCATCTAAAAGGCTTTCGGATAATTTGCCTTCTTCAATTAAACCTTTTAATTCATGGATATAACAAGTCGTCATCATTTCTAAATCAACGCCTGCTTCCATCGAAAACTGTGCGGCTTCTTTAGGATTTCTTGCTGTTCCGTGATTAATTACTTCGGCTACAGCGCCCCAGTCAGAAATAAGTACACCGTCAAACTCCATTTCGCCTCGTAGCACATCTCGGTTCAGCCATTTGTTCATTGTTGCTGGAATCCCGTCCACTACGTTAAAAGCAGTCATGACTAATTTAGCTCCAGCTTGTATCGCGGCATTGTAAGCCGGTAAATAATTTTGATATAGTTCGCGCGTAGACATATTAACTGTGTTGTATTCCAACCCAGCCTCCGCAGCCCCGTATGCAGCAAAATGTTTGACACATGCCGCCATCTGCTCCAAGTTTTCATTTAGTTTACTCGCATCACCTTGGTAACCATCTACCATTGCTTTCCCAAGTTCACTATTTAAAAATGGATCCTCACCAGTTGATTCCATCACACGTCCCCACCGAGGGTCACGTACTAAATCAAGCATTGGTGAAAAAGTGACATGATGCCCATCTGCAGTTGCTTCGAGCGCCGAAACTTCTGCCATCACTCGAACTGTCTCCCGGTCAAAAGAACAACCAAGTGCAAGTGGAATAGGAAAAACCGTTTTATAACCATGTATAACATCCGCCATAAAAACAAGCGGAATTCCTAAGCGATTCGTTTTTAAATAAGCTTCTTGAATACCAATCATATCAAGCGCCGAACTTGATCCAAGCACCGAACCCGCATTTTCAGTATGCGCATCCGTTAATTTCATTTCTTGAAGAAGTGGCCCTGTTAGTTCTGCATTTTTGTTTGTACCTTTAAAAAGAAAAGGCGAAAGTTGAAGACATTGAGCGATTTTTTCATCTAAGGTCATTTGACTAACTAATTCTTGTACTTTTTCTTGTTTCATAGGAACCTCCTGCACACATTTTTCGAAACGTTTCTATTCAAATATAACAACAGTATAAGCGCTTTCTTTTCTTTAGTCAACCAAAAACGACATTCACATGGTGAAACGGTCCTATTTTTCAGTTCTTTCTATAGTATCTCGTTTTTTAGAATTTTAATCTTTTAAATTTTTCCAATAGCAAAAGCATTGATATACAACGCTCTAGATAGATAAACTAAAAATAAAATAGCAATTCACTTGAAACCGATTACATAATATACTATAATAACCTTGTCGAAACGTTTCTATGAAATATTGTGTATGTGAATTGATTTTCGCAATTTGCTTCATCCCGTACGGCGCGTAAGTTCTGTACAACAGTTTTTATTCTTTAACAGCTTTTAGTTAGTCAAGTTGCTTTGAAAAAAACAAAAAATGGAGGAAAAATCATGAAGAAAAAGATGTTTGTCGTTTTAGCTTTAGTGTTGTCGCTTAGTTTAGTATTAATGGCGTGTGGTGGGTCAAAGGATGATGCAAATTCCAGCGATTCTAAAGTATTAAATGTTTGGGCTATGGGCGATGAAGCCAAGTCATTAAAAGAACTCGCACAAAAATTCACGAAAGATACTGGCATCGAAGTTAAAGTTCAAGTTATTCCTTGGGCAAATGCACATGATAAATTACTTACAGCCGTTGCTTCAAAATCTGGCCCCGATGTAGTCCAAATGGGAACAACGTGGATGCCTGAATTTGTCGAAGCTGGTGCACTACTTGATATTACAAAAGATGTAGAAAAAAGTAAAAATATGAACTCTGATCTATTTTTCCCAGGTTCAGTAAAAACTACTCAATTTGATGGAAAAACATACGGTGTTCCGTGGTATGCAGAAACTCGCGTATTATTCTACCGTACCGATTTACTGAAAAAAGTTGGTTATAATGAAGCACCAAAAACTTGGGATGAACTTTCTGACGCGGCACTTAAACTTTCTAAACGCGGCAAAGATATGTACGGCTTTGCTATTGATCCAAACGAACAAACTACTGGTTTCATTTTCGGACGTCAAAACGGCTCCCCTCTTTTCGATAAAGACGGTACTCCAGTATTCAATAAAAAACCTTTCGTAGACACTGTTACTTATTTAGATAGTTTCATTAAAAATGGTTCCGCACCAGACACTGATCTTGGTTTAGATGCGTCTCAAAGCTTTGGTGGCGACGGAATTGTACCAATGTTCATGAGTGGCCCTTGGATGGTTAATACACTGAAAGACACTGCCCCTGACATTGACGGAAAATGGGCTACTGCTGTACTACCTAAAAAAGAAAATAACGAATCAAGCTTAGGTGGCGCTAACCTTTCCATTTTCAAATATAGTAATAAAAAAGATGATGCGCTTAAATTCATGGACTATATGAGTCAACCTGACGTGCAATTATCTTGGTTAAAAGATACAAACTCGATGCCAGCACGTATGGATGCTTGGGAAGACGATATGCTGAAAAACGACCCTTACTACAAAGTCTTTGGCGAACAAATGAAAACTGCAGAACCAATGCCACTTATCCCACAATTTGAAGAAATTGCTCAATTATACGGAAAATCTTGGGAACAAATTTACCGTGGCGGGGCAGATGTACAAACACAAATGGATACTTTCAACGATCAAGTAGAAGCACTTCTTAAAAAATAACGAATAAAAAGGGCAAATGATTTATTCTGCCATTTGCCCTTTTAGAATGGACTGGATGTTATGAAACAATTTTTAAATAAAAACACACCCTATTTGTTTATATCGCCAGCACTGTTTTTACTTCTTCTGTTTTCCCTACTTCCGATTTTGCTTGCTTTTGTCATTAGTTTTACGGACATTGATTTAGTCGGGCTTGCCGATTACTCTAAAATTAACTTTGTTGGTGTGGACAATTACGTCAATATTATGCAAGACCCGGTATTTTTAAAATCTATTTTTAACACGCTTTTCTATGTAGTTATTGGCGTTCCACTGGTTATCGTTTGCTCGCTTGGTATTGCGCTTATGATTAACTTTTCGCAAGCAAAGATTTTCCAATTTTTCCGGTTAATTTTCTATACTCCTTCAATTACAAACGTTGTCGCTGTAGCCGTTGTTTGGAGTTACTTATATAATCCGCGCTTTGGTTTACTTAACTATTTGCTTTCGTTTTTAGACTTAGGACCAGTTCCATGGTTACAAGACCCTACTATTGCGAAATTATCACTGATTATCCTAGCTGTTTGGCGAGCAATCGGTGTAAATATGATTATTTTCTTAGCCGCGCTTCAAGGCATTCCACGTGAATACTACGAAGCAGCCTCACTTGACGGAGCAAATAGCCGCCAACAATTATTTAAAATTACTGTTCCAATGCTTCGTTTCGCGATTTTCTTTGTAACAGTTACAACGATGATTGGTTGGTTACAATTCTTCGAGGAACCGTTCGTTATGACAGAAGGTGGACCACTTGATAGTACAAACTCTGTCGCCCTCTTTATCTATCAAAACGGTTTCCAATTAAGTAAATTTGGTTATGCCGCTGCTGGGTCGTTCATCTTGTTTATCGCGATTATTATTATCACGATTATTCAATTCCGAATTCAGCGCAAAAATAATGACGGGGATATTTAAGAGAGGAGTGTTTATAAATGAATCAATATAGACAAAAGTCGCGCGGCGCTCAAATTGCCGTAATTACAATTTTAACAGTTGGCGGATTCTTTATGATTTTACCGTTCATTTGGATGGTTCTCTCCTCTTTGAAAACGGATGCTGAAATTTTAAAAATCCCACCTACTATTTGGCCAGAAACTTTTACACTAGATAATTTCACCAAACTATTTACCGAAATGGACTTTGCTATTTACTTAAAAAATACGTTAATCATTGTATTCTTCTCGTTTTTCGGTTTATTTTTAAATGCGATGGCGGGTTACGGCTTTGCTAAATTTAAATTTAAAGGGAAAAACAAGTTATTTTATCTTGTCCTTGCTACAATGATGATTCCAGGACAAGTAACAATGATTCCGGTTTACTTGCTGCTTAATGCGGCTGGATTAACGAATACGATGACAGGTATTGTGCTTCCAGGGCTTGTTGGCGCATTCGGGATTTTCTTATTCCGTCAATTTATGTCCACCATATCCGATGATTTACTCGAAGCAGCAAGACTTGATGGCGCTAGTGAATTTTATATTTTCTGGCGGATAGTTATTCCGATTTCCCGCCCTGTGCTTGCGGTACAAGGTATTCTTACATTCATCGCCGGTTGGAACTCCTTCTTATGGCCGTTAATCATTGCCAACGACGAAAAATTCTATACCCTATCAGTCGGTCTTCAATTATTAAAAGGACAATACGGCAGCAACTATGCTTTACAAATGGCCGGAGCAACTTTCATGGTCATTCCAATCATCTTGATTTTCATGACATTCCAAAAGTACATTTTAAAAGGATTCAATGTTTCAGGAATGAAATAATTGATCCAAAAAGAGCTTACCCTGTTTAGGATAAGCTCTTTTTTATTATGGTAAAAATGTTTCTCCCATCAAGTAAAAGTCTACTTCACGCGCTGCTTCTCTTCCTTCTGCAATCGCGGTTACAACTAAACTTTGACCGTGACGTGCATCCCCGCAAGCGAACACGCCCTCTTCACTAGTGCGATAAAATCCTTTAGCAGCGTCAATTGTATGGCGCTCTGTTTTTCCTACACCGAAATTAGTAAATATATCTTCTGTCGTACCAGCAAAACCAATAGCGATTAAAACCATATCTACTTCAAAATATTTCTCGCTACCTTCTACAGGCGTATATTGTCTCGTCTCTTTATCTTCTGTAACTTCTACCGTGTGAAGCCCAACAAGATTTCCTGCTGCATCTTTTTCGAAAGAAGTAGTATTGATGAGATACTCACGTGGATCTCTGCCGTACACTGCTTCTGCTTCTTCATGCGCATAATCCATTTTGAAAACACGTGGATATTGTGGCCATGGATTTTCACCGTTTCTTAATTCGGGTAATTTATCTTGAATACCGAATTGGTAAATACTTTTAGCCCCTTGTCTAAGCGCAGTTGCCACACAGTCAGCACCTGTATCTCCGCCGCCAATAATAACAACATTTTTATCTTTAGCAGAAAGAGTTTGAACTCCGCCATTATCTAAATTATCGCGCGTGCTTTGTGTCAAATACGGAACGGCGAAGTGAATCCCAGCCGCATCACGTCCAGCAAGCGGAATATCTCGTGCATTACCAGCCCCAGTCGCAAGAACAATCGAATCATATTCAGCGCGCAGTTCAGCAAAAGTAACATCTGTACCTGCCGCAACACCTGTTACAAATTCAATTCCTTCTTCCGCCATCAAGTTCACTCGGCGTGTCACTTGTTCTTTTTCTAGTTTCATAGTTGGAATACCATACATCAATAAGCCACCAATTCGATCACTTTTCTCGATGACTGTCACACTATGACCAGCTTTATTTAATTGATCGGCACAGGCAAGTCCAGCTGGCCCAGAGCCAATCACAGCAATACGTTTACCAGTACGTTTCTTAGGAGGTTGGGGTTTAATCCAACCTTCCTCAAAACCACGATCAATAATTGCTTTTTCAATTGATTTAATGCCGACAGCAGGTTCGGAAATAGCTACCGTACAACCACCCTCACACGGGGCTGGACAAATTCTACCAGTAAACTCTGGAAAATTGTTTGTTTTAAGAAGCAGTTGTAACGCTTCATACCAGTCACCCCGATAAACGGCATCGTTCCACTCGGGAATTAAATTATGCAGCGGACAGCCTGACACACCATTTTTAATTTCCATTCCTACACTACAAAATGGCACACCACAATCCATACAGCGAGCGGCTTGTAAAGTTAAATCTGCTACCGGCATCGGTAAACTATATTCATTCCAGTCACGCGTCCGACTTTTCGGATCACGTCCTGGCGAAGGAATTCGATCATATTCCATAAATCCAGTTGCTTTTCCCATGCTTTCACTCCTCTCTATTTCGCCACTCCGGCAATTAATTTTCCGTCTTTATGTTCATAAAAAGCTTGTAATTCTGCTTCATCATGTGTTTTTCCAGTTTGTTCTAGTGAAGTTATTCTTGTTAACATCATTTCATATTCATTCGGGATAACGAAAATAAAATTCGCTTTTTCATCTTCCCAGTTGCTAAGAATTTCTTGTGCAAACTCGCTTCGAGTAAGGTTAGCATGTTGCTCGATTAACTGTTTTAGTTTAGCTAATTCTGGTGCAGATAACGTAGACCTACTGTTAACAAGTTCATGGTTGATTTTTGTAGTTGTTTCTTGGCTGTTTTTCGTGTAAATGTATGCAACTCCACCAGACATCCCAGCTGCAAAGTTCTCGCCGATTTCTCCGAGAATAACTACCGTCCCGCCAGTCATATATTCACAACCATTATCGCCAATGCCTTCCACTACAGCTGTTGCACCACTATTACGAACGGCAAACCGTGCACCTGCTTTTCCGTGCATATACGCATGCCCTCCCGTTGCCCCGTATAGCGTTACGTTCCCAACAATCGCGGAGTCATGAGCTTTAATTGGCGTTCTATGATCTGGACTTACAATTAATTTACCGCCAGAAAGTCCTTTTCCGAAGTAGTCATTAGCGTCACCATGAATTCGAAGCGTCATACCAAGTGGAGTATAAGCGCCAAAACTTTGACCTGCTGATCCGACAAAATCAAGTGAAATGGTGTCTTCAGGTAACCCTACCGCACCATATTTTTTACTTATAAAGGAGCCTGCAATCGTACCAATTGCGCGGTCAACGTTTCGTACTGCGAAAGTTCCAGTTACCTTTTCACCGTTTTCGAGTGCCGGTTTAATTAATGGAACAATTTCTCGCATATCTAGCGTTTGATCGATTTTGTGGTCTTGCTGTTTCGTACAGTATTGGACTTGATTTTTATAAAAGTCATCGCTGTAAAGCATATTCGAAAAGTCGATATATTTCGCTTTCCAGTGCGCTTCTTTTTTCTCATGGGTTGTTAAAAACTCTTTATGACCAATAATTTCTGTTAGACTTCTAAATCCAAGCTCAGCCATCATTTCGCGCATTTCTGCAACAATAAAATGGAAAAAGTTAACCACATAATCTGCTGAACCATTGAATTTTTTACGAAGCTCAGGATTTTGCGTTGCTACCCCAACTGGACATGTATCTAAATGACAAACACGCATCATAACACAGCCTAGCGTTACAAGTGGCGCAGTTGCGAACCCAAATTCTTCTGCACCAAGCATAGCAGCAACTAAAACGTCTTTCCCGGTCATTAGTTTTCCGTCTGTTTCAACGACAACTTTATTTCTCAAACCGTTCAGCAGTAATGTTTGGTGAGTTTCAGCTAAACCGATTTCCCACGGCACACCTGCATGACGGATACTTGTTCTTGCCGCTGCCCCGGTTCCGCCTTCATAGCCACTTACTAAAATGACATCAGCATTTCCTTTAGCAACCCCAGCAGCAATCGTTCCAATCCCTGTTTTCGAAACTAATTTTACGTTTACACGCGCATTTTGGTTAGCGTTTTTTAAGTCGAAAATTAGTTGCGATAAATCTTCAATTGAATAAATATCATGATGCGGTGGTGGTGAAATGAGGCCAACCCCTGTTGTGGAACCACGTGTTTTGGAAATCCATGGATAAACTTTTTTCCCAGGTAAATGTCCGCCTTCACCAGGTTTTGCCCCTTGAGCCATCTTGATTTGGAGTTCCTCTGCATTGACCAAATAATGACTTGTTACGCCAAAACGTCCAGAAGCGATTTGTTTTATAGCACTTCTACGCCAATCTCCATTTTCATCTGGCGTAAAGCGGTTCGGGTTTTCGCCGCCTTCTCCACTATTACTTTTGCCGCCAATACGGTTCATCGCGATAGCAAGTGCCTCATGAGCTTCTTGACTAATCGAACCATAAGACATCGCGCCAGACTTAAATCGCTTGAAAATCGACTCCGCAGGCTCTACCTCATCTAAAGGAATCGGCTTGCGGTCGCTTGTAAATGTTAATAACCCTCTTAAAAAGGCATTACTTTGATTTTGCATTAAATCCGAATATAAATTGTATGTTTCTCGGTCATTTTCACGCGTAGCTTGTTGTAAAGAATGGATCGCAAGTGGATTATATACGTGATATTCTCCATTTGAACGCCACTGATACTCTCCGCCTGTATTAAGCGTGAAACTTTGGTAGCCAATATCATGATATGCTTCACGGTGACGCAACCAAGCTTCTTGAGCGATAACTTCTAGTGGAATACCACCAATTTGTGAGGCAGTACCCGGAAAATAAGTGTTAATTACTTCGTCGCCAATTCCGATTGCTTCAAAAATCTGTGCCCCACGATAACTTTGAACGGTAGAAATCCCCATTTTCGACATGATTTTTAAAATTCCATCGGTAATTGCTTCAATATAACGACTTTCCGCCTCATCTAGCGTGAAGCCTTTAATGCGCCCTTCTTTAATTAAGCCATCAAAAGTATCAATTGCTAAACTTGGGAATACAGCATCCGCCCCGTAACCAATTAACAGTGCACATTGATGAACGTCTCTTGCTTCTGCTGTTTTTACGATAATACTTACTTTCGTCCGCGTTCCTGCTTTTACTAAATGATGATGCAAACCACTAACAGCTAATAATGCTGGAATACCAATCCACTCTGCATTCACGCCATCATCTGATAAAACTAGCAATTCTGCCCCGTTCGCGATTTTTTTATCAGCTGCTTCAAATAATTCTTCCAAACATGCTTCTAATCCATCCCGCTCTTCCGCCTTAAATAAAATCGGTAAAGTAACAGTTGGTTTAGCAAATTTTGTTTGTAAGGTGAGAGCAGCAAATTCTTTTCGAGATAAAATAGGCGTTTTTAAGCGAATTCGATTAGCATTTTTCGCAGTTGGATTTAAAATATTCCCCTCATCACCAAGTAGCGTCATCGCCGAGGTAACAGTTTCTTCGCGTATACCATCAATTGGCGGATTCGTTACTTGCGCAAACAGTTGTTTAAAGTAATTAAACAATACTTGGGGGCGCTGACTCAATACTGCAAGCGGTGCATCATACCCCATTGCGCCCATCGGATCTTTTTTCTCTGTGACCATAGGAATCAAAATTTTATTTAATTCATCTTGCGTATAACCAAATGCACGTTGTTTTTTGAAACGCTCTGACTTATCCATCGACTCATAACGTAAATCAGCTGTAACTAAGTCAGCAATCTCTGACATCTCTAAATCTAGCCATTCACGATACGGTTTTTCAGTTGTTAGTTCATCTTTAAGTTCAGAATCAGTGACAATTCGTCCCGCTTCTAAATCAATCAGCAACATCGTTCCCGCGCCAACCGTTTCTTTACGAATTACCTCACTTGGATCTACTGGCACGACGCCTGTTTCCGATGAGTAAATGATTGTATGATCTTTTGTTTCATAATAACGTGCTGGGCGTAACCCATTTCTATCCAAAATAGTGCCGATAACACGTCCATTTGTAAATGAAATCGATGTTGGTCCATCCCAAGGTTCCATTAAAGTACTATGGTATTCATAAAATGCGCGTTTTGGATCTGTCATATGTGGATTTTTATCCCACGGTTCTGGAATTAGCATCATTGCCACATGAGGTAGCGAACGACCAGCCTGCACTAAAAATTCTAAAGCGTTGTCTAACGTTGCCGAGTCACTTCCGCTTTCGTCAATAACTGGTAATACTTTAACTAAATCTTTTCCAAGTAAAGCTGATTCCGCTCTTTTTTCCCGCGCTTTCATCCAGTTTACATTGCCACGTTGCGTATTAATTTCACCGTTATGAATTAAATAGCGGTATGGATGCGCCCGTTCCCAGCTAGGAAAAGTATTTGTTGAAAAACGCAAATGCACCAAAGCAAAAGCCGATACATAAGCTGGATCTGCTAAGTCTAAGTAATATTGATTAATTTGCTCTGGTAACAGCATTCCTTTAAAAATAACTGTTCGTGTCGATAAACTTGGAACGTAAAAAGTTTCGGTAATTAGTTCAGAAGTAGCTGCAAATTTTTCGACTTGTTTTCTAATTAAATAAAGCGCTCGTTCAAAACCGGCTTCGTCCAATTCGGCATTTTTCTGAATAAATAATTGATACATTGCAGGCTCTGTTTTTCTAGCTCCGGCACCGACTTTTGTAACATCAGTTGGAAGTTTACGCCAACCTAGAAACGTTTGGCCTTCGCTTGCAATTAGTTTTTCTGTTTCTGACATTAAACATTCGCGCTGAGCTTTATTTTGAGGGAAATTAAACATCCCAACAGCATAATGATATTTTTCTGGTAGCGTAATGCCAAGCTTGCTACATTCACGCCGGAAGAAAGAGTCAGAAATTTCAAGCAAAATACCAGCCCCGTCACCTGTATCTCCTCCAACTTCCCCGCCGCGGTGTTTAAGCTGGCAAAGCATATGAATTCCTTGTTCGACAATCTTATGAGAAGAAATCTTTTTAATATTAGCTACAAACCCAATACCACAAGCATCATGCTCATTCTCTGGATTATACAGGCCGTGTTTTTTTGGCAAATTTGTTTGTTTCATCCTAACTCCTCCTCTTCAAAAACTGAATCATCCGGATGGTTTACATCGGAATTATTCAAATTAACTGATAATTAATTGGCGATCCAGCTTACCTTACATTTCTTGTAGTATCTATTTTATTCCTTTTCATTTATCGAAACAATATATATAATAGAATAAAACAATCTCATTTCGAGAACAATCGGAGGTAAGTAATGGAACTTAGACAATTAAAGTATTTCATGGAAGTAGCCCGCGTCGAGCATATGACTAAAGCTAGCGAGAATTTGCACGTAGCCCAATCTGCCGTTAGTAGACAGATAACGAAACTAGAGGAAGAACTAGGTGTGCCTTTATTTGACCGTGTCGGTCGTAATATGCAGCTCACGAGTGTCGGTCAAGACTTCCTGAGTCAAGCTACAATCGCATTAAATGAACTACAAAAAGCCGAAGCCCTCGTAACTGAATACACCGATCCCACTAAAGGAACAGTTAGAGTCGGCCTGCCCAATTCGCTATCTACCAAAGTCTTGCCATCTGTTATTTCCACTTTCCGAGAAAAATATCCAGAAATCACCTACCAATTTATGGAAGGAACAAATGAAGAACTTACCGAAATGCTAGTAAATGGTGTTTTAGACATGACGTTCTTATCTCCAGTACCCGAATCTAGTGAACAAATTGAAGCCCTCCGTTTTTTTGATGAAAAATTGAAATTAATCGTCCCAACAAGTCATCATCTTGCAGAAAATTTCACTGTTTCACTCAAGGAACTCTCTTCTGAAAAATTCGTACTTTATCCTGAAGACTTCGATTTATATAAAATCGTTACGAAAGCGGCGAATAAAAAAGGCTTCGAACCGCAAATAGCTTTTCAAAGCAGGGATTTTTATACAATTCAAGGATTGGTTGGCGCTGGTCTTGGCATTAGTATTTTACCGGAAATGATTTTAGATGGTGCGATTTTTAAAGAAACGAAGAGTATTGCACTCCGAGATAAAGAGTTACGTCGATCTGTAGGGATTATTACGACAAAAAAACGGAACCTATCCCCTTCTGAGAATTTGTTCCGTTCATTTATTATTTCGTTCTTTTCCAATTAATTATCTTCAGAAAATGCAGCTGGGTAATGAATTGTCCCTGCTAGATTTTCTAAACTTCCATCATACAGTTCAAGTAGCATAAAGTATTCAGATGGCACATCAAATGGTGCTGGAATCGCAAATTGATTGGAAGGAATAAATCCAAATCGCGGATAATAATCAGCATGTCCTAACACAGCAATAGCGGGATATGCTTTTTCGCGTGATAAGCGGATCCCTTCCTCCATTAAGCTTGAACCAACCCGTTTCCCCTGGTATTCTGGCAAAACGGCAAGCGGGGCAAGACCTAAAATAAATCTGCTGCGCCCAGCTGTCTCCAGTGAAATTTCACTAAACATAATATAGCCTACAATAAGCCCATCTTCCGTTTCTGCTACAAGTGACAAACCTGGCTGATAATAATCGGATTTCCGGATATTTTGAATTAAGTCTGCTTCCACAGTTCCTTTAAAAGCTTCCTCATTCACACGACGAATGGCCTCGTAATCTTGTGGTTGTTCTTTCCTAATAATCATTTTTACTTAGCCACACGCTTCATTGCCATGCTATCTTCCAGCTGTTTTATCGCATTTAATACTACTTCAGCTGTCATTTCACCTGGCATCATATGGATCGTCTCATGTGGCTCAGTTGCTCGTTTAGATACAGCAACGATTGTTTCTTCAGTAAGTGTCGCCAGCCCCATATCATACAAACTCGTTGGAAGACCCAGTTTGGCATAAAACGGTAGTAATTGGTCAATTTCATTCCATCGATTTTCAATAACTAGTTGAACTAAAATTCCGTACGCCACTTTATTACCATGTAACAAATGATGCGTTTCTGGCACCATAGTTAATGCATCATGAATCGAATGCGCTCCCGCACAACGTCCATAATCATCACCAAAACCGCCAACCATTCCGCCAACTAAAATATTTGTTTCGATAATTTTCACGAATGCTTCATTTAATTCTTGCTTATCCATTGCGTTAAGTGCTTCTTCGCTAAATTGCAGTAAATTGTCTCGGCACATTTTAGCAGCAATATGAGCAATTTCGATTTCGACAGATTTAGTTGGTAATGATTTAATAATCACATCTGCTTCATACCATTTAGCGAGCGTATCGCCAATACCTGCAACAAGCAATTCTTTTGGTGAATCTAAAATCATTTCCGGATCAATTAATAATAAGGCGTTGCTGCTAGCGAATACGTCATAACGAATCATTGCGCCTTCAACGTCATACATCACACTAAGCGGTGTATAAGCCGCACAAGTGGAAGCAAGTGTTGGTAAAATAATCACTGGTAACCGTAAAACTGCTGCCGCTGCTTTACATACATCAGCAATTTTTCCGCCACCGACTGCTATAATCGCATCCATATTATTTGTTTTCATTATCGCTACCAGACGATCGCGTTCCTCATACGTTGAACCGCCATTATATACTTCAAAAGTAGATGTAACATTAGATAATACCGGGAATTTCTTTTTAGCGACTTCCCAAGAAGCATTTCCACGAACTACTAAAACATTTTTCAAACCGCGGCGTTCTAAGTGGGTAGGTAAAGTATCCCATGCGCCTACTTGGCAAAAATACTCTTGTGGAGCTCCGCGTACAATCAATTCTTTATTCAACAAAAATCATCCCTTCTGTCTGGCACGGTCGGATATTCGGCTGCGACATTTATAATTCAAATTGTATCGAAACTTAAACCTACTGTCAATCTAGCTACTGCTTAGCGATTTCGTCATCACCAAACCATTTTTTACTAATTTCCTGCATTTTTCCTTCTTTATATAATTTTTCAAACGCTTCATTGGTTTTTGATTGCAGTTCTTTATCACTTTTACGCATACCTACAGCAAAATCGGTCGGATCAAAGCCACCAGTTATAATAGTATAGTCATCTTTATTTTTTTGTTTATCAATATAATAACGCGCGTATACTTCATCAATAATCAACCCGTCAATGCGTTTATTATTCAAATCAATAAATGCTGTATCGAACGTATCATACAATTCTGGTTCGTTGTTTTTGATAATATCTGTGAGCACTTCTGGTTTTTTAGCCATGTCATCAATCGAACTTGCGCCGTTTTGAGCCCCTAGCGTTTTATCTTTCATATCACTAAATTTATTAATATTGCTTGATTTCAAGGTTACTAATACTTGTTCGTTTTTCATGTAAGGTTTGCTAAATGCAACTTGTTTTTTTCTTGCGTCAGTTACCGTATAGCCATTCCAAATCAAATCTATCGAACCATTTTTCAGCTCAGACTCTTTCATCGTCCAGTCAATTGGCGTAAATTTCGCTTTAATACCATATTCTTCAAAAACAGCTTTTGCAAGGTCAATATCAAATCCGACTAAATTATCATCTTTATCACGAAATCCCATTGGTACAAAACTATCATCTAAACCAATGACGACTTCCTTATCTTTTTTAATTCTACTCCACTGGTCTTCCTTAGATTCACCACTTGAACATGCCCCTAGCGCTAACATTACAATTGCCATTACCGTTATTAATAATCCTTTTTTCATATTAAATTGCCTCCTTTTTTAGTGGTTCGACTTCCATCATTTGATCTGCAACTTTTTTGGCAAAATCGTGATCATGAGTCACAATAATCTGCGTAATACCAACATTTTTCAAACTCAAAATTAACGACGCCACATGATCTCGTAAGTCAGGATCTAAAGCCGATGTCGGTTCATCAAATAGTAGTACTTTTGGGTTCATCGCCAGTGCCCGAGCAATAGCCACACGTTGCTTTTGTCCTCCAGATAATTGGTAAGGCATATTGTCCGCTTTATCTGCTAAATCAAGTAAGCCAAGTAACCTTTCAGCTTCTTTAATAGCTTCTTCTTTTTTAGTTTTCCTAGCAAGCGTCGGTGCCAAAATCAAATTATCTAACACACTTAAATGCGGAAACAAGTGAAATTCTTGAAAAACTACGCCAATCGTATTTTCCACATCTTTTCTCGACATCGGATCAATTTTTTCACCGTCAATAAAAATTTCTCCGGCATCCATTTTTTCAAGGCCACTAATACAACGAAGCAAAGTGGTTTTCCCGCCACCGGATGGCCCGACGATAGAAAGAATTTCCCCGTCTTGAAGCGCAATATTCACATTATCTAAAATCGTTTTTTGATCAAATTTTTTCGATAAATTTTTAATTTCCAACATTTTCTTCACCTCATTTATAATAACTAAAACGTTTTTCTAATTGTTTAAATAGTAGCGTTAGGATAGCCGTTAACGCTAAGTATATTGCAGCCACTAATACGAGTGGAATTAAAGTAACGTCTCTACTCATAGCAATTTTTCCTGCTCTTAGTAAATCACCAATGCCAAGGATGTAAACTAACGAAGAGTCTTTTACTAAATTGATAACTTCATTTCCGATTGCTGGCAAAACACGTTTGACAACTTGCGGTAAAACAATTTTTCGAAGCGTTTGACCGTAAGTTAGACCAAGAACTTTAGCACTTTCATATTGTCCGTTTTCGATTGATAAAAAGCCACCCCGGAAAATCTCTGCGAAATAAGCAGCATAATTTAAAATAAAAGCAATAAACACCGCGTCCATTCGGTCAAAAACAACTCCGATAATCGGCAAACCATAATAGATAAAAATTAATTGTAAAAGTAATGGTGTACCTCGCATAATCCAGATGTAAATGTTTAAAATAAATTTCAGTGGAGCTATTTTACTAATGTTTCCTACTGCCACTATAGCTCCTAGCGGGATAGAACAAACTAGCGTGACGACAAAAACAAGTAAGGTTGTTTTCGCCCCGTCAAGTAATGCTGGTAAAATTTCCATGATATAATCCATATTGTTTCGCTCCTTTTTTACATAAAAAAATCTCGTCGCACTTGGCACAAAATTGCCAAGAGGACGAGAATACTATTCACGTGGTTCCACCTCAATTTACTGATACTTCACAGCACCAGCCTCAGTTAGTTCGAGACTAACAAGCTATAACGGGCTTTTCCCGAGTTCACCTACTCACTTATGCTTCAGTAAACCAGCTCCGAGATGTGTTCGATAACGCTATCTTTATCCTTTCACACCAACCAAGGACTCTCTTAAAAAGAATGACGCTCTACTTGTTCTGTTCATCGCTTTTACTTCTTCTTGCTAATACTCTACCACGATAAAGCGATAGAGTCAACCATTTTTAATTAAACAAAAAAAGACAAGCAAACAGTTAGTAGTTTGCTTGTCTTTTTGTTAATCTTTCGCTATTAGTAAGTAATCGTCTTTTTGTTCAAAGTAAATGCGTACTTCTGTCCCTATTTCACTTTTAGACTCGATACAAATTTCATGACCTAATTTCTTCGCCATTTGCTTAGCGAGATATAGCCCCATTCCAGTTGCTTTCTTTTCTTGGCGACCGATTGTGCCGGTAAAGCCTTGTTCAAAGACGCGAGGTAAATCTTCTTCTTTAATACCTCGACCGTTGTCTTTAATGTGAAGCACTTTTTTTCCGGTTACTTCTGTATCGCACCAAATTTGAATATCGCCACCATCAGCAGTATATTTTAATGCGTTAGATAACACTTGATCGATAATAAAGCCCAGCCATTTACTATCAGTTCGCACATCAATATCTACATTTTGTAAATCAAGTTTCATCTTTTTACCAATGAAAAGCTTGGAGTGACGCTTAACTGATTCGCGCATAACAGCACCAAGATTTTGTTCTTGGATGAAATAGTCTTTAGAAAACGTATCAAGCCTTGAAAAATAGAGTGCTTGCATTACTAATTTATCAATTGTTTCTAATTCTTCATCAATCTGTTTAAAAATTGTTTTGGTATCATTTAAATCTGGGTTATTAATTAACATTTTGCTTGCTACAACAGGAGTTTTCACTTCATGTACCCAGTATAAAATGAAATCATGATATTCTTGTTGTTTATCTTGAAGTTTACTAATGGTTCGTAATTCTTCTTTATGTTTTTTTGCCATTAGCTGATTAAAAAAAGCTTGCTCGCGTGTTCGCGGTTTTGGTAATAATTCAATGATATTTTCTTCAATTTCGCCACTTACTAGGTCTTCCATTTCACGCCAATAATTGTATTTAAAGAAGTAGCCTAACACTAAGTAAGAAAGCAGGAAGACAAAAACAAAGACATATAAGTAAATGAAATTCCCGAGAGTTAATTTACTGTTAGGATCAATTGAAATTAATACCCCGACGAAAAACATAATACTGCAAAAGAACAATAAGAAAAATCGTTTATCTTTTATATAGCTCCACCAGTTCATATCGCACCTCCCTCATTCGAGTTAATTTGCTTCATTTGGAATAATTTGGAATGTCGCAAAATCAAACAATCCTTGGTCTGTTAATTTTAATTCAGGAATTACTGGTAAAGTCAGAAAAGACAATGTCAAAAATGGATCAAATCCTTTAGCTTTACTAATTTGATTAAATGCTTTTAAAAGTCCTGCCAAATCATTTTCTACTTCTTCATATGGTTTATCACTAAGAAGTCCCGCTACTTGGAGCGCTAAATCATGTAATACATTACCTGCTGCGTCCACTACAGCAATGCCTCCACCTGTTTTTGTCACATGATCGATTGCTTTTTCCATGGCCTCATCGCTCACACCAACTGCGACAATATTATGGGAATCATGCGCGACGGTCGTAGCAATCGCACCTTCTGTTAAGCCGAAACCTTTAACAATCCCAACACCGACGCAACCAGTATTATGATGCCGTTCCACAACAGCCATTTTTAGCAAATCTTTTTCGATTGACGGAACAAATTTACCATTTTTAATTGTGACTTGTTCTATTAATTTTTCTGTAAAAAGGTTATTTTGTTGCATCCCAATGACATAGCAAGTTTCATTTGTTAATGGAAGTTCTAAATCTTTGATGCTTAAATGATGATTAATTTTTGGAGAAATGAATTTCGCTTTGTTTTTCTTTTTAAAGGCTGCTTCTTTACGAGTTCCGTTTTCAACGACAACTTGTCCATTTTTTAAAACTTTGCTAATTTCAATTGTTTTTAAGTCTTTTAGAAAAACAATATCCGCTTGATAGCCTGCTGCAACTGCACCTAGATAAGGCAAGTTATGGCAATTAGCCGCATTAATTGTCGCCATTTGGATGGCTGTAATTGGCTCAACACCGTTTTCAATTGCGAGTCGGATATTATAATTAATCGAGCCTTCTGTAAGTAAATCATTAATTAGTTTATCATCCGTACAAAAACAAAAACGATGGCTATTTTTCTCCGTTACTGCTGAAATAGTTTGCTTTAAATCACGACCGACTGTACCTTCGCGCAACATAACAAACATTCCCGCACGTAAGCGATCAAGTGCTTCTTTGGCACTCGTACTCTCATGATCAGTTCGAATTCCAACAGCAAGATAATTATTTAAATCCGCGCTAGTTAAACCTGCCCCGTGGCCATCAATTCTGCCACCTTCTTGTTTTGCATCAATAATTTTTGTTAAAATATCTGCGCTCCCTTTTGCAACAGATGGGAAGTCCATTACTTCTGCGAGACCGATTACTTTTTCGTGTTTATAAAGTGGATGGAGCTGTTTTGCATGAAGTGTTTCGCCGTTATGTTCACCTTCTGTTGCTGGTACGGATGATGGTAGCATGACGAACATATCGAGTGGGGCGCCTTTTGCATCTTCAAGCATAAATTCTATCCCTTTTTCTCCGGCAACATTGGCGATTTCATGCGGATCTGTAATAATTGTAGTTACGCCATTTGGAAGTAGCACCCGGGCAAACTCAGAAGGGGTTACCATCGCGCTTTCAACATGGACGTGCGCATCAATAAAGCCCGGCACGATAAATTCTCCAGCGGCATCAATTATTTGATCTGCATCCGGAAAATGACCAATTCCAGCAATATAACCGTTTTTAATCGCAATATCGCCTTCCATAATTTCACCTGAAAATACATTTACTATTCGTCCATTTTTTATAACTAAATCTGCTTTTGCACGGCCATCACTTACTGCGACCCGTTCCTGCAGTTGCTTTAAATTCTCCACCGATTTTTCGCCTCCGCTAATTATGCTTCAAAAAAACCTTCATCAAGTAAATAACCTTCTGCAGCTTCTAAAGTTGGGAAAACCGCTTCTAGATTTTCTCCTGTGTAAATAACCCACATTTTATTTTCATAGACTAAAGAAAGCTTTTCGCCTTCATTATCTTGGTATATTTTTGTAAAACCTTCTTTAAACCCATCTTCATCTTTGTCCATAAACTCTTTCGCTTCAAGTAACAACACGCGAATTTCATTTTGAGAGTAGTCTTTTACATTGACGTAACCTTGCTTATCTAGCGGTTCTACTTCTAAAAACGGCGCGTAAACAAACGCGTTACCATTAGGATGAAGATGTTTGACGATGATTTTTTTATCCCTTTTACTCGCTGGATAATGTACGTTCACGCGCCCCATAGAAATTTCATGCAGTTCAAAACCATCGATTGATTCTATTAGCGCTTTTTTCTCTTCAAAATTTAACATAATATATTTTTGCCTCCAAATTAATTTTCTTTTAAAATATCCATCACAAGCGCCGGCAACCAGACTTTTAAATCTTCAAAAGTAAAGCCAGCTTCTGTTGCTTTTGCATTATCCATGTAATAAGTTTTATTGATGCTAAACGGCGAATCATCCACATCATCCGTTACTTCTTCAACGAGTGCCACTTCACCTGTTTTCGCTTCAAGCATTTTGATAAAAGCATTTAACGAATATGTACCGTTAGAGCTAGCATTAATTGGTCCAGTAAGGTCTGAATCCACCCCTACCCATTCTAAAAAATGAGCTGCTTCATCTGAAGTAATAAAACTTATTTCCGCCTGCGCATTACTAATACCAATTTCTTCATGGTTTTTAATATGCTCCAAATGAAAATGTAGACGTTTCGTATAATCATCGAGTCCAAGGACAATCGGAAAACGAACTGCTACCACTGGAAAAGAGGCTTTTTGAAAAAACACAGCTTCAGCAAGGCGTTTTCCTTCCCCGTAATCAAAATCATCTTTGTCACCAATAACAATTTCATAATGTTTTGGATTAAAATCATCTTCCACCAACGCGCGACCTTTTTGACTATAAACGGACAGAGAAGATGTATATATGTATCGTTTTACTTTGCCTTTAAATGCATCTACTGCATAAAGAGCTTCTCGCGGTGAGAAACAAATATTATCATAAATAACGTCCCATTCTTCTTTTGCTAATTGGAATAAGGCGTCTCTAGATTCGCGGTCTAGTACAACATGTTTTACAGAATCGCCAAAATCATCTTTTGTTTTTCCTCTAGTGCCAATTGTGACATCATGCCCAGCGGAAACAAGTCGTTCTACTAATTTCTTTCCAAAAAAACGCGTACCACCAAATACTAAAATTTTCATTTTGACTCCTCCTTAATTTACGAAAAACAGGAAGTTCGCGTTTTTTGGCGCTATCTTCCTGTTTTCTTACTTCATTCAATCATATAACCTTGGCCTTTTTTCGTCTTAATAAATTCATCTAAGCCGATTTCTGCTAGTTTTTTACGAATTCGTACAACGTTGACTGTAAGTGTATTATCATCGACAAAACTTTCATCTTCCCAAAGTGCACGCATAATTTCGTCACGACTTACAATACTACCTTTTTGTTTCATTAATTCATATAAAATCAAAAATTCGTTTTTCGTTAATTCAATTTTATCTTCTAAATGGGTAAGTGTATTAGTATCAATGTGTAAAAATACATTATTATGTTCCATTACGTTCGCTTCTTCTAAATCCGCATATGAATATGTCCGTCTTAAAAGTGCATTGATCCGAGCCATTAAAACATCCAAATCTACTGGCTTTTCAATATAATAATCTGCCCCCATGTTCATTCCCATGATTTGATCCATTCGCGAGTTACGTGATGATAAGAAAATAATAGGTACATTCGAAACTTCGCGAATTTGATTACACCAGTAGAACCCATCAAAAAATGGAAGATTCACATCTAAAATAACCAATTGGGGCTCAAATGATAAAAACTCTTGCAAAATATTATTGAAATCATCAACAACCCCTATTTCAAATCCCCATTTACTTAAATGTTTTCTAATAGTATCACGAATTACCTCATCATCTTCTACGATATATACCTTAACCATTTCTTGTACCTCCTCGGCAGAACTCTCTTTTCATTTTAGCTGAATTAAACACAAAAGCCAATTACTTTTTATCTGCCATAACGATTTTAATAAAAGAATTAATACATAAAAAGTAATAAGCAGCATAACAAATAATGTAAATACCTGTTCCAATTAAAACAGGATATTTGATATTATCCATTAAATTAATCGAAATTCCCCATAATGCAGCCATTGAATGGGCAATTCCAAAAAACAACGGAATGGCAAAAATCGGCCAAACTTGTTTGGAAATAATCCTTCGTACTTCTTTTTCGGTAACACCTAATTTAAATAATATATCAAACTTAGACTTCTCAGAAACAGCATCTGTTACAAGTTTAAAATAAATAATGCTTCCTGTTGCTAAGAAAAATACAATACCGATGAAAATCCCAATAAATAATAGCGAACCTACTAGCGTGGAAATCAAATGATAATTCGTATAATAGGACGAAACATTTTCAGAAAAAAGAGAAGGTTCCCCGTCCACGATAGTCTGTACTTTCTTATCTAATTCTTCACTGTGATTGGGATTCGTAATATCAAACATTGCCACTCTTTCTGGTGGGAATAGCCTTTCCAAATCATCATAATATTCATCTGATACAACGAGCGTCTCATAAGAAATACCCGTATTGAAAATCGAATTCTCTCGAAAATCAACTACTTTCATTGGGGGCATTTTTTTCGCTAAAGACTCATTCGACTGGACTACCATTTTTCTTGATAGCCACTTATCTTGAATCTCTTGTCTTGCATAATACGTATTTTTTCCAAGTAAGATGGCGTCTCCATAAGAAAGCTTTTTCGGCTTCTCAAAATCACTTTGCTGTTTGGCGCCAATACGGTTATATTCGGATTCTGCTACGACCGTATGAATCATGTTATCCATCCGCGTTTTATATTTAGGAATATCTTTATATTCTAGCGTAGCACTAACCATTTCCGCTTGCATCAAACTTTTTAATTTGTGATCTTGGTCATTTTGTATCGTTTGAATAATTTCTCGTTCATCTTTAGCCGAAATATCAAGCACTTGGTAACTAGAAGGATTTTCTGCTGAAATGTCATTAATCGTTCGAACATAAAAACTACTCATTGATCCAATAATCGTTAATGTCGTCGCGCTTAATACTGCAATCATCGCAATCGTTCCTGCATTTTTCTTTAACCTAAAGCGAAGGGAAGTCACACCAATCATGTTTGTTCCGTTATAAAAGAAACGTTTATTACTATATAACTTCCGAATCACATACGGCGTGCCAAACCTTACCATAAGCCATGTCCCTAAAATAACAGAACATATAATAACTAAGATTACATCAAAAAAATCATATGTTAGCCAAATTGGTGATACTTCAATATTACTTGTTGCCAAATAATAACCAAAAATAATAAGAGCAAGTCCAATTAACATAAGAAAAATAGAACCCTTAGCTACTTTCTCTTCTTTTTGATCATTTTTAAACAATTGGCTTAAATTATATCTTAATACAATATAAACAGCATAAAAAGAAGTGAACAGCATGATACAAAAAAAGACAAGCCCAGTATCAAGAACTGCTTTAAATGAAATAATAAATTCAGCATCAATCGCGAGTCCAACAATCCAAAACAAAATCATCGCGAAAAACTTTGAAGAAAATATGCCAATTAAAATACCAAACAACGTCGCAAGCATGTATAACAAAGCATTTTCATAAAATAAAACTAAAACTATTTGCGATTTACGTAAACCAAGTAATGAATAAAGTCCGATTTCTCGTTTTCTTCTTTTAAGAAAGAAGCTATTAGAATAAAATATGAAAAAGAAAATAAATAATATCAACATTAAACTTGCCGATGAAAACATTGCTGGACCAAATAATTCCCATCGTTTAAACACCTTGTCAATGAGTGGGTTATAAGAAAGTGAGACAAAAGTAAAAAATACTAATACACATACAATAAGCGAAACAAAATAGACGATATATTGATTAAAATTCTTTCGCATATTGGTCAGCGCGATTTTAAATAACATTATTTTCGCCACCTCCAAGAAGTGCCAACACATCTAACACCTTTTGGAAAAATTGTTTTCTTGAACTTGTTCCTCGGTATATTTCTGTAAAAATTTCGCCGTCTTTAATGAACATAATCCGTTCGCAGTAACTCGCCGCAAAAGCATCATGAGTTACCATCAAAATGGTAGAATCTCGAACACTTTTAGCTTGAGAGAGACCTTCTAACAAGTTAGTTGCCGCTTTAGAATCAAGAGCTCCAGTTGGTTCATCAGCAAAGATTAATGTTGGTTCGGTAATCATTGCGCGGCAAACCGCTGTTCTCTGTTTTTGCCCACCTGAAATATCTGTCGGGTATTTATTCCGTAAATCATAAATGCCAAACTGACGTGCAATAATTTCAAAACGTTCATCAATTTCTGTTTGCTTTACTCGAGCTAAGGCCAGAGGTAGCACAATATTATCTTTAACTGTCATTGTATCTAATAAATTATAATCTTGAAAAATAAATCCTAGTTGATCTCTACGAAACACTGCTAAATCTTTCCCTTTCATTTTAGACAGCTGTTTTCCGCCAATTTCTATTTCTCCAGAAGTTGGCTTATCTATAGAAGATAAAACATTAAGTAATGTAGATTTCCCTGCACCTGATGGACCCATAATACCTACAAATGAGCCTCTTTGTATTTCTAAACTAATACTTCCTAACGCAGAAAACAAATTTCCTTTTGAACCATATACTTTTCTGACTTTAAGCGCCTTTAGCACTGTATCCATTGTTTTCCTCCCGTTACACGATTATTTGCTTATTTTACCCTATAATGAAGCAAGATACCATGGTCTATAGATGTATTTATCAAAAAATCATCTCCCTATTTTAAGAAAACAGAAAAATGATTCTTGTTATTATTTCTTTTCAATGAATATTTCTTCCCCAACTGTATTATCATCTGTATACGTTTCTTGCATGGACTGGATAATTGCTCTTAATTCTTCTAAACTAACAGACACATCTGCAGCAACAATATCCCAAGCAACTTCTTCCCGTCCGTTAATCGATGTCATAATCTTTAATCTTCCCTGAGAAAAAAGAATTATTGCTGGCTTAATTAGATCTGTCCCTTTAATTTCATTCCACGGCTTAAAATCGCCACGATAAGCAAGTCCACGTTCTGTTAACTCTACAGTGGGTGCAATATTGATTAAACGCAGTAAAGGCCGTAAAACACAAAGACCAATAAACACAAGTAAAATCACTTCTTCTGTACCTGTAACGCCTTTTATATGACTAAAAATTACATATAACAATAATCCGGCAGCAATCCAAAGTAAACAACTTGAAAAAATAAGGCGTCGGTTTACGCCAAATTCGATTTTTTCTGTTTTATTCGCTTGATTTAGCTCATTTTCTATCATTTTCTTCCTCCAGTTTACTTCTCTCTTATTTCTATTGTACTAGAAATATACTACAATGGAAAGAAAGCATTCTATCATTTAAAAACTGCTATCAAAATGGATTATTTACAGTTGACGTTTCTAGCATTTGTGATATAATTTCTTTAATGCTTTTAAGTAGTAAAATGTAAGAAATAATAAAGGAGGAGAACATCATCGATCAAGTTATCTTAATTGGCTTCATGGGAGCTGGAAAAACAACAGTCGGCAATATACTCGCGAAATTAGCTGATTTGCCTTATATTGATATTGACGAAGTAATTATTCGCGAACAAGGAATGAGTGTATCTGAAATTTTTGCAAAGTATGGTGAACAAGAATTCCGCCGACTAGAACACGAAAAATTAAAAGAACTAGCTAATACCAAAGCCGTTATTGCAACAGGCGGTGGCATTGTTCTAAATCCTGAAAATAGAAAAGTCTTAAAAAATACATATCCAGTTATTTATTTAGAAACCGATCCGGAAGTATTTATGAACCGCTTAAAAGGTGATACAACACGCCCGCTAGTTCAACAAAAGACACCTGAAGAAATCCGAGCAATTTTCGAACCGAGAATTGCCCATTATCAAGATTCCGCAGACTTCATTGTTAATACGGACAACCGTAATCAACACGAAGTCGCTAAAGCCATTTTAACCATGCTAGATAAGTAAAAAAGAGCGCTAATAATATTAGCGCTCTTTTTTTATTCCGTGCAGTGTCGACACCACATATCGGGTAAAACAGAAGTATAATCTTTTGTAAATGTTAATAAGTCATAAAACATACTATCTGCGTAACCTGCATCGATATTTTCGATTTTATTTAATTCTATTTCGCGATGGAGTGCTTCGAGTGCGGCATCACGAAGAGCGGGCAATACATAGCCAGTTATCTTAATTTGTGCTAACGCAGCCGAAACAGTTATCCGGTCTGACTCTCTAAGAGCGCTACCATATTCCGCTATAAGTTGTTGTAAACGGTCTACCCCGTCGTCTTTGGCTGGTATATAAGTGGAATGTTTGACTGTTTCCATCATGTATTTCGGAAAAGCTGCTAAATTAAGTCCTTGGTCACTTTTATCACTAAAATATTCTTCTAAACGATGAAGTACCTCCATTCCATCGGCATATCCAAAAGGACTATAAGCATCATTTTTGTCTAAATAGTAACTTGCTTTAAAATGTTCTTTAAAATGGGGATGGGTTGTCTCTAAGTCAAGAGCAGCATCTGGGCGATCAATATACATTGTAATAGCCATTTTATAAGTTCCTCCATTCATGTGAAATCTGTTACATACATCTTACCAAATTCGCACGGTTATGGAAAGCAAAAAAATATTATGACAATTTAGCGACAATTTCTTGTGTCCTCAGCCCTTAATTCGTGTTTTATTTAACTTTTTAGTACTAAAACAGTAAAATTTATCGATTCTAATATTTGAAAAGTTAAAAATAACACCTTTGACCATATTTTTATTTCGTGGTTAAATAATAATTGGACTTGATTTTCGTAGATCACGTCTGTTAATTTGACTTAGTCAACCACACACACTCGAAAAGCAAAAACCGCCATTTATCCCATTTTGGCGGTTTTTGTATGTTTATTTTAAGGTTAAAACGGTCACAGCTTCAATATGTGTCGTCATCGGAAACATATCTACTGGTTGCACTTTCTTCGCTTCATAACCGCCTTCTGTTAATATCTTCATATCTCGAGCAAGCGTCCCTGGATTACAAGAAACATATACTACTTTCTTTGGTTTCATTGCAAGAATTGTTTCAAGTAGTGTTTCATCACAACCTTTTCTCGGTGGGTCTACTACTAAAACATCCGCTACAATCCCGTTCTTATACCACTGTGGAATAACTTCTTCGGCTTTACCTGTTTCAAAGGTTGTATTCGTTAGATTGTTTAATTCAGCATTCGCACGGGCATCTTGAATAGCTTGGTCAACAATTTCAACACCGTAAACATGTTTGGCTTTTTTCGCAAGACAAAGTGAGATCGAGCCAATCCCGCAATATGCATCAATCACGGTTTCTTCTCCCGTTAACTCGGCGGAATCAATAGCTTGTTGATATAAAACCTCTGTTTGCAAAGGATTTACTTGATAAAAAGAACGTGCCGAAATAGCAAATCTAATACCATGAATCGTATCTTCAATAATATCACTTCCCCAAAGTGTTTTCGTACGATCACCGAAAATCACATTTGTTTTTTGTGGGTTAATATTTTGAACGATAGACGTTACTTCTAATTGATTCGTTAAGTCTTGAATAATTTCCGCTTTAAAAGGAAGGCGCTCTTTCGTTGTTACAAGGACAATCATTAATTGACCTGTAGTGTGCGCAAACCTAGTCATAATATGGCGAATATCACCTTTACCTGTTTTTTCATCGTAAGGTTCTGTGCCATATTTTGCCAAGATTTCTCTTGTTTTTTGAACGGCAACATCCCCTTTTTCATTGTGAATCAGGCATGTCGACATATCAATAATATCATGGCTTCTTTTTTGATAAAAACCGGCTGTTAATTTTCCGTTCACAAAGCCAACTGGAACTTGTGATTTATTACGATAGCGCCACGGGTTTTCCATACCAAGCGTGTCTGGTACTTCTACATTTAACTTACCAATGCGTTTCATTGTTTCTTCTACTTGGTTTCGTTTAAAAGCTAGTTGTCCATCGTAGCTCAAATGTTGTAAACTACAGCCACCACATTTTGAATATACGGCACAAGGTGGTTCAACACGTTCAGCACTAACAACTTCAATATTTTCCATCCGCGCAAAGCCGTAATTTTTATTTAATTTAGTAATTTTTGCAGTTATCTTTTCTCCTGGTAATGCATTTGGAATGAAAAGCGGATAGCCATCAATCTTACCTACACCACTGCCGTCATGTGTTAAATCTTCAATAGTTAGTTCTACGGATTGGTTCTTTTTTAAAAGGGATGCTTCCAAAGTCCCTTGCCCCTCTCTTTGCTTTACTTAATAATGTATTCGATGCCGATTGGTTCTGTGATAGTTGCTTCTTTTTGGTCTTTAAATATAAGCATCGTATTTTTTTGTAAAGTAAAATCATAAACAAATGATTTTGGATAAATCGTTACGTTTTTTTGAGTACTTAAATTTTTTGTATTGTCATTTATAGTTATTTCATCGGGAATTTTATTGCTAAAAATAGCTGCAGCAACTTCTGCGTCCTTACTTGAATAAGTTGTTTCAAGTGTTAATTTAATATCGCTTTTTTTAGTTGATTCTGCTTTTATAGCTTTTTGACCTGTTTCGATTGTTCGTTCGCCGCTTTTAATTTCGTAATTAGCAAACTTTTTTTGGACGGTCGTTGTTGGATAACGATATTTTGTATTAGTAATATATTCCGAAACTTTTTTCGCTTCAATGCGAAGACGATATGCCTTCATTCCGTCATAACGACTATTAGAAGCTGCTAATTTATTTAAAATTTCTGGATTAGTTGTTGCTATGATTAAATCGCCGTTTTTAGCGATTGTTGCTTCAGTACTTGGAGATGGGATAGATAGAAATACATTATCCTCTAAGGGAATTTGCATTTGGTCGTTTATCCACACTTTATTACTTTCAATTAATTCTGATTTACTGACTGTCGGCGCTTGTTCTTCGGCATCAACCTGCCAAAAGAAAAATATAGCCGCTGCGATAGCAATGATAAGGATAACTATTACCATAATGAATTTTTTTAATACATATCCACTCGTCATATCGCATTCACCTCATTTCTTGTCAAGATACCTATTATACTTGTTTTGCGCAAATAAGACAAATATCTAACAATAATTACATCCTTTTTACTATGTTGCAGTTAGGACATTTAGGCTAAAGAAAAAAACTACCAAGCTGGGCAGTTTTTAGCTATTTTCTTTTATAAATAAATCGGTTGCTGGAATATCATCTACACTCGCAAAAAATTCAATATGCTGTTTTAAATTGCGGAATTCCATCGGGGTTTCGCCACCAAGTTCTCCGTCAAGGTTAATAAGCATCTTGTCTTCAGAGTGTACGCTTACTTTTTCTGATTTTACATAAATAACGTTTGGTTCTTTAATATGATCTCCTCTAAGCGCCAAAGTAACTAAGCGAATAAATTCTGCTAAATTCACTTTTTTGACGATGATGAGCGAAAACTTACCATCATCTAACTTGGCATCAGGAGCAATTTTTTCAAAGCCTCCAATAGAATTGGTTAAACCTAAAAGAAAAAACATTACTTCCCCTTCAAAGACACCTTGATCATATTCTACTTTTACTTTGGTAGCTTTTAAGGAAGGGAGCATTTCAATTCCTTTTAAGTAATAAGCTAATTGTCCAAGCATTGTTTTTAATCTGCTTGGGACATCATACGTGAGCTCTGTAAGCCTACCCCCACCACCAATATTAATAAAATAAGTATCATTTGCTTTACCTATATCCATTGCTACACTTTGACCAGCTGCTATAATCTTCGTTGCTTTTATCACGTCTCTAGGAACATGTAAGGCTCTTGCAAAATCATTGGTTGTCCCGGTTGGAATAATCCCTACTTTTGGTCGATAAGGTTGTTCTGCAATCCCATTAATAACTTCATTAATGGTACCATCTCCGCCTGCTGCAACGACTAAATCATATCGATCTCTTACAGCTTCTTCTGCTGCGTGCTTGGCGTCACCTGGCTCTGCAGTTGTGGCATGTGCAGATGTTACATAACCTGCTTGCTCTAATATCGAAAGGACATCTGCGAGATTTTTCTTGATAATCTCTCTTCCAGATGTGGGATTATAAATAACTCGAGCGTGTTTTTGCATTATGTTCGTCCTCTCCTTCACTCAAACAGCGTTGTTCAAAAGAAAAGCGCGTTTTGACACATGATAGTAACATTATAGCAAATTTCGCTATAAATTCCTAATAAATAAAGCAGTGAAGCGAAATGCCTCACTGCCTAAAAATTAACGTTTGTTCATTTCTTCTAGTAAAATTTTATTAACCATTGGTGGGTTTGCTTGGCCTTTTGTTGCTTTCATAACTTGGCCTACAAGGAAACCAACTGCACGATCTTTCCCATTTTTGTAATCGATAATAGATTGTTCGTTGTTATCTAAAATTTCTCCAATGATAGTACGTAAAGCTCCTTCATCGGAAATTTGAACAAGTCCTTTATCTTTTACAACTTGCTCTGCATCGCCACCGTTTTGTGCTAATTCACGGAAAACTTTTTTGGCGATTTTAGAGGAAATAGTTCCAGCTTCGATTAATTTAATCATTCCTGCTAGATTTTCTGGTGTTAATCCTGTGTCGTGAAGTTCTTTTTGTTCTGCATTTAAGTAAGCAGAAACTTCACCCATCAGCCAGTTAGATGCTTGTTTAGCGTCTGCTCCAGCTGCAAGAGTTGCTTCAAAGAAATCAGACATTTCTTTTGTAAGCGTAAGAACCATCGCATCGTATGCTGGTAAACCAAGATCATTGATATAACGGATTTGACGTTTGTCTGGAAGTTCTGGAATTTCAGCGCGAATGCGTTCTTTCCAAGCATCATCAATAAATAGATCTACTAAGTCTGGCTCTGGGAAATAACGATAATCATCCGAACCTTCTTTGATACGCATCAAGGAAGTTTTACCAGTTGCTTCTTCAAAACGACGAGTTTCTTGTTCGATAATGCCGCCAGACTTAAGTACTTCTGCTTGGCGTTTTTCTTCGTATTCAATCCCTTTACGCACATTGTTGAAGGAGTTTAGGTTTTTAAGTTCTGTTTTCACGCCAAATTCTTCTTGCCCGATTGGACGAATAGAAATGTTGGCATCACAGCGCATCGAACCTTCTTCCATTTTCACATCGGATACGCCAGTGTATTGAATGATAGATTTTAATTTTTCTAAGTACGCATAAGCTTCTTCTGCAGAACGAATATCTGGTTCTGAAACGATTTCGATGAGTGGTGTTCCTTGACGGTTAATATCCACTAAAGAATAACCGTGCGATGTATGCGTATTTTTCCCTGCATCTTCTTCCAAATGAAGACGAGTGATGCCGATTTTTTTCTTTTTACCCCCAACTTCGATTTCAATCCAGCCATGTTCGCCAATTGGTTTATCGAATTGAGAAATTTGGTATGCTTTCGGGTTATCAGGATAAAAATAGTTTTTACGGTCAAATTTTGTATGCTCAGCAATTTCGCAGTTAATCGCCATTGCAGCTTTCATACCATATTCGACAGCACGTTTATTTAAAACTGGTAAAACACCTGGCATTCCTAGATCTACTACGGTTGTATTTGTATTTGGTTCTGCTCCAAAATGAGCTGGCGCAGAAGAAAATATTTTTGAATTGGTTTTTAACTCTACGTGAACCTCAAGTCCAATAACTGTTTCAAAATTCATTGCTACGCCTCCTATAAGTTTGGTTTTTCTTTATGGAATGTTGTTTCTTGTTCAAATGCGTGCGCTACTTTGTATAGTAAAGATTCTTCAAAGTAATTACCGATAATTTGTAATCCTACCGGTAATCCTTCTGAAAATCCACAAGGAACAGAAATAGCTGGTACGCCTGCTAAGTTAATTGGAACAGTTAAAATATCATTGGAATACATTGTAATTGGATCATTAATCATCCCGTCAATTTTAAATGCTGTTGTCGGGGAACTAGGTCCGATAATAACATCGTAGTTTTTAAACACGTCAACAAAATCTTGTTTAATTAACGTACGTGCTTGTTGTGCTTTTTTGTAGTAAGCATCGTAATAACCAGAACTTAATGCGTATGTTCCAAGCATAATACGACGTTTTACTTCATCACCAAAGCCTTCAGAACGTGTTTTTGTATAAAGTTCTTCTAAAGTAGTCGCGTTTGGAGAACGGTATCCGTAACGAACGCCGTCAAAACGAGAAAGGTTAGAAGAAGCTTCACTGGATGCTAAAATGTAATAACTTGCTACACCGTATTCAGAATGAGGTAAAGAAACTTCATCCCAAGTAGCGCCAAGTTTTTCGAGTGTTTTAAGTGCATCTAACACAGCTTGTTTGACACCAGAATCCACGCCTTCACCAAGGTATTCTTTTGGAACACCGATGCGTAAGCCTTTAATATCACCTGTTAAGCTATCTGAGAAACGTTCTACTGGTTGGTTAATCGATGTAGAATCATTTGCATCTAAACCAGAAATCGCTTCTAATAAATAAGCATTATCTTCTACATTTTTTGTAATTGGGCCGATTTGGTCTAAAGAAGACGCAAAGGCAATTAAACCAAAACGAGATACACGGCCATATGTAGGTTTCATTCCGACTACCCCACAAAAAGCTGCTGGTTGGCGAATCGATCCACCAGTGTCACTACCAAGCGAGAATAATACTTCGCCTGCTGCAACTGCGGATGCGCTACCACCTGAAGATCCACCAGGAACTCTTGATAAATCCCATGGATTATGTGTTTTATGGAAGTAAGATGTTTCTGTAGAAGAACCCATCGCGAATTCATCCATATTTAATTTTCCGATATTAATCGTTTGCGCGTTTTTTAATTTAGAAACAACCGTCGCATCATAAATTGGATCGAAGTTTTCTAAAATTTTACTTGCTGCTGTTGTACGTAAGTTTTTAGTTACGATATTATCTTTAATACCGATAGGAAGACCAGCCAGCATATTGTTCGGATCAATACCTGCATCACCAAGCTCTTCTGCTACACCAAGAGCTGTTTCTTTGTTTAAAGTAATAAATGAACCGACTTTATCCTCTACTGCTTCAATACGGTTAAATGATTCTGTTACTAAATCAAAAGGTGTGATTTCTTTTTTTACTAATTTATCATGTAATTCTTTTACTGAAAAATCAAATAAGCCCAAAATATTTTCCCTCCTTAGCGTGTTTATTGTTCCATTATTGTTGGTACTTTGAACATGCCGTCTTGTTGATCCGGCGCATTTTTCAGTACTTCTTTACGATCAAGGCCTTTCGTTGCTACGTCTTCACGTAACACATTCGATACATCGATTGCATGGCTTGTTGGCTCTACATTGTTTGTATCTAGTGTATTTAATTGCTCCACTAGCTCAATAATTTTACCAAGCTGACCAGCAAAAGCAGTTGCTTCTGTTTCTGATACTTCTAGTTTGGCAAGATTTGCTACTTTTTCTACTGTTTCTTTGGATATATTTGACAAAATGCCATCCTCCTTTTTAGTGGTACTTTCTATGCGGTAGTGCTTCCCGCCTTGCTAAATGGGAAGAACTGTCCTCTCCTGCATAATTATACAACAGGAAAGAACAATTCGCATTGTTTTTTATTAATCATAAATGTGAGCAGTAGCTGCGTCTTCATTTGCTTTTCTAGTAATTAATGCAGCTGGACCGTCTGATGTAGAAATATTGACTTGTAAATCAGCTGTTTTAGGAATATGTTGTCCTACTAAATCTGTTACATATTGTGTAAAGCCAATAATTTCTGCTTGCCCATAAAATTGCAATGGAATATCAATACTAAGTTCTGCTAATTGCCCGTCTTCATATCTAGCGCGACCAACTACACCTGTAAAGTTCGGGTAGTAATCTTCAATAGCTTTTTTGAAGTTAAGGAAATTATCATTGTCAGTTTTGTGATCTTTTGCAGATTCAGTGGAAGGTAAAACGTAATTTTTTTCTTCTACGTCTTTCCAACTGGATAAGCTGTCACCGTTTGCTGTTGCATAAGTAAGAAAATTACCTGGAGCTACAGCATCACGTGGCCCTTGTTTATAAATAGCAATCGTAACTGGAACATTTTCTAACCCTTTTGTTTGGCGAATTCGGTTCAATACAGTACCAGACATTTCTTTACCTTGTGCTAGTAAATCGCTGTCACTGATTTCTTGTTCAAAAGTGTCGCCGTATTGTTCTTTTTGATAGTAATCAACTGAATTCATTGCCAGCGCGATTGAAATCCCACCAAGCGCTACAGTATCTTTATCTGTTTGTTTTAAATAATCTTGTTCTAAAATGTGAGCTAAATAAATTGGCTTACGATCTTTTCCGTCGCCATTACTTTCTGGATTTAAACCATTAGGATTTTTTTCACTTTTCCGGTCTAACCATTTTTCTAGTGTTTCCTTGTCCAAATACTGCCCCTCTTGGAAAAGATAATTGTCTGGCGAATATTTATTTTGGGAAACTCGCATTAAACCAGATTCTAACTCGTTAATATCGTATCTTGAGTAAATATTCGATACTACAAGTCCACGAGATTTACTTGCTTTGTACGGTAATACCGTTTTGTAATAATTGGATGAAATTTGATTTTTTGTCATGATGCCCGTTTCTGCTTTTTTATCATCTTTTTGTACCACTTTATCGTTTGAGTCGAGTTTTGGGGCACAGCCAGAGAGAATAAGCGTTAAACCGAGCGCTGCAATTATGAGTTTTTTCATTCGTTTAATCCACCTTCGTCTGGTAAGTACTCTATTAAGTCTTCTTCGGACCAAATAGGAATTGCTAGTTCTTCAGCTTTGGCTAGTTTAGAACCAGCATCACTGCCAGCTACAACAACATCCGTTTTCTTACTGACGCTTCCAGAAACATTTCCCCCGAGTGATTCGATTAATGCTTTTGCATCGTTTCGTGTTAATTTTTCCAGTTTTCCAGTTAAAACAACTGTTTTCCCTGCAAAAACAAGCTCCTCTTCGGACATGTTTTCTAGTTTTGGCCCTGTATAGGTCATATTGACGCCAGCCCTTTTTAGTTCTTCCAGTAAATCATGTACTTCTTCATTCGCAAAATAAGTCACAATGCTATCTGCCATTTTTTCCCCAATGTCATTAATACTTGTCAGTGTTTCTTTGTCTGCTATTTTCAAATTATCCATTGTTTCAAAATGAACTGCAAGCGATTTGGCTGCTTTAGCACCAACATGGCGGATTCCCAAGCCAAAAAGTAATTTTTCAAGCGAATTTTGTTTACTTGCTTCGATGGATGCCAGTAAATTGGTTACTGATTTCTCACCCATTCTTTCTAATTCTAACAGTTTCTCTTTCGAAAGGAAAAACAAATCTGCAACATCTTTAATTAAATGCATTGAAAATAGCTGAATAATAACTTTTTCTCCAAGGCCATCGATATTCATCGCATTTCTTGAAACAAAATGGATAAGCCCCTCTTTAATTTGAGCTGGACACTTAGGATTAATACATCTTAGTGCTACTTCTTCTTCTAAGCGAACAAGTTCACTATCACAGGTTGGACAGTTTTTTGGCATACGGAAAGGTTCTTCACTACCGTTACGTTCTTCGGTAATGCTCTTAATCACTTCAGGAATAATATCGCCTGCTTTTTTAATTAAAACGGTATCGCCAATGCGAATATCTTTTTCTGTAATTAAGTCTTCGTTATGAAGTGACGCACGGCTAACTGTAGTTCCTGCAACTCTTACTGGTTCTAACACCGCTGTGGGAGTTATTACGCCAGTTCTGCCAACGTTTAATTCAATATCCAGCAGTTTAGTTGGTACTTCTTCTGCAGGAAATTTATAAGCAATTGACCATCGTGGTGATTTAACTGTTGTCCCCATTTGGCGTTGTTGTTCTAAATTATTTAATTTTAAAACGATACCATCAATATCGTAAGCTAAACCAGCTCGTTTTTCCGTCCACTCGTCAATGTAAGCATATACTTCCTCTAAATTACTGCAAAGTCTACGCTCTTTATTGACTTTAAGGCCTAGTGTTTCAAGCATATCTAAGCCCGCGCTATGTGTTTCAACACCCATTTCACCAAAATCAGCTACTGCATAAAGGAAAATATCAAGGTTTCTAGATGCAGCAATTTTTGTATCTAATTGACGAAGTGAGCCAGCCGCTGCATTTCGCGGATTTGCAAATAACATCTGGCCTTCTTCTTCGCGTATTTCATTTAATTTTTGGAAGGAACGTTTTGGCATAAAAGCTTCACCGCGGACTTCAATGGAATAAGCTTTTTTCAGTTTCATTGGGATAGAACGAATCGTGCGTAAATTAGCAGTGATGTCTTCACCAACTGTTCCATCACCTCGCGTAGCACCTTGTTTATACTTACCATTTTCGTATTGAAGTGATACGGCTAGTCCGTCAATTTTCAGTTCGCACATATAACTAATGTCATCACCGACTTTATCGCGGATACGGCGGTCAAAATCAGCCAAATCATCGCGATTAAACGCATTGGCCAAGCTTAACATTGGTGTGTCATGTTCTACTTTTTTAAAACCTTCTAAAACTTCTCCGCCTACTCGTTTCGACGGTGATTCAGGTGTAACCCATTCTGGATGCGCTTCTTCTATTTTAAGTAGTTCTTGCATCTTTTGATCGTATTCGGCATCTTCTACTGTTGGATTATCAATTACATAATAATCATAGCTGTATTGATCAAGTATGTTTATTAGTTCTTCATACCGTTTTTTATCAGCCATTTCTTCACCTGCTTTTTCCAAATTTATACTTTTTCAATTGGCGCAAATTCTGCGAGCAATCGTTTGACTCCAGTTGGGCTTGGGAATGCAATATCAAGTTCCATTCCGCTACCTTCGCCTTTGACACTTACGACTGTTCCTACGCCCCATTTCTTATGACTAGCTTTATCGCCGACTGTCCAACCGAGTGTTTCCGCTCCAGAAGATTTATAGGCAGTAGTTGCTTTTTGCGGCATCCGCGGTTTGGCATAAGGTTTATCAGCTGTTAATTTATTTTCGTTGCCTAATTCTAGTAAGTCACGAGGAATTTCGCCAATAAAGCGAGATTCTTGGTTGGATGATGGACGACCGTAAAGCATCCGGGAATACGCGCTCGTTAAGAAAAGTTCTTCTTCTGCACGAGTGATACCAACGTAAGCAAGGCGGCGTTCTTCTTCCATTTCTTCTTCTTCATAAATGGCTCTAGAATGTGGGAAAATTCCTTCTTCCATCCCAACTAAAAAGACAACTGGGAATTCTAGCCCTTTGGCAGAGTGAAGCGTCATCAGCGTCACCGCACCGTTTTGTTCTTCATTATCTTCTTCTAACTTATCAACATCAGCAACCAGTGCTAAATCCGTTAAAAATGCGAGTAATGTTTTATCGTCATTTTCTTTTTCAAAGTTTTGTGTAACAGATAAAAACTCATCGATATTTTCTAAGCGAGTTTGAGCTTCAATAGTTCGTTCGTTTTTCAGCATTGCTCGGTAACCTGTTTTTTCGAGAATTTCTTCTACAAGTTCGGTTACGGATAGAAAATCTTGCATTTGGGTGAATCCGCGAACCAAATCATGGAAAGCAACTAAATCTTTGCTTATTTTAGCAGAAATCCCGGCTAATTCAATGCGATTAAGTACTTCAAACAAACTTAAATCGTAAGCTGCGGCAACATTGTTTAGTTTTTCTAATGTGCCTGGTCCAACTCCGCGTTTTGGTACGTTGATGATACGTGTCAGACTAATATCATCTTCATTATTACTAATAAGTCGTAAATAAGCCAAAATGTCTTTAATTTCTTTTCTATCATAGAATTTCGTACCGCCGACCATTGTGTAAGCCATATTTGACTTCATGAAATATTCTTCCATTACACGGGACTGGGCATTGGTTCTATAAAGAATCGCAAAATCAGAAAGAGGACGACTCGAATTGTTTACTTCTTCTTGAATTTTCATAACGACGTAAGCCGCTTCTTCTTTCTCAGTTAACGCCTTATGGTAAAAAATCTTCTTCCCTTCCGCATTACTAGTCCAAAGATTTTTTGGTTTACGATTGCCGTTATTTTCGATTACACGGTTCGCCGCTTCTAAAATACGTTTGGTCGAACGGTAATTCTCTTCTAGGAAAATGGTTTTGGCGCTCGGGTAATCTTTTTCGAAAGACATAATATTACTAATATCTGCCCCGCGCCAGCCGTAGATTGATTGGTCAGAGTCACCAACGACACATAAATTCTTAAATCTAGAGGCAAGTAGTTTTACAAGTAAGTACTGCGCGTGGTTGGTATCTTGGTACTCATCCACGTGAATGTATTGAAACTTGCGCTGATAATATTCTAAAACATCTGGAACACGTTCAAATAATTGAATCGTCACCATAATTAAATCATCAAAATCGAGCGCTTGATTTTTCTTCAGTTTCTTTTCATATTTTTCATAGACTTCGCCGACCATTTTATCGTAGAAACCACTTGCTTCTTTTATATATTCGCTTGCAGTTATAAGTTCGTTTTTTGCATTGCTAATAGAAGCCAAAATACCTCGTGGCTCAAACTTCTTAGGGTCGACATTCTTTTCTTTTAAAATGCCTTTAATAACCGATAATTGGTCACTTCCATCTAAAATAGTAAAATTGCGTTCGTAGCCAATCCGGTCTATATCACGACGTAAAATTCTTACGCACATGGAGTGAAAAGTGGAAATCCAAATTGATTCCGCTTCTCCGCCCATTAAATTACCAATCCGTGATTTCATTTCACGCGCTGCTTTATTGGTAAACGTAATCGCTAAAATATTATAAGGATTCACGCCACGTTCTCTTACTAAATAAGCGATGCGATGGGTTAAAACACGTGTTTTACCACTCCCTGCACCAGCCATAATTAATAAAGGTCCTTCTGTACTTTCTACTGCTTTTCGTTGTTCTGGGTTTAATCCGTCAACTAATTCTTTTGCATTCAATTGCATTCTCCTATACACCACCATACAAACATTTGTTCTTATTTTATCATACTACACTTTATAATCAAACCGTTTTCTCCATAAAAATAGTTGCGGTTTCTAGTGCTTTTTCTAAATCCTCATAAATAATATTGCCCACAATAATCGTATCCGCGTACTTCGCCATTTCAGCAGCTTGTTCTTTGGAACGGATTCCGCCACCATACCAAAACTCAGTGTCGCTTAAAACTTCACTTACTTTTCTTACTGCTTCTGGATCGCCGTACATCCCGCTATATTCGACATAAAAAATCGGCAGACGAAATATATTCTCTGCTAATCGCGCATAAGCAATAATATCTTCATCCGTTAAGTCTGTTTTCGCTTCTGTTAACTGGGCAACTTTTGCGTCTTTATTTAAAATAACATAACCTTCTGATGTGATTCGCTTCCAAGGAATAAAGTCCCCTAGTTCCTTGATTAACTCTTTGTGTAAACCATGCGTCCATTTACTATTTTCCGTATTTAATACGACTGGAATTAAAAAATGTTCTGCTTCCGGTAAAATCATGGATTCATCGCTTACTTCAAGGAAAATCGGCAAATCTGTTTCAGCTAATAATTCATACAGATTTTCGACTGCTTCTATTTCTAAATTATCTGTCCCACCAATGATAAATCCATCGGTTCCAGAATGAATGAGCTTTGTGACACTATTACGAGGTAAATTCTTTGCTGGGTCTAACTTGAATAAATGCTTCATATGCTCCTCCAATTCTCTATAATGGGATATCTTATTATAGCATTAGTTACATTTCATCGCACCCTTACAATAGGAAATTTTAACTTTTTTTAAGCTTTTTTTACGACTTCTTGTTGGGATAGCTTTTATTTTATGGTATGATGAGGAAAATTTGATTTTATTATGACTTCTAGAGTATTGACATAGAAAAAAGGAAATGGGGATATTATGCAAGAAAACAGAGAAGAATGGGGCTCAAAAGTCGGATTTATTTTAGCATCCGCTGGGTCCGCAATAGGAATTGGCGCGATTTGGAAACTGCCTTATGTGGCTGCAACTGCAGGAGGTGGCGCATTTTTCTTATTGTTTTTAGTTTTAACCTTACTTGTAGTCATGCCACTTTTGATTGCTGAGTTTGTTATTGGACGAGGTTCTGGTGGGGATGCGGTTCAAGCTTATAAAACGCTCGCACCTGGAACGAAATGGAACTTAATTGGAAAATTAGGCGTAGTTGGCGCAAGTATTTTATTTTCATTTTATAGTGTCGTTGGCGGTTGGATTATTACTTATTTAATTAAAACGCTCACTGGTGGAATTGCCGGTGAAAACCAAGCGACTTTACTCCATGATTTTCAAGTGACGACAGCCAACCCATGGATTTCGGTTGGTGCGACAATTTTCTTTATTTTACTCAATGTGATCGTTATTAGCCGCGGAGTTGTTAGCGGAATTGAAAAAATGAGCAAGTTTATGATGCCCGCGCTTTTTATTTTATTTATAGTGTTAATTATCAGGTCCTTGACATTACCAGGCGCAATGGAAGGTGTCGCATTTTTCTTACGACCAGATTTTAGTCATTTTACTGCTCAAACAGTCCTTATTACACTCGGTCAGGCGTTCTTTTCACTCAGTGTGGGGATTTCGGTGATGGTTACGTATAGTTCTTATTTGAACAAATCGACTAGTTTACCTCAGTCAGCGATTTCAGTTTCGCTTATGAATGTGTTTGTTTCATTACTTGCTGGGTTAGCTATTTTTCCAGCGGCATTTTCGTTTAACATTACGCCAGATGCAGGTCCGGGGTTATTGTTTGTTATTTTGCCCTCGATATTTAATCAAATGCCGTTTGGGATGTTGTTCTTTATTATTTTCTTAATTTTATTCTTATTCGCCGCGCTAACGTCTAGCTTCTCCATGCTTGAAGCAACAGTTGCTCCGCTGATGAATGCGGGTGTTAATCGTAAAAAAGCGAGTCTTTGGATGGGGCTTGTGATTGTGTTAATGGCAATTCCAAGTGCACTTAGTTTCGGTGTTTGGAGCGATGTTCAGATTTTTGGACTAAGTATTTTTGATGCTGCCGATTATCTTGTGTCGAATATTATCTTGCCAGTTGGTGCTTTATTTATCGCTATTTTTGTTGGTTACCGATTACCTCGTGAATTACTTTTAAAAGAATTTACCACGAGCAGCCATTTTGGCAAAAAGGTTTTTATTATTTGGCTCTTTCTCATTAAATATATTGCACCAATTGCGATTATTTTTGTCTTTCTCTCCGCAACTGGTTTAATTGATTTTCTGTTTTAACAAAAAAAGCAATCCGCTAATTTCTTAGCGAGATTGCTTTTATTATATTGCCATCAGTACGATACTTGTCACACAAATCAGGATTCCACTTAGGCCAATCGCCGTTCCAATTGCTCGTTTTTCTCTAACATTAGCAAGCGTCGTGAAAATAAAACAAATAATAAAGACCCAGTGCCACAGTAAAGAAAAATCAAGCCCAGTTCCAGTGGAAATCATATTAATCACAAAATAAATAACTGCAAGAGCAAGAATAGAGATGATTACAATCTGATAGGTTTTACTATTAAACTTTTTCAATATTAATCCCTACCAATCTTATTCTGGCTTTGTCATTCTTGAAAATACGACATCGTACATATCATTGCCATAATGAAGTGAACGTTTTACACGTGAAATTGTTGCTGTACTTGCACCTGTCTCAGATTCAATCACATTATACGTTTTTCCATCATGAAGCATTTTTGCTACTTGGAAACGTTGAGCCATGGATTGTATTTCGTTCACAGTACAAACATCATCAAAAAAAGCATAACATTCTTCTAAATTCTCGAGCGTTAAAATCCCTTGGAAGAATTCATCCAATCCTTGTCCACGCAACTTCTCTATTTGCATATCTTTACCTCCAAATAATCTCATATATCCTACTTTCATATTTTAACGTACCAACGCGTAAAACACAAACGTTTCTCTTTACGAAATAAACAAAAAAAGTACTATCCAAGCAATTTGCTTAAAGATAGTACTTTTTATTATTCTGCCTTTGTTCCAATATCCATTCGGTAAAAGAAATTTGGATTATCTAGTTTTTGCATTTCTGGATACAGTAAAGTCCGGGCATCACTCATGGTTTCAGCTTCTTTTGCTAGTAATAAAACGCGGCCGCCACTTGAGACAAATTCCCCGTTTTCATTTTGTTTTGTTCCCGCATGATAAATGGCGACATCCTCTCTAATATCATTTAAGCCAGTGAGTTTATTTCCTTTTTCATAATGTTCTGGGTAACCGGCACTTGCTAAAACGACACCGAGCGTAATTCCTTCTTTTTTAAAGCGAACTTCTGGTTTTTCGTTGTTGAGTAAAGCTGCTATAAGTGCTGCAAAATCACTTTCTAAACGAGGCAATACGACTTGTGTTTCCGGATCACCAAATCGCGCGTTAAATTCAATTACTTTTGGCCCTTCTGTCGTTAAAATAAGACCTGCATAAAGAATTCCGCGGAAGTAGCGATCTTCTTGCACCATTCCTTTTGCAGCGGGGCGAAGGATTTTTTCAACAGCTTCATTCACTACATCTTCTGAAATATGTGGTACTGGTGAATAAGCACCCATGCCACCAGTATTAGGTCCTTTATCGCCTTCATAAGCACGTTTATGATCTTGTGCAATCGCCATTGGATACACTTCTTCCCCGTTTACAAAAGCCATCAAGGAAAACTCTTCGCCAGCTAAAAAGTCCTCTATAACGACTTTGAGAGATGCGTCACCGAATTTTTCTTCTAACATCATATCTTTTAACGCAAGGACAGCTTCTTCCATCTCTAAAGCTACTGTGACACCTTTTCCAGCGGCTAATCCGTCTGCTTTAATAACGATTGGTACACCGCGTTCATCCAAATATGCTTTAGCCTCCGCATAATCAGTGAAAGTTCTTGAGGCAGCAGTGGGAATGGCATATTTCTCCATAAATTGCTTGGCGAAGTCTTTACTACCTTCAATTAAAGCCGCATTTGCTTTTGGTCCGAAAGCTTTGATTCCCGCTTCTTCAAACGCATCTACCACCCCTTCTAAAAGAGGTACTTCAGGTCCAACGATGACAAAGGAAACGTCTGCTTTCTTGGCAAAATCAATCAAACCAACTTTATCTGTTTCGGAAATAGCAACTAATTGAATATCATCTAAACGCATTCCGTCATTTCCGGGAGCGCAATATACTTTTTCGACATTGTTTGATTCTAGTAATTTTTTACTAATAGCATGTTCTCGACCGCCGCTACCAACTACTAATAAATTCATTTAATGACACGTCCTTTTTATGAGGATTAATGTTTGAAATGGCGTACATGAGTTAGAACCATGGAAATTCCATATTTATCAGCCATTGCAATTGATTCTTTATCTTTGATCGATCCACCAGGTTGAATAATCGCCGTAATACCTGCTTTTGCCGCAGCCTCAACTGTATCATCCATCGGGAAAAAGGCATCGGAGGCAAGTACAGCGCCTTTTGCTTTTTCACCAGCTTGTTCTAGCGCAATCAAGGCTGAACCGATTCGATTCATTTGACCAGCGCCAATTCCAAGCGTTTGTTTATCTGAGCCAACAACAATCGCGTTTGATTTGACATGTTTGACAATTTTCCACTGAGCAAGTAAAGCTTTCATTTCTGAGTTGGTTGGTTGTTTTTCTGTCACTACTTCATAACTTGTTGTATCTTCTACAAGAGCGTCATTCGCTTGGATAAGAAGTCCACCGTTAACAGAAGTTTTCTCAAAACCTTCCACGTTACCTGCAAATGGAACAGTTAACAAACGAATATTTTTCTTTTTCGCTAAAATCGCAAAACCTGCTTCGGAAAAACTTGGTGCAATAATGATTTCTAAGAAAATTTTACTCATATGTTCTGCCGTTTTCGCATCAACTTCTTTATTTAAAGCAACAATTCCACCAAAAATAGATATTTCATCTGCTTCGTAGGCTTTTAAATAAGCTTCTTCAATCGTTTCACCAACGCCAACTCCGCATGGATTCATGTGTTTTACTGCAACTGCCACTGGTTCTTTGAATTCACTAGCAATTTTAAGTGCCGCATCTGCATCGCGAATGTTGTTATAAGATAACTCTTTACCGTGCAACTGTTTCGCAGCACTAATCGAGTTTTCAACCGCACGTGGTTCTGTATAAAAAGCTGCATCTTGGTGAGGATTTTCACCGTAACGCAAAACTTGTTTTCGATTGTAAGTTAATGTTACTTTTTCTGGGAAAGTTTCACCGGTAACATCCGTTAAGTACTCTGCAATTAAAGCATCATAAGCTGCTGTGTGTCGAAATACTTTAGCAGCAAGACGTTGGCGCGTTTCAAAAGTAGTTGCGCCGTGTTCTTGTAGTTCTGTAAGTACTGTATCGTAGTCCGCTGTATCAACCACAACAGTTACCGCCGCATAATTTTTCGCAGCAGAACGTAACATCGAAGGTCCGCCAATATCAATGTTTTCAATCGCTTCTTCTAAAGTAACACCAGGTTTTTGAATCGTTTCTTGGAAAGGATACAAATTAACAATGACTAAATCAATTGGCTTAATATCATGTGCAGCAATTGCTTCCATATGTTCCGCCGTATCACGTCTTGCAAGCAAACCACCATGAATAGCTGGATGAAGCGTTTTTACTCGGCCATCAAGCATTTCTGGAAATTCGGTAACTGCTTCAATTCCCGTAACCGGTACGCCAGCTTGTTCAAATGCTGCTTTTGTCCCACCAGTTGAAATAATTTCTACACCAAGTTCTACTAATTTTTCTGCAAATGGCACGATGCCGTTTTTATCTGATACACTTATAAGCGCTCTTTTCATGATAATTAATCGTTCCCTCCATTTTGAATTAATCCTCGAATCACTTTTGGATAAAAAATATGTTCTACTTGATGAATTTTTTCAGCTAAACTGTCTGCTGTTTCTGTTTTAGCTACCACTACTTTGACCTGGTCAATCATTGGTCCTGTATCCATCCCGGCATCCACAAAATGAGCTGTAACACCGGTTTCTGATACTTTCGCTTCGATAGCTTGACCAATCGCATCTTTCCCTTTGAATGCAGGTAATAACGACGGATGCAAGTTAACAATTTGCTCAGGGAATTCCGCAAGTAACGTAGGCCCTATCAAGCGCATATAACCCGCAAGCACTAATAAATCAATTTCCAAACCGCGCAGTTCTAATAAAATTTCGGTTTCAAAAGCCTCTTTATCCGGATAATTTTTCACATCAAACAGGAAAACCGGAATATTTTGCTTGTTTGCGCGTTCTACAACATAGGCGTTTGGTTTATCACAGACAAGTAGCTTCACATGAGGCTTAATAAGCTCATCATCTACTAAAGCTTGAAAATTCGAGCCATTACCAGAAGCAAAAATAGCTATATTCATCCTTTTGCGCCTCCGAAAATAACGGCATCATCAGAACGTGTTGTTACTTCTCCAATAACATAAGCCGCTTCCCCGTTTTGAACGAGTACTTCTAATGTTTTTTCGACATCCTCTTTCGCAACTGCCAACACCATTCCGATACCCATATTGAAAATCTCATACATTTCAAGTTCGCTCAATTGACCGTATTTTTTCATTAAGTCAAAAATTGGAAGAACCGGCCACGAACCAAGCTCCACTTTGACAGCTAAATCATTTGTTAACATCCGTGGTAAATTCTCTACAAATCCGCCACCTGTCACATGAGTAATACCGTGAACATCCACTGCTTTTAAAACTTCTAAAACTGGCTTCACATAAATGCGTGTCGGCTTAAGTAACTCTTCCACAAGTGGCACATCTAGTTCCGTGAACGCTTCATTTAACTTAAAGTCATTGTCTTTAAAGAAAATTTTTCGGACTAGTGAGTAACCATTACTATGAATTCCGCTCGACGGGATACCAATGAGAGTATCTCCGGCTTTGACTGCACCTTCTGTAATCAGTTTCTTTTTCTCGACAGCTCCGACAGTAAAACCTGCTAAATCATAATCATCTGCCCCGTACATATCGGGCATTTCAGCAGTTTCCCCGCCAATTAAAGCCGCCCCAGCTTGTTCACAACCATCAGCTACCCCTTTAACAATTTGTTCCATTTTAACAGGATCTGTCTTCCCTGTTGCGATATAATCTAAGAAAAATAATGGCTCGGCACCTTGAGCTAAAATGTCATTCACGCACATTGCCACGCAGTCAATCCCAATCGTATCATGCTTATCTGCTTCAATAGCCAAAAGCAATTTTGTTCCAACACCATCTGTACCAGAAACAAGAACGGGTTCTTTTAAATTCAAACTACTTAAGTCAAACATTCCGCCAAAAGAACCAAGGGCACCCATTGCGCCCATCCGCTCTGTTCTAGCTACATGCTTTTTGATGCGCTCGACTACTTGATAGCCAGCATCTACGTCCACGCCTGCTTTACTATATGCATTCTCTGCCATTCGATTTGTCACTCCTCATTATTTTTCTGCTTCTAAGCTCGCTAAATATTCTGCTTCATAATCGTATAAAGGGGTCGGATAATCCCCGTTAAAATAAGCCATACAAAGTCCCCCATAAGGTTCGTTCGGATAAGGTCTGCCAATGGAATCTACTAAACCTTCTTCACTCAAATACTCTAAAGAATCTGCGCCAATAATACGGCAAATTTCATCAACAGAATAATTAGAAGCAATCAATTCATTTCGTGTTTGAATATCAATTCCATAAAAACAAGGATAAGCAAGTGGTGGAGAAGCGATTCTCACATGAACTTCCGCCGCGCCCGCTTCACGTAAAAGCTGGACAATGCGTTTACTTGTCGTCCCACGAACGATGGAATCATCAATCATGACAACTCGTTTACCTTCCACAACTCCTCGCACCGCAGAAAGCTTCATTCTAACCCCTTGTTCCCTAAGTTCTTGCGATGGCTGAATAAAAGTTCTTGCCACATATCTATTTTTGATGAGACCAAGTTCGTACGGCAGTCCGGCTTCTTCTGCATACCCAATCGCCGCAGAAATACTTGAATCCGGCACACCTGTTACTACATCCGCATCAATAAATGCTTCTTTTGCAAGTCTTTTCCCAGAACGCTTTCTAGCTGAGTGAACATTAATTCCAGCAATATTAGAGTCCGGACGAGCAAAATAAATATATTCCATACTACAAATCGAATGCGTCACATTTTCAGTGAATTTTTCAATCCGCAGTCCGTCATTATTAATAATAATCAGTTCACCTGGCTCCACATCACGGACAAATTCAGCACCAACCGTTTCAAAAGCACAAGTTTCAGAAGCAACTACATAAGAATCGCCAATTCGACCAATCGAAAGCGGTCTAAAGCCATTTGGATCAAGCGCGGCATACATTGTATCTTCTGTAAGCAGCATATATGCAAAGCCACCTTTGACCTTGTTTAAAGCTACTTTTAAATCTTCTACAAAATCACCAGTATGACTGCGTTTAATTAAATGCGCTAATACTTCCGTGTCCGAACTTGTTTGAAAGATAGCTCCTTCTTCTTCTAATTCGCGGCGTAAAGTCTTCGCATTCACTAAATTTCCATTATGCGCAAGTGCAAGTGAAGAACTGTGAAAATGAAATAAAAATGGTTGTACATTTCCTAAGTTTTTTTGACCAGCTGTCGCATAGCGAACGTGGCCAATTGCTGCCTTACCTTTTAAATCGTCTAGTTCACCGTGCTTAAATACATCTGCTAAAAGCCCTAGATTCCGATGCCCTTTTAACGTTTCTCCGTCTGTTGAAACAATTCCGGCACCTTCTTGACCGCGATGTTGTAAACTATGCAACCCATAGTAAGTGATTTCCGCTGCATTAGGATGATCCCAAATACCAAAAATACCACATTCTTCATTAAGTCCTTTTACTTCAGCAAGCATGGAATAGCCCCTTCCCAAATAGATCGTAAATCAGATGTACTCGCAGTTACTAGCTCTTCTTTATGTTTCACGCGAATCGTTTCATCTGCCGTTACTACACCAAGTCGATATACTTTTTCCAGTTCCATTAATTTAGCAAAAGCTGCTTCATTTTCTGGTTTTACAGATACTAAGAAACGTGATTGTGATTCACTGAATAGTTGATTCAACTCAAATGGTACTTCTACATCCGCACCAAGCCCTGCTTTAAATGTCGCTTCCGCAAGAGCAACACCAAACCCGCCTTCTGCTAAATCATGACTGGAAGCAACTAATCCTTCCTGAATCGCGGTTAGAAGTAATTGTTGGTATTTTTTCTCTGTCGCTAAATCTAATTCTGGCGCGCGTCCGCTAATTTTCCCTTGTTGTAATTTCTGTAATTCCGAGCCACTATATTCAGCTTTTGTTTCACCAATTAAGAAAATCACATCGCCACTATTTTTAAAATCTTGTGTCGTAATGTGTGCCAAATCCTCTACTAAACCAACCATCCCAATCACCGGCGTTGGATAAATTCCTGTACCATCTGTTTCATTATAAAGCGAAACATTTCCCGAAATGACTGGTGTATCAAGCTCTAGACAAGCTGCACTAATACCATCAGCTGCTTTTTCAATTTCCCAAAAAATTTCAGGTTTTTCAGGATTACCAAAATTAAGTCCATCTGTAATCGCGAGTGGTTTTCCGCCAGAACAAACGATATTGCGCGCCGCTTCCGCAACCGCTATCGCTCCGCCTACTTCTGGGTCAAGATACAAATAGCGCGAGTTACAGTCAGTTGTCATCGCAATCGCCTTCTCGGTTCCACGCACACGAACAATCGCCGCATCTGATCCGGGCACAACTGCTGTGTCTGTGCGCACTTGATAATCATATTGTTCATAAATATGTCGCTTACTAGCAATCGTTGGCTGAGCAAGTAACTCTTTCCACACACCAACCACATCATCAATAACCGGCACAAATGCTTCCTCTTCTTGGAAAGCTTGGTAACGAGCTGGTTCTTTCGAAGGTTTATGATAAACTGGCGCATCTTCTGCAAGCGCATCTACAGGAACATTCGCAACCACTTCACCGTGATGAATAATTTTATACATTTTATCGTCCGTTACTTTTCCAATCACAACTGCTTCTAAACCATATCGTTCAAATAAAGCTTGGATTTCTTCTACATGACCTTTTTTCACACATAGAAGCATCCGTTCTTGAGATTCAGAAAGTAACATTTCGTATGGCGTCATATGTAGTTCACGTTGCGGCACATCATCCATAATTAATTCTAGCCCAGCACCCGCTTTTGAAGCCATTTCAGAACTTGAGCTAACAAGCCCAGCAGCTCCCATATCTTGAATCCCAACTAAAATATCCGAATGATCACGAATCACATCTAAACAAGCCTCAAGCAACAATTTCTCCATAAAAGGATCGCCCACTTGTACAGCAGAACGTTGTTGTTCGCCTTCTTCACTAAACTCTACAGATGCAAAAGTGGCACCGTGAATCCCGTCACGACCAGTTTTAGCGCCAACATACATCACCGGGTTGCCAATTCCTTTAGCTTGCCCTTTTTGAATATCTTTTGCTTCAATTAAGCCAACACACATCGCATTTACTAATGGATTTTTAGTGTAACAAGGATCAAATTGGATTTCGCCGCCAACAGTTGGAATCCCAATCGAATTACCATATCCAGCAATCCCAGCAACAACTTCACTAACTAAGTACTTCGCATGTGGAGTATCTAGCTCACCAAAACGAAGCGAGTTCAGCATTGCAATCGGTCTAGCTCCCATCGAGAAAACATCACGAATAATTCCGCCGACACCAGTTGCAGCTCCTTGGTACGGCTCCACGTATGATGGATGATTATGACTTTCGACTTTAAAAGCAACACCTAAACCATCGCCAATATCAACAATCCCAGCACCTTCACCCGGTCCTTGCAAAACTTGTTTTCCTTCTGTAGGAAATTTCCGAAGTACTGGTTTAGAATTTTTATAGCTACAATGTTCCGACCACATAACAGAGAAAAGACCTGTTTCAGTATAATTAGGCTCGCGTCCAAGAATCGAACAAACAAGCTCATATTCACTATCCGTTAAACCCATTTCTTGATAAATCTTTTGTTCTTTAATTTCTTTTGTCGTTGGCTCCATGTTAGGCATTTACTTGTTCCTCCTTCCAAGCTTTTACAACGGACTCGAAAAGTCTTAAACCATCAGTGCCGCCAATAATATCTTCCACCGCGCGTTCTGGATGTGGCATCATTCCAAGCACATTCCCGCGTTCATTAACGATACCAGCAATATCTGCACGACTTCCATTTGGGTTCACGCTATCATATGTAAACACAATTTGATTATTGTCTTTTAATTTTAAAAGTGTTTCATCATCACAGTAATAATTACCTTCCCCGTGAGCAACTGGAACTTGAATAATTTCGCCTTCTTCATAAAGTCCAGTAAACATTGTATCGGCATTCGCCACACGAAGCGGCACCGTCTTACAAATAAAATGTAAATTATTGTTTCTAATTAAAGCTCCTGGTAGTAAACCAATTTCTGTTAAAATTTGAAATCCGTTACACACACCAAGCACTGGTTTTCCCATTTCAGCAAAGCGTAAAACTTCTGGCATAATACTTGAAAATTTCGCAATCGCACCAGTTCGCAAGTAATCTCCATAAGAAAATCCACCTGGAAGTAATACCGCATCAAAACCTGCAAGACTTGTTTCCGCATGCCAAACATATTCCGCCTCCTCACCAAGAGAATCGCGAATCGCATGTAGCATATCAAGGTCACAATTTGAACCTGGGAACTGAATGACAGCAAATTTCATCGTTTAAGCCTCCTCAATTTCATATCGGTAATCTTCCATCACCGGATTTGTTAACAGTTTGTCGCACATTTCATTCAACACTTCATGAATATCTCTATCTGACTTCGCTACTTTAAGTTCCATAAATTTACCAATACGGACATCTTCTACTTCTTCGTAACCCATGCTTTTCGCTGCGTCTTTTACTGCAACCCCTTGTGGATCTAATACGCTTTTCTTTAAAGTGACATAAACTTTGACATTATACATTTTGTGGCCTCCTAGTTTTGAACTTGCTTTAATCTATTCAATACTTCTGTATACACATCTGTTAAATTGCCAATATTCCGACGAAAGACATCCTTATCGAGCTTTTGATTTGTTTCCTTATCCCATAGTCTGCATGTATCTGGTGAAATTTCATCCGCCAGCAAAATATTTCCCGCTGCATCACGACCAAATTCTAATTTAAAATCAATGAGAGTAATATTCATTTGATTGAATAATTCTTGTAACACCTTATTAATCGAACGAGCAACCTGACGAATCGTGTCCATTTCATTTGTTGTCGCAATGTCTAAATAAAGCACATGATCATCATTAATAAACGGATCATCTAAGGCATCATCTTTATAATAAAATTCCACAATCGCATTTGGAATTTCCTCGCCTTCTTCTTTACCAAGACGTTTCGCAAGACTACCAGCCATCACATTACGAACAACAACTTCAAGTGGAATAATCGAAACTTCTTTAACAAGTTGTTCCGTTTCTGAAATCGCCCGAATAAAGTGACTCGAAATCCCTTCTTTTGCTAAATAAGAAAAAATAAGTGATGTAATCTGATTATTAAGTTCGCCTTTACCAGCAAAAGATTCTTTTCGAACACCATTTAGAGCAGTCGCATCATCCTTATATGCAACACGCAAGACCCCAGCCTCATCTGTTTTAAAAAGTCGTTTTGCTTTTCCTTCATACAACAGTTCATTAGTCACGATAATTTATCTCCTTATAAATTACTTAACCTCTTTGAAAAAACATATATCAAAGAGGTTAGGTTGTATTCTGTCCGTAATTATAATCCTAAGCGATCAAAAATTAAGTCGACATTCTTCAGGTGATAGTTGTAATCAAAGCAGTCTGCAATTTCTTCTGCAGATAGATTTTCAGTAATGGTTGCATCTTGTTCTACTAATTCACGGAATGGTACTTGTTTTTCCCAAGCTTCCATTGCTCTTGGTTGTACGACATCATAAGCTCTTTCTCGAGCTAAGCCTTTATCAATCAGCGCAAGTAGAACACGTTGCGAATAAATTAATCCTAGAGTTCTATCCATATTACGTTTCATATTTTCTGGGAATACCGTCAAGTTTTTCACAATATTACCAAAACGATTTAAAATATAATCTAATAAAATAGTAGAATCTGGTAAAATAATTCGTTCCGCTGAACTATGAGAAATATCACGTTCATGCCAAAGTGGTACATTTTCATAAGCAGTAACCATATGTCCACGAATAACGCGAGCTAACCCTGTTACATTTTCAGAACCAATTGGATTACGTTTATGCGGCATTGCGGATGAACCTTTTTGCCCTTTTGCAAAGAATTCTTCTACTTCGCGTACTTCACTTTTTTGTAGTGCACGTACTTCAACAGCAAATTTTTCGACAGAAGTGGCAATTAAAGCAAGCGTTGCAAGATATTCTGCGTGACGATCACGTTGCAATGTTTGCGTTGAAATCGGCGCTGGAGTAGTTCCTAATTTTTCACAAACATATGCTTCCACAAAAGGATCAATGTTAGCATAAGTCCCAACAGCTCCAGAAATTTTTCCGAACTCTACACCATCAGCAGCAAAGTTAAAACGTTCTAAATTACGTTTCATTTCCTCGTACCATAGAGCAAGTTTTAAACCAAAAGTTGTTGGCTCCGCGTGAACACCGTGCGTACGACCCATCGTTACTGTATATTTATGTTCTTTCGCTTTTTCGCCAATAATCGCAATGAAATTCTCCAAGTCTTTTCTTAAAATTTCATTTGCTTGTTTTAGTAAGTAAGAATTCGCTGTATCTACTACATCTGTTGAAGTTAAGCCATAATGCACCCATTTACGTTCCTCACCAAGAGACTCAGATACCGAACGAGTAAATGCTACTACATCATGTCTAGTTTCTAATTCGATTTCATGAATACGGTCGACATCAAACTTAGCATTCGCGCGAATTTTCTTTACATCTTCTTTTGGAATATCACCAAGCTCTGCCCACGCTTCACAAGCCAAAATTTCTACTTCTAACCAAGCTTGATAACGATTTTGTTCTGTCCAAATATTGCCCATTTCTTTACGAGTATAACGTTCTAACATCCTTTTTAATTCCTCCAGTTACTTCCAAATTTGCGTTTCTTCTATATCACTCAATACCGCTTTTGGTTCATCAGTCAAGATAGTTATATGACCCATTTTGCGATTGATTTTAGCTTCTTTTTTACCATAATAATGTACAAACCAATGTGGGTAATCTATCATTTGTTCATTCACTGCATCCACATGTTGTCCTAAAATATTGACCATTAATGCTGGTTTCAATAGCTCAGGTTTTACTAGCGGCAAGCCAACTATCGCACGAATATGCTGTGTGAACTGAGAAATCGAACAAGCCTCAATCGTAAAATGTCCTGAATTATGAGGTCTTGGAGCAAGTTCATTTACATAAATCGCCCCAGAACTAGTCACAAACATTTCTACAGCCAAAACACCACATAATTGAAGTACATCGGCTAATTTTTTGGCAATTTCTTCCGCTTCTTCATAGACATCCGCTGCCACTTTGGCCGGCGCAATAGTCGTATGCAAAATATTGTTTACATGAACATTTTCAGCTACGGGGAATGTTTCCACTTGTCCATTTAAGTTACGAGCAACAATGACAGAAATCTCTTTTTCAAAAGGAATCCAAGCTTCTAACACACAAGAACCGTAACGCAACAATTGTGCGGCATCCTCAATATCACTTGCACTGTGAATAACAACTTGTCCCTTTCCATCATATCCGCCTTGCGCTGTTTTTAAGACAGCCGGATAACCAATACTTCTTATCTCACTTTCGATTTCTTCTTTATCAACAATTACAGCATATGGGGCAATATTAATGTTAGCAGATTCTAAATACGCCTTTTCTAAAATTCTGTCTTGCGTAATCGAAAGTAATTCCGATCCTTGCGGAACAGATACTAAGTTTTGTGTCATTTTAAGCGCATCGTAGTCAATGTTTTCAAATTCATATGTCACAACATCTGCTTTTTCCGAAAGTTCACGTAAAGCTACTTTGTCATCATAATCAGCTACGATTTGTTCATCGCTTACTTGAGCAGCTGGACAATCTGCTGTAGGATCTAAAACAATAATTCGGTAACCCATTGCTTTTGCAGCTATTGCTAGCATACGTCCTAATTGTCCACCACCGATGATACCAATTGTACTATTTGTCAGTAAAAATTTTTTATCCAAGAGAATCACTACTTTCTAGAACTGTTTCTTCTAGTGTAGCACGTCTTTTTTGTAATCTGTTAGTAATTGCATCGTTTGTAATAGATAAAATTTGCGCCGCTAAAAGACCCGCATTGACTGCTCCACTTTCACCGATTGCAACAGTAGCAACAGGAACACCACCAGGCATTTGTACAATGGACAGTAGAGAATCCATTCCGCTTAACGCTTTTGACTTAATTGGCACACCAATAACAGGCAAAGTTGTTTTAGCAGCAACCATACCTGGCAAATGCGCCGCTCCTCCAGCGCCCGCAATAATAATTTTCAAACCACGTTCCCGCGCTTGTTCTGCATATTGAAACATTAAATCTGGTGTACGATGAGCAGAAACGACTTTTTTTTCATAAGCAATTTCAAGTTCATCCAATACATCACATGCTTTTTTCATTGTATCCCAATCTGAGGTACTCCCCATAATGACACCAATTTCCGCAGGCATTACGTGATCAACTCCTTCTTAATTTCATAATCTCTTTCGACTCCTTCATTCTAACAATAGCTATCATAAAAGTCAACGAAAAATCGAACATTTAATTGTTACGTTTTCTTAACGTTCGTGTTTTACTGTATTTTATTACTATTAGCGGTATTATGTAGCTCATTTCACTAAATAAATAAAAAAAAGAAGCTACCATGCTTGGTAAGCTTCTTCCTATTTTCTAACTTGTTTTATCCAAAAACCGCCATGAATTTGTTTTGGCTCAGATGAAACAATAAATGCTCCATTATCAATTTCAATAATTTGTTTATATAGTTTTCGTTCATTCTTTCTTTGAGTCAAAATTTCAAGCATCATACGCTCTCCATCACGCCCACTCGCAAGCCAACTAGTCACCCCGTAGCCTAAATCACGAATTTGATTCGGCAAATCTAAATTATATTCTTTCGTAATAACATTTACAGTGATATAACCTAAAGCAATTCGCTCTTCAATTTTCATTCCAACAATAATACCCACACCAAAACCTACTGCATAAGCTAAAACATTCGCTATGTTATTTAAATTATCTAATACCAAACTTAGTGCAACAACATAAATAATCATCTCAAATACACTCGAAAGTGCAGCTAAATAACGATATCCTTTCATCGTAAGTAGCAACCTTACCGTATAAATGGTCACATACAAAATATTTACAACAAAGATTGTAGCTACTATAAATATACCATTATCCACTAAAAAACACCCCTCCACCTAAAAAACTCCATTAAAAATTCTATTTAAGGGTCTTTTACTAATATAACATCCAATAAGATAGCTGACAAAGGAAACACTTCAACAAAAAAAGCCCTAAATAATTAGGACTTTTAATATTGCCCGGCAGCGACCTACTCTCGCAGGGGGAAGCCCCCAACTACCATTGGCGCAGAGAAGCTTAACTACCGTGTTCGGGATGGGAACGGGTGTGACCTTCTCGCCATAACTACCAGACAATATGCAGTTGTTGAAAGATTGCTCTCTCAAAACTAGAGAAGAAAGGGTTCAGTTAGGTAACTTCGTTTCATTTTTTGGTTAAGTCCTCGATCGATTAGTATTTGTCCGCTCCATGTATCGCTACACTTCCACTCCAAACCTATCTACCTGATCATCTTTCAGGGATCTTACTTTCCGAAGAAATGGGAAATCTCATCTTGAGGGGGGCTTCACGCTTAGATGCTTTCAGCGTTTATCCCTGCCACACATAGCTACCCAGCGATGCTCCTGGCGGAACAACTGGTACACCAGCGGTGTGTCCATCCCGGTCCTCTCGTACTAAGGACAGCTCCTCTCAAATTTCCTGCGCCCGCGACGGATAGGGACCGAACTGTCTCACGACGTTCTGAACCCAGCTCGCGTGCCGCTTTAATGGGCGAACAGCCCAACCCTTGGGACCGACTACAGCCCCAGGATGCGACGAGCCGACATCGAGGTGCCAAACCTCCCCGTCGATGTGGACTCTTGGGGGAGATAAGCCTGTTATCCCCGGGGTAGCTTTTATCCGTTGAGCGATGGCCCTTCCATGCGGAACCACCGGATCACTAAGCCCGACTTTCGTCCCTGCTCGACTTGTCAGTCTCGCAGTCAAGCTCCCTTGTGCCTTTACACTCTGCGAATGATTTCCATCCATTCTGAGGGAACCTTTGGGCGCCTCCGTTACTCTTTAGGAGGCGACCGCCCCAGTCAAACTGCCCACCTGACACTGTCTCCCCACGCGCTTAGCGTGGCGGGTTAGAATGGTCATACAGCCAGGGTAGTATCCCACCATTGCCTCCTCGTATGCTAGCGCACACGTCTCTTCGGCTCCTACCTATCCTGTACAAGCGGTACAAACATTCCATATCAGGTTGCAGTAAAGCTCCACGGGGTCTTTCCGTCCTGTCGCGGGTAACCTGCATCTTCACAGGTACTATAATTTCACCGAGTCTCTCGTTGAGACAGTGCCCAGATCGTTGCGCCTTTCGTGCGGGTCGGAACTTACCCGACAAGGAATTTCGCTACCTTAGGACCGTTATAGTTACGGCCGCCGTTTACTGGGGCTTCAATTCGTACCTTCGCCGAAGCTAAGCACTCCTCTTAACCTTCCAGCACCGGGCAGGCGTCAGCCCCTATACGTCACCTTACGGTTTTGCAGAGACCTGTGTTTTTGCTAAACAGTCGCCTGGGCCTATTCACTGCGGCTCTCTCGGGCTTGCACCCTAATAGAGCACCCCTTCTCCCGAAGTTACGGGGTCATTTTGCCGAGTTCCTTAACGAGAGTTCTCTCGCTCACCTTAGGATTCTCTCCTCATCTACCTGTGTCGGTTTGCGGTACGGGCAGTACTACTCTTCCTAGAGGCTTTTCTTGACAGCGTGAAATCAGGAACTTCCGTACTTAATTTCCTTCCCCATCACAGCTCATGCTTCGCAAGAAGCGGATTTGCCTACTTCTCACACTCACTGCTTGGACGCACATTTCCATTCGTGCGATTCCCTATCCTTCTGTGTCACCCCATCGGTTAAACAATTAGCACTGGTACAGGAATCTCTACCTGTTGTCCATCGCCTACGCCTATCGGCCTCGGCTTAGGTCCCGACTAACCCTGAGCGGACGAGCCTTCCTCAGGAAACCTTAGATATTCGGTGGAAGGGATTCTCACCCTTCTTTCGCTACTCATACCGGCATTCTCACTTCTAAGCGCTCCACCAGTCCTTCCGGTCTGACTTCACCGCCCTTAGAACGCTCTCCTACCACGAACCTCCGAAGAGGTTCATCCACAGTTTCGGTAATATGTTTAGCCCCGGTACATTTTCGGCGCGGGGTCACTCGACCAGTGAGCTATTACGCACTCTTTCAATGGTGGCTGCTTCTAAGCCAACATCCTGGTTGTCTAAGCAACCCCACATCCTTTTCCACTTAACATATATTTGGGGACCTTAACTGGTGGTCTGGGCTGTTTCCCTTTCGACTACGGATCTTATCACTCGCAGTCTGACTCCCGAGTATAAGTACATGGCATTCGGAGTTTATCTGAATTCGGTAACCCGAGAAGGGCCCCTAGTCCAAACAGTGCTCTACCTCCATGACTCTTTACCTCGAGGCTAGCCCTAAAGCTATTTCGGAGAGAACCAGCTATCTCCAAGTTCGATTGGAATTTCTCCGCTACCCACACCTCATCCCCGCACTTTTCAACGTGCGTGGGTTCGGACCTCCAGTAAGTATTACCTTACCTTCATCCTGGACATGGGTAGATCACCTGGTTTCGGGTCTACGACCTGTTACTTATGCGCCCTATTCAGACTCGCTTTCGCTACGGCTCCGCTTTTCCCGCTTAACCTTGCAACAAATCGTAACTCGCCGGTTCATTCTACAAAAGGCACGCTATCACCCATTAACGGGCTCTAACTACTTGTAGGCACACGGTTTCAGGAACTGTTTCACTCCCCTTCCGGGGTGCTTTTCACCTTTCCCTCACGGTACTGGTTCACTATCGGTCACTAGGGAGTATTTAGCCTTGGGAGATGGTCCTCCCGGATTCCGACGGAATTTCACGTGTTCCGCCGTACTCAGGATCCACTCTGGAGGGAAAGCCATTTCAACTACCGGGCTGTTACCGTCTTTGGCGGGCCTTTCCAGACCGCTTCATTTATAACTTTCTTTTGTAACTCCGTATAGAGTGTCCTACAACCCCAAGAAGCAAGCTTCTTGGTTTGGGCTCTTTCCGTTTCGCTCGCCGCTACTCAGGAAATCGATTTTTCTTTCTCTTCCTCCAGGTACTTAGATGTTTCAGTTCCCTGGGTCTGCCTTCCTCACGCTATGTATTCACGTAAGGATACTATCCGACTAAAGATAGTGGGTTCCCCCATTCGGAAATCTCTGGATCAACGCTTACGTACAGCTCCCCAAAGCATATCGGTGTTAGTCCCGTCCTTCTTCGGCTCCTAGTGCCAAGGCATCCACCGTGCGCCCTTTCTAACTTAACCAATTTACTTCTACGAAGTAAAGGTTGTTTTTCTGATGTTCCGTATCAGCGATGATACTTCTTATCAGATGAAAGATTCACTTTCAGATGATTCTCGGTTACTTGTGTCATAAATAATAAATTATCTATGCTAACTTTACTAACTTTCTTATCTAGTTTTCAAAGAACAAACATACTTGAGAAGTACTAACCTCTCAAAACTGAACAAATAGAGAAGAACGAAAACTCACAGGTTTCCTTTTCCTTAGAAAGGAGGTGATCCAGCCGCACCTTCCGATACGGCTACCTTGTTACGACTTCACCCCAATTATCTGTCCCACCTTCGGCGGCTGGCTCCATAAAGGTTACCCTACCGACTTCGGGTGTTACAAACTCTCGTGGTGTGACGGGCGGTGTGTACAAGGCCCGGGAACGTATTCACCGTGGCATGCTGATCCACGATTACTAGCGATTCCGGCTTCATGTAGGCGAGTTGCAGCCTACAATCCGAACTGAGAATGGTTTTATGGGATTGGCTCCACCTCGCGGCTTCGCGACCCTTTGTACCATCCATTGTAGCACGTGTGTAGCCCAGGTCATAAGGGGCATGATGATTTGACGTCATCCCCACCTTCCTCCGGCTTGCACCGGCAGTCACTTTAGAGTGCCCAACTAAATGCTGGCAACTAAAATCAAGGGTTGCGCTCGTTGCGGGACTTAACCCAACATCTCACGACACGAGCTGACGACAACCATGCACCACCTGTCACTTTGTCCCCGAAGGGAAAGCTCTGTCTCCAGAGTGGTCAAAGGATGTCAAGACCTGGTAAGGTTCTTCGCGTTGCTTCGAATTAAACCACATGCTCCACCGCTTGTGCGGGCCCCCGTCAATTCCTTTGAGTTTCAACCTTGCGGTCGTACTCCCCAGGCGGAGTGCTTAATGCGTTAGCTGCAGCACTAAGGGGCGGAAACCCCCTAACACTTAGCACTCATCGTTTACGGCGTGGACTACCAGGGTATCTAATCCTGTTTGCTCCCCACGCTTTCGCGCCTCAGCGTCAGTTACAGACCAGAGAGTCGCCTTCGCCACTGGTGTTCCTCCACATATCTACGCATTTCACCGCTACACGTGGAATTCCACTCTCCTCTTCTGCACTCCAGTCTTCCAGTTTCCAATGACCCTCCCCGGTTAAGCCGGGGGCTTTCACATCAGACTTAAAAGACCGCCTGCGCGCGCTTTACGCCCAATAAATCCGGACAACGCTTGCCACCTACGTATTACCGCGGCTGCTGGCACGTAGTTAGCCGTGGCTTTCTGGTTAGATACCGTCAAGGGACAAGCAGTTACTCTTATCCTTGTTCTTCTCTAACAACAGTACTTTACGATCCGAAAACCTTCTTCATACACGCGGCGTTGCTCCGTCAGACTTTCGTCCATTGCGGAAGATTCCCTACTGCTGCCTCCCGTAGGAGTCTGGGCCGTGTCTCAGTCCCAGTGTGGCCGATCACCCTCTCAGGTCGGCTATGCATCGTTGCCTTGGTAGGCCATTACCCTACCAACTAGCTAATGCACCGCGGGCCCATCTGTAAGCGATAGCCGAAACCATCTTTCAAGAGCGTGGCATGCGCCACACTCTATCATTCGGTATTAGCCCCGGTTTCCCGGAGTTATCCCCAACTTACAGGCAGGTTGCCCACGTGTTACTCACCCGTCCGCCACTAACTTTGGAAGAGCAAGCTCTTCCTCCGTTCGTTCGACTTGCATGTATTAGGCACGCCGCCAGCGTTCGTCCTGAGCCAGGATCAAACTCTCTTTAAAATATAAATTGAATTTGAATACTTATTCAACACCGTGAATAAGATTCCTTGCGTCAAATTGACTTCGCTAGCAATTAAATTACTAGTTTGTTTTTGTTGAAAACAGCTTTCTGTTTTCTGCCCTGCGATTACCAGTGAGACTTTACGTCTCATTGCTTTTCGTCTTCTTCTTTGTTCAGTTTTCAAAGGTCAGTTGCTTTGTTAACGCAACTTTTAAATCTTACCATAAAGTTTATATCGCGTCAACAACTAATTTTTAAATAGTTTTTGATGAATTATTTCGTATCAATTCAGCTTTATTATTATATAATACCTTTTCTATAAATACAAGTGTTTTTAATTATACTTTTAATTCTTTTTCTAATGCTTGTATAAAATCCTGCATAATTTTTTGTTTTTCTTTTGCTATAGTTTTGGCTGTTTCAGTGTTTAATTGATCTTTTATAAGGAGAAGTTTGTCGTAAAAGTGTTGTAATGTGGTGTTTTTTGGATTGTTCTGGTTAGCTATTTCTCGATTATGAGCGCCACCATAAGTGAAGGTTCTTGCTATGCCGATTGCTCCGATGGCATCTAAGCGATCTGCGTCTTGAACTATTTTTTCTTCTATTGTTAATGCTTTAAAAGTATTTTTTCCTTTTTTAAATGAAACTGATTGGATGATTCGGATGATTTTTTTGATTAGTTCTGATGGTATTTCTTTGGTTTCCATCCAATTGATTAGTGTTTTAGTTGCTTCCTGTTCGTCGGTTGTTAGTTTAATATCTGAGTAATCGTGGAATAGAGCGGCTAATTCTATAGTGAACAGGTCGCCACCTTCTTTTGATTGGATTTCTTTACTTAATTTCCATACTCTTTTTATATGAGACCAGTCATGGCCGGTCGTTTCATTTTCAAAATGAGAGTGCATCCAATTCTTTGCTGAAAGAATAATTTCTTCTTTATTCATTTTTTTTACTCCTTTTTATGTTATTTTTCATGTACAATGGTAGAAAATGGAAATGGGGTATTCGATGTTTGCATTTGAACATGTTTATTTAAAGCGTGAAAATAAAACTATCTTATCGGATATTAATTGGACCGTTAACGAAAAGGAAAACTGGGCTATTCTTGGGCTAAATGGCTCTGGGAAAACTACTTTGCTGCAGCTTCTAAATGGGTATCTTTGGCCTAGTAGTGGAAAGCTTCAAGTGCTTGGGCATGTTTTTGGACAGACTTCTTTACCTGAATTACGTAAATCAATTGGTTGGGTGAGTAATGCTTTAGATCATCAGCTGAAAGATTACGAGCTAAGTGAGCAAATTGTGCTTAGTGGTAAGTTTGCAAGTATTGGAATGTATGCGAAAGTGACAGATGTTGAGGTAAACCAAGCGAAAAAACTGCTGACTAATTGTGGTGGGGCCTCGCTTATTGGTAAAGCTTATAAAATCTTGTCACAAGGAGAACGACAAATTGTTTTAATTGCTCGTGCTTTGATGGCAAATCCTAAGTTACTGATTTTAGATGAACCTTGTAACGGACTTGATTTATTTGCGAAAAGTCGTTTATTAGAACGGATTAAAAAAATTGCTGAACGTCCTGATTCACCGACAATGCTTTTTGTCACGCATCATACAGAAGAAATTCTCCCCTGCTTTGATAATATCATTTTACTACGTGACGGGGAAATAACTCATCACGGGAAAACAGAAAAACTTTTGACAGAGGAAGTGCTTCAAGCGTTTTATCAAAAGCCTGTCGAGTTAATTCGTATTAAAGATGGTGCGATTGCGGTTTATCCGAAGTAAGTGGTATAGTAAGGTTACGAATAACGCGTATGTAAAAGGGGCGAAACAGTTTGTATAAAACTATGATTGCAAAAGCAGGCGCACGTGAGCTTCTTGGTATGGATACTAGCCTGATCTATGGTTCGTTTTCTTATGTAGTGGAAGGCGAATTAATGGATCTAACAGGACTTTGGATTTCAAATGAAGATGTTTTTATTTTTTACTTAGAAAATGAAGATGTTTACTTACTTAAGAAATTCGCATATGAAGACATAGAACTATTAGAGCAAAAAGTAAGTATTATCTCGATGACAAAAAAATTGATATTACATCTTAAAAATAGCGAAAAATATACATTGCTCGTTGCAAATGGAGAAGCAAAAGTGTTTGCAGCTAAAGTAAATGAACATATAAAAAAGGGAGTCTAACTAAATTAGACTCCCTTTTTAAATTATTCTTTTTCTTCAAATAAACGCGCTACTTCAATGATTACTTCGGTTGCTTTCACCATGCTTTCTAACGCGACGTATTCAAACTTACCGTGGAAATTTTCGCCGCCGCCAAAGATGTTTGGTGTTGGTAGTCCTTTGTATGAAAGTTGAGCTCCGTCTGTCCCACCGCGAATTGGGCTTATTTTTGGTTCTATATCTAGATTTCTCATTGCTGCACTCACTATGTCTACAATTTCTTTTACTGGTTCAATTTTTTCGCGCATGTTGTAATATTGATCATTCAGTTTTAATTCTACTGAACCTTCCCCATATTTTTCTGCTAGTTTTTCGGCGATACTTGCGATATGAGTTTTTCTTTCTACAAATTTCAGATGATCAAAATCGCGAATGATATAGTAAGATTTGGCTTGTTCCACATCACCGTTTAATGAGATTAAATGATAAAAGCCTTCATAGCCATCTGTATATTCAGGGGCTTCTTCTTTTGGAATCTCGGCATCGAATTCCATTGCCATTTTGACAGCATTAATCATTTTATTTTTGGCTGTTCCTGGATGCACACTATTTCCGTTAAAAGTAAGTTTCGCACCAGCTGCATTAAAGCTTTCATATTCTAGTTCGCCAAGTGGCCCACCGTCCATTGTGTAGGCATATTTGGCACCAAATGCTTCTACGTCAAAACGCTCTGGTCCTCGGCCGATTTCTTCATCGGGTGTAAAAGCTACGCGAATTTTACCATGCTTGATTTCGGGGTGATTGATTAAATAATTCATTGCCACCATAATTTCTGTAATTCCTGCTTTATCATCCGCGCCAAGCAATGTTGTTCCGTCTGTTGTAATAAGCGTTTTTCCTTTGTAATTAGCTAGTTCTGGAAATTGTTTAGGTGACAGTACGACATTTAGGTCTTTATTTAGAACGATGTCTTTACCATCATAGTTTTCATGCACTTGTGGGTTTACATTTTTTCCAGTTAAGTCAGTGGCAGTGTCTAAATGAGCTAAAAACCCGATAACTGGTACTTCTTTCGTTGTATTAGAAGGAAGTGTTGCCATTACATAACCGAATTCATCTACTGTTACTTCTTGCATACCGATTTCTTTTAGTTCTGTAACGAGAATGTTCGCTAGTTCCATTTGTCCTGGCGTTGTTGGACAAACTGTGCTTTCTTCATTTGACTGTGTATCTACTTTTACATATTTTGTAAATCGTTTTAATAGTTCTTCTTTCATTTCTATCACTCCCTCAGATTGATTCTTTTTCATTATAAACTTGATTTTCAAAAAATTCTATTCCTGACTGTCGAGTAGTGTTAGTAATTTAGCGGTTGTTCGCCAGTTTCGCGTTGTCGTTAGTGTTTTTTTATATTCTCCGAGAAAAACAGGCAATTTTAATTGATGGATTTGGTTTGAGAAAACGTGGATATATAACGCTCGGCCGATTGCGATTACTTCGGCTTGAGTATTTTTTTGTTTAGGAATATCAATATTTTCATTGTAAAAAGCAATCATCCAACGTTCTTCTTCACCAATTATTTCTGGTGGAAATGGGTTGTTTTTGATGATTGTTTTGTAGTTTTGTTCTGAAAAAACGAATACATCGATGGATAAATTGAAGCTCGCTAAAATTACTTCTGTTATTTTTGCTGCTACTTCGGTTTCTGTCTGTAAATTAGAACTTAGAACGAGGTTGCCGCTTTGGATATAGGTTGTTACATTTTGGAATCCCTCTTCTTGTAAGGCTGCTTTTAAATTTTTCATGTTCACTTTATTTTTCCCTGCGACATTTACGGCTCTTAGTAAAGCAACGTATTTTTCCATTCTAGTCCCTCCCAATCGTTTAACTACATTATAGCATGTTACTTACGTTATAATAGTTCTATTAGAGATGGGAGGTTTTTGGATGAAATTAATTTCTTGGAATGTAAACGGGCTTCGTGCAGCTGTGAAAAAAGGTTTTTTGGAGTATTTTGAAGAAGTTGATGCTGATATATTTTGCTTACAAGAAACAAAATTACAAGAAGGTCAAATTGAACTTGATTTACCTGCGTATAAAGATTATTGGAATTATGCCGTAAAAAAAGGTTATTCAGGTACTGCCATTTTTACAAAAGTTGAGCCATTATCGGTGCAATATGGTTTAGGTGTCCCGGAACATGATACTGAAGGTCGCGTAATCACGCTTGAATTTGAAGATTTTTATATGGTAACGGTTTATACACCAAATTCGCAAGCTGAGTTAAAACGATTAGATTATCGTATGACGTTTGAGGATGCGATTTTAGAATATGTCAAAAACTTGGATAAAACGAAGCCGGTTGTGCTTTGTGGTGATTTGAATGTTGCGCACGAAGAAATTGATTTGAAAAATCCGAAGACAAATCGCAAAAATGCCGGATTCTCGGACGAGGAACGCGCAAAATTTTCTGCGTTTTTAGACGCTGGTTTTATTGATAGTTTCCGTTATTTTTATCCTGATTTGACCGACGCTTATTCTTGGTGGTCTTATCGAATGAACGCGCGTGCTAGGAACACTGGTTGGCGGATTGATTATTTTGTTGTTTCGGAACGTTTGAAAGATAAGTTAGTGGATGCGAAAATTCATGCGGATGTGCTTGGTTCGGATCATTGTCCAGTTGAGCTAGAACTTAATTTATAACATAAAAAAATCCTCACTTGTTGGAGTGAGGATTTTTGAATTATTTAGCTAATGCTTTTTTTGCTGAATCAGCAAGTGTGTTAAATGAAGCAATATCATTTACTGCTAAGTCTGCAAGCATTTTACGGTTAATATCAATACCAGCTAATTTTAAGCCGTGCATTAATTTGCTGTAAGAAAGATCTTGCATACGAGCTGCCGCATTGATACGTGCGATCCATAATCTACGGAAATCACGTTTCTTTTGACGACGATCTCTATAAGCATATTGGTAAGATTTCATTACCGCTTGGTTAGCTACTTTGAATAATAAATGTTTAGAGCCGTAATACCCTTTGGCTAATTTAACTATCTTTTTACGACGTTTGCGTGTTACTGTTCCGCCTTTTACGCGTGGCATATTGTCTACCTCCTAGAATTTACAAAAATGTTGTTTCTCTTATTTCATTTTAGCGACCATTTGACGAATACGTTTGAAGTCGCCAGCTGATACCATTGCTGATTTACGCAATTTACGTTTTTGTTTTTGGGATTTGTTAGCGAACATATGGCTTGTGAAACCGTGTCTGCGTTTTAATTTTCCAGATCCTGTTCTCTTGAAACGTTTAGCGGAACCGCGGTGGGTTTTCATTTTTGGCATGAATATTTCCTCCTCAAAACTTTACTTTTCATGAAGTGGTGCTAGGACTAAGAACATGGAACGTCCGTCCATTTTTGGTCTTTGCTCAATTGTACAAAGGTCTTCGCACGCTTTTGCAAAACGGTCAAGCACCTTCTGACCGATTTCTTTGTGTGTAATGGCACGACCTTTAAAACGGATAGAGCATTTTACTTTATCGCCTTTTTCAAGGAATTTACGTGCATTACGTAGCTTCGTATCAAAATCATGTTCGTCAATTGTTGGACTTAAACGAACTTCCTTCATTACGATGACTTTTTGGTTCTTACGGGCTTCTTTATCTTTCTTCTGTTGTTCAAAACGGAATTTACCGTAGTCCATAATACGAGCTACTGGCGGTTTCGCTGTTGGAGCAACAAGCACTAGATCAAGATTAGCCTTTTCAGCAATTTGAAGCGCATCGATTTTACTCTTCACGCCTAATTGTTCACCGTCTTGGTCGATCAATCTTACTTCACGTGCACGAATCCCATCGTTTACCAACATGTCTTTGCTAATGGTGAGCCACCTCCACTTAATTTTGTTACAACAAGATAGAAAATAGCTGTTCAAATCTGCGGCCTGCTAACTCGTTCGTTCAGAGGCCATAAAAAAACGGGCTGCTTTTCAGCAATCCCGCACATTCAAAATCGCGTAAGTTACGCGACGAAAGTTTGAATTTTTTGCCTGAAAACGTTCGTGTTAACGAGGCGAGAAGCGGGTTGCTTCTTCTTTCTTGTTTAATAACCTTACTTACTATATCATATGGGATTTTTGGTGTCAAGGTGAATTATTAGAAATATACTCAGAAAGCTAATTTAACGTTTTAATAAACTTGTTTGCATACACATACGCATTTTCTACTATTTCTTCATCTGTGACTTCAAAGGAGCTGCCATATATCGTGTGGGCCCCTCTATAGTCAGCTCGAATGTGGTTTATTGTTGCTCGAAATGGTGTAAGTAATGTGTCTAGTGAATAGCCAATTGGTGCATCTTCTTTATAATTATATTTTTTATCGCCAATTGAAACTGCAAGAGCAAGCTTTTTCCCAGCCATCTTGTCCCCTTTTGAGCCGTAAGCCCAGCCATACGAAAAGACATCATCGAACCATTTTTTTAATAACGGCGGGTAGCTGTACCAATAAAATGGAAATTGGATAATGACTTTATCGTAGTTTTGCAATTGTTGTTGTTCAAAGGTTACATCAATATCCCAGTTAGGATAAACTTCATATAACTCATGAATTGCCACCTCTTCTGTACTTTTTAAAAGTGCTTCTTTCCAAACTCTATTTACGCGTGAATTTTCGATATTCGGATGTGCGATAATAACTAATGTTTTCATTCGATTACTCCTTTATTCTATCGTTATTATTTATCGTAATTTAGTTTTGAAAGAAAGTAAATACACACTCGAAAGTGGCTTAGTTACTTGTAAGTAAGTGTCTATAAGTGGTATTATTTGCAAGTATCTAAATCGGAGGAGGAAAACAAATGAAAGTTTATAATTTAGGTGTAGAAGCTACACTCGATATTATGGGTGGAAAATGGAAACCCTTGATTATTTGTTTTCTTGCTCAAGGGACTAAGCGGACTGGGGAGCTGCAAAGATGTATTCCGAAAATATCACAGAAGGTTCTAGTTCAGCAACTAAGGGAATTAGAGAGAGATGGGATTATTGATCGTACGGTTTATAATGAGCTTCCACCTAAAGTCGAGTATAGTATAACTGCTTACGGGCTTACTTTAAATGCTATAGTTGATACAATGTGTCAGTGGGGAAAAGAAAATATCGCACTTAGAAACAGCCAAGGAGAACCAGTGACACTAATCGAAAAATCTTATAACCTTCAGTAAATAAATCGAAAAAAACGGCTAGGGTTATATACTAGCTGTTTTTTTCTACAATTGGGCATAAATTCATTTTTCTTAATACAGGTCGAATTATAACATAAACTATGTAGCCGAAAATCCCGCCAGAAAAGTTCAATATTAAATCATCAATGTCTACAAATTTAAAAGGCGCTTGATAAATAAGGTCTTGTAATAACTGGGCAAATTCAATCCCAACGGTTGCTATAAAACTTATAGCGAAAACACTTTTCCATGTTAATTTTGGAAAACATAATGGTAAAAGTATTCCGAGGGGAACAAACATAATAAAATTTGCGACTATTTGGAAACTAGCATATTCTCTCCCTTCCATAAACATTTCGCCTATGGAATTAAATGGTATTAAATTCATATAGGAACCAGTTGCATATTTTTTTGTATCCTCAATTAGAAAAGAATCTAGCATAATAGGAAACATCGTAAACTTGATTACTCCACACGTATACACATAAAAACAAGTCTTGAAGAAAATTGTTTTTTTTGTGTCGTGCCTTTTCAACCATCTCCATAAGAAAAAGACAATATATATAATTAAAGCGATTGTTATTACTAATCCAGAAAATCTAAGCATAATAGTTCTCCTAATCTGTAGTTAATATTCTTTCGGATGTTTGTCTAATAATTAGTAAAACAAAAACCCTTGATTTCTCAAGGGTTTCAGCCGTTAAATGATTAACGAATTTCTTTAATACGAGCCGCTTTACCACGTAGGTTACGTAGGTAGTAAAGTTTCGCACGACGTACTTTACCACGACGGATAACTTCTAATTTCGCGATACGTGGAGTATGTACTGGGAAAGTACGTTCCACACCAACACCGTTAGAAATTTTACGAACAGTGAAAGTTTCGCTGATTCCAGCTCCGCGACGTTTGATTACAACGCCTTCGAATAATTGGATACGTTCGCGAGTACCTTCGACTACTTTCGCATGTACACGTACAGTATCACCCGGACGGAAACTTGGAACATCTGGGTTTAGTTGACTTTTTGTGATTTCATCAATCAGTTTGTTCATGTTTTTCTCTCCTTCCAACAAACATTCATTCATATTAATAATGAAGCGGAATATCGTTATCAGACTGGTCTTTCCAGTCACCTTATTTAGGTTACCATAAACTAGATTCGCTGTAAAGTTTTTTTCTTACTTTTTCTTTAATAAAAAAGCTTGACCTTGAAGTATGGTCTAATGTTACCTTAAGTATATCAAATGGAGGTGTCGAACATGGAACAATGGACCGTAAAAGAAATGGCTGCTTGCGTTGGAATTCGGGCAGACACACTACGATATTATGAAAAAAATAAGATAATAGTACCTAATCGGCTGGAAAACGGGTATCGTGTTTATAACGCACAACATTTACTAGAATTAAAGTTTATTTTAGTGATGAAGTATGCCAGATTCTCCCTTGCCGAAATAAAATTAATGATGGAATGGTTAAAAAGTGAGCCATCTGTTGCGTGTAATACGGCGTCGAAAGAATTGCTTGCCCTTAAAGCAGCAGAGATTAAACAAACTATTGCACACTATACGAAAATCGCCGCCCTTTTAGAAGGATTACCTCAAATCGATGATGTACAAGACTATTCGACTGTTCAAAAAGATGTAAATACCTTTGTGGAACATATTTTCACTGACATCAGGAAGGACGGATTTTAATGGCAAAAGTTGTAGCAATAATGGGTGACCCGCGAGAAAAAGGAACATCAAGAGAACTGTTTCATAAGTATTTAACTTTTTTTCAAGGACACTCAGCAATCGAGATAAAAACGTATGATATTCGCGAATTGGCTTTTGATCCAAATTTACCTGAGGGCTACAGAACTGAACAAACTACCGAAATGACCAACTTAAAACAAGATGCCAGTTCGGCTGATTTGCTGCTATTTGCTTATCCCGTTTGGTGGTTTAATGTTCCAGCTGTACTGAAAGGTGTAATTGATCATTTGTTTTGGCGCGGCGAGAGTTATAGTTTTAAAGATAAAAAATATTTACTGACAGGTCCTTGGCGAAAAAAACGAGCGCGCTTAATTTATACGATTGGCGGGATGGAGTTACAACATCGGCTGTTCGCTCGTCCTGCCCTTACCGCCCTCCGCTATCCACTTTGGATGAGTGGCGTCCTTTCTGTTAAGACGACTTCAATTGACCGACTTGATCTTTCCATTAGAAAATCAAATGAATACTATGATAAAAAAATTGCTCGAGCAGCTAAAAAAGATTTACATTTTTTATTAAAAAAGTAATGTAGAATGAAGGTTTTGGAATGAAAGTTACTGCGAAACATCAATATTGGCAAATAACAACATTGCCGCACCTTTTTCCGGTAAATTGTTACTTAGTTTTGGAGAAAGATGGTTTAACTTTAATTGATACAGGGATTTTATCTCATGCAAAAGGAATAATTTCACTTATTACTAAACTGAAATTACCTTTAAAACGAATTTTGTTGACACATGGGCATGGGGACCATATTGGCGGTTTAGTTGCACTTAAAGAAGCTTTTCCAGAAGCCCTTTTGATGGTTGGAAGCAGGGAAAAATTGCTGGTAGAAACAAAAGAGATTTATGCTTTTGAAGCTCAAAAACCGTTAAAGGGTAGCTATCCTGATCAATTTCCAGTAAAAATTGATCAACTATTAAAAGATGGTGATATGGTAGGTTCATTATTAATTATGGATACACCCGGACATACACCTGGCTCGATTTCTTTTTTTGATGAGCGTAATGGGCATTTATTCGTTGGTGATTTATTTCAAACTCGTGGTGGTGCAGCTATTTGTGGGGAGAAACGGATTTTGTTTCCTTTTCCTGCGATGGGATCTTGGGACTTAGAAACGAGTATTGCTTCCGCGGAAAAGTTGCAGCTGGTAGATGTGACTGAAATCGCTTGTGGTCACGGACCTGTTAAATCCATGAGTGATTTTGATTTATTAAGAATCATTCAGCGTGCAAAAGCCCAACTAACAAATAAAAAAGACTAGAAAACCAGTTACCCAGCTTTCTAGTCTTTTTTTAGAATCTCGTAATTTTAATGTTCACGGCTGTTCCATATGCCAGTTGATATACAAGCCCGTCGACGAATTGCTCAGTGAATGAACAATGAATTAAGCCATTTCCGCCTGCATCTAAAGCTTTCTTTTGCAATTCCTGTAGTAAATTTTCAAAGCCTACTGTTTCTAAGTACGCTTCTGGATCACTTTTAATTCTTGGACGAACACTTTTGGCGAAAACAACGGTTAGAATATCATGATTAACATTTATTGGTCCTGTTGAGACCTGAATATCCTGCCATCTTTGACCTATTCGCTTTTGGTCGTTTTCTTCTTGCACATAGGCTTCTCGTTCTTTTTGTCGTTCGGATTTTTTAGCTTCTTTTTCATCTGGAGTTCCGAAGATTGCCATTTAAAATCACGTCCTTTTTTATTTACTGTCAGACCATTCTTTGAGCCAAGTTTTTTGCTTGTCTGTTAAGGGGTAGTTTTTAAGTAAATCTGGTCGGCGTTCGTAAGTTCTTTTGAGTGATTCTTTATCGCGCCACTCTTCTATCCAAGCATGGTTTCCGCTGAGTAAAATATCAGGTACTTTCATTCCGCGAAAATCGGCTGGTCGTGTGTAGTGTGGATGTTCAAGCAAACCGGTGGAGAAAGAATCCGTCACAGCTGAATCTTTATTTCCAAGTACACCTGGTAAAAGGCGAATAACGCTGTCCATCACAATCATTGCACCAATTTCGCCACCTGTTAAAATATAATCCCCTATCGAAACTTCATCTGTAACAAGGTGTTCGCGAATTCGCTCATCGTATCCTTCGTAGTGACCACAAATAAAAACAAGATGTTCTTCTTCTGCAAATTCTTCTGCCATTTTTTGGTCGAAGCGTTTACCGGCTGGGTCCATTAAAATAACTCTTGGCTTTGTTTCTGGTTGTTTATCTTTGACCGCTTGAACGGCATCAAAGATAGGTTGGGCTTTAAGGAGCATCCCTGCCCCACCACCATAAGGATAATCATCGACAACCTGATGCTTTCCTTCTGCATATTCCCTGAAATCAGTTACTTCAACCGCGACCCGTTCATTTTCGATTGCTTTTTTAATAATGGAACTCCCAGTCACTCCCGAAAACATATCTGGAAAAATGGATAGAATGTCGATTTTCATTAATCTAGCAGCCCTTCCATTACTTCAATGGTAATTTTTTTATCGTTAGTATTAATATCTTTAACTACATCGGCAATATAAGGGATGAGTTTTTCTTTTTTGTCTGCGCCTTTTACAACCCATACATCATTTGCGCCTGGTGTTAGAATTTCTGTGATTTCGCCAAGCTCTTCTCCGTCAGTCGTCACAACTGTGCAACCAATGATTTCATGGAAATAAAATTCATTTTCTTCTAAATCGGTTAGTTGCGCTTCTTTGATTTTAAGGACGCCTTCTTTCATACGCTCTACTTGATGAATGCCGGTAAGTCCTTCAAACATAAGCAAATCAAAGTTTTTGTGTTTGCGGTGTGAACGAATAATTAGTTTTTCAGGCTTTTTGCTGTTTTTTTCAAATAAGTACACGGTATTCCCAACTTGGAACCGTTCTTCTGGAAAATCGGTCGTCGCGATAACACGAATTTCACCGATTAAGCCATGCGTATTAACAATTTTTCCTACATTATACATTTTCTCCATAAGTCACCTCTAGCGTATTTCTACTATGATTCCATCTCTCACAACGATTGTTTTATCGAAAATGGATTTATCCCACTTGTCTCCTACTTGTACATCAATGATTGTTTCCATTTCTCGTTCGCGAATTTCACTACCAAGTTCAAGTACTTCTAATTGCTCCATTTGAAACTGGATTAATTTTTTCTTTTCTCGGCGCACTTCAAGTTCATGTGTGAAATAGTCAGCCACTCGTTCTGGTTGAAATTTGCTTTTTCGTTCCATTTTCTTTTGTTCAAAATGCAACTGATCGCATTCTTGTTCAATTTGTCGTTTTTGTTCGGTATAATACTCGATTAATTCTTGTTTACTTGTTTCTGTCAGAATTTGTTTGACGACAACTTTTTGGATGATTTCCACAGGACACCTCCACTAGCGATTATGTCCTTATTTTACCATAGTTTTTTTGGATTCATCTACTAAAGCTTGGAATAATTGTTCACTTTCTGGATCTGTTTGGAACATTAATTCCGGGTGCCACTGAACACCTAAATACCAGCTTGGTAAATTGTCACCCTCCACTGCTTCAATCATCCCGTCAGCAGTCCGAGCCGTTACTTTAAAACTCGGTGCTAATTTTTTGATAAATTGGTGATGGAGTGAGTTAACTAGTTTTTTATTTGGGTGGTGTTTTGCGAGTTCGCTTGTAGGTTCAATATCGATTGTATGGGAGCCGAGTTGCTCATCGACACGTTGCAGATGTTGGAGTGCTTTCGTTTCAACTTGGCTAATATCCTGATACAGCGTGCCGCCTAGTGCAACATTGACAAGTTGCATTCCGCGGCAAATCGCAAAAATAGGTTTTCCAGCGTCCAAAGCTGCTCGGACTAAGGCGATTTCATAGCTATCGCGCGGTGGAAAATATGCCCCGATTTCTTGGGACGGTTCTTCTAAATATAATTGCGGTGTAATATCTTGTCCACCGGTTAAAAGTAAACCATCTACGAGAGAAATTGCTTGAACGGCAGTAGACGGGTCATCTATTGGTAACGCGATAGGAAATCCGCCAACTTTCTGAATAGCATCTACATATCGCTGTTGTGTATAAGTTACACGGTGTCCGTAAAACACGTCCACTCCTTTGACTAATCTATTTCCTGTAATTCCAATAACTGGCTTCATAACAATTCCTCCATTTCTATTTTATTTTACAACATTTAGTGAGGTAATTGCTTCTCTGATGATTATTAAAAAAAGTTATAAAAAAACTCGCCAATTTGACGAGTTTTTGTTATTCGATAATTTCAAGACGAATCTTCTTATCGTTTTTGGAGCCAACTGCATAGACAAGAGTACGAATCGCTTTTGCAATACGACCTTGCTTACCAATCACGCGTCCCATGTCTTCTTTACTGACAGACAATTTGTAGGTTAACGAAGTATCCGTTTCTTCTGGCGTGATAACAACGTCTTCCGGGTGGTCAACAAGGGGTTTCACGATTGAGAGAATGAGTTCTTCCATTCGCGCCGAGACCTCCTTATTTACCTAATTTTTGGTTATGGAATTTTTCCATGATACCTTCGCGGCTAAGAAGATTGCGAACTGTATCAGATGGTTTCGCACCATTATGCATCCATTTCAAAGTTGCTTCTTCGTCGATTTTCACTTCAACCGGATCAAGTAATGGATTATAAGTACCAATAGTTTCGATTGAACGGCCATCACGTGGGAAACGAGAATCAGCGACTACAATACGGTAGAAAGGTTTCTTTTTAGAACCCATACGTTTTAAACGAATTTTAACTGCCATAGTTTAATTACACCTCCATAAAGTCTTACACAAGTATATATATTACCAGTAAAGGATTTGTTTGTAAAGTGTTTTTTCTTTACAGAGGATATTTTTTTCTTTTCAGCGGACACTTTCGGCTTCAGTGCTTAGTTTTCCTTGTTTTAATAGTTGATAATATCGCACATATCCGGAAATATTATGCTCAACATCATCAATTCTCACGCGGAAAGACTGGTGCCGAATGAAGAAACTACCTTCTATTCTGGCTGGATTTTTGTAGTACATCGCAAGCTCTGGATAAAAGTAACCATTTAATTGATAAAGTGCGCGTTTTGTAATTGTTTTTTCAAGATTTTCAAGCGAATAAGATGTTAATAATGCTTGTTGTCCTTCCGCTTCCATCCGCAGTGTCATTTCTTTTGTAGCAACGGTAAGCTCTAAAAATGTTGGAAAAGTGGTTTCGCGATCGTAAATAAATGGTAAGTTGTCAAAGGCATTTTGCAGTCCGAATTCATAGTAAGCTTCGTCTTTGATATATTTGGTAATTTCATTGGCGCAGTAGCTTAACCAGTGATCGTGATTTTGCCAGTATTTATCTTGTATAAAGTGATTAAAAGATTTGGCTGCTGCGGCTAACCATTTGGAATCGCGGTCAATTTCATATAGGCGAAGTAGGCCAAAGACAGCTTCCCCATCATAATAAATAATTCGAAAAATATCTTTTACTTCTAATGATGGATATTCTAACACATGTGTGAACTTTCCATTTTCGTCTTGTAATGAGAGAATTGCATTTGCTATTTTTCGGCAAAGAGGTAAGTATGTTTTAGTGCCAGTAATATGCATATATTTAGTTAAAGCTAGTAGAGTCGCGGCTGAACCACCTAATTTTACTTCACGAAGTTCTGGTTCGATAAGAAAGGCCATGTCGTCTTTTTCATAAATAAAGTGTTTTTCAAGGTATGTTAAAGCCTTTGTTGCGGCTTCTAAAATAGCTTTATTTCCCGTTAATTCATATGCTTCTAACATGGAATAAGTAGTACTGGCATGGCGCAAACTATTATAATGTTTGATTTTTTTGTCAAAACAAGCAAACCAACCATAGTTAAATTCCCCAGTTGTGTTTACTTGATGCGCCAAATATTCTCCAGCATTTTCAACTAATGTAGAAATAATTTCTGGCGTCAAATATTCTACCTTCCTGCGTCCGTGGTCTAAACTAGCTGTTTCTAATTCATGAATGTTCTTTCCATCAAAAAACCACCCTACTGTTTCGAAAGTGACAACACTAGAATCGATGGTTAAGTTTAATTGGGCTTGATTTTTATTGGCTTGAATTAAATATCTATTCATATTTTCAACGTTGATAGCTAGTCCTTCGTCTCCAGGTAAAAGGATAGCGTTCGCATTAATTTCCTGTTCCATTAAAGCTATTTTAAAATTTTCATTTAAGGCAATGCCTCGTCTATAATAATTTTTCTTTGTTTTTAAGGCTTTTCTATTCCATTCGCCTAAGTTTTCGAGTTGATAATTCACCGCAATATCCATTTTAAATGAAATTGCTTCTTCGGTTTGATTTTTCAATGCACTTTTTTTCATTTCATTAATTAAATTTGCTAAACAAAGATAGCTAAAGTTGATTACTGTCGCTCGTTTATTTTTATAACCTATTGTTAGAAAACCATGCCATTTCCCGTTGTAAGTGGCGTGCTCTTCTGCTTCTGTTAATTGATCAATAATTTTATTTTCAAGTTCATCAAGTACACCTCTCCAAGGCATATGTACCACTCCTTTTTATAATTTCCCTGCTGCTTAAACTTACTTAGCAGCAGGGAATCGATGTTTTGTGGCTTTATTTACGGAAAAGACGTAGTAAGAACGCGCCAGCTAATGAGAAGAGTCCAAGCCCTACCCAAGGAAGACTGCTACTAGTATCCCCTGTGGATGGAAGGTCGCTTGCGGAAATACTTGTAGTTCCATCAGCACTGTAGCCTGAGGAAAGCATTGTTCCGGAGCCGTTTGTACTCATATTAGAAACGGTTACGCCCGTACCTCCATTTGCTGTTCCAGTAGTTCCACCGTTATTAGAAGAGTTAGTGCCTCCTCCATCTGAATCAGCGTCAGCATCGGCGTCAGTATCGGCATCTGCATCGGCGTCGGCGTCGGCGTCAGCATCTGCGTCAGCATCTGCGTCAGCATCTGCATCAGCGTCAGCATCCGAATCAACTAATGGTTGAACTGTTACTGCTACATCATCACTTGTTTTTACTTCGTCACCATATTTAGCAGTTACTTGAAGGTGGATAACATCTCCAGCTTTCAAATTATAATTAGGAATATTTATTGTATAGGTTCCATCTGAATTAATTAATACATTGCCAATGACTGTGCCATCCGGAAGCGTTAAATTAATATAGAAAACTGTTCCGGCTGGAGCATCTCTTTGTAATGATTTTAATAGGGTATTCATATTAAGGTTTTTATAGATAGAAGAACCTGTAATAGTTTTAGTTCCTTCATAAATTGGATTGACAGTTGGTTTTTCAACTAGGAAATCTCTCCAGTCGATATCTACGTCGGCATCAGCGTCGGCATCCGCATCAGCGTCGGCATCAGCATCCGCATCGGCATCAGCATCGGCATCAGCGTCAGCGTCGGCATCCGCATCGGCGTCGGCATCAGCGTCGGCATCAGCGTCGGCATCAGCATCCGCATCAGCGTCGGCGTCGGCATCAGCGTCAGCGTCAGCATCTGCATCAGCGTCAGCATCTGCATCCGCATCAGCGTCGGCGTCGGCATCAGCGTCGGCATCAGCGTCGGCATCAGCATCCGCATCGGCGTCAGCATCTGCATCGGCGTCAGCATCTGCATCGGCGTCAGCATCCGCATCCGCATCGGCATCAGCATCGGCGTCAGCGTCAGCGTCGGCATCAGCGTCGGCATCAGCATCCGCATCGGCGTCAGCATCTGCGTCAGCATCTGCATCGGCGTCAGCATCCGCATCGGCGTCGGCGTCGGCATCCGCATCAGCGTCGGCATCAGCATCTGCGTCGGCATCCGCATCTGCGTCGGCATCGGCGTCGGCGTCAGCATCCGCATCGGCATCCGCATCGGCGTCAGCGTCCGCATCGGCGTCGGCATCAGCATCAGCGTCAGCATCCGCATCAGCGTCGGCATCGGCGTCGGCATCCGCATCCGCATCGGCATCGGCGTCGGCATCGGCGTCGGCATCCGCATCAGCGTCGGCATCAGCGTCGGCATCCGCATCCGCATCAGCGTCGGCATCCGCATCAGCGTCGGCGTCGGCATCCGCATCCGCATCGGCATCGGCGTCGGCATCCGCATCCGCATCAGCGTCGGCATCCGCATCAGCGTCGGCATCAGCGTCGGCATCAGCGTCGGCATCCGCATCCGCATCGGCGTCAGCATCCGCATCCGCATCCGCATCGGCGTCAGCATCCGCATCGGCATCGGCATCAGCGTCGGCATCAGCATCCGCATCAGCGTCGGCATCGGCATCCGCATCGGCGTCAGCATCCGCATCCGCATCGGCATCAGCGTCGGCATCCGCATCGGCATCCGCATCGGCATCAGCGTCGGCGTCAGCATCAGCGTCAGCATCGGCATCAGCGTCGGCATCCGCATCCGCATCGGCGTCAGCATCGGCGTCAGCATCAGCGTCGGCATCAGCGTCAGCATCCGCATCCGCATCGGCGTCAGCATCCGCATCGGCATCAGCGTCAGCATCCGCATCGGCGTCAGCGTCAGCATCCGCATCGGCATCAGCGTCGGCATCCGCATCGGCGTCAGCATCCGCATCCGCATCGGCATCAGCGTCGGCATCCGCATCGGCGTCAGCATCCGCATCCGCATCCCCAACATCCGTCGTAATAAATCCACGAGCTGCGTTACTATTCAACAAATCAACATCCAATAGTCCATCGCCAGTTCTAGCTGCGAAATCCAATTTTCCATCATTCGCACTAGGAAGAGCCGTAACACCGAGCGCTAGTAAATCAATTGTTAGCGTAAAAGTAGATACACTACTAACGCCAACTCCCAGTAAATGATTTACTCTTGCCCCAATTGCATTTCTACTAGTATCAATGAAGAAATTATTTGAACTACCATTAACTGTTCCTTGATTAAATAACCCAATATTCCCAATTCCTAAATAAGCAATTTTATAATCAATTTTTGTATTTGCTTTTATATTTGGATTACTCAAAATAGAAGTTAATTCGCTAGGCAGTTCAAAATACGGGTAATACGTAGACACAGCACTCGCACTAACTAATTGGTTCCCTGATAGAGTAATCACTAATTTCCCATTCGCATATTGTGTATTCAAGCTTGAATTCCCAAGTAAATCAATCGTTGCTGCATCCGCTTGAATACCACTGAGGGCAAATTTGTGATTAAAAGAATCATAATTCACTGTGACAGGTGCTACCATCATTGTTGTTGTTGTAATTAGAGCAGCAATTAATTTTGCTTTTTGCGCTCGCTTTTGGTCAAGTTTCCTTTTGTAATCCACACGCTGTTTTTTCATCATTTTTCCCCCTTAAAAATCAATAAGTTTTGATTTTGAAAAATAACTGAAAACAGAATAAAGGTATTTAATTATTGTTTACTAATAAGCTAACTATTAAGTATCCCCTGAACCTTTATCCAATATCAGATTAAAATCATTTCAGCAAAATGCCCCTCCTTTCTTTTTATGTATCTAAGTGAACCTTTCATTTAATGTTATAACCCGTTAGATAACTTTACTATATAGTATATTTTTAAAAATTAAAGTAAAAAGTACTAGAAAGAAAAAATACTTCAATTCAATATCATTAGTCTAAAAGTTATACAAATATGCGCATTTAAGGCTTATATTTAAACTTTAGCACTGGTCTTTAATAGGTAAATATATCTACTAAATCCAACTTTACATGAATTGTCTTTAAATTGTATACAAATCTTTTTAAAATGGTTCCTCACTTTAAATCTATTTGTACGCAAAAAAAATAGCCCTCTTTGAAAGGGCCATTTTTTTTAGTAAAGATATGCTTTTTTAAGTTGCTCTTTTTTATCATTAGTTAGTCCGAGTTTTTCTTTTAAAAAGTTATCCATCGAACCATATTTAGCATCAATTTCATCGAAAGCGGCATTGATATAAGATTCACGAACTTCCATTACAGCTGTCATCCCGTCGATAACTTTTTTATTATCTGTTTTAGCTGCGACTGCTTGGATTGCTTTTTCATTTTCACTAGCACGGTATTTATTGGATAACATATAATCGTCTATTACAGTGTTTTTATCTACACCTAGTGCCGAGAGGACTAAAGCAGTTCCAAATCCAGCTCGGTCTTTTCCGGCTGTACAATGCCAAAGAACTGAGCCATCTTGATTCGCTAGTAGTATCTCAAAAAATTCTTTGTAGGCTTGAATAGAAGTTTCATCTGTAACAAAGCTTTTATTAGCATTAATTAGAAAGGTTTCGGGATTATCCATTTTAGCTAGACTGGCGGTTAAATCTTGCGTGCTCGTGGATGCTCCGTTATCTTTCATCACAGAATCATGTGTATAATCGACTCCGGTAAGTTCTGGATCTGGTTTGGCTTTCACTTCGGTATTTGTCCTAAAATCAACTATATGCGAAAGGTCATATGTATTTACGAGTTTCTTTTTATCTGAATCACTTAAAGTGGCAAGTTCGGCGCTTCTGATTAATTTATGTGGTTTGATTGTTAAACCATCTGTTGTTTTGTAACCACCTAAGTCACGAACGTTTACTGCCCCTTGTAATTTTATTTGACTACCTGGTTGGAGTGTTTTTTCGGTTTTAACATTCGCTTCTGCTTTTTCTTCTGACTGAGTTCCACATCCCCCTAGTAATAATGTTGCGCTTAATACACCTGCTCCTGTTACTTTTACCCAATTTCTCATTCTTTCTCCTCCTTTTGTAAGCTTAATTGTAATTATAACAATGGATTTTATTGGTTGAATAAAGGGTTTGTAAAGAAATGATTTGCAGGATGTTAAGGTATGAAAAAAGCCAAAACCGCATTAGGGTTTTGGCTTTTTGAATTAAAATGGCATTTTGAAATTGCCGAATGGATTTTTACCTTTCTTACCTTTTCCTCCACCAGTCATTTGCTTCATCATTTTTTTCATTTCAGCAAATTGTTTTAGGAGGCGGTTGATTTCTTGAATTGGGCGTCCGCTACCGCGAGCAATTCGTTTTCTTCTGCTCGCATTGATGATGTCCGGATTATCTTTTTCGTTTTTGGTCATGGATTTAATTATTGCTTCGATGTGACCAAGTTGTTTATCATCTACTTGCATGTTGTCGAGGCCTTTCATTTTGTTTGCCCCTGGCATCATTTTTAGTAGTTCATCTAGTGGTCCCATTTGTTTTACTTGTTGCAATTGGTCCAAGAAGTCATCTAAGGTCATGCTGTTGTCTTTCATTTTTTGTTCCATAGCTTTCATTTTTTCTGCGTCTACATCAGTTTGTGCTTTTTCAATAAGAGAAAGTACATCACCCATGCCGAGAATTCTTGAAGCCATACGATCGGGATGGAACGTTTCGATTGCTTCCATTTTTTCACCGGTAGCAACGAATTTGATTGGTTTTCCTGTGACTGAACGGATGGAAAGTGCTGCCCCACCACGTGTATCACCGTCTAATTTTGTTAATACAACGCCGGTAATTTCTAATTGTTCGTTGAAGCTTTGGGCCACGTTTACTGCGTCTTGCCCAGTCATTGAGTCAACTACGAGTAAAATTTCAGTTGGCGAAGCGATTTCTTTTACTTGTTTTAATTCGTCCATCAGTGTTTCGTCGATATGAAGACGACCAGCTGTATCGATAATGACATAATCTAAATGTTCTTCTTTGGCTTTAGCGATAGCTTGTTTCGCGATTTCTACTGGGCTTACTTGATCGCCTAGAGAAAATACTGGCATATCTAATTGTTTGCCAAGTGTTTCTAATTGTTTGATTGCTGCAGGTCGATAAATATCTGCTGCGACTAGTAAAGGTTTACGATTATATTTTTTGCGTAATAAATTAGCTAGTTTTCCTGAAGTGGTTGTTTTACCAGCTCCTTGTAAACCTACCATCATAATAACGGTTGGCGGGCGATCAGCTGTTCCGATTTTACTTTCTTCGCCGCCCATAAGGCTTGTTAATTCTTCTTGAACGATTTTAATTACTTGTTGACCGGGTGTTAGGCTTTTCATTACGTCCGCGCCAACTGCACGTTCGCTTACTGTTTTAATGAATTGTTTAACGACTTTAAAGTTAACATCGGCTTCTAGTAAAGCAAGACGAACTTCACGCATCATTTCTTTTACGTCAGCTTCGTTTACTTTCCCTTTACCGCGAATTTTGTTCATTGTTTCTTGGAGTCTTCCAGCTAGTCCTTCAAATGCCATGATTCTGGCCTCCTAATCGATATTTTTAAGCTGTTCGAGCGTATCTTTCACTTGCTCGTCCAGAAAATTCTTCTTGGTTAATTGTGCTTCTAATTGATCAAAGAGTTTTTCTCGTTGTTGATATTTTCTTAACATCCCTAGTTTTTCTTCGTATTTCTCTAGGCTTTCTTCTGTTCTTTTAATATTATCATAAATAGCTTGTCTACTCACTTCAAATTCTTCGGCAATTTCGCCTAGTGAGTAATCATCCAAGTAATAAAAAGAAACATACGATTTTTGTTTTGTTGTTAGTAATTCTTGGTAAAAATCAAATAATAAATTCATACGGTTTGTCTTCTCAAACAAGGCATTTCACCTCTCTCCTTTTAAAGGATACGGGGAAATCACGGGAATGTCAAGGAAGGTTAAATAAAAGAGAAAAAAGCCGGAATGACGAGCATCATTCGGCTTTCTCTGATTATTTTTCGTTATCAACCATATCAGCAAATAAGCCATACACATATTCATTTGCATCAAAGGCTTGCAGATCGTCCATTTGTTCCCCGAGTCCGACGAATTTTACTGGAATATCGAGTTCATTACGGATGGCTATGACGATACCACCTTTTGCAGTCCCGTCGAGTTTTGTTAAGATAATACCTGTCACGTCTGTTGTTTCTTTAAATTGTTTTGCTTGAACGAAGGCATTTTGGCCAGTTGTAGCATCAAGGACTAGTAAAACTTCGTGCGGCGCATTAGGAATTTCACGCGTAATGACACGTTTTACTTTTTCAAGTTCGTTCATCAGGTTGACTTTATTTTGCAAACGGCCGGCTGTGTCACAAAGTAAGATGTCTGCTTTTCTAGCTTTGGCGGCTTGAACGGCATCAAACATGACAGCAGCAGGATCGCTTCCCTCAGCTTGTTTAATAACATCGACACCTGTTCGTTCGCCCCAGACTTCTAGTTGATCGATTGCACCTGCTCGGAATGTATCTCCCGCCGCAAGCATAACTTTTTTACCTTCTTGTTTAAAACGATGTGCCATTTTTCCGATAGAGGTTGTTTTACCAACGCCATTAACACCAACAAATAAGATAACAGTTAGACCATTTTCTTCAATATGCAAAGTTTCGTCTTCTTTTTCGTCGCCTTGGTAAATATCAACTAGTTTTTCAACAATAACTTCTTGTACATCTTTTGGGTCGCTAATATTTCTTAATTGTACTTCACGGCGAAGTGTATCGACTAATTCCATTACTGTTTCAAAACCGACATCTGCTCCGATAAGAATTTCTTCTAGTTCTTCAAAGAAATCTTCATCTACTTTACGATAACGAGCGACCATTTCATTGATCTTCCCGGAAAAGTTACCGCGAGTTTTTGATAAACCATCTTTAAATTTCCCTGAAACAGAATCGGTTTGCTGGGTAATTTTATCTTTTAATTTTTTAAAAAAGGTCATTTTATATACTCCTTTTATTTAATGAGTTCGGCTGTTTCTTCTAAGCGAACCGAAACTAATTTGGAGACACCGGACTCTTGCATTGTGACACCATAAAGGACGTCCGCTTCTTCCATTGTTCCTTTTCGGTGCGTGATAACGATAAACTGAGTGCCTGACTCAAATTGTTTTAAGTAGCGGCTAAAACGTGTAACATTGGCTTCATCTAAGGCCGCCTCTACTTCATCCAAAATACAGAATGGTACTGGTCGAACACGAATGATAGCAAAAAGTAATGCAATCGCAGTTAATGCACGCTCTCCGCCAGAACGAAGCGATAAGTTTTGTAGTTTTTTCCCTGGTGGTTGAACGACGATGTCAATCCCTGTCGTTAGTAGATTCTCTGGATCAAGTAGTACGAGTTCCGCACTTCCTCCACCAAATAATTCTGGGAAAACAATGGCAAATTCTGTTTTTATTGCTTCAAAACTCTCACTGAAACGGATTTTCATTTCTTCATCCATTTCGTCCATAACTTTAAAGAGGGTTTCTTTTGCAGCAAGTAAATCCGCTTGTTGTCCTGTTAAAAAGTCAAAGCGTTCTTGGATGCGATCAAATTCTTCAATAGCGCCAATATTAACGATTCCGAGCTCATCTATCGAGCGTTTTAATAAACGAACTTTAGAACGCGCTTGTTCCGTATCTACTTCTGGTAAGATTTTTTCTTCTGCTTGTTCTGGTGTTAGTAAATAGGCTTCTTGCAAGCGATCGATTCGGTTGGTAATATCTACTTCGAGACGACCGATGCTTATTTCCGCATTATTTTTTTGTTCCACATAAAAACTAATTTGGTTATTTTTTTGCGTCAACTCAGCTTCTAGTAGTTCGATTTTTTCTTGTAGTTCGGTGCGAGTTTGTCTTGTTTGATTTAGTTTTTCACTTGTCTCTGCTTTGTCTTTACGAAGTTCTTCGATGGATTTTCTAGCAGACTCTTCGCTTGTATGGACACTTGATAGATTTGTTTTTAAGGAAGCAAGTTTTTGCTCAGCTGCTTCTTTTTGTTCGTAGTTTTCATGTAATGTCGTTGTTACGCGGTCTACTGCTTCGACGGCAGACTGTAACTGCTCACGTTTAGCGGCAATTTGCGCTTTTAAGGACGACAAGCTTTCTAAATCTGCTGTACGTTTACTTTCTAGTGCTTTACTTGAAGATGTCATCGCTTTTATTTCTTCGTCGGTTTTTTCGATTTGTTTAGCGATTTCTACTTGCTCTTGAAGTAGCGTTTCTTTTCGTTCCAGCAGTTTGTTTAATTCTTCGCTGCCATCTGCTTTTTCAATATCATATAGCTGTAATTGTTTGTTAAAACGTTCTAGATTTTCGGTTTCGCGATCTAATTTACCAAGCAATTCTTTTTCTTGTAAACGTAAATTTTCACCAATAACACGAGTTTCTTCAAGTTCTTCTCGTTTTTTCGACATGCTATCTTTGGCAACTTGAACAGCAGACTCGAGTTCACGAGTGGAATTATTTAATTCAGCGATTTTTTCTGCTAATTGACCTAATTCGTGTTTTCTCGTTAAGATAGACGATTTGCCGCCTTTTGTTGCTCCACCAGTCATTGAACCACCGGCATTAACCACATCACCTTCAAGTGTCACAATGCGATACCTGAAGTTTACTAAACGAGCGAGCGTATTTGCCCCTTTTAAATCTTTCGCTAAAATCGTTGTACCGAGCGCGTTTAAAATCACTGGAGACACTTTTTGGTCAAATGAAATTACTTCGCTAGCAAGCGCGATGAAAGCTGGTTGATTACTTAAAGCGTTTTTAGTTGCTGCTGGTAATTCTCGAGGTTGAATAGTTGAAAGTGGTAAAAATGTTGCGCGACCGCTTTTCGTTTTCTTTAAAAAGCTGATTGCTTCACGAGCAACTCGGTCATCTTCAACAACGACATTTTGCGCACTTGCTCCGAGCGCTGTTTCCATAGCTTGTTGATATTTTGCTGGTATTTCAATAAGTTCTACTAAAGCTCCCAATATGCCCGGAATTTCTTTTTTTGCTTTTAATACTTCACGCACGCCTTGGAAAAATCCGGCATAATCATCTGCCAATTCTTCTAAGGTTTCTTTCCGTGATTTCATTTGTTGGACTGTTTCATAATGTTTATAAAGCGCACGTTCTTGTGTTCCAAAAACGGCTTCTTGTTTTGCCAATGTTTGCTGCACTTCACGGTATATTTCCATTTGTTCTGTGAGCTCACTTTGGATCTTTGTAAGGTGCGTTTTTGTTGTATCAATTTGAGCTAACATATCTTTTCTTTCATCGACATGTTGACTATTTTCTAAATCTAATTTATCAATTCGGCTAGTAATTTGTCCGATTTGGCGTTCAATATACCCTAAATCATTATTGATTGTCGTTTGTGTATGGCGTAAATCAATATAATCACTTTTGCGGTTTTCAATCGCTTCTTCGGATAAATCATCGTATTTTGAAAGTGTTGCTTCTAGTTCTTTTTTCGCTTTTACGGCAATTTCAAGCGCCGTTTCTTTTTCGAGTTTTGAACTACTTAACACTTCTTTTTGTTCTTCAAGAGCAGTAATTTTTTCGGTAATTGCAGCCAATGTTTCTGCGTAGACTTGTTCGTTTTCGCTGCTATGTTTTTTACGTTCTAATTGAAGATTCCGCTCTCCTTCTAGTTGTTCGAGTTTTTCGGTTTCTACTAACAAACGCTCTTGTAAATTATCTAGCGCAATATCAGTTTCATTAAGCGCTTGTTTTTCACGGGAAACAATTGCTTCTTCCGCATGTAATTCTTCGCGTAGCTTAATTAAAACCGTTTGATTTTCACCAAACTCTTTACGGACTTCAGCTAGTTTTTCTGTTAAAGAACTGATTTCACTCGCAAGTAACGTCACTTCGTATTTTTCTAGTTCTTCTTGTTGGAATAAATAATCCTTGGCAATAGAAGCTTGCATTTCGAGCGGCTCCAGTTGCCCTTCTAATTCATATAAAATATCTTGTACACGATTTAAATTTTCTTCGGTTTCAAATAATTTATTTTCAGCTTGTTTTTTACGATGTTTGTATTTAAGTACGCCGGCTGCTTCTTCAAAAATCGAGCGGCGTTCTTCTGGCTTACTGTTCAGAATTTCATCAATTTTCCCTTGCGAAATAATCGAAAAAGACTCTCTCCCAAGTCCAGAATCCATAAATAAATCGACAATATCTTTCAGTCGACAATTTTCTTTATTGATTAAAAATTCACTATCACCATTACGGTAAATACGTCTAGTTACAGCTACTTCGCTATAATCAAGTGGTAAAAAATGGTCTTCATTTTCGAGAATAAGCGATACTTCTGCAAAATTAATTGGTTTACGCGTATCACTTCCAGCAAAAATAACGTCGCCCATTCGGCCACCACGGAGCGATTTAGCGGACTGCTCACCAAGTACCCAGCGGATTGCTTCTGTAATATTACTTTTCCCGCTACCATTTGGCCCTACAACTGCAGTCATGCCGGGCACGAAATCTATCGCAACTTTGTCAGCAAAGGATTTAAAGCCATTCATTTCTAATCGTTTTAATAACATGTCCGGACACCTCCATTTTTGTTTATCTATGTGTTAGTTGATTTATAGCAAATTGTGCCGCACTTTGTTCTGCTTGTTTTTTTGTTCTACCGCTGCCTTTTCCAAGTACTTGTCCGTTAACAATAACTTGGGCATCGAATGCTTTATTGTGTGCTGGTCCTGTTTCGCCAAGAATATCATATTCGATCAAGACATCACGGTCCCGTTGAACAATCTCTTGTAGTTGCGTTTTGTAATCGACTGTTTGCAAGTATGCACCTGCATCAATCTTCGGAAAAATAACTCGTTCTAGAAATTTCACGACTTTATCAATACCATTATCTAAATATAGGGCGCCGATAAAAGATTCAAATACATCAGCAAGTAAAGCTGGGCGTGTTCTCCCACCTGCTTTTTCTTCTCCTTTACCTAGACGCACATATTTAGAGAAATGTACTGCTTCCGCGAACTCTACTAAGGAAGGTTCACATACAATAGCTGCACGCATTTTTGTCATGTGTCCTTCTGCCATATCTGGATATTTATTAAAAAGATAGTCTGAAACAGTTAGTTCAAGGACTGCATCACCAAGAAATTCTAGGCGCTCATTATCTTTCACATTTTCCCGGCGATGTTCATTGACATACGAGGAATGTGTGAATGCTTGCTGTAATAATTCTACATTTTGAAAATCAAAACCAACACTTTCTTGTAATTCTTCCCATTGATTCATTTCACTTGCCCCTCTCTATACTAGTAAGCAAGTTCATTTTCTAAACAGCCACTAGCAAAAAGCTGCTTAGAAAATGAACCAACAAATCTTCTTAACCTTGAAAAAGAGGCTACCTGTACTACTTATCTCACGTGCGGAAGTTACCACAGCAAAGATAAGTAACACGGGCACCCTCATTTATCCGGTCACATAAAGTTTTATGCGTTTGCCTCTATGTACTTCACTGCATCACCAACTGTGTTAATGTTTTCAGCGTCGCCATCAGAGATTTCAACTCCGAACTCGTCTTCAAGTTCCATTACTAATTCAACAACATCTAGGGAATCTGCACCTAGATCTTCTTTGAAGGAAGCTTCTAAAGTTACTTTGGATTCCTCGACACCTAGACGGTCTACGATGATTTTTGTAACTTTTTCTAATACTTCTGCCATTTTTCACTTCACCTCCCTCCAAGTATTATATAGGATTATTTCTCCTACGTAAACAAAAATATTTAAAGTAATGCGAGCCAAGTAAATTCGCATTCATTAACCAATTTTACATTACCATTCCGCCATCAACGGATAGTGTTTGGCCAGTAATATACTTCGATGCATCGCTTGCTAAGAAAAGAACTGCATTCGCAATATCTTCGGTTGTTCCGTAAGCACCAAGCGGAATTTGAGCTAGCATTGCTTCTTTTGTTTTATCATCTAATTTGTCTGTCATTTCGGTTGTAATGAAACCAGGAGCAACAGCATTAACGTTAATACCACGTGGAGCAAGTTCACGAGCAGTTGTTTTTGTTAAACCAATTACGCCTGCTTTACTTGCAACATAGTTTGCTTGACCTGCATTACCAATTAAGCCAACAACAGAAGCCATGTTGATAATTTTACCAGCGCGTTGTTTCATCATTGTACGACTTACTGCTTTTGTACAAAGGAAAGTTCCTTTTAGGTTGATGTTAATAACGTCATCCCACTCGTCTTCTTTCATGCGCATTAATAAATTATCACGCGTAATTCCCGCATTATTGACTAAAATGTCGATACGACCAAAGCGCTCGATTGCTTGTTTGAAAAATGCATCCACATCTTCAGCAATCGCTACATTTGCTTTCATTGCTTCTACTTCTACACCATGTTCGGCAACGAGTTTTGCTGTTTCTTCCGCAGCTTCTGGGCTACCATTGTAATTGAAGAAAATATTTGCGCCTTCTTTAGCTAATTTGATGGCGATGTCACGACCGATTCCGCGTGATCCACCTGTTACTACTGCTACTTTGCCTTGTAAAGTCATTAATTATTCTCCTTTCAATGTCGCGGCAACACTTTTCACTGACTCAACATCACCTGCGGACAGTACAGTTACATCACGATTGATTTTCTTAATTAAACCAGCTAAGACTTTTCCAGAACCAATTTCAACAAAAGTATCTACGCCGTTTTTAATTAATTCTTCGACAATATCTTCCCATAATACTGGGGAATAAATTTGCTTAATTAGTTTATCGCTAATTTCGGATTTATCCGTAGTTTCTTTAGCATCCACGTTATTAACTACTGGAATCTGACCATCAGAAATTTTAACTTCTGCTAAAATATCACGGAAAGCAAGTGCAGCTGGTTCCATTAAACTTGAGTGGAAAGGTCCGCTAACAGCAAGTGGTAATACGCGTTTCGCACCACTTTCTTTTGCTTTTTCGCCAGCTTTTTCAACGCCAGCAGTTGTTCCAGAGATAACGATTTGTCCTGGACAGTTCAGGTTAGCAAGTTGAACTGCATCCCCTTCAGCTGTTACTTCTTCGGTTACTTTTTTTAATGTTTCACGGTCTACGCCAAGAACCGCAGCCATTGCGCCGGCGCCATTTGGTACAGCGGCTTCCATTAATTCTCCGCGTTTACGAACAAGATAAATCGCATCACTTGCTTCTAAAAATCCGCCAGCAACAAGCGCGCTATATTCGCCAAGGCTATGTCCTGCTACGTAATCCGCTTTAACACCATATGTTTCTAATGCGCGTAAAATAGCTACACTTGTTGAAACTAATGCTGGTTGTGCATTTTCGGATTTCGTTAATAATTCGATTGGTCCTTCTGTAATAACATCTGTGATGGAAAAGCCTAATCTTTCATCAGCATCATCATAGATTTTTTTTGCTTCTGGATATTCTGCAGCTACATCTTGCCCCATGCCAATTTTTTGTGCTCCTTGACCGGGAAATACGAATGCGATTTTAGTCATTTGTTTCTGTTCCTCCTACTTTTACTTTATCTACTTCTGATTTGATGGTTTCAACAACTTGTTTTTCAACCATTTCACGTACTTGACGAATAGTGGTAAAAATACCATTTGCATTAGATGATCCGTGTGCTTTTACAACTGGGGCTTGAACACCGAATAAACAAGCGCCACCGTATTCGCTATAATCCATTTTCGCTTTTAGTTCCATTAAATCTTTTTTCAGGAAGCTTGCTGCGACTTTATTTTTAAAGCCATTTAGTAAGCTCATTTTTAGCATACTTAGGAATGCAGCGCCTGTTCCTTCAATTGACTTAAGTACCATATTACCAGTGAATCCGTCAGTAACAACTACATCTGCTACATCCATTAACAAATCACGTGCTTCGATATTACCGATAAATTCATAGGCATCTTGATTTTTCATTAGCTCAAATGATTTTTTTGTTAATTCATTTCCTTTTGTTTCTTCTGTTCCGATGTTTAAAAGTGCCACACGTGGGCGTTCGATTTTACGTACTTTTTCTGCATAGACCGAACCCATTAAGCCAAACTGTAATAAATGTTCTGGTTTTGCTTCGGCATTCGCTCCTAAGTCGAGCATAACAAAGCCTTTTCCAGTAACGGTTGGAAGTGTTGGCGCAAGTGCTGGACGGTCAATCCCTTTAATGCGTCCAATGACAAAGAGTCCAGTAGACATAAGGGCACCTGTATTTCCTGCTGAGATACAGGCATCTGCTTCTCCGTCTTTTACGGCTTGGGCTGCAAGTACCATGGAAGCTTTTTTCTTCCGTTTTACGGCGCGAACTGGTTCATCGTCACTTTCTATTTTTTCATCGGTATGTATGATTTTCACACGAGTTTTATCTGTTAAATGTTCATTTATTTTTGTTTCGTCTCCAAAAAGAAGAATTTCGATATCTTTATATTGGGCAACAGCTTTCATTACACCTAAAACAATTTCTTTTGGTGCGTGATCTCCACCCATCGCATCTACAGCAATTTTCATTATACGTCAGTCCTTTATTTTCATTTTTGCGTTGCGTGATACATTTCAAACTTACCTTTGAGTACAATTTCGTCTCCAACATAGCTTTTTACATCCACTATAGTAATAGCTCTGTTGTCTGTTGCTGGACGTACTTTTGCTTTTGCTATGATGCGTTCACCTTCGTATACAGAACGAACAAAGCGAACGGTTGCTTGTGTGGTTAAAGCGAGTTCATTTGGGATGACTGCGGTTGCTAAGGAATTAGCTTGGGCAAATAGGTGATGCCCTCGAGCGATTTTATTTCGTTTAAAAACATGCTCACTTCTCACGTCAAAAATGGAAATTGCACTCTTACTAAGTTGGATATCAATAATTTCACCAATCACTTCATCGATGGGAAGACTTTTTACTGCGTCGGCATAATTGACACTCGCTACATGTTTGATTCGCTCTCTGAGTTCAGGGATAGAAAGAGCCACCCGGTCTAAACGGATAGTCTGGACGCTAACCCCAAATTTTTCAGCAAGTTGCTCATCTGTTATGAAAGGATTTTCTTCAATAGCAACTTGAAGTTTCATTTGTCGATCCTTCTTAGAATATTTTTTCATGCACGGTTCCTCATCTCTTTTTTTGTGAAAGGTATTAACACCAGCTACTAAAGACTGGCTAAAAAAAGGAAGTTACCTCTGCTGGATAACCTTCAGAACTTCCTCCTATTTATTGGTACTTTAATATGTTATTAAAAATCAAGCCAAGTTGCAAGTTTTTTTAAAGTTTGTTACATAGGTTTAATCTAGTTTTTGTTCTGTGAAGACGCCTTCTTCCTCAAGTAGCGCCACTAATTTATCGTACGTTTTATTTTCCAACATGTTTTCTTCAAAGATCATATGGACGGCATCTTGGCGAGCGATTTCAAGCACACGGTAATCATGAACCATATCAGCGACTTTGAATTCTGGAACGCCACTTTGTTTTCTACCGAAGAAATCTCCTGGTCCACGAAGTTCGAGGTCTCGTTCGCTGACAACAAAGCCATCGTTTGTTTCTGACATAATCATCATTCGTTCTTTTCCGACCTCGGTTTTTGGGTCAGCAATTAAAATACAATAGGATTGATCAGCCCCTCGCCCCACTCGGCCCCTCAGTTGATGCAACTGCGCTAAACCAAAACGGTCTGCATCATATATGACCATCATCGTAGCATTCGGAACATTTACCCCAACTTCGACTACGGTAGTGGATACGAGGCAGTCAATTTTTTTATCATTAAAGTCGCGCATAATTTGTTCTTTGTCTGCCGGTAATAACTTGCCGTGCATGAGTCCTGGAACATATTTAGTGCCCCATTTATTTTGTAAAATGTTGAAAACGTCTATCGCATTTTGCACATCGAGTTTTTCGGATTCTTCAATTAATGGGCAAATGATATAAACTTGGTGACCTTTATCGATTTCTTTTTCCATAAAACCGATAACGCGATCAAGCATTTGATGTTTTACCCAGTAGGTTTCAATTTCTTTTCGTCCAGCTGGAAGTTCATCAATGATCGATACATCCATTTCCCCGAAAGCTGTAATTGCGAGCGTTCTAGGGATTGGCGTTGCGGTCATAAATAACACATCGGGATATTCGCCTTTTTCCCGTAGAATCCGGCGCTGTGCTACGCCAAATCTGTGTTGTTCATCTGTAATAACTAAACCAAGTCGATGATAAATTACTTCGTCTTGGATTAAAGCATGGGTGCCAATTAAAACGTCAATTGAGCCATTTTCAAGCATTGCCAGTAATTCTCTACGTTGCTTCCCTTTCACACTACTAGTAAGCAAGCCAACTGTAATATCAAAGGGTTGTAGTAGCTCTACTAAAGAATTCGCATGTTGTTCAGCTAAAATCTCCGTTGGGACCATTAAAGCGCTCTGGAAACCACTTTTGGCAGCTGCATACATCGCGATCGAGGCTACAACTGTTTTTCCTGATCCAACGTCTCCTTGTAACAAACGATTCATATGGAAGTGCGATAACATATCTCCGCAAATCTCGTTCACTACTCTTTTTTGCGCTTTTGTTAGCGGGAATGGTAAAGAATCAATATAATGACGCAAATCTTCTACATCATAATTAATCGAAATCCCACCCGACTTCTCACGTTCGATTTTACGGAAAAACTGCATTTTTAATTGGAAAAGCAAGAATTCTTCATAAACCATTCGGCGTCTAGCTTGTTTTAATTCTTCATTGTTTTTTGGGAAATGAAGCACGCGAACAGCTTCTAACCGATCCATTAATTGATATTTTTCAAGTAAATTGGTTGGGATAACTTCTTCTATATCCTTGCTATAACTATTAAAAGCAAGCCGAGTGTATTTTTGCATAGTTTTATTGCGAAGGGTTCCTTTTAATCTATAAACGCCTTCTAATTCTTCTTCGTTTTCGACAGCACCTATTTTAATTTTGCTGGCTGTAATTTGGGCGCGGCTTTTATCCCATTTGCCAGAAATCGTCACTGTTTCGCCAACACTTATTTTATTTTTTAAATATGGTTGGTTGAAAAAATCGATTTTGATGACTTGACCTTCTGTTGACACGCGGAAAGAAAGCTTGGATTTTTTTCGTCCGTAAAAGGCTACAGTTGCTTCGGTTAGCACTTCGCCTTGAATTGTAATTCGTTCTTCATGCGCTACTTCCGATAAATCCCGCAACCGGTAATCTTCATAGCGATACGGGAAGTTCCATAGCAAATCATGCACGGTCGATAAACCTAGCTCTTTTAAAGTTTTAGCTGTTTCTTCACCAATTCCTTTGATTTCAGTTGTCGGGATTCGTTTAAGTTCACTCACGTTTATCTTCTGGCGACAATCCGAAAATCTTCCGCTGAATGGCGCGTCCAGTCGGTGTAGCCGCCAATCCTCCTTCTGCCGTTTCTCTTAAAGAGCTTGGCATTTGTAACCCTACGCGGTGCATTGCTTCAATCACTTCATCACATGGGATACGACTTTTAATGCCTGCTAGTGCCATATCAGCTGAAATAATTGCTTGCGAAGAACCAAGGGCATTTCTTTTCACACATGGTACTTCTACAAGTCCTGCTACTGGATCACACACAAGCCCAAGCATATTTTTCATTGTCATCGCCATCGCATGTGCAGATTGTTCGGGGGTTCCTCCCGCTGCTGCTACAATCGCTGCTGAAGCCATTGCACTTGCAGAACCAATTTCCGCCTGACAACCACCCGCTGCCCCACTTATAAACGCATTATTCGCAACTACATAACCAAATGCTCCAGCTGTGAATAAAAAGTTAACCATGTCCTCACGCGTCATATCAAGACGATCTTTTAAAGAGAAAAGTACGCCTGGTACAACGCCAGCGCTTCCAGCAGTGGGAGTTGCACAAATAACACCCATCGCTGCATTGACTTCATTTGTAGCAATCGCTTTTGCTACTGAATCTAGTAAAACTTCACCAGATAAGAAGTTTCCTTTTTTGATATAGTCTTGCATAAGGACAGCATCTCCGCCCGTTAATCCGGTAGTTGAAGTAACGCCTGCTTCACCTTCATGAATAGCTTCTTCCATAATATCTAAATTCCGTTCCATCGCAGCAGTTATTTCCTCCCGCGGTAAACCAGAAATACTCATTTCACGTTTAATCATAATTTCAGCAATAGTTAGGTTCTCGCGTTCAGCGATGTCCACTAATTCTGCAACAGTTCTAAACATTATCAACACTCACTTTCTATACTCATTACCAACATACCTGATTTACAACTCAAAATAAAGCCAAATGCACGTTTTATTTACGCACATTTGGCTTTACACAAATCGAGCGAAAGCCACCGATTTACTAGAGATAAGTACCAAAACGATTAAATCATTACGCTTGCTACTTGGTAAATCCCTGGTAATTCAGCAATTTTGCTAATTAAATCTTGTTCAACTTGTTGGTCAACTTCTATTACCATTAAAGCTTCGTCGCCTTTTACTTTGCGCGATACTTTCATTTGACCGATATTAATTTTATGGTCAGCGATTACGGATGACACTGCTGCAATCGCGCCAAATTTGTCTTGATGTAAAATAAGGATAGCTGGAGCAGTTCCAGTGAATTCTAGCTCAAATTCGTTTAAGCGAATAATTTCTACTTTGCCGCCACCAATCGATGCGCCAATTAAGGTCATTTGTTGCATACCATGTTTTAACACTAATTTGACAGTGTTTGGATGAGGCGGCTCTTCCACTTCTTCAATAAATTGGATGCGCATGCCCCATTCTTCTGCAAGCTTAGCGGATTCTTTCATACGCGGATCATCTGGCTCAAAACCAAGCAATCCACCAATCAGCGCCACATCTGTTCCGTGGCCTTTATACGTTTTAGCAAAAGAACCATATAAATGAATATCTACTTGGGATGGTTGTTCATTAAAAACAGCTCGTGCAATGGCACCAATACGACTAGCACCGGCAGTATGAGAACTCGATGGACCAATCATTACTGGACCAATAATATCAAACACGCTATTAAATTTCACTAAAATCATCCTTTCTTCTATTCATTTAAAACAAGTCTTTACTCTACCGCAAAAATATACGGGTAAACTGGTTGGTCGCCTTCATGAATTTCTACTTCTACATCTGGAAAAGCTTCTGTTATTTTATCTGCTAAAAGTTCTGCTTTTTTAGCATCTGCATCTTCCCCGAAAATAATAGTAACGATTTCGCTATCATCATCAAGTAATTTTTCTAATGTTTCATAAGCAGCTTCTTCTAAAGTTTCGCGGCTGACTTTGATTTTACCTTCAACCATACCGATAAAACTGTCTTTTTTAATTACAACGCCTTCCACCGTAGTGTCTCGAACAGCTGTTGTAACTTGACCACTTGCTACGTCCTGAATTGCTTCTCTCATCGCTTCTGCATTGGAAGTGAAATCTTGTTCTGGTTGGAAAGTAAGTACAGCAGTAAGTCCTTGTGGAATTGTTTTAGTTGGGATGATTTGTACTTTATCTTCTCCAAGAATTTGAGCCGCTTGTTCTGCAGCCATTTGGATATTTTTATTATTTGGAAGAACAAAAACTTGTTCTGCATTTGCTGATTCAATGGCTTTTACAATATCTTCTGTGCTTGGATTCATTGTTTGACCACCAGAAAGAACAATGGATACGCCCATGCTTTCAAATAGTTTTTTCAATCCTTCTCCTGCTGAAACTGTAACGATACCATAAGGAGCTTTTTCCTTGGCTGGCGCTTTATCGTCGCCAACGATTTCATTATGCTGTTCGCGCATATTTTCTACTTTCATTTTAAGGAGACTACCGTATTGTTGACCATAGTTTAGAACTTCACCAGGATGTTCTACATGCACATGCACTTTTACAACTTCATCATCTGCCGCTACAAGTAAAGAATCACCTAGTTCACTTAAGTCTTGGCGGAATTGTTCTTCATCAAAAGGTTTTAGCCCTGGTTTATTTTCGTTAATCTTCACAATAATTTCTGTACAATAACCAAAATGAATATCCTCAGTGGACATAAAGTCTTGCACATGGCGATGATGTTCTGCATTAATTAATTCGCCCATTGATGCCATATAATCAGGTGCTTCAGCCATTTTACCAGTGAGCACTCCGTAAAATCCTTCATAAATAATAATCAGACCTTGGCCACCACTATCAACAACGCCAACTTCTTTTAAAACTGGAAGTAAATCAGGCGTTTTTTCAAGGGCTACTTTTCCTTGTTTCAAAATTGCTTCCATTACTAATTCGATTTCTTGATGTTCATTTGCGGCAAGAACACCCGCTTTGGCAGCCTCACGTGCTACAGTTAAAATGGTTCCTTCGACTGGCTTCATTACTGCTTTATAAGCTGTCTCTACACCTTTTACAAAGGCATTTGCAAATTCTTCTGCATTAAGTGTTTCTTTATTTTCTATTGATTTAGAAAAGCCTCGGAAAAGTTGGGATAAGATAACGCCAGAATTTCCACGCGCTCCCATCAACAAGCCTTTTGCAAGGTTTGCTCCAACGGCACTAATTGTTTCTTTGTCATTTTTTGCTACTTCTTCTGCTCCACTTGTCATGGATAAATTCATATTTGTTCCCGTGTCACCATCTGGAACCGGGAAAACGTTTAATGAATCAACAAAATCAGCATTTTTCGCTAAATTTTCTGCTCCAAGCGCTATCATTGCTGCAAATTTCTCTGGGTCTAACTGATATATACTCACTTACATAATCCTCCTTATGATTCCTTGATTACTCGGACACCTTGAACATAAATATTCACTGATTCCACTGTAATACCGAGTGTTTTTTCTAGTGTGTATTTCACGCGTTCTTGGACGTTATGAGCTACTTCTGAAATTTTAGTTCCAAAGCTAACAATGATATACATGTCAATATGTATACCTTCTTCTTCTTGTCTTACAATAACACCTTTTGTATAATTTTCTCTTCTAAGAATATCGGTTAAACCATCACGAATTTGATGTCTACTTGCCATACCTACAATTCCAAAATTTTCTTCGGCAGCACCACCAGCGATTGTTGCGATAACATCACTAGTAATATCAATTTTGCCAAGCTTTGTGTCGATTTCGATTGCCATTCTATATTCCTCCCTACGGATTATATTCTCGTTCGATTATTTTTTTATTATTGTTTTTAATTGCTAGTTTAGTTGTTCTTACCTATTTTACTATAATCACAGCCCTTTGGAAAGCATATCACAAATTTGGCTGATTAAATCCGCATTTATGCTGTCAAGTAAAAATTCTTTGCACTATTTTCGCATATCCTCTTGCAAAGTATACTTGTTTATGATAAATTATTCTAGTGTATGAAAAACAAAAGGATAGGTTATTTTAAATAAATTATCCGAAGAGCTCTGTAAGGAGGGGTAAACTATGGCTAAAGAATGTGTTATTACAGGCCGCAAATCACGTTCCGGTAACAAACGTTCCCACGCAATGAACTCCAGCAAACGTACTTGGAAAGCTAACTTGCAAAAAGTACGGATTCTGGTTAACGGCAAACCTAAAAAAGTTTGGGTATCTGCTCGTGCGCTTAAATCTGGTAAAGTGGAACGCGTTTAATCGAAGGAGAAATCAAGTGCAGCGACAATCATGTCGGTGCATTTTTTCTTTGTCTAAAAATAAAAAATACAGGCGAAAATCACCTGTATTTCTCATTAATCATTACTTTGTGTTAATAAAATCATTCCAGTTTTAAAAGAAAACGCTCCAATTTGATCGACAAACTCATTACTCGAAAGTGCCGAACCTACTGGGTAAGTGGCATTATCAAGTGGATAAACGAATCCTTTTAGTGTAAGTCCTGTAACATCTTTCATTGTTGTGAATGCTACATATTTTTTATCAGGCAATTTTTCAATTGTATAGCTTCCTGGTGTATACATTTTGATATAGTTATAGCGATCAATCATTTCTACAACCGGCACAGCGTCTAAGAATCGTGGCTTTGTTAGCATCATCAGATTCGCAAGTAAGTGGTCTAAACGGCCTCCTGTTGCTCCAAAAATGCGTATCTTATCTGGTTTTTGTTCCATTGCCCAGCTTAGCCCAATTTCTGTATCTGTTTCATCCTTTTCGGCAGGAAATTCATGTACATCAGCTACTTTTGTTTTTAAATGAGCTAATTCTTCTTTTGTTAAAGAATCAAAATCTCCCATTGCAACGGTCGGAACAATTCCTCTATCTAACAAACGTTTAGCCCCGCGGTCTACGCCAACCCAACTAATATCTGTATTCGTATATTGTGTTAAATCAGGAATTTCTGACGCAGGTCCACCAACCATGATATTAATTATTTTCATATTTGTGTTCCCTTCTTTCCTAACAAATAAGGCTGGAACGAAAAGTCTGTCCCAGCCCCCAAATATTATTCGCCTACAATAGCTCGTAATTTGTCAATTGGCGTTTGACGATTTTTATTTCCATAAATATAACTTCCAGCTACAAAAACATTTGCGCCGGCATCTCGACATAATTTCGCTGTTTCATGATCCACGCCGCCATCTACTTCGATTTCGATGTCTAAGCCTTTTTCATCCACGATTTTTTTGAAGGCAGAAATTTTTTCTAGTACCTCTGGAATAAATTTTTGTCCGCCAAAGCCTGGATTTACTGTCATAAATAAAACCATATCTAGTTCATTTAAAACATGTTGTAATACGTCAATTGGTGTTGCTGGATTTAGTACTGCACCTGCTTTTACTCCGTACGAACGGATGAGTTGTAATGTGCGGTGAAGATGCGTGCACGCTTCCACATGAACGGTAATATAATCCGCGCCTGCTTTTGCAAATTCAGGGATGTATGTATCAGGATTTTCAATCATTAAATGAACATCAAGTGGTAGTTTTGTTTCCGGACGAATCGCTTTTACGACAGCAGGACCGAAAGTGATATTTGGAACGAAATGTCCGTCCATTACATCAACATGGATATAATCCGCGCCGTAATTTTCTACTTCTTTAATATCTCTTGCAAGATTTGCAAAGTCTGCACTTAAAATCGAAGGAGCTATTTTTCCCATTTTTAATACCTCGGCTTTCTGTTTTTTAATTCTTGTAAAATTTGGATGTAGTGTTTGTAGCGAAAATCGGCTATTTCATTTGCTTCAACAGCTGTTTTTACAGCGCAATTCGGCTCATTGTCATGCATGCAACCTCGGAATTTACAGCCACTACGACGATCTTCCATTTCTGGAAAACAAAATTGTAATGTTTCTGGTTGTAAATCATCCCACTCAATCGAGCTAAAGCCAGGCGTATCTGCTACAAAGCCATCACCAATTGGCATTAGTTCTACGTGTCTAGTCGTATGTTTACCACGTCCAAGTGAGTTCGATATTTCGGCCGTTTTTAAGGTTAAATCGCTATTTAAACTATTTAATAAAGTGGACTTACCTACACCCGATTGCCCGGCAATAACTGCTGTTTTTCCGCTAATGTAGTCTTTAATTGCTTCTTTATCTGGTTCATCATTAGTTACAAAAACGTCGTAGCCAATTGTTTCATATACCTCTTTATAAACCGCAATTTGTTCTTTTTCCGCATCTGTTGCTAAATCCATTTTACTAATACAAATAACAGGTTGGATGTCTTCTTTTTCGATTGCGACTAAGAAACGATCTGCCAGGTTTGTAGAAAAATCTGGTTCTACTGCCGAAAACACAAGAATCGCAATATCGATGTTTGCCACGGGAGGGCGAACTAGCGCATTCTCCCGTGATAACACATCTAAAATATAACCATCCGTCTTATTTTCTACTTGAAATTCTACGTCATCACCAACTAGCGGGGAAATATTTCGTTTTCTAAAATTTCCGCGCGCCCTACATTGGTATATTTTCCCTTCAGAGAATACATAGTAAAATCCGCTCAACGCTTTGATAATTTGTCCTTCCAGCACATTTCCTCCGTTCTCTTTTTTAATTTGGATAAGGGACTGTACCTTCATCGATTACTTTATCGTCACTGATGATTTTGTAGCCTGCGCTAGAACCTTCTTCAATTTGGAAAGTCACTTCTACCGAGGTATTTTGGGTAATATTCATTTCTCGGTATGCGCTTGTCATACTATGATCTTTGTCTTGAATGTAAATTTGGACTTTCTGTGGTTGTGGATTTTCTTCATCGCTTGGTGTATAAGGGATGTTAAATGTTTTTGTAACTTCTTTAACTTGTTTTTCTTTTGGTCCAGCAGAAATAACGATTTCAATAGTATCGCCTGCATTTATTGCCGTTCCAGCTGATGGGGATTGCGAAATTACTTGCCCTTTTTCTACTGAGTTGGAGTTTTCTTCTTTACTCGAAACTTTGAGTCCAAGTGGTGAAGCATAATCTTCTACAGCTGTTTTTGTATAGCCACGAAGGTCTTTAAGTGTAATCGGTTCTGCGCCTTTACTTACGACAAATTTTACATCTGTCGACTTAGCAACCACTTCCGTTCCTTGAGTTGGTGTTTGGCTAATAATCATTCCTTTACCAACTTCAGAACTATATGCTTCTTCTGCAGAAATATTGTTGAAACCTTGCTGCTCTAGCAAAGTTTTAGTCTCAGAGTAGCTTCTACCAGTATAGTCTTCCATCGTAATTTTCTTAGAACCTATACTTACAAATAAATTGATTTTCGTGCCTTTTTCTTTCATTTCACCCGCTGATGGGTCCGTATTAATAACTTTGCCTTCTTCTACGTCATCGCTATTTTTTTCTGCTGTTTTACCAATAACAAAGCCATCTTTTTGCAGTAAGGCAATTGCTTGGTCTTCTGTTTTACCAGAAACATCAGGTACAGCGACTTCATCAGGACTTTTACCTAAAAGCCATAACAGTAAAATACCAATAATGAAAAGAACGATTACGGAAGACACGATTAAAATAATCTTCTTTTTCTTGCTCATTTTTTTCTTCTTTTTACCTTTTTTATCGTCTACAGCTACTTCTTCTGCAGCTACTTTACCTTCTGGAACGATGGTTTTATCTAGATTTTGCATCGCTTCTTTTGTGGCGATGATTGGAATTGTTTTTGTGTCGCCATCATCATCATTGGTTGGAAAAACGTATTTAGGTTCATTTAGACGATCTTTATTTAAGCAGGTTTGCAAATCTTTTTCCATTTCTTCTGCGTTTTGATAACGTAAAAATGGATCTTTTGCTGTTGCTTTAATAATAATGTTTTCTAAGCTTTGAGGAATTTCTGGGTTTTGGGCTCTTGCAGACGGAATTTCTGCTTGTAAATGTTTGATAGCGATTGAAACAGCCGATTCTCCGTCAAAAGGTACCTTCCCAGTTAGGAGTTCATATAAAACAATTCCGAGCGAATAGATGTCTGACTTTTGAGTTGCCATCCCACCGCGAGCCTGTTCTGGTGATAAGTAATGGACAGAGCCAAGTAAGGAATTCGTTTGGGTGATGGATGTTTCAGAAAGTGCCATCGCAATCCCAAAATCAGTAATTTTTACGACTCCATCATGATCAATTAAAATATTTTGTGGTTTTAAATCGCGATGAATAATGTGATGTTGATGTGCGATAGCTACTGCTGAAACGATTTGAAGCATGATGTCTACAGCTTTATCATAGCTAATTGGGTGATTTTCTTGGATATACTGTTTTAAATCCATCCCATCCACATGTTCCATCACTATATAGTGTAAATCATTTTCTTCGCCAACATCGTACACACTAACAATGTTAGGATGCACTAAGCTAGTTGCTGATTGGGCTTCACGTTGAAACCTGCGAATAAGGTTGCTTTCATCCGCTAAATCAATCCGTAAAATTTTTACAGCTACATCGCGGTCAAGAATTATATCATGCGCAAGATAGACATTGGCCATTCCACCCCCGCCTATCGCATGTAAAATTTTGTATCGATCATTTAGTCGCTTACCAATCATCATGAAGCATCCCTCCCTTTCTGCATAAGATTTCTTTCTACTAACAACACAGTGATATTATCTTCTCCCCCGTAAGAATTCGCTTTTGTAATAAATACATCGGCTTTTTCAGAAAGAGTTCGTTTACTTTTTAAAATTTCTTCCATTTCAGCTTCTGGGACCATATTAGTCAAACCATCGGAACAAAGTAATAATGTATCGCTCGTTTGAAATGGTACTACAAATGTGTCTACTTCTACTTTTCCTTCTACGCCTAGTGCTCGTAAAAGAATGTTTTTCCGCGGATGATTCATCGCATCTTCTTTGCTGATTTCGCCGGTTCTTAGAAGTTCGTGTACAAGCGAGTGATCTTCTGTTAATTGACGCATTACATCATTTTGAAGTAAATAACCTCGGCTATCCCCTACATTGGCGATAACTACTTGTGACTGAGCCATAATTGCTGCAACAAGGGTTGTCCCCATACCATTTAGATCCATTTCACTTTCCGCGTAAAGTACAATTTCTTTATTGACTTCTTGGATTGTTTTTTGAAGCCATGTTTCAATTTCTTCTGCGGTTAAAAGAGCGGTCGTTTCTTTCCACGCGTCGCTAAGTAGACGAACTGCCATTTCGCTCGCAACATCTCCTGCGCGGTGCCCCCCCATACCGTCTGCAACAATGACAATCGGCTGCTTATCTTTGTTTTCAAATACGCCGCCATTGTCTTCATTATGATGTCTTATTCTGCCTCTGTCTGTTCTAAATTCTGCATGCATTTATACGCACCTCACTATTTTTCAGGACTCACTTTTCTTAAGCTGGAAACAAAGAATCCATCGCTTCCGATATCTGTTGGTAAAAGTTGTACAAAATCGTCCTTCTTAATTTGTGCCAATTTTTCAGGAAGTACTACAGGTTCTAGTGCAAATTCTGGATGTTTTTCTAGGAATGCGCGCAAGACTGTTTCGTTTTCTTCCTTGTCAATGGTACAAGTACTATAAACTAATATACCATTTTCTTTTACTAATTGGCTAACATCATCTAAAATTGCTAGTTGAATTTCTGCTAATTTATGAATATCTTTTTCTGTTTTTGCGTATTTAATATCTGGTTTTCTACGAAGAACACCAAATCCTGAACACGGCGCATCAACTAAAATACGGTCAAACGTTTCTGGTTCAAACATCGTGCTTGCGGTTCTCGCATCTAAATGAGCTGTACGAATATTTAAAAGTTGTAATCTTTTGGCGGCTTGATCAATGAGTTTGGTTTTCTTTTCATGAATATCAAGTGCATGAACCATTCCAGTGCCATGCATTTTTTCAGCTATATGGGTTGTTTTTCCGCCTGGCGCTGCACAAGCATCTAGTACGGTTAAATTGTCTTCTAGTTGAAGCGCATAAGCTACGAGCATCGAACTTTCGTCTTGAATGCTACATTTGCCGTCTTTATAAGCTTTTGTTTCAGCTACAGACCCTTTTTCAACGAGTAAAGCTTCATCGATAAATTCGTTGCGAGTAACAGTGATACCTTGGTCATTTAATTCTTTGATTAGCTGCTCGGCGCGAATTTCCGTTTGGTTCACGCGTATACTTTGATGCGGGGCTACTAAGAATGCCAGACCAATTTCACGTAGTTTTTCGAGACCATATTGATCAGCCCATCTTCTCGCTAACCATTCCGGCAAGCTTGTTTCGACAGCGATTTTTTGTACTGGGTCTTTAATTAAATCAATACTTGGTACGCCTTTACGGATAACATTTCGTAATACCCCATTGACAAATTTCGTCACGCCTTGATGTCCAAGGTCTTTAGCAATATCGCCTGCTTCATTTAAAATCGCGTGTTCTGGAACTTTATCTAAAAAGGTTAGTTGGTAAACGGACATTCTTAATAGATTTTTCACCCAGTTATCTGGTTCTTTGTTTAGAAACGGCGCTAAGTAATAATCAAGTGTGATTTTGCGCTGTGTGGTTCCGTATACTAATTCTGTTAAAAGTCCTTTATCAAGCGGGTTTAACTTCTGTTTTTTTAGCGCGTCGTTAATTAATAGATGGCTGTATGATTGATTGTTTTCGATTTTAATGATGAGTTCTAATGCAATTGCACGAACTGTTTTTTGTTTTTTCATTTATTCACCAAACCTTGTCGTCTTGCTTAGATTTCTGCCAGCACCAGACATGAATGAATGGATATCCATTTTCGGTTTTCCAGCTGGTTGGATTACTGTTGGGACAATAAGTGTGCCGTCACCTGCTACGATTTTGAGCGTTGATTTATCTGTTAAAATCGTGCCCGGTTCGCCGCTTGTTTTTGTATCTTCAAACGTTGCTTCCCAAATTTTAAAAGGTTTTTCTTCAAGTGTCGTATAAGCAACTGGCCAAGGCGAAAGTCCACGAATTTGGTTAAAAATCGTCCGTCCTGGTTTTGTCCAATTTATTTTCTCTTGCTCTCTAGAAATATTTCGCGCGAAAGTTACTTTTTCTGGATTTTGTGCTACAGCGGTAATTTTTCCCGCTAAAAAGTCAGGTAATGTATCCATTAATAATTCTGCACCAAGCTTGCTTAATTTATCAAACATAGTACCAGTGTTATCTTCCTCTGTAATAGGAATTTTGCGCTGACTTATCATATCACCCGCATCCAATTTTTCAACCATATACATAATCGTCACGCCGGTTTCTGTTTTTCCGTCAAGCAGTGCATAATGGACCGGAGCCCCGCCACGATATTCTGGTAAAAGTGATGCGTGGACATTAATCGCGCCATGCTTAGGTGATTCAAGCAGGTTATTGGGTAGAATTTGACCGTATGCGGCTGTTACTAGTAAATCTGCTTCTAATGAAATAAGTTCTTCTAGCTCGCTAGATGTGCGTAATTTTTCTGGTTGATAAACTGGAATCCCTAATTCCAAAGCGGCTTTTTTTACAGGCGGCGGGGTTAAAATTCGTTTGCGTCCAACTGGTCGGTCTGGCTGTGTGACAACTGCAATCACATCATATGCTCTAGCTAATTGTTCTAAAACTGGGACAGAGAATGCAGGTGTTCCCATAAAAATAATTTTTGTCATCGGTTTACTCCTTTTACATTAATACGTATGGTTGTACGTCAATCGTTATCGTTAAGCCTTTTTGTTGGTCTTTTTGGTAATGGGTGATGAGTGTTTTGAGTTCTATTTTTAAGTTGGGTTCAATTTTATATTTAATAATACATTGGTAACGATATTTGTTTTTAATTCGGGTAATAGTGCTTGGTACTGGGCCAAGAATAACGGCATCAGGACCTAACTTTCCTCGTAAAAACTGCGCCATTTCTTGAATTGTTCGAATGGCTTTCATTTCATTTTCATCGCTGACATTAATCATCGTTAAGTAATAAAATGGTGGATAAGAACCCATTTTCCTGAGCTTCATCTCGTGGTTATAAAAGCCGATAAAGTCATGTTGTTTGGCAAATTCAATGCTGTAATGCTCTGGGTTATAGCTTTGGACAACTACTTCGCCAGTTCGCTCATGGCGCCCTGCCCGGCCACTTACTTGGGTGAGCAATTGAAAAGTTCGTTCTGAGGCACGAAAATCTGGCAAATGAAGCATGGTGTCCGCATTTAATACGCCAACTAACGTAATATCAGGAAAATCTAGCCCCTTAGCAATCATTTGTGTTCCTAGTAAAATATCCGCTTCATGGTTACGAAAGCTTTTGAGTAATTTTTCATGGGCGCCTTTTGTTCTTGTTGTATCTACATCCATTCGGATCACACGAGCTTCTGGAATCAGCTTCGTTAGGCTTTCTTCTACTTTTTGAGTACCTGTTCCAAAATAACGGATATGTTCGCCTTCACAGCTAGGACAATGCTTAGGGACACGTTCTTCATGACCACAGTAGTGACATTTCATTTGGTTGCTAGACTGGTGATAAGTGAGTGAAATATCACAGTTAGGACATTCGACAACATAACCACAATCACGACACATTACAAAAGAAGAGTAACCACGACGATTTAGCATTAAAACGGTTTGTTCTTTTTTGGCAATTCGGTCTTTAATTTTCTCTAACAATTCAGTCGAAAATTCAGTGCGGTTTTCTTTACGCAATTCTTCGCGCATATCCACAACCCGAACTTCCGGCATTGCACGATCATTCACTCGGCTAGGGAGTTCAATCAATGTATAAACGCCCTTTTTCGCTCTAGCAAAAGATTCAAGAGATGGTGTGGCACTCCCAAGAACGACTGGACATTGGTACTTTTCTGCGCGCCAAATCGCTACGTCTCTTGCATGATAGCGCGGATTATCTTCTTGTTTATAACTTGCTTCGTGCTCTTCATCAATAATAATTATTCCTAAATTTTCAAATGGTGCAAACACAGCGGAACGAGCGCCAACGACAACACGTGCTTCTTTCCGTTCGATTTTACGCCATTCATCGTATTTTTCTCCGGAAGAAAGGGCACTGTGGAGTACTGCAACTTCACTACCAAAGCGACTTTTAAAACGTTCTACCATTTGCGGTGTAAGGGAAATTTCTGGCACTAAAACGATAGCTTCTTTACCTTCTTTTAGTTTTGCTTCAATTGTTTGTAAATAGATTTCGGTTTTTCCGCTTCCGGTGACGCCGTGTATTAAGAAGGTTTCTTGCTCGGTTGCTGCAATGATTTTCTCACAGGCTAACGCTTGATCTGGTAGCAACTGGAGCGACTCACTTTTTTCAAATTGGTGATTTTCGTAAGGGTCGCGTGAAATGATTTTTTCTTGGATAGTGAGTATATTTAAATCTACTAATTTTTTTATTGTTGCATCGGTTGTTTCTGCTTGTTTTTTTAGTTCTGCAGCGGCAATTTCGGTTCCTTCAAATGCTTGAAAAAATGCTAATACACGTGATTGTGCTTTGGCGTTTTTAGGCATATCTTCTATTATTTCAGCTAATTGGTGCGGTGCCTTTAAACAGCTAACGACACGAACTTTTTTGCTTGTAATTTTATTTTTCACTTGGTAGACAACTTCCACGCTACCTTCTCTTACCCATCTGCCAATTTCTTTGAGTAAGCCGCGCGACTCTGCTACTTTCCAATCAAGTGTTTCATAACCTTCGAATAATCGTTCTAGCGCTTCATTTTCTTCATCTAAACGCAAAAAATATTTTTCATACTTCGCCCGTAGTGCAGCTGGTAACATGGCTTGATAAGCAGAAACGCGAAAACTAAGGGTATCCTCCGCTAACCAATCTCCTAGTTCCATCAATTCCTCGTTTAATACAGGCGCTAAATCCATGACTGCCTCAATACCTTTTAATTTCGGATTTTCTTCTGTTTCGCCAAGAGAAATGACAAAGCCTTGTATTTTACGATTTCCAAATGGGACACTCACTCGCATACCAGGACGAATAAGATCTTCTAAATCTTCTGGAATAAAGTAATCAAATGGACGATCCACTTGCATGGCTGGAACGTCCACAATAACTTTTGCTATATTAATCATTCGTTCACTTCCTTAAAAAGTTAGCGGCTTCTTCGATGATATGTTCTGCAACTTCTTTTTTGTCTAGTAACGGTAATGCCTCATTCGATCCATCTTTTCGGTAAAAAGTGACAATATTGGTATCTCCTGAAAAACCTGCGCCTGCCTCGCTAATATTATTTGCGACAATCATATCGGCATTTTTGGACGTGAGTTTTTTAAGTGCATTTGTTTCTAGGTTTTCTGTTTCAGCAGCAAAGCCAATTACTACTTGGTCAGCTGTTTTATTTTGGCCGATTTCAAGTAAAATGTCTTTTGTTCGTTTCATTTCAATTGTAAAATCGCCTGGTTGTTTTTTGATTTTTTGCTCTGAAACATTTGCTGGCGTGTAATCTGCTACGGCTGCTGTCATCACGAAAATATGCTGTTCGGCTTTACGTTCTAAAACAGCTTGATACATCTCATCCGCCGATTCAACATATACCGCTTCTACGCCTGGCGGTACGGGTAGTGTTTTGCTTGTCGTAATAAGCGTTACATTTGCACCGTGACGTGCTGCTGACTCAGCTATACTAAAGCCCATTTTCCCTGTAGAATGATTTGTAAAGTATCGTACTGGATCTAATTTTTCGCGAGTCGCGCCAGCTGTTACGAGTACTTTTTTGCCTTGAAGTAGGTCTTTATCTTCTTGAAAAAATTCCGCAATACGGAGAACGATTTTTTCGGGTTCTTCGAGGCGACCTCGGCCAACATAGCCACATGCCAAGTAACCTTCTTCTGGTTCAATAAAACGGACGCCATCTGCATATAGTCTGTTAATGTTTCGAATAACTGCTGGATGTTGAATCATATGGACGTTCATTGCTGGTGCAACCCAAACCGGCGCTTCTGTAGCAAGAATAGTTGTTGTTACCATATCATCAGCAATACCATTTGCCATTTTACCAATCAGATTTGCTGTTGCTGGTGCGACAATTACTAAATCAGCCCAGTCAGCTAAATCAATATGTGCAACCACACTAGATTTTTTTTCGTCAAAGGTGTCGGTATATACATCATTTTTGGATAATACTTGAAACGAAAGCGGTGGAACAAATTCTTGTGCGTGCTCGGTCATCATGACTTTAACGTTTGCACCTGCTTGCGTTAATTTACTTGTAAGTGCGACTGCTTTATAGACAGCAATGCCACCTGACACTGCGAGTAAAATATTTTTTCCTTGCATCGATAAGTCACCTCATTTTATTATAAAAAATCATTAGTTCTATTATACCTTAAATTAAGGCAGGACAAAACCATGAAGAAACTAGATTTCTGCTTATTTTTATGATAAGTCCAGCTAACAAAAAAGCCCCGCAATGAAGCGGAGCAGTTAGGCTTATTTCTCGTCGTTTTGTAAAACTAATTTTCCAGCGTGAATTTCTTCTAACGCTTTACCAACAAATTTATCAGATTGGTAGCTTGGTAATACACCTTTATCGTTTTCTAATTGCATGTAGCGCGCACGTTTAGCAGCCACAGTAACTAGCGAATATTTTGAGTCGATTTTTAGCAATAAATTATCAATTGATGGATATAACATCATTGTAATCCCTCCAACATTTTTTTGTAGCGATGAATTACTCGCTCGGTTTTTAAGTGTTCTGTTTCGACAATGCCTTTGATTTTTTGTACGGCTTTTGATACGACATCATTCACCACAGCATAATCATAAGACGCCATCATTTCGATTTCTTTCTTAGCTGTTTCCATGCGTTCCTCGACAACTTCCATCGATTCTGTACCGCGCCCGATAATCCGGTTTTTAAGCTCGGATAAATCTGGTGGCGTTAAGAAAATGAAAATTCCTTCTGGCATCGCTTTTCGAACTTGCATTGCTCCTTGTACTTCAATTTCGAGAAAAATGTCTATCCCAGCGGCTAGTTTTTCCTCGACATATTCAAGCGGAGTGCCGTAATAGTTACCGACATACTCTGCATATTCTAACATTTTTCCGTCTTTGATAGCTTGTTCAAACACTTCTCGTGAACGAAAATAATAATCGACACCGTCTTGTTCGCCTTCACGAGGAAGACGCGTTGTCATGGAAATAGAATAATCAAAACTTGTTTCCGGATCTTTAAAAACAGCTTCCCGAACAGTTCCCTTACCTACTCCAGATGGACCTGAAAGTACAATTAACAGTCCTCTTTCTGTCATCATTTCCCCTCCTGCATATCATTCCACATTTTGCACTTGTTCCCGAATTTTCTCTAGCGTCGTTTTCATTTCAACCACTTGTTCGGTGATTTTTAGAGAACTTGCTTTGGATCCAATGGTATTGATTTCGCGGTTCATTTCTTGGATAAGAAAATCCAGCTTCCGTCCAATTGGTTCTTCGAGTAAAATAATACCATAAAATTGCTTTAAATGGCTCTTAGTTCGTTCTACTTCTTCATTAATATCTGCCTTTTCAAGTAGCATTGCGACTTCTGTAAGAACGATACTAGGATCAAATTGGTCGCCCACAACGTTTTGTAAGCGAGTTTCAATTTTTTCTTGATAATGTTTTTCTGTATTTGGAATTTCGGCTTGAATGATTTCCAAACTTGTTTCGAGTGCTGTAAGATGTTGTTTGAAATATAGCAGTAATTCTGCTCCTTCCATACTTCTCATCTCGTCCAGTCGCTCGGTTGCGCGGGCAAGTGTGTCTAAAACTAGTCGCTCTAGCTCGCTACTTGCTTCCACTTCTTCTTCAATAGAAAGATAAGCTTGTTCTTGAAGTAAATCGGTCATTGTAGGTAATTCTTGTAATTCATATCGAGCGCTTGCTTGTTTAATAAAACGGTAATAGCTGTCTGCGAGGTCCCAATCAATATGTAGTTCACGTTTTGAAATTTGTTCTCCTGTGATGGAAAAGAAACATTCAATTCTACCACGTTTGATTTGCTTACTTATCGTCTTTTTTAATTTTCCTTCTAAATAAGCAAGTTGTTTTGGCATCCGAAAAAGAAATTCGGAGTAGCGGTGGTTGACTGCTTTTAATTCAATGGTTACTTTGAACGCTTCAAATTCTTTCGTAGCACGCCCAAATCCCGTCATGCTTTTCACCATTTGGCAAGACACCTTTCATAACTTAAAGTTTCCTCTAAGATTACTTGAAATTTGTTCTGACTTCTTATTATACCAAAGCTACTTCATGCATACAATACATTTTCGGAATGTATGTTAAAATAGAAAGTAACTAACTCAAAAAAGGAATGAATAACTAATGGCGTTTGATGCAATGTTTTTAAAAGCAATGACAGAAGAACTTGCGGAACATGGTGAAAGTGGTCGTATTATGAAAATCCACCAACCATTTTCGCATGAACTTGTTTTATATATTCGAAAAAACCGTGAAAATAAACGTCTGCTAATTTCTTCGCACCCTAGCTATGCCCGAATTCAGTGGACAGATGATATTCCAGAAAATCCAGCAACACCACCAATGTTCTGTATGTTACTCCGGAAATATTTAGAAGGGGCGATTATTGAGTCTATCACGCAACTTCCTAATGAACGGATTTTACAATTTAGTATTCGCGGGAAAGATGATATTGGCGAAAACCGTTTTTGCGATTTATTTGTGGAAATTATGGGGCGCCACAGTAATATTACCCTTGTCGATCGTGCGAAAAATGTGATTGTCGACTGTATTAAACACGTCTCTCCAGCACAAAATAGTTACCGGACACTTTTACCGGGGGCGACTTACGTGTTACCGCCTGCATCAGATAAACTGAACCCATTCGAGGTTAATTCGGAGCAAATTCTGGATAGACTTGATTTTACAGCAGGTCGAATCGACAAACAACTCGTACAAAATTTTGCAGGATTTAGTCCATTACTCGCTCGAGAAATTGTTTTTCGTGCTGGAAATTTAACAGCCGACTCACTTGTTTCTGCCTTTTTTGAAGTGATTGGGCTAGTGAATGAGCATTTAGGAAGTGCCGCTGTTCCAAACGAATGGCGGATCCAAAATAAGGAAGATTATTATTTCTTCCCGCTCCGTCATGTTGATGCTGTGACAACTGAATTCGCTAATTTAAGTGCCCTTTTAGATCATTTTTATATCGGCAAAGCGCGTCGTGACCGTGTTCACCAATTTGCGCATGATTTGGAAAAACTGATTTCCAATGAACTCGCTAGAAGTAGACTGAAAATCGAAAAACTCGAAAACACCTTACTTGAAACAGAAAAAGCGGACGTTTACCGCATCCAAGGTGAGCTTCTAACAGCTAATTTACATTTAATGGAGCGCGGAATGGAAGAAATTACCGTCGAAAATTTTTACGATGATATGAAAAAAATGACGATCCCGCTTGACTCTAGAAAAACGCCATCTGCCAATGCGCAAAGTTACTTTAGTCGTTATCAAAAATTACGTAACGCCGTCGAAGTAGTAAAAGAGCAAATCGTACTTACTAAAGAAGAAATTTCTTATTTAGAGTCCGTTGAAGCCCAACTAGAAACTTCCGGTCCAGAAGATGTGGAAGAAATTCGCCAAGAACTAGCTGAACAAGGCTATCTTCGTTACAAACAGAAAAAAGGCAGCCGTAAAAAAGCTACTTTACCCACACCAGAAAAATATACTTCTTCGACCGGCTTATCAATTTTAGTTGGAAAAAATAATAAACAAAATGATTATTTAACGAATAAATTAGCTCGAAATAATGAATATTGGTTCCACGTGAAGGATTTACCCGGTTCGCATGTCGTGATTCAGTCAAATAATCCGGATGAGACTTCTATTACAGAGGCAGCGATGATTGCCGCCTACTACTCCAAAGCGCGTCTTTCAGCAACTGTTCCGGTCGACGGCACACTTGTAAAACACGTTAAAAAACCAAATGGCGCTAAACCTGGTTATGTTATTTACGATAATCAAACAACATATTTTGTCACACCAGATGAAACACTTGTTTTAGCGCTGAAAAATTAACGGTTCCCTCGCGGAGCCGTTTTTTCTTTCAAATTTAGGGTAGATATTATACTGACTTTACTTTTTTATTGGAAGGATGATAGACAAATGAAAATTTTATTAATTGGCGCTTCAGGTACGCTTGGTTCTGCGGTGAAAGAACGTTTGGAGAAAAAAGCCGAAGTGATTACTGCTGGTAGACATAGTGGTGATGTTACCGTGGATATAACAAATATTGATAGTATAAAAAAAATGTACGAACAAGTGGGTAAGGTAGACGCGATTGTTTCAGCAACTGGGAGCGCCACTTTTTCACCTTTAACGGAATTAACTCCAGAGAAAAATGCCGTGACAATTAGTAGTAAATTAGGCGGGCAAATTAATCTCGTTTTACTAGGAATTGACTCATTAAATGATAAAGGAAGCTTTACACTTACGACTGGGATTATGATGGAAGATCCAATCGTTCAAGGTGCTTCCGCTGCCATGGCTAACGGTGCAGTAACCGCTTTTGCAAAATCTGCGGCGATTGAAATGCCACGCGGAATTCGGATTAATACAGTGAGCCCGAATGTACTAGAAGAATCTTGGGATAAACTAGAACCATTTTTCGAAGGTTTCCTCCCAGTTCCTGCTGCAAAAGTTGCCCGTGCGTTTGAAAAAAGTGTTTTTGGTGCACAAACGGGTGAAAGTTATAAAGTATATTAATAAAAAACAGCTCACCTCTAACGGTGAGCTGTTTTTTTATTTTCCCCAAACTTCTGGGTTTTTCTTCCATTCTTTCAAGGTTGCCATATCTTCAGTAGTAACGTAATTTTTATTTAAAGCGACTTCAATCAGTTCGTCATAATTTGTTAAAGTTACTAGTTTTGTATCAGATTCTTCAAGTAGTTTTTTACCTTTATCTAATCCATATGTAAAGATGGCTGCGATTCCTAGTACTTCTGCTCCGGCTTCCTCTAAAGCCTCAACTGCTTTAAGCGAACTTCCACCTGTTGAAATCAAATCTTCAATCACAACTACTTTTTGACCTTTAGTAAGTGGCCCTTCGATTTGGTTCCCTTTGCCATGTTCTTTTGCTTTTGAACGTACGTAGACCATTGGTAAATCTAGTAAATCGCTTACCCAAGCGGCGTGTGGGATTCCTGCCGTCGCGGTTCCTGCTACAACATCTACTTCGCCAAAATTTTCTTTGATTTTTTCTGCTAACGATTTAGCGATAAATTGACGAACTTTTGGAAAGCCTAGTGTTAGACGATTATCACAGTAAATAGGTGATTTAATGCCGGAAGCCCAAGTGAATGGCTCGTTTGGTTTTAAAAATACCGCTTTAATTTCTAATAATTGTTCCGCAACTTGTTTTTCAATACTCATGCATTCCACTCCTTCAAAACTTGATTATATGCTGCTACTGGGTCGTTTGCTCGAGTGATAGAGCGACCAACGACGATATTCGATGATCCAATCGAACGAGCTTTTTCAGGTGTTACGACGCGGATTTGATCGTCTGTCGCATCACTTGCTAATCGAATACCTGGCGTTACGCGTAAAAAGTCAGAACCATTTTGTAGTTTAATTTCGTCTGCTTCGAGTGCTGAGCAGACAACACCATCTAGCCCTGCTTGTTTGGTTAAATCACTGTAATGTAGCACTGATTCAAGAAGACTAGCCTTTACTAATTGTTCCTTTTGCATGTCGGTTTCACTTGTACTAGTAAGTTGTGTCACTGCGATAAGTTTTGGACGTTTGCCACTTGTTGAACCTATTTCAAGACCTTCACGAGCAGCTTCCATCATTTTCTTTCCGCCTGATGCATGAACATTCACCATATCAACACCTAGTTTTGCCAAACCAATCATCGCACTTTTGACCGTATTTGGAATATCGTGGAGTTTCAAATCTAGAAAAATAGCATGATTTTGTTGCTTTATTTTTTCAACAATGGCTGGACCGTTACTATAAAAAAGTTCCATACCGACTTTTACGGATAAAGATTCTCCGGAAAACTGGGCTAAAAAAGCCTCTACTTCTTGGTAAGTTTGAAAATCTAGCGCGATAATTGGTTTATTCATTGGTTTAGTAGCTCCTTTTTAAGTTCTTGTAGAGAAGAAATGCCGAGTTCGTCCATTCTTTTTGGCAGTTCGGTAATTAATTTTGGGCAAATAAAGGGATCTGTAAAATTCATCGTTCCGACTGCGACTGCATCTGCCCCAGCAATTAAGAATTCTAGCACGTCATCAACGGTTTGCACGCCGCCCATGCCGATGATAGGAATATTACTTACAGCACGAACTTGATGAATCATCCGGATAGCAACTGGTTTAATCGCTGGACCTGAAAGCCCACCTGTACCATTAGCGATGACTGGTTTTCTAGTTTTTAAATCTATCCGCATACCGAGTAACGTATTAATCATCGTTAGTCCATCTGCCCCCGCCGCTTCAATTGCTTGGGCGATGGAAATAATATCCGCTACATTCGGTGATAATTTTACATAAACTGGCACACTTGCGACACTTTTCACGGCTTTTGTTAAACGGTGCGCTACTTCCGGATCTGTTCCAAAAGCAATGCCGCCGTGTTTCACATTTGGGCAAGAAATATTGAGCTCGATTGCTTTTACTGCTTTTGATTCCCCGATTCGGGAGCAGACTTGAACATAATCGTCCTCCGTCGCACCTGCTACATTGGCGATAATCGGCGTTTCAAATTGCTCTAAAAATGGTAATTCATGGGCTAAAACATGTTCCAAACCAGGATTCTGTAAGCCAATTGCATTAAGCATTCCGCTCGCTGTTTCTGCTACTCGTGGTGTGGGATTTCCAAGTCTAGGTTCTGGTGTGACTGCTTTTGCCATAATCGCACCAAGTTCATTTAAATCATAGTATTTGCTATATTCTTGTCCGAATCCAAAACACCCAGATGCTGGCATAATCGGATTTTTTAAGGATAATCCTGGAATTTCTACCGCTAATCGATTCATAAACTCACCTCATCTGCACGAAATACTGGGCCATCCTCGCACACTTTAAATTGCTTCTTCGTATCCCCAGCTTTTGGACAAACACATGCATAGCAAGCTCCAATTCCACAAGCCATTCGTTCTTCTAAAGAAAGATATGTTTTTGTTTCTGGAAAACTTGCTTTCACAGCTTGTAACATCGCTTTTGGTCCGCAACTATAGATAACGTCTGGCTCTTCTGGAAAATTTTTCGTAATATCCGTGACAAAGCCTTGTGTTCCGTATGATCCATCGACTGTCGCAATATGCACAGTGCCGTATTCTGTCATTTCTTTTTCATAAAAACTGTCTTTTTCAGATTGGAACCCGTTTACAAACGTGACTTGTACGCCTTTATCAGCTAGCTCTTTACCAAGTTGATACATTGGAGGGACACCAATTCCACCCCCGATTAAAAGAGCGGTTTTTGGTGCCGGAATAGTATTTAAATCAAAACCTTTTCCAAGCGGACCTAACACATCGATAGAATCTCCTTTTGAAAGACTACTGAAATCTTTAGTCCCATCTCCTTCTACCCGGTATAAGAGAATGCATGTCTTTGCCGTTTTATCATAAGAACAAATACTGATTGGTCGTCTCATTAATAAATCAGAGCGACTTGGTTTTAGCATTAAAAACTGCCCCGGTGACATGTCGGCTACACATTCTCCTGATAAGATTAATTCGTATACTTTATCTGCAATTTCGGTTTGCTGAATGACTTTCATTTCCGTCTGTAACACGGTTCCACCCCGTTTCTTCTATTTATACACGTGCTTTAGGTTGCTTAACTTCACTGGCATTCATTGATTCTAGTTCGAAGGAGCGTGATTCAAGTACACGCAAGATTGCTTCTGCTGTATCAAGCGACGTACAAACTGGAATGCCATTTTCGACAGATTCACGACGAATTTGGAAACCATCACGTTCTGGACGTTTACCTGTAGTTAAAGTGTTCACTACGAGCGTAACTTGGCCGTTTCGAATGTAATCAATTAATGTTTCTTGATTTTCACCAATTTTTTTCACTTGTGAAACTGGGATTTCTGCTTCTTCTAGTGTGCTGGCTGTTCCTTTTGTCGCCATGATAGTGAAACCGATGCGATTAAATCTCTTAGCTAGTTCAACTGCTTCTTCTTTATCACGGTCAGCAACTGTTAGCAGTACTGTCCCATAATCATGCATCGTTGTTCCACTTGCTACAAAGCCTTTATAGAGAGCTTTTTCAAGCGTAACGTCTTTCCCCATAACTTCCCCGGTTGATTTCATTTCAGGTCCAAGTGATGTATCAACGCTACGCAATTTCGCGAAGGAGAACACGGGTACTTTCACAAAAATTTCTTGTTTTTCTGGTGCAAGTCCCGGCGTGTAACCAAGGTCAATCAAGTTTTCTCCTAAAATAACTCTTGTTGCCACATTCGCCATTGGGATTTCCGTGATTTTACTTAAAAATGGTGCTGTCCGGCTTGAGCGAGGGTTTACTTCGATAACGAAAACTTCTTCACCGTCAACAACATACTGGATGTTAAGCATACCGATAATGTTTAAGCCGGTTGCAAGTCTGGTCGTATAATCTACAATTGTATTTTTCACCTGTTCGCTTAAACGTTGTGCTGGATATACGGCAATCGAGTCACCAGAATGGACACCGGCACGTTCAATGTGTTCCATGATTCCAGGGATTAATACATTTTCGCCGTCGCTGATTGCGTCGACTTCTACTTCTTGACCGCTAACATAACGATCGACTAACACAGGATGTTTCGGATTAACTTTTACTGCATTTGTCATATAATGTTTTAACGCTTCTTCAGATTCTACAATTTCCATTGCCCGTCCACCAAGTACATAAGATGGTCGCACTAAGACTGGGTAGCCAATATCCGTTGCTACTTTGATCGCTGCTTCTACGGAAGTGGCTGTTTTTCCAGCTGGTTGTGGGATTTGTAAGATTTCTAATGCTTTTTCAAAAGCGTCGCGGTTTTCTGCACGGTCGGTATCTTCTAAGCTTGTACCAAGAATTTTAACTCCTCGTTTCGCAAGCCCATCTGCTAAGTTAATGGCAGTTTGTCCACCGAATTGTACGACAACGCCAAGTGGTTGTTCGATTTCGATTACATGCATAACATCTTCTAAAGTAAGTGGTTCAAAGTACAGTTTGTCCGATATACTAAAGTCGGTAGAGACTGTTTCCGGGTTATTGTTGATGATAATCGCCTCGTAACCGGCTTGTTGAATTGCCCAGACGGAATGTACTGTCGCGTAATCAAATTCTACCCCTTGCCCAATCCGAATCGGACCAGAGCCAAGTACAATTACGCTTTCTTTACTTGAGCGTATCGACTCATTTTCATCTTCGTAGGTGCTATAGAAGTATGGCGTAGTGGACTCAAATTCGGCCGCACATGTATCCACCATTTTATATACTGGGAAAAGATTTTGCGCTTTTCGTAAGTCGTATATTGCTTGTTCGTCGATATTCCAGCAAGTGGCGATAAACGCGTCAGAAAAACCTGCTCGTTTCGCTTCTGCTAAAATTTCTTCGTTTTGCGGGTTTTCTTTCAAGCGATTTTCTAGTTCGATCGTTTTACTTAATTTGTATAGGAAGAATAAATCTATTTTTGTTTTCGCGTGTAGTTGTTCGATTGTTTGACCACGGCGCAATGCTGCTGCTAAGAAGAATAAGCGATCATCTTCTGGGAAACAAATTTTGCGTTCTAATGTTTCCGCGTCAGCATTTTCAGCTTCTTCGAGTAGTAAATGGTCAGCGCCAATTTCAAGGGAACGTACTGCTTTTAGAAGGGCTTCTTCCCATGAACGACCGATTGCCATAACTTCTCCAGTTGCTTTCATTTGTGTGCCAAGGCGACGATCCGCTTGTTCGAACTTATCAAAAGCAAACCGTGGAATTTTCGCAACAACATAATCTAGCGTTGGTTCAAAATGCGCGTAAGTTGTTCCTGTTACTGGATTTCTAACTTCATCTAGTGTTAAGCCAACTGCGATTTTTGCTGCTAGTTTTGCAATCGGGTAACCAGTTGCTTTCGAGGCAAGTGCGGATGAACGACTCACACGCGGGTTTACTTCGATTACATAGTAGTTGTAACTATCCGGATCAAGTGCTAGCTGAACATTACAGCCACCTTCAATTTCCAGTGCGCGGATAATTTTTAATGAAACATCCCGCAACAGTTGGTATTCACGGTCGGAAAGTGTTTGACTTGGTGCAACAACAATCGAATCGCCGGTATGTATGCCAACTGGGTCAATATTTTCCATGTTACAAACAACCATCGCGTTATTGTTCGCATCACGCATTACTTCATATTCTACTTCTTTAAATCCAGCGATACTTTTTTCTAGTAAGCACTGAGTTACTGGGCTTAATTTTAATCCGCTAGTTACTGTCTCAATTAATTCTTGTTCATTATGGCATATCCCGCCGCCAGAACCACCTAACGTATAAGCCGGGCGAACGATAACCGGATAGCCAATTCGTTCTACAAAAGTATAAGCTTCGTCTAAATTATGGATAATATCGCTTTCTGGTACTGGCTCACCTAGTTCATTCATCAAATCACGGAAAGCTTCCCGGTCTTCCGCTTTTTTTATCGCTGTCAAATCAGTTCCAAGTACTTCCACATTACATTCATCCAAAATCCCCGCAGCTGAAAGTTCCATCGCCATGTTTAACCCCGTTTGTCCTCCAAGCGTAGGTAAAATGGCATCCGGACGTTCTTTACGAATGATGCGCGATACAAAATCAAGTGTAATTGGCTCAATGTATACTTTGTCAGCCATTTCTGCGTCTGTCATAATCGTCGCTGGATTCGAGTTCACTAATACTACCCGATAACCTTCTTCTTTTAAGCTTAAGCAGGCTTGAGTTCCCGCATAGTCAAACTCCGCTGCTTGTCCAATAACAATCGGGCCAGAGCCGATTACAAGAATTGTTTTTATATCGTCACGTTTAGGCATGTAATTCACCCTCCTCTTTCACATTCATCATTTCCATAAATTCGTCAAACAAGTAGTTAACGTCACTTGGACCTGGGTTTGCTTCTGGATGATATTGTACGGTATACGCTTGGTATTCCTTGTGTGCAAGGCCTTCCACTGTTTCATCGTTTAATTCAATATGCGTTACTTTTAAATCAGTGCCGATAAGCGATTCCTTTTCTACCGCATAACCGTGATTTTGCGCAGTGAAGTCAACGCGGCCGGTTGCTAGTTCTTTTACTGGATGATTCGCGCCACGGTGACCGAACTTCAATTTAAACGTATCTGCTCCGTTTGCTAGTGCAAATAGTTGGTGCCCTAAGCAGATTCCAAATAATGGCAGTTTACCTTGAATACCGCGAATCATTTCTAGCGCTTCGGGTACGTCTTTCGGGTCACCAGGTCCGTTTGATAACATCACGCCATCTGGATGCATGGCAAGGATTTCTTCGGCAGTTGTATTATAAGGAACAACCGTCACATAACAATTACGTTTATTCAGTTCTCGTAAAATCGAGCTTTTCACACCATAATCCACAAGTACAACTCGTTTACCATCGCCAGGACTTGCAAAAGCTTTAGCTGAAGATACTTCATGTACTTGGTCAACTGGTAAGCGTACAGAACGAAGATGGTGTAGCAATTCTTCTTTGTCTGCTGTTGCTGCTGATAAAATTCCTTTTAGCGTACCTTCTTTACGAATTAATTTCGTTAATTTACGCGTATCAATTCCCGCGATTCCAGGAATGCCTTTTTCTTTTAAAAATTCATTTAAAGTAATTTGGTTGCGCCAGTTGGATGGATACTCTGCGGCTTCACGCACAACGACTCCTTTAACAGCTGGATTAATGGATTCAAAATCATCGCGGTTCACGCCGTAGTTTCCAACAAGTGGATACGTAAAAGTGATAATTTGCCCATAATATGAAGGGTCTGTGATTGTTTCTTGGTAGCCAGTCATTCCCGTATTAAAAACAACTTCACCGATTGTTTCTTTTTCACTACCAATTGCATCACCGATAAAGTAATTGCCATCTTCTAGCATTAAAATTCGCTTTGTCATTTGATTTCCCCCTCATTGTATACAAGTTCTCCTTCTGCAAACGTTGCTACCGGCCAGCCGATACACGTTTCTCCAACAAATGGTGTATTTTTTCCTTTTGAGTAAAAAGTAGCTGGATCAATAGTTGCTTCTTTTTCTAAATCAAGTACGACAATATCTGCTACTGCGCCTTCTTCTAGTTTTCCGTATGGGAGTTTAAAGCACTCTGCTGGCTTCACTGTCATCCAGTCGATAAGTTGTTTTAACGTCCATTCGTTCGTTTTGACAAAATGGGTGTATAGCAGTGGGAAAGCCGTTTCTAAACCGACAATACCGAATGCGGCTTGCTCCATTGGGACATTTTTTTCTTCCGCTGCGTGTGGTGCGTGGTCAGTTGCGATAAAATCAATCGTTCCATCTAGTAATCCTTCTAAAAGAGCCGCGCGATCTTCTTTGCTGCGAAGTGGTGGATTCATTTTCCAGTTGCCGTCATTTCCCGGAATGTCCTCTTCGTCGAGTATCAAGTGATGTGGCGAAACTTCTGCTGTGACACGGATACCCGCTCGTTTTGCATCACGTACCACGCGAACAGATTCTTTAGTCGAAATATGGCAAACATGATAGTGACAGCCGGCTGCTTCTGCTAGTAAAACATCACGCGCGATTTGAACCGATTCTGCAATGTTTGGAATGCCTTTAAGTCCTTCTTTTTCAGCAAAAATTCCGTCATGGACCACTCCGCCGTAAATGAGCGAGTTGTCTTCACAGTGAGCAACGATTGCCATATCTAGTGCTGCTGCTCGTTTCATTGCCTCGTACATTGTTCCGGCTAGCTGTACGCCCACGCCATCATCTGTAAAAGCAAATGCTCCAGCTTCTTTTAAAGCTTCAAAATCTACTAGCTCGTCCGTTCCAAGACTCGTTGTAATGGATGCGTATGGTAACACTCGAACTTCTGCTGTTTCTTTAATTTTTGCTTGTAAACTGTTCATTACTTCTTTGGAATCTGGAACAGGTTTTGTATTAGGCATCGAACAAATCGTTGTATAACCTCCGCGTGCTGCTGCTTTTGTTCCTGTCAAAATGGTTTCTTTATGTTCTCCGCCTGGTTCGCGAAGATGTACGTGAACATCGATAAAGCCTGGTGCGATTAGTTTTCCCGTTGCATCAAATTCTTCGCCACTTGTTACTTCAATCGAATCTGCAATCAAGTTGACTTTGCCGTTTTGAATAAGTACATCTTTGTTCTCTAGTTCGCCTGATTCATTTAACACTTGACCATTTTTTAATACGTACATACTTTCGCCCTCATTTCCTGTTCTTTTAAAATTGATTCCAAAATTGCCATTCTTATAAAAACGCCATTTGTCATTTGCGTAACAATGCGTGATTTTTCGCTTTCAACTAAGCTATCAGCAATTTCAACGTCGCGGTTCACTGGGCTTGGGTGCATGATGATTGCATCTTGTTTTAATTTCGCTGCCCGTTCAACCGTAAGTCCAAATTTTTCGTGATAACTTGCTTTTGTAAATTGTTCTGTTCCACTATGTCGCTCATGTTGTACACGCAACAGCATCATCACATCGACTTTTTCAACAATCTCATCGACGGGTAGGTATGTGCCGTATTCTAAGTAGCTATCATCAAACCATTCTTTCGGTCCGGAGAAAAACAACTTCGCTCCAAGTCTTTTTAATACTTTCATATTTGAGTTCGCTACCCTGCTGTGTCTTATATCGCCAGCAATCGCCACTTTTAAATCTTGAAAAGTCCCAAATTGTTCTTTTATCGTGAATAAGTCTAGTAGTGATTGACTCGGATGTTCCCCGCAGCCATCTCCGCCGTTTACGATAGCAATATTTAATTTATCAAGTCCGGCATAGTAGTTTTCTTCAGAATGTCTGATAACTGCTACATTTACTCCGACAGCTTCCATAGTTAACAGTGTGTCGTAAAGCGTTTCGCCCTTTGTCATGCTAGAAGTTGCTGCGTCAAAGGACACAACCTCTACTCCTAACTTTTTCTCTGCTACTTCAAAACTCGTATGCGTTCTAGTACTTGGTTCAAAAAACATATTTACTGCAAAAGCTTGTTCTTTCAAAGTTGCTTTTTTTCCGTGCTTAAACTGTGCCGCCTGCTCTAATAAATGCTCGATTTCATGGACGGTTAATGCTTCCATTGACAACAAATTTTTCATTCAAAGCGCCACCTTTTCTCATTCATTTTATACAAAAACCTCTGTGAAATTTTGTCTGCAGAGGTTTTTTGTGGTGTGTTATGCTGATTTATGCTCGGCTGGTAAGACTAAGTTTAAGATAATCCCAATGACTGCTGCGAGTGCCATACCAGATAGTTCGAACGTTCCAGCTTTAATGAACAAGCCGCCAATTCCTACTACTAGTACAACAGAAGCGATAATCATATTACGATTGACACTTAAATCAATTTTGTTTTCAATCATCATTCGAAGTCCACTTGTCGCAATAACCCCAAAGAGTAGCAGGGAAATTCCGCCTAGAACTGCTGTTGGAACCGAGGTGATAACTGCATTAATGTAGCCGATAAATCCGAAGAGGATAGCGAAAACTGCCGCGCCTCCTATAACAAACACGCTATATACTTTTGTAATTGCTAGAACACCAATGTTTTCACCGTATGTTGTTACAGGTGGTCCACCGATTAACGATGCGATAACCGAAGCAGTACCATCCGCAAGCAAGGAACGATGAAGTCCTGGATCTTTGAAAAAGTTTTTATTTGTGATTCGATTAAGTAGTAATTGATGCCCCATATGTTCTGCCATCGTAACAAACGCTAGTGGCGCCATACTAAGGATGACTGTAACAGTAATAACTGGGTCGATATTTACAAATGGAATACTGAAATCTGGTACTTGGAAAAACGAGGCATTTTTGATTAACGTGTAATCTACCATACCGAAAGCCATACTTGTTAAGTAACCTACTGTGAAGCCAAACAAAATCGGAATCAAGCCCATAAATCCTTTGAAAAACATCATGGCGATTATGGTTGCAAGGAGCGTGATTATTGCTACAGTTAAAGTTTCTAAACTATATTTACCATTGTTCGTTCCCATCGCCATCGCAGCCGCACTTGGAGCTAGCGACAAACCGATAACCATAATAACTGGTCCAACAACAATTGGCGGTAATACTTTTTGAATCCAATCAACACCTGCGTAATAAACAATCAAAGAAACAATTGCATAAACTACTCCGACTGAGAAAGTTCCGACCATAACTGCGCCCGGCCCTCCGCCAGATTTTGCTGCAAGTAATGCTGTAATTGGTGCAATAAAGGTAAAGGAAGAACCTAGATATGCGGGGATTTTCCCGCGAGTAATTCCTAGATAAGCAAGTGTCCCGAGCCCGCTAGATACAAGCGCCACTCCCGGACTTAACCCTGTCACACTTGGCACAAAGATAGTAGAGCCAAACATGGTGAAAAGGTGCTGGATGCTAAGAATAATCCATTTATTAAAGCTTGGTTTTTCGTGTATATCTAGTACTGGTTTTGTCACTGTTTCTGTCGTTTCTGTCATTTTCTTCCCTCTTTCTTCATAAAAAATACCCCTTGCCTCGGTCGACAAAGAGTATAGAATAATCCCCTATAGAAATTAATCACTCTTTGTCAGCCTCACAGGACTGCTTTTAAAAAAGTGTTACATTGTTATTCATTTTTGTTGATAATAACCGCATCTTCTGAATGATCCACATCGGTCAAACGCACTTCTACTCGCTCGTTACCTGATGTTGGAATATTTTTCCCTACGTAGTCTGCTCTGATTGGAAGCTCTCTATGACCCCGATCAGCCAGTACTGCAAGGTGAATTTGCGCAGGTCTACCTACATCCATTAATGCGTCCATTGCGGCACGCACAGTTCGACCTGTATAAAGCACATCATCTACAAGAACGACTTTTTTTCCATTAATATCAAATGGAATGTTCGTCCCATGTACAGCGGGTTCGCGCGTTTTATCATCTTTGAAAGATAAGTCATCGCGATAAAGCGTAATGTCAATATCCCCGACTGGCACGTCAATACCTTCAATTTCAAGTATCCGCTTATGCAAACGCTCCGCAAGATAAATACCACGAGTCTTAATACCGACAAGCGCTAAATTCTTTGTCCCTTTGTTTCGTTCGATGATTTCGTAACTAACCCGGGTAAGCGCGCGTTTGATTGCCGCCTCGTCCATGACAACTACTTGTTTTTGCATCCGAAATCTCTCCTTTTGTGCAAAAAAATAACCCTCTGCCAGTGTAAGCAAGGGAACGCGTACGAGTATACAAATAACCCGTCAAATTATCGTCACCTTCTTAGCCTCTCTGGACTATGTTAAAGGACTTTATTTCATTAGATTCATCTTACCTGAAAGAACTCTCCCTGTCAATCAAAAAAATATAAAACATGTTATACTGTTTATAATAAAATAAAGGAGGCCAAAATTATGGCTACATCTAAAGCGAAAAAGAAACGCCAAAAACTAGTGCGTGAAGGTCGTTTAAATCCAGAAATCAAACGAAGCCCCTTTGCACTAATTGACCTAAGCTCCAAGCAAACAAAAACTAAAAAAGGATATCTTTATAGTAGGAAAAAGAAGAATCACCAAGAAGATGATTCTTTTTTTTGCGGTTTTTTTTAAGTTTTCACATTTTATACATAAAACGGTTTAAAATAATGGGCTCACTCTAGAAATTATTCCTCTTTTTTTATGCTTTATGCTATGCTTTAATAGCTAAAAAAACATCTACTTAAGAGGTGAATAGAATGAGCATTATGAATAGTTTATTACAACAGAAAGAAACCGTCGTTAAAGGTTGGCTTACGTATTATGTATCTGTGGATGATCCATATGTTTTTGCCTTAAAAGATGACCACCGCCTAATGGACGAAACCGGTTTTGTCTTGGAAAATTTATTTATTGGTATGACCGAAGACCTTGCAAAAATGAATACATTCGCTCGTGAATTAGGAAAGGCACAATTTATTACATCACTTGGCATTTCACGCATTTTATTTCATATTCGTTTACTAGAAGAATTTTTACTAGATTATGCCTCGGAAATAAATGCAGAATGTAATAATTACCGCGAGTTATATCTTTTTAGCATCAAACTCCACCAAGTATTTAGTAGTTTCACACAACATTTAATCGAAGGATACACACTCGCTACAGAACAATTAGTCCAACAAAAAGAAAACCAAATCATCAAAAGTTCAACAAAACTAATTTGGCTTGCTGAAAAAGTATTTCTTTTGCCACTTATAGGAAAAATAACGGATGAACGGGCAAAACAAATTACCGAAACGGCTCTTTTTGAAACGTGCGAACAACCCGTAAACTATTTGATTATTGACTTATCTGGCGTACAATTTGATTCAGCTAATATTGGCGAATATATTGAGCACTTCTTCTCTTCACTCAAACTTGTCGGAGTGACACCAATCATTACCGGAATGCAGCCGGAAACCGCCAAAATAATGGTACAAGCCAACTTGACCGAGCAAAAAGGCATTAAAACATTTGCTACTTTACGTCAAGCAACTAAATCACTTATCAAAGAAAAAGAAGCAAGAAACGCCATTAAATAGGCATTCTTGCTTCTTTTTTAGTTTTCTTGTCGTAATGATTTAAGCGCTTGTTCAAAAGAATCTGGTAGTGGAGCTTCAAAGGTCATTCGTTCATTTGTCGTCGGATGATCAAATCCTAGTTTGGCCGCATGAAGGAATTGTCCATTACCTTTTATTGTATTTTTTGGTCCGTATTTTGGATCACCAGCTAGCGGATGACCAATATATTTAAGGTGGACACGAATTTGGTGTGTCCTCCCCGTGTCAAGCTTACAGTTAATAAGAGTATAACCAGGCAAACGCTCAATTACTTCAAAATGAGTCCGCGCTTCTTTGCCGTCACGAACAACAGCCATTTTTTGACGGTCTTCTTTTGCTCGACCAATTGGCGCTTCAATCGTTCCTTTTTGATGGACAATATCACCATGGACGAGTGCGATATATTCTCGATCAGATGTTTTATCTTTTAATTGTTTGGCTAGTGATTCATGCGCATGGTCGTTTTTCGCAACCATAAGCAATCCCGATGTATCTTTATCAATTCGGTGAACAATCCCTGGACGAATTTTACCATTTATACCAGATAAATCATCACAATGAAATAATAAAGCATTTACAAGCGTTCCACTCGCATGACCAGCTGATGGATGAACCACCATTCCTTCAGGTTTATTTACAACGAGCATATCTTTGTCTTCAAAATAAATATCAAGTGGAATATCTTCGGCTAAAATCTCCAGTTCTTCTGGTTCACGAGCTTCATAACGAATTTCGTCTCCTACTTGAACTTTATAATTCGGCTTCGCAAGTTCTCCGTTTACCGTTATATCGCCATTTTTTAGCATAAGTTGTATCGCTGAACGACTTTTTTCCATCATTTCAGCAATAACTTTATCCACACGTTCCCGGGCGTGACTCTCTTCTATAATCAATGTTTCATTCTGCATTATTTAATTCCTTTCGTTTTGCGGTCGTCTACAAAAACATACACGAGCATTAGTACGACACCAACTGAAAGCGCGGCATCTGCCACATTAAAGATTGGGAAGTAATAATTTCCCCACACTGTTTGTACAAAATCCACCACTTCTTGATGCAAGATCCGGTCGATAAAATTACCAATCGCACCACCTAGAATAAACGCTAAACTAATGGAAAATAGTCGCTTTCCTTTGGCATATTTTTGCATAATATAAATTATAATTCCAATAACGATTACAGTAATAAGATAGAAAAACCACATATGCCCTTCTAAAATACTCCAAGCTGCTCCGTCATTACGATAGCTTGTCCAGTATAAAAATCCAGGAATAACTTCTATTTTCTGTCCAATTTCCATGTTTTGAACAACAATCCATTTAGTCAATTGGTCTAGCGCAATCACGGCTAGGGTGATTAGATAATAATACATTTTTCGAACCCTCTTTTCACATCAGTTAGATAAAAAGTACGCGCTCCCCTTTAAACTTAAGAAGAGCGCATTGCTTCTTTGTTATTGTATGATAAATTGAAGCAAAAATAAAGCTGCAATCACATACATGACTGGTGAAGTACGTTCTTCGTTCTTCGTAAAAGCGCGAAGAATTGGATACGCGATAAAACCAGCCGCAATTCCGTCTGCAATACTATACGTCAGCGGGATTAACACAATAATCAGTAGTGCTGAAAAAGTTTCTGCCGGATTGGATAAATCCATTTCTTTAAATTCTTGCAGCATCGACATCCCAATTACAACTAAAATGGGCGCGATTGCACTGTTCGGAATAAAAGATAATACCGGCATTAAGAAAAGGGATGCGATAAAGAACAGACCAGTCGTTATTGTTGCCAGACCGGTTTTTGCTCCACTCGCAAACATCGAACCACTTTCAAGCGCAGAGATGGTTGGACTTGTACCAAATAAGCCAGATAAAAAGGCAGTTAGGGAGCTCGCTTTTAAAACGCGTGGTAATTTTTCGGTTTGTTTTAGTTGTCTTACTTGACCATTTGTAAGACCAACCGTTTCAAACACAATGACCATTGTCATCGTAAAGACGGCGCTCCAAAAACTAACGCTCGCCATCCCAGAAAAATCAGCTTTAAAGAGAACATCACTCCACGGCGCAACACTAATCGAAGCGCCATCAGCTTTCCCGGTTACACCAAACATTACTCCAACAAGTGTTCCGATAATTAAACTCCATAAGAAAGTGCCTGGAATTTTTCGGATAACTAAAATCATTGTTAGTAAAAGTGTAACTAGTGTTGCTAAGACGAATGGATCGCTTAAATCTCCAACTGCAATTATGGCATGTTTCCCACTTGTTACGATTCCGCCTTTTTCAAGCCCTAGGAAGATTAAGAAAATACCTAACCCGACCGTAATGGCTTGTTTTAAAATGAGCGGGATAGCTTTATTTAGTTTTCCTGCAAGTGGTGTGAACGCAAGAATCATAAATAATAAGCCACTCATCGTAACAGCAGCAAGTGCAACCTGCCAACTTAGTCCCATTCCTTGAACAAGGGTATACGCAAACAGCGCATTAATCCCCATTCCTGGCATTAGAATAAGTGGTGCATTTGCCCAAAATCCCATAATCAAACAACCTAACGCCGAAATAAAAATCGTCGCAAGGACTGCTCCTTGATAAGGAACTCCAGCCTCAGCTAAAATCGAGCTATTGACGACAATAATATATGCCACCGTAAAAAAGCCAATCATACCAGCTAAAAATTCAGTCCGGATATTGGTTTTATGCTCGTTCAGCCGAAATACTTTGTTGAAAAATTTCTGCATACTTTTTCCTCATTATGAAATTGTCCCTCTCCCAACCCGCAGAGTATTGCCCCTGCCACAGAACTTTATTATAACAAAGATAGTACATATACGAAAGGAAAAGTTTTTTGTTACGCCGCCAGATTGCCTTATTTATGCTATAATCTTTAAGGATGTAAAAAGGAGATGATTACTTGCAACAAACAGTCACATACGGAGCTAAATGGAAACAGTTTTTAACGATATTCACACCGATTGTCATTACGCAACTCACGCTTTTCTCCATGACATTTTTTGATACAACGATGAGCGGAAATTATTCGAATCAGGCGCTGGCTGGTGTAGCGATTGGTAGTTCATTTTGGGCTCCAGTGAATGCCGCTTTTTCTGGGTTATTAATGGCTATCACACCAATTATCGCTCAATTAATCGGGGCGAAGAAAGAAAAACAAGTCAAAAACACCGTGCATAATGGTTTATATATTGCTTTATTTTTAGCTTTTATTTTAATTCTTATTAATTTTTTAGTCGTTCCAACGATTTTGACGCATATGCCTGTCACCGCAGAAGTTGCGCATATCGCTCGCCACTTCTTAAATGGGATATGTATTGGGATTCCCGCTTTTTTTATTTCAGCGATTTTACGCTCATTCATTGATTCGCTTGGTTTGACCAGAGTCACCATGTTAATTACGCTTTGTACAGTTCCGTTTAATATCTTTTTAAATTACTGCTTTATTTTTGGGAACTTCGGTTTTCCGGAAATGGGTGGTGCTGGTAGTGGTTATGCGACGGGGATTACGTACTGGCTCGTTGTTTTAGTTAGTGTGATTCTGATTCAAACACAAACGAGATTGCGTAAATTCGGTATTTTTAAAGGCCTCACAGCGCTTCGTTTTTCCAAAGTAAAAGAAATTATCGGGATTGGAGTGCCAAATGGGTTAACAATTTTATTTGAAACGAGTATTTTCTCAGCGGTGACGATTTTAATGGGTGCTTTTGGGACGGAGACGATTGCAGCGCATCAATCAGCCAATAGTGTTTGTACCTTGCTTTATGCGTTTCCTCTTAGTGTTGCTTCCACTCTGACAATACTTGGTGGTTACGAAACAGGCGCAAAACGGTTAAAAGATGCCAAACAATATCGCCATATTGGTATGACGGCAGCGATTCTAATTGGCTGTATTAATGGAGCGATACTGTTTTTCTTCCGTGATATTATTGCTGGCTTCTACACGAATGACGCAGAATTAAGTGATTTAATTATGCATTTCTTAGTATATGCGATATTATTTCAATTTGCAGATGCCGTTTTATCACCTGTTCTTGGGGCGCTTCGGGGTTATAAAGATGTTGCAATTACCTCGATTATCGCCTTTATCTCCTATTGGTTAATTGGACTCCCAGTAGGTTACGGGTTATCCTTTACAAATTTAGGACCATTTGGTTACTGGATAGGATTGAGTACTGGCTTGTTTGTCGCCGCGTTTATTTTATCCATTCGGGTTCGTAAAACGGAACGTAAGCTTTCTTTAAATGCAAAAAACGCAGAGATTTCGAGTTAATCTCTGCGTTTTTTTATTTAGCTAAACCATCATGAATTTTATCAAGATTATAGCGCATCATTTCTAAATAAGTGTCGCCTTCTTCGCCTTTTTTCGCAGTAGAATCCGTGAAGATTTTAGCGAAAATTGGTACGCCGGTTTCTTTAGATACACTTTCCATACTGCGCGGATCCACGCTCGTTTCGACAAATAAGTTAGGTACTCGCTCTTTTTCAACGATACTAATAATTTGTTTCATTTGGTCAGGTGTGCCTTGACTTTCCGTGTTGATTTCCCAAATGTACGCAGCTTTTAAACCATAGCGAGCAGCAAAATATTTAAATGCCCCTTCACTTGTCACTAATGTTTTTTGATTTTCTGGTAAATCTGCAAATTTTTGTTTTGCCTCTTTATCCAGTGTTGCTAGTTTATCGATATATTTTTTGGCGTTTTCTTTATAAAAATTAGCATTGTCTGGATCAGCCTTTACAAGGGCATCGCGTACATTTTCCGTATAAATAATACCGTTATGAAGATCTAACCAAGCGTGCGGGTCTGTTTCAGAAGTCTTTCCTTTTTCTGTTAAATATTTTGGTTTTACCCCTTTACTTAACTCGACTACTTGGTCTTTGTCATCTCTTGATTTATCAGCTGTTTCGAGCATTCGGTCAAACCAACCATTCCCAGTTTCTAAGTTTAAGCCATTGTAAAAAATTAAATCTGCATCTGCTGCGCTTTGAATATTATCTGGCAAAGGATCATATTCATGCGGGTCAACGCCAACCGGTACGATGCTATGGAGTTCAATTTTATCCCCACCGACATTTTTTACAATATCCGCTAAAATGGAGTAGGTAGCCACCACATTTAATTTGTCCCCTGTTTTTTTCGTGTCGCTATTTTGGCTTGAACACCCCGCCAGTACTAATACTAAAGCGAAAAGCGTCCCAACTATAACTTTTTTCATTCGATAACCTCCTTCTTTTTAGAAAACAATAATCCTTGTTTTGGTGCGAATAAAAAGGCAATAAAGAAAATAATTGTTGCAACTAATACCATTGCCGCACCTGATGCTAAGTTGAAAATGTAACTGAAATAAAGTCCAATAATTGCACTCACTGCGCCAAATGTGGAAGCGAGCATAATCATTTTAGATAATTTATTTGTGAGGAGATACGCTGTTGCAGCTGGTGTAATTAACATTGCCACTACTAAGATAATTCCAACTGTTTGTAAGGCCGAAACCGTCACAAGTGTCAGCAGTAGCATTAAGAAGTAGTGTAAGAACCGCACATTTAAACCGTATGCTTCTGCCATCACAGGATCAAATGAGCTTACTAGAAATTCTTTATAAAATATTGCGACTAGCGAAATAACCAGTATCGCGATAATAATTGTCATCCACATATCCGAACTCCGCACCGCAAGCACATTTCCGAATAAGATATGGTACAAATCGGTACTACTCTTCGCAAATGAAATTAAAATAATCCCGAGCGCGAAAAATGCACTAAACACGATGCCGATTGCTGTATCATTTTTAATCCGACTTTTTTGATTAACAAAGCCGATGCCAAGTGCTGCTGCAATGCCGAATGTTGCTGCACCTATGAAGAAGTTCATCCCCATCATATAAGAAATTGCTACACCAGGTAACACCGCATGAGAGATCGCATCACCCATTAACGACATTCCTCGCAAAATGATAAAACTACCAATTACACCTGATACAATACCAACTGTCACGGAAGTAATAAGCGCTTTTTGTAAAAAACCATATTGCATTAATCCTTCTAAAAACAGCATCTCTACACCCCCGCCGCAAATGCTACCGGTGCGTCACCATAAGCAAATTGAATTTTTTCTTCTGTAAATGTTTGTTCTACCGGACCGTGTGCCACTAATTTTTTATTGAGTAAAATAATGTCATCAAAGTAAGCAGCTACTTTATGAAAATCATGGTGGACGACTACGATAGTTTTTCCGTTATCTCTTAGCTTTTTTAACAATTTCATAATAAGCGCTTCGCTAGTCATATCAATGCCAGCAAATGGTTCATCTAAAAAGAAGATTTCCGCATGTTGCGCTAAGGCACGAGCAATAAACACACGCTGCAATTGACCACCTGACAGTTCGCCGATTTGTCTTTTACTAAATGCCGTCATCTCCACTTGTTCTAAAGCATCAAATGCCAGCTGTTTTTCTTTTTTACCAGGGCGTTTTATTAATCCCAGGGCCGGATAAGTACCAAGAAGTACCATATCAAAAACAGTGATTGGAAAAGTTAAATCTACTTCACTACGCTGCGGGACATAAGCGATTTTCTTTCTCCAATAAGTGAGAGGCTTATTATCTAATGTTACTTGGCCTTTTTCGCGTGGAACTAATCCCATCATTCCTTTTAATAATGTAGATTTACCAGCACCATTGGGACCGACAATCCCAGTTAATTTTCCTGTTGCTATTTGAAGAGTGACATCATCAATCGCCACTTTTTGTTTATATGCTATCGTTAAACCTTGAATGTTCATTTCTACCACCCTTTTCCCATAAGACTATTTTTTATACTTAACTAAAAATGTTTCCTTAATGCAACTTTAATCCAAAGTATAACGAACAATTATTTTTTTGTAAAGTAAAATGTCTAAAAAAATCCTGTAGTTTTATTAACTACAGGATTTTTACTATTTATTTGATTGTGAGCCATCTGCTAATTTTTTTAGTAATTTGCGGAATTCCGCTTGTTCGTACTCGGAAAAAACAGCAAAACGTTTAACAATCATTTCTTTTTTCTTTTTATCAATTTCTTTGACAAATTCCTCGGCATTAGATGTTAATTTTAATTCGATAATACGGCGGTCTACTTCAGAACGATGACGAGTAATTAATTTCTCTTCGACTAAAGTATCTGTAATGGCTGTGATGTGACTGGCTGAAACATCAAGCGTTTTAGCTAAATCAGATGTTTTCGTTAATCCGCTAGAAATAAGACTCAAGACACGGTATTCGCTACCGCTTAGTCTTTTGTCAAGAACAGCTTCTACCTCATGACGAAAACTATTAAAAATTCGCTTAATCAATGTTTCAATTTCTAAGTATGTTTCCATTTTTTTGCTACCTCCAGTTTTTCAAAAAAGTTATGCGTTTACTTCACCAAGGCTTTTGCTTTTTGTAGTTGTGGATCTGTTTCTTTTAGATGTTTTTGCGTTAGTTCAACTAATTTATCCGTTGTCACGCCGGTCATAATTCCCGTAACATCTAAATTATTTGCTGCTTGAAATCTTTGTACTGCATATTCTGTATCTATATCGTATAAGCCATCTACTTTTCCAACGTTGTAGTCTAGCGCTTTTAGCAATGTTTCGATTGTTTTCACATCATCACCAAAATCGCCATTTTTGTAGACTTTTGTGGAGGAAGGAATAGTCATGGTCGCGTAACTTGGCATGTTCACAACCACATCTGGCGTAATACCTTTTTCATGAATCCATTCGCTATTTGGCGTCAACCATTTTGCGACTGTTAATTTAAGTGTGGAGTCATCGGATAAAGTGGTCGCTGTTTGCACAGTACCTTTACCAAACGATTTATTTCCTACAAGTTTAATACCGCCAGATTCTTTCGCTGCTGCTGCCAGAATTTCTGATGCACTTGCACTCCCACCATCTATAAGCATTGTTGTTGGTACTTTAACTTTATAATCACCATGTGAGCTGCTATCGGCTTTAATGGCGGATTTATCGCCATCTTTTCCTTGTTCTTGAACGACAATTTTGCCATCAGGAACAAATAAACTAGAAATAGAGACTGCTTGATCGAGTAACCCACCTGGATTTCCTCGTAAATCAATCACAAGTCCTTTCATACCATCTTTTTCCAAAGCTTTTAATGCTTTTTCAAGCTCATCATAGGTATTTTCAGAGAAGGTACTAATAGTTACGTGGGCGATTTTGTCATTACCCATTTCTTTATAGACCGTTTCGATTGGAATTTCGTCACGTGTAATAGTTACGTCAAACGGTTTATCTTCATTTGAGCGTTGGATAGTTAAAGTGACATCCGTTCCTTTTTCACCACGGATTTTTTTAGTTGCTTCTGTCGCTGTATCGCCTTTGACAGATTTACCATCAACTTGTGTAATAATATCTTGAGGGCGCAAACCAGCTTTTTCAGCCGGGGAGTTTTTAATTGGAGAGACAACTACGATAGCTCCATCTTTTTCTTGAATTTCAGCACCAATTCCTTCAAAGCTAGAAGAAATTGTGTCATTAAATTCCGCCGATTCTTTTTTCGACATAAAAGTGGAATACGGATCATCTAAGGAATTTACCATACCTGTGATTGCTCCATCTATCATGTTAGTGGATTTCGTGTCTTTATAGTATTTCTCAGAGATTTCATCATAGACATCATAGAGCTTTGTGAATTCTTTTCGCTCTGGGATGCTGACTTTCACTTGCTTATCATCCCCTAAAGACATGACGATCGTTGTTACTAATGCGGTAACAAATACAAAAGCAAATAAAAGCATTATAAATGGGAATAATTTCATTTTTATATAACCATTGCCAGGTTTTGTTTTTTCTTCTTCGGGTTTCTCCACTTTTTCTTCTTTGTTTTGTGGGGATTGTTCCATCTTTCTTCACCACTTTCTATGTAAAATGTAACTAATAATAGTACATTTTATTTAACTCATTTATTTTACCAGTTTTCCAAACATTTTGGTATCTTTTTTTCATGACAAAGAAAAAAGAGGGATTCACTCAGGAATCCCTCTCGCTTCTAAACTTAAGCTACTTCATATCCTGCTTCTTCTACAGCATCAATTAAAGCATCTTCAGTTACTTGACCTTTTTCAAATTCAACCGTTGCTGTTCCTTCATCCAAAGAAACTACAGCGCTTTTTACACCACTTACTTCTGATAAAGCTTTGGTGACGCGAGCCTCGCAGTGTCCACAAGTCATACCTTCTACAGTTAATGTTAATTTTTCCATTTTCTTTTCCTCCTATGATTTAAATTTATATCTTTTTAGGCGTAGTGCGTTAGTTACAACCGAAACGGAACTAAATGCCATCGCAAGTCCGGCTACCCATGGGGCAAGTAAGCCAAGTGCAGCTACTGGAATACCCGCACAGTTATAGGCAAGTGCCCAGAAAAAGTTTTGTCGGATGTTTCGCATCGTTGCTTTTGAAAGTTCGATTGTTTCTGGAATAAGTGTTAAACGGTGACTTACGAGCGTTACATCACCAGTTTCAATCGCAATATCTGTTCCCGTTCCAATACTAATGCCAATATCACTCGCTGCAAGAGCTGGAGCATCATTAATACCATCGCCAACAAATGCAACAATATGTCCTTCTTGTTGTAGTTTTTCTACTAATGCGCTTTTATCGTTTGGTAGTTGTTCGGCAAAAAACATATCTGCTCCTAAATCTTTCGCCATATTTTCTACTACGACAGATTGGTCGCCGGAACAAATAGCTGTTTTAATACCTTGTGCTTGCAGTTTTTGAATTGCTTCTTTTGCCTCTGGTCGTGGTGTATCGGATAAAGCAAGTGCTCCGGCATAAGTACCGTCTATTGCCATTGCTACAACCGTTTTCCCTGCATTCATCCAACTTTGGATTAATTCATCTTCTTCGCTCGGGATAGTTGTAAGTGAAGACACATAGCGATAAGCGCCGAGTTCCACTTTACTATCATCCAAATTACCTGTCATCCCATGCCCAGCTTTAGCGCGGATTTTTCCTTGTTTTACATCTGATACATCGATTTTTTCAGAGTCTAACATGTTGATAATCGCTTTGGCAATTGGATGTTCTGATTGTTGTTCCATCAAGAATAAATAAGGGAAAAATTTGTCGTTGCTTGCTTTTTTATCACTTACTTCTAATTTACCTTCTGTCAAAGTACCAGTTTTATCAAAAACAATTGTGTCGACTTTGGAAGTACGTTCTAAATGTTCCCCGCCTTTAAATAATATCCCACTTTCGGCGCCTTTACCAGTTCCGGCCATAATCGCTGTTGGTGTTGCGAGCCCGAGAGCACAGGGACAAGCAATAACTAAAACAGCAATTGCAGCTTCTAATGATCCATCTACCGTGCCTGTTACAAGGTACCAAATAATAAATGTTACAGCTGCAATTCCAAGTACAATCGGTACAAAAATACCCGAGATTTTATCTGCCAAACGTTGAATTGGCGCTTTAATTCCTTGTGCTTCTTCCACTAAACGAATAATCGATTCTAAAACGGTTTCTTCCATTCGTTTCGTAATTTTTGCTTGGAAAGCTCCGTCAAAGTTGATAGTCGCTCCAATAACAGAATCACCTGGTTTTTTCTCTACAGGCACGGGTTCACCAGTAATCATCGCTTCATCAATGCTTGTTTCTCCGGAGATAATTTCTGCATCCATTGGCACTTTTTCACCAGGACGAACTAGAATAATATCACCAATTTTGAGAGAATCTACTGGTACTAACCATTCTTTGCCTTCACGAATAACAGTTGCTTCTTTCGCTTGTAGTTCGAGTAATCCAGCAATAGATTCTGTTGTTCTCGAAGTTGCATATGATTCGAGTAATTTACCTAATAAGATTAACGTAATCAACACAGCACTTGTTTCAAAGTAATAATGCGGCATCACGCTTGGATCAATCATATGACGGATATATTCCACTACACTATAAAAGTAAGCTGCGGATGTACCAAGTGCGACCAAAACGTCCATATTCGCGCTTTTACCTCGAAGCGCCTTATAAGCCCCATCATAAAACCGCCAACCAATATAAAATTGGACAATGGTTGCGAGTACTAATTGAATGGTTGGATTAATCCAGTTACCAATTGTTTCCGCAAACGCCATTTCATGAATATATGGAATGTGAGTAACCATCGTTAAAAGTAATGGCAGTGAGAGCACAGCTGAAAGAATAAAACGTCTCACTTCTTTTTTGAAATTCTTTTCTAAAACGGCGTCTTTTTCTTCTTTTGACATTTTTTCTGCAGCATCATAACCAGCATGCTTCACGACTTTGATTAATTCTTCTGTCGTGGTCACTTCTGGGTCGTAATATACAGCCGCATTTTCAGTGACTAAATTGACATTGGCTTTTTCAACACCTTCTGCTTTATTTAAAGATTTCTCAATTCTTGTTGAACAAGCCGCACAAGTCATCCCAAAAACATTCAAATCCTGTCTTACATATTTATCATCCACTCTAAATACCCCCCTCAGGTTTTAGAAAACTGACGTATAGCCTTAAGTAAGTCCTCCATTACGTCATCTTCTCCGTTTTTTGCAGCATCCACGACACAGTGTGCTGTATGATGTTCTAATACTTGCAAGCCAACATTTTTAAGTGCTTTATTCGCTGCTGAAATTTGAACTAAGATGTCTGTACAATATCTATCATCCTCGACCATTTGAGCGATACCGCGAATTTGGCCTTCGATACGTCGCAAACGATTTTGAAGTAATTTCGTTTCTTCATCTTTGCGTGGAACAATGGGTTGGTCATGTTTCATATTTTCTCCTCCTTTGTTTCTACAATTAACAGTATACCCCCTATAGGTATATTTTGCAAACATTTAATTTTTAAAAATAAAAAAAGAACCATAAACAACTAAATGTTTATGGCTCTAAAGCTTGTTATTTTGCGGCATCTACTTTCTTTTGTAGTGCTTTAACATGTTCAAAAAATTCTTCTAATGTCCAGTTGTTTTTGTAAATGATTGTTGCAGCGTCTTTGCCAACATAACGATAATGCCAAGATTCGTATTGATATTTCGTAATATCTTCTCTACCTTTCATATAACGAAGGATAAAGCCGTAATTATGGGCATTTTCTTCTAACCATTTACCTTCTGGGGTAGTTCCAAATGCTTCAGTTAGTTCATATGATTGATTTTCTGAGGAAATATCCATTGCTAATCCAGTTTGGTGCTCACTTGTTCCAGGGTAAGCCACTGCTTCTCTAGCTTTTTTATCCCCTTTGGAATTTACTTCAGCTTGGAATACCTCTTGTTGTCGTTTATAAGAACGATAACCCGACACAGCAAAAAGTTTCTTACCATCTTGATTTGCTGCTTTGAACATTTCTTCAAGGGCTGTTCCTGCTTCTTTTCTTAATTGCGCTTTTTCTACTTGTTCATTCCCAAAAGAAAAAGTAACATTTGGTCGAACTAAATCAGGGGGGGTATATGTTGGCTGCAAGGAATAATCTTTATTAGCAAGTACTAATATATTTTCCTCGTTTTCGATATACTGAATCCCATTTTTTTCGACTAATTTATTTTGTTTATCAATGTAAGGATAAAGCGGATCTTTTTCTAAGTCAGCAAGTGTATTATTACTTGTGGCTTTTTGCTCCACTTTAGCGACTGGCTCTGCATTTTGCCCGCCGAAATATTGATCTTCTACCGTGTTTACACAACTGATAGTAACGGCTAAAGCAATTGTTAATAAAGAACTCATATATGTTTATCAACCTTCCTGTATACATTAAGTCAAAATCTAAGGTAGTAATTTTGATTATTTTATTGCTGCTTCTAATGCTACAACAATCATATCATTAAAAGTAGTTTGGCGCTCTTCAGCGGATGTTTCTTCACCTGTAAAAATGTGATCGCTGACTGTTAGAATAGCAAGTGCACGACGGCCATATTTTTGCGCTAATGTATAAAGAGCCGCTGCTTCCATTTCAATTCCCAGTACTCCGTAATCGGCTAATTGTTGTTTATCCAATTGATCATTATAAAAACGATCCGCTGAGAAAACATTACCAACTTTTAGAGATAGGCCTTTTTCAACGCCTGCATCATACGCTTTTTTTAATAAAGAAAAATCTGCTACTGGCGCAAAGTCAACACCAGCAAAAGTGTTACGATTAATTTGAGAATCTGTCGAAGCTGCTTGAGCAATTACAACATCACGAACTTTAACGTCCGCTTGAATGCCACCCATTGTTCCAACGCGAATCAAATTTTTCACATCATAGCTTTGAATTAATTCATTCACATAAATCGAAATTGACGGAATTCCCATACCAGTTCCCATAACAGAAACTTTTTCGCCTTTATATGTACCAGTAAATCCTAGCATTCCTCTTACTTGGTTAAATAATACAACGTCCTCTAAGAATGTTTCGGCAATGTATTTCGCACGCAAAGGATCTCCTGGTAATAAAATTGTTTCGGCAATTTCCCCTTGTTTTGCTTCGATATGTACGCTCATAATTTTCTCCTCCTAATGTTTGTTTTTCTCTTCATCTAGCAAATACGCTTCCCAAAGTTCATCGAAAATAGACATTCCCGGTAAATAAGGCGCATTAAACTCAAGATAGTCACAAAGAATATGATAATTTCTTGTTTGCTTTGGAAAACTATGATCTCGGTATGCATTGTTGGCAAATTCCGTTTTCTGATCTGTTAGCTTCGGGTCCCGATATGTCATTAAAAAATGATAAAATGATCTTCCCAACGTACAACACACTCCGCTCTTTTTATGCTTTAACTATAGTTGATTTCTCGTGAAAAATAAAGTTAATTTTCAAGTTTACTTAGAATTTCTTCTGCTAGTCGATGTGTCTCTAATGCATCTTCTTCAGTAATTGGAGCTTTTTCGCCGTTTCGAACAGCATTTAAAAACGCCTGAATAATCGGTACAAAGCCGCGTTTATAAAGCGTTGTTTCCCAGTCACCAAACCGTTCAAAACGCTCGGTCGTTCCTTCATAAATATGTGTCTCTGTTACATTTTCCACTTCATATTTAGCGCTTTTTGTCATCACGGCTAAACGTTCTTCATTCACACCACTATCCCGGTTCATGATGGCAGTAGCTACTTTATTGCCAGCAGAAATTTGGACAGTTACACTAGACAGTAATTCGTTTTGCCAAACAGGTACCATATGTAATTGATCAATTTTTGCATCAAGTAAATAACGGACGGTATCAATGACATGGATAAAATCATCATAAATAAATGTACGTGCCTCACCTGGCTGTCCTGCGCGGTTTTTTTGCATTACTATCATGTTTATATCCGTTAATGCTTTTAATTCTTGATATTTAGGTGCATAACGACGGTTAAATCCTGTCATTAATAGCGTGTTTTTTTCTTCGGCTAAGCGCGTCAATTCTTCCACTTCGGCCAAATTATCGGCAATTGGCTTATCTACATAAACTGGAATATTATGTGATAAAAAAGTCCGAATTACTTCTGGATGACTTGCTGTAGATGAATGTACAAAAGCTGCATTAACGCCAGATTCTATCATTGAATGAATACTTTGATGATAATGATCAAAACGATATTTTTCGCTTAAATGCTTTAATTTTTGTGCATTTCTTGTATAAAGATGGACCTCGATATTTTCCATCTCAGCAAAAACAGGTAAATACGCTTTTTGTGCAATTCCACCGAGTCCCACTACTGCTACTTTCAACATACATTTCGCTCCTTTTTCATAACAATGCCAGAGAATGATTTCGCGATATTATTCTACGCATTTCATTTTCTGGCATCGTTTGTTTATTCAAAGATTTTCTTATAGGTTTGGTAGCCTTCTTCTTCTAACTTATCAACGGGGATAAATCGAAGCGCTGCGGAATTGATGCAGTATCTAAGTCCACCTTGATCTTGTGGTCCATCTGGAAAAACATGCCCTAAGTGCGAATCAGCCTCAACTGACTTCACTTCCGTCCGAATCATCCCATGTGATAAATCTCTATGTTCGATTACTTCTGCTTCGTCAATTGGTTTTGTGAAACTTGGCCAACCACAACCAGCATCATACTGATCATTGGATGAAAATAACGGCTTTCCTGAAACAATATCTACATAGATTCCTTTTGCCACATTATCATAAAATTCATTTTGAAATGGGCGTTCGGTATCCGCTTTTTGGGTCACATTATATTGTATATCTGTTAGCTGTTTAAGTCGCTCGTTTTTTTTACTTTCATCCATTTGACTTCACCCTTTCCAGTTGGCATCTATGAATGCAGCACGACCGGAAGCTACTTGATAACCTTCATAGTGCGCTTTTTCTTTTTTATAGAAATCTTGGTGATATTCCTCTGCAGGATAAAAAGTTTCTGCTTTTGCAATTTCTGTGACAACTGGTTTCTTAAATCTTCCGCTTGCATCCAAAGCTGCTTTAGATTTTTCAGCGATTTGTCGTTGTTCCTCATTATGGTAAAAAATAACCGGACGATATGAATCTCCGCGGTCGACAAATTGTCCCGCTGCATCAGTCGGATCTGTTTGTTGCCAGTATACTTCGACTAATTTTTCATAAGGAAATACTGCCGGATCAAATGTAATTTCAACTGCTTCGGTATGCCCTGTTGTCCCGCTGCAAACTTCTTTATATGTTGGATTCACTGTATGTCCACCTGTATAACCCGAAACGACCTTCTCGATTCCTGGTTGTGTGTCAAAAGGTTTTACCATACACCAAAAGCATCCTCCAGCAAATGTTGCTTTTTCAAGTGATTCTTTTGTCATAAAAAATGCCCCCTAACTAGGATTGGGCCAGTTAAATTACTTAACTGGTACTAAAAGTGTAAACGAAATATCGTCTTTCTTCAAATTTAGCGTATCGGCACGAACTTTTGTGTCGCCTTTTAGTTTTAATTTGTCCAAAGATAAATATATTTTTTCTTTTTTAGGAAGTACAGTGACCCACTCAGGGAATTTATAGTTTTTATTAACATAGTTCATCACGTAAGAAACTGGTAAAGGTAATGCTCCAACAGACATATCTGTCAGCGATAATTCTATATTTCCATTATCAACTACTTTTGGTGAAAATTTAAGTCTTAGTTCAACAGGCTCACCAAAAATCTTCGCTTCAGCTGTAAAATTGACATTATTTGCTACAAAAACTTTATAACCGATATCTTGCTCTTTGCTGAACTCTTCTATATAGCTACTGATTAATTGGTTTAAGTCTGATTTAGTGGTGCTTGTTTGAAATTCAATATTTGATTTATTGCTAATAAGCGAAGGCGTTGGCTCTTCTTGTGGGCTAAGTACAAAGACTGTTACATAAAGCCAGCCAGCAAGAAGGATAAGCAAACTAATTAAAGTTAGGCAAATCCATTTCCAATAATTTCGTTTTGGTTTTTTTGGAGCTGATCTTGTTTCTACTTGCAAGATTTTATCACCTTTCTATTTAGGAATATTACCATCATCTAGTTGTTTGACGATAGCTTTTTCTAACTCGGCGCTCATTTTTTCATATCCTTTATGGTTTGGATGGAAATAATCATCTGAAAGTAATGGATTCGGCTTGTCTTTATTGGATGTATTTCTATCTTCTAATGCTTTAGCCACTGGGACGAAATAAGCATTGTTAGTTTGTTTAATTGTTTTCGCAGAAGCATCATTCCAATTGGTAATGACCTCATCAAATTGTTTTATATCTGCAAAATAAGTCGTATAAGGATTGTAAATACCCATTAAAAATATCGCTGCATCTTTATTGTAAGAGCGAATATCTTTAAGTAACGTTGTAAGTTCTTGTTGAAATTCTTTATTTGCTTTTGCAAAATCAGCCACATCTACATTTAAAAGGCGAGATTGCAAAATAGCCATCACGTCATTCCCACCGATTGTAATAGTTATTACATTGGCATTTTTGACATCTTGCTGGAATTGTTTATTCGTTTTGAGGCGTTTTTCTAGTTGTGTAATACGGTTTCCTGATACACCGTAGTTGCTCGTTTTCACACTAGACACTGTAGCTTCTTCATTTAGTTTTTCTGGAACAATGCCCACATAGCCGCCTTCTTTGTTTTCATCACCAACACCTTCTGTTAATGAGTCACCCATTGCAACTAGGTTAATAGGGATTTCTTTTGATTCTTTATAATACTTGATACCAAAAACTGCGCCAACGAGAAGCGCGATAATAAGCACGCTTCCTGTAAGCCACAGCCATTTTTTCTTTGTCATATGCAATCACTCACTTAGTCAGTATAGTACATAAATGCAAACGCGCCAGTTCCAGCATGAGTGGAAATGACAGGATCTGCAAAAAATAGTGGAATTTCTGTTAATCCAGTTATTTCTTTAGACTCTGCGATAAAGTCATCAGCTAAATTCAGCCCATTGGCATGAACTACATCCAGCTGTTGAATTTTTTTCGGTTCGTCTTTAATTAGATTAAGGCAGTATTGTAAAACTTTTTTGTTACTGCGAACTTTGGTTTCTTCTTCCAATTGTCCATCAGTAAGCTTAGCGATTAATTTGATATTCAAAAGACTACCTAGGAAACCTTGCATTCGACCAACACGCCCACCTTTAATTAAATTATCGAGCGTTACGACCACAATATAAAGTTTTGTTTTGTCGCGAATATCATTAATTGCAGCGTGAATTTCTTCTACTGAATAATCGCCAGCCTGAGCCATTTCAGCGGCTTTTAGTACTTGGAATGCTTGGCCACGTGCCGTATAATCGCAGTCTACTACGGTGATGTTTCCTTCCACCATATCAGCTGCTTGGCGAGCTGCATTCACTGTACCACTTAGTTTTTCCGTCAAATGGATGGAAAGGATTTCATACCCTTCTGCCGTATATTTTTCATAAGCTTCTACAAAAGAACCGATTGCTGGTTGCGAAGATTTTGGTAATTCTTTTGTTTCAGCCATGCGTACCATGAATTCTTCTGGCGTAATGTCTGTTTTAGGATTATAAACTTTCCCATCGATTTCTACGGTTAAATATAAAACTTCAATATTCCATTTTGCTGCTTCTTCAAGAGTTAAGCCTGCAGTTGAGTCTGTGATAATCTTTATTTTTCTCATTTAGCCACATCCATTTTTGCTTATTTTCTCTTATTATAACATTCCCGGCGTTATACACAACCTATAAACTAGTTTTAAGAAAAGAGAAAGAAATGGTATTTGTCTTTCTATTCTTACTTTTTTAGCGTATGATAGAAATGTAACAACCCACAAAAATTTTGTAGAAAAGTATGGTGATAAAATGAATGTCACTTCTTATAATTGGAAAGAAGAACTGGCGAATGCAATAACGCACGGGGTTGGATTTATCCTTAGTATTCCCGCGCTCGTCTTACTTATAATATTCGCCGCTGGAAAAGATAATCCTCTTTATTTAACAAGTTTTTTAATTTATGGAATTTCACTAATGTTGCTTTATATTTGTTCCACACTGCTCCATAGCTTCAAACCTTGCAAAGCACGAACGGTTTTTAATATTATGGATCATGCCGCGATTTATGTTTTAATTGCTGGCAGTTATACACCATTTGTTTTGATTACCATTCAAGGAACTCTCGGTTGGACGCTGTTTGGTGTTATCTGGGGACTCGCAATTGCTGGGATCATTTATAAAATATTTATGACTGGCAAATTAAAACTTTTATCGACGTTTGTATACTTAGTAATGGGCTGGATGGTCATGTTCGCCATTAAACCACTTTATGCAGGGCTAACGCCAACCGGATTTTGGCTACTTGCAACTGGTGGGATTATGTTTACTGTAGGGGCAATTTTTTATAGTATCCCTCGAGTACCTTATATGCACGCGATTTGGCATTTATTTGTTATCGCGGGAACTGCTTTTATGTACTTCTGCATTTTGTTTTATGTTTAAATTATAATTTTTAAAACCTTCTCGATAATGAGAAGGTTTTTTTATATAGTATGACATAATTAAGACTTGTTTTTAATTATGTCATACTATATAATGTTTAGCATAACATAATAAAAGGATGTGATTCCAATCGAACTTTCCTCTAGACAACACCAGATTGTTGCCTTTGTTCGCGCGAATGAGCCTGCTACTGGTGACTCTATCGCTGCTCATTTAAAATTAACGCGTGCTACGATTCGTGCTGATTTGTCGATTTTGACGATGACCGGAATTTTAGATGCCAGACCTAAAGTTGGTTATTTTTACTCAGGACTCGAAACAAATCCGATTCATTTGGATGAAATTCGCCAATTGAAAGTAGCAGATATTATGACCCAACCATTTTTCGCAAAAAAAGAAACAAGTGTTTATGACGCCATTGTGATGCTCTTTATGGAAGATATTGGCAGTTTATATGTAATTGATGACGAACAATTAGTTGGGCTTGTCTCCAGAAAAGACTTACTGAAAGGCGCACTGGCGGATGCAGATACGAAAGCCACTCCCATTGCGACTATTATGACGCGCATGCCAAACCTTGTTACTGTTACTAAAAATGATAAAGTCTTGCACGCAGCAGAACAGCTTGTCTTTCATCAAATCGATTCGCTTCCCGTTTTTGAAAATAACTCTCGAGAAGCGAAAGTCGTCGGAAAAATATCAAAAACACGTATTACTGCGCTTTTTGTAGATACAATAAAAAAGGTTTAATAGGAGGCAAATATGGAAAATCCGGTTATTATATATGTTATTTCAGATGCTATCGGAGAAACTGCTCAACATATTATTCGCGCGGTAACAGCTCAGTTTTCACTTAATAAACCAGCTGATATTCGGCGCCACGCTTTTATTCGCGATGAAAACGCTTTACTTGAAACATTAGAAGAAGCAAAAGCAGCTGATGGGATTGTTGTTCAAACGCTAGTACAATCAAAGCTCGCTGATTATGCGTCAAATTTTTGTGTGAAAAATCATCTTCAAAACGTTGATTTATTACATACGCTCACTGCCGCAGTGGAAGCAAAAACTGGGTTAAAGTCTAAACAAGACCCGGGAAATATGCGCCGGCTTGATAGTAATTATTTTGATCGTATTGCCGCAATTGAATTTGCCGTTAAATATGATGACTGCAAAGATCCCTGCGGTTTACTGGATGCCGATATTGTTTTAGTTGGTGTTTCAAGAACGAGTAAAACCCCACTTAGTAGCTATCTTGCTAATCAAAACTGGAAAGTCGCTAACGTGCCACTCGTTCCCGAAATTCCGATTCCAGATGAACTTTTTCAAATCCCAGCAGAACGTATTATCGGTCTGACAACTACACCTGAAAAACTTGCTCAAATCCGGAAAGTGAGATTAAAATCAATTGGCTTAGATGAAGCAAGTAGTTATTCTAGTGAAAAACGCATTTTAGAAGAATTAGAATATGGTTATGCTACTTTCAAAAAGCTTGGCTGCCAAGTAATCCATGTTGAAGACAAAGCCATTGAAGAAACCGCTGCCCTAATCACGGAGATTATCACGAGTTACCACTAATTAGAAGAGGTGAATAAAGTGAGAAAATTTGTCTATCAGTTCAGTGAAGGTTCTAAAGAAATGAAAAATCTTTTAGGAGGAAAAGGTGCTAATTTGGCCGAAATGACGAAGATTGGTTTGCCCGTCCCTCCTGGCTTTATTATCTCGACCGATGCTTGTAATGATTATACAACGAGCAACAAACATCTATCCGAAGAAATTTTTGAAGAAGTAAAAATTCATTTGACAGAACTCGAAAAACAAACTGGAAAAATTTTCGGATTCGCGGAAAACCCACTGTTAGTTTCAGTACGTTCTGGCGCGCCTTTTTCGATGCCAGGAATGATGGATACGGTTCTAAATCTAGGGTTAAATGATCAAGCTGCTGAAGGATTAGCTAACTTAACAGGTGATGCTCGTTCTGCGTTTGACTCTTATCGTCGCTTCATTCAAATGTTTGGCGATGTCGTTTTTGAAATTCCAAGCTATCAATTTGAACAGGCGCTTGCTCGTATAAAAAAAGACAATAATTATCTTTTAGATACGGAATTAACTGCTGCTAATTTAAGTGAACTAATTGAGATTTATAAACTGATTTTCAGCCAAGCAACTGGCAGAGATTTTCCGCAAGATCCGTTAGAACAGCTGAGACTTGCGATTATTGCTGTTTTTGATTCGTGGATGAACCCTCGTGCCGTTATTTATCGCAGACTGCATGATATTGATGCAAGTTTTGGCACAGCCGTGAATATTCAAGCGATGGTTTTTGGCAACACTGGCGAAACAAGCGGTACTGGTATTACTTTTACGCGAAATCCATCCACTGGTGAAAAGCAAGTTTTTGGTGAGTTTCTACTAAATGCACAAGGTGAAGATGTTGTTGCAGGAATCCGCACGCCTGAACCGATTAGCGCATTAGAACAAAGAATGCCCCTCGTTTATAACGAACTCCTTAAAACATGTGAACTACTTGAAAATCACTATTTAGATATGCAAGATATTGAATTTACAATTGAAAAAGGAAAACTTTACGTTCTTCAAACAAGGAGCGGGAAACGAACAGCCAAAGCAGCAATTCAAACAGCAGTCGATTTCGTCCACGAAGGCAAAATCACTCGTGAAGAAGCAATTATGCGAGTAGAAACGAAACAGCTACATCAATTACTTCACCCTGCTTTTCATGAAAGCGCTCTAAAAGCTGGACAAGTCATCGCAACCGGATTACCAGCAAGTCCAGGAGCTGCCACCGGTCAAATTTTCTTTGAAGCTAAAGAAGCCGTAGCAGCTTCAGAACGCGGCATTTCTGTTATCCTAGTACGAAATGAGACTTCTCCTGAAGATATTGAAGGTATGGCGAGAAGTAGCGCGATTTTAACTGCTCATGGTGGTATGACTTCTCACGCTGCCGTAGTGGCCCGCGGAATGGGAAAATGCTGTATAGCTGGTTGCGCTGAACTCACTATTAATGAAAAAGAAAAAACCATTATCCTTACAACCGGAGAACAGCTTCATGAAGGTGATTTTCTTTCTCTCGACGGCAGCACTGGAAATGTCTATCTTGGACAAATAGCACTCACAGAAGCTTCTATAGGCGGTCATTTTGATGAATTAATGGCATGGGCAGACGCTGAGAAAAAACTAAAAATCCGCGTAAATGCCGATACACCAACAGATTTTAAAAAAGCATTACTATTTGGCGCTGAAGGTGTTGGTCTTTGTCGCACAGAGCATATGTTTTTTGATGAAAAAAGGATTCCTTATGTTAGACAAATGATTTTAGCAGAATCACTTAAAGAGCGCGAATCTGTTTTAACATCATTAAAAGAGATGCAAAAAACAGATTTCAGTGAATTATTTCGAATAGCAAATGGTCGAGCAGTGAATATTCGCCTTCTTGATCCGCCCTTACATGAATTTCTACCGAAGACTAACCGCGAAATCGAACAATTAGCGCGCGATATGAACCGTACTGTTCCCCAAATCACCAAACGAATTGAGGAGCTGGCAGAAGCAAATCCTATGCTAGGTCATCGCGGTTGCCGTTTAGCCATTACTTTTCCAGAAATTTATCGTATGCAGGCGGAAGCAATCATGGAAAGTGCCGTTATCGTTCATGATGAAGGAATCGATGTCCACCCAGAAATTATGATTCCTCTAATCGCTACAAAAAGCGAACTTAGTTATATTAAAAATGAAATTAAGCAGGCCATTCATGCGATTTTTGAAAAAGAACGAGTTGTGCTACCTTTTGATATTGGTACGATGATTGAAATTCCTCGTGCTTGTGTGACCGCAGATGAAATTGCCGAAGAAGCCCAGTTCTTTAGTTTTGGAACAAATGATTTAACTCAGCTAACATATGGTTTTTCTCGTGATGATGCAACTAAATTTCTAGCTGATTATTATGAAAAAGATATTTTACCTAAAGATCCATTTGTTACGATTGATAAAACGGGCGTTGGTGCGTTAGTTGAAATGGCTGTTACTCGCGGAAGAATGACTCATGCGAACTTAAAAATGGGCGTCTGTGGAGAGCATGGAGGAGACCCAGAATCAATCCACTTCTTCCATCAACTTGGCCTCAGTTATGTATCATGCTCGCCTTACCGCGTGCCAATAGCTCGGTTAGCAGCAGCCCAAGCAGCACTGAGCGAAAACAAGCTAGTATCTACTATATAAAAAAAGTCCAGATGGCAATCACTTAGATTGTCATCTGGACTTTTTTATTTTTCGCAAATCGCCACATAATTCCCTTCATTATCTGCAAAGTTGAACACGCGACCGATTGGCAGATCAACCAAATCCCCTACTGTAATTCCTTTGTTTTTATATTCTTCATACAGTTCGCTAATATTTGTTCCAAATAGTAAAATCGATGGCGTCCCAAGGTTCATATCCGGGTTCATTTCGGCAACTTTCTTTTTATTTTGGAGCACAAAAGTAGTTTCCACACCTTTTGAAGGCGCGATTTCAACCCACTGAATTTCGCCGTTTACGACTTCTTCTGATACAACGACAAAATCCAATTTTTCCACCCAAAAATCTCTTACTGCCGCTTGATCTTCCACATATAACATTACTTGACCAATTTTTTCAATCATTTTTCATCGTCCTCTCGTCATTTCTTTTTCTTTCAAGCCAAACTCCGCATAAAAATCACGTTTCATTTCTAAAAGATAGCGCAAATCATTCATAAATTGGAATAAAATGGCTCTATTTTCGAATTCTTCACGTGTTTCTGGGAGCTTACTACTACGAAATTCATGCACCATCGTTGTAATCTCTGCCACTAAATCTTCCGCCGTATTATGTTCATCCAACGTCTGCGCTGTTTTTTCAGTAATTTCAGCGAGCGCCATACTTTGCTCTGAAGAATGATGGAACGAAACCAGATGTCGCTTCATTTGTGTCAAAATTCGGTACTGAACCAGTCGCATATCCACATACTGAGAATAATAGTGTGACGAAGCAAAAAATTGATTGTCCAAATTTCTTGCTGCTTTTTCTTGTGCATAATCTAATGTACCCTTTAATTGATTTAATAAGCCAAACTCATCAAGATATTCAGACTGATTTCGAAGCCCTTGCGTCATTTCTGTTAAAATCTGTCTCATGATGGCTTCAATTTTTTGTTGACTGCGTTTTAATTCGTCTTCCATTTTTGGCATGTATAAATTTAAAATAATTGCGATACCTGCGCCGACCGCCATAAGTAAAAGTTCATTTTTAAACCAAAAGAATGATAGCGATTGTTCTAATAAAATGTGCGATACAAGTACTGAACTTACAACAATCCCGTCAGCAACATGTAGTCTCACAGCAAGCGGAATAAAAATCAGTAGATAAAGTCCAAAACTCACTGCGTTATAACCAATGAGCATGAAAAATACGGCGGCAATAGAAAGCGCCAATACAGTCGAATAAACCCGCTGAATCGCAAGTTGCAGAGACCCCTTTTTCGTATTTTGTACACTTAAAATCGCGATAATTCCCGCCGAAACTGCATATTCCAAATGAAGCCATTCCGCCAAAATAATCGCTAGTGTCGCTGCAATTGCTGTTTTTACTGTCCGCATTCCAATCCGCATATGTCCCGTCCCCTTTCTATGTCCAACTTATCATAGCACGAAAGCGAAAATCGCAAAAGAAAAACCTTGAAGATTCCTCCTCAAGGTTAGACATTATTCTTCGTCTAGTGTTTTTTTAAAGCGTGCTCGGAAAAAGAATCCTAGGCCAAGCAAGGTTATAACAGCAATGATACTATAAATCACTGTCGAAAAACTATCCATGAAAACAACAATTTCGCCCCAAGATTCGCCAAGAAGAGCGCCAAGACCAATTAATACCGTATTCCAAAGCAAGCTCCCGGCCGTTGTTAAAATTAGAAATCGTGACATTTTCATCTTCGTCATCCCAGCTGGAATGGAAATCAAACTCCGTATAAGTGGAATCATCCGACATAAAAACACTGCCCAGCTACCATATTTCAAAAAGAAACTTTCAGCGCGTTCAATATCCGATTCCTTGAGTCGTAAAACCCGGCCATACTTCAAAACAATATGCGTTAGCCGTTCTTTGCCAAAATAAGAGGCCACTTTGTAAAGTAAAATAGCTCCTACAACTGAACCAAGTGTTGCTACAATAATCACCATCACTACATTAAGTGATGAAACTGTCGTCATAAATCCACCAAAAGTTAAGATAATCTCAGAGGGAATAGGCGGAAACAAGTTCTCAATCATAATTAACAAAAAAATACCTATATAGCCAAAATCAGCCATAATACTTGTAATCCAAGTTTCCAAAAAACACACTCCTGTACTTTATTTCCCTTTTAAAGTAAGTGCTTGCTTTTTAAGTTTACTACACTCGTTCTACTTTTTCAATCGATTTGGTAAAAAGAAAAAGAACTTGATACGTTTTCCATACCAAGTTCTTTGTTATTTACATTTTTAAATCGGCTTTTGTTGCGAAAAATCCTGCTAAACGATCTTTCACTTTCTTGATGCCACCAGCTTCATCACTTTCTAAATTCATTGGCATTACAGGTTCGTGCAAGCTCATTCGAAGCAAGAACCAACCTTCACCAAGCGCACCCTTCGTATTCACACGAATGCCTTCTTGGTTTACTGGTTCTAATTCCATGTCCGCGTCAGCTTCTACAAATGCCAGAAAATCAGCTAAAACTTCTTTGCCATAAGCTTTAAAATCTGGTGCTGTAATACTTAAACGAATTTCTTCGCTTTCTGCAGGTTCTTTTAAATCAGCTATTAAATCAGGCAAATCTTGGCCATTTTTTCGTAAAGTGGCGTACGTCATCAAAATTTTGGCAATTAAGTAAGCACCGTCATCTAAGAAATAATTTTCTTTTAATGCAGCGTGCCCACTCACTTCAATAGCAATTTCTGATGGTGTTCCGTTTGCATTAAGGCGTAAAGCTTCATTGATAACGTTACGATAACCACGTTTAAAGCGATGTTGTTTCCCACCTTTTGCTTCGATGAATGTTTGCAGATGTCCGCTTGTTGTTGAGTCAGTCACGATAGTTGTTCCTGGCTTTTCTTCCAAAATAATACTAGAAATAACAGCAATTAATGGATTACGGTTTAAACTTTCTCCATTTTTATCCATAATCGCAGCTCGGTCTACATCCGTGTCAAAAATCACGCCTAAATCCGCTCCGCTCGCAAGTACCGCTTTTTTCAAGCTAGCCATAGCTTCTTCATTATCGGGATTTGGAATATGGTTAGGAAAATTGCCATCCGGATCTAAAAACTGACTACCAGATATGTCTGCCCCGAGCTCTGCCAACACTTTTTCAGCAAAAAAGCCGCCAGCGCCATTCCCTGCATCGACAATAATGTGGCTTCCTTGTAGTGGCTTCATTTTGTCCGCTGCATCCGTGATTCCAGCTCTAATTTTATCCGTTAAGTCTGCCGCATATGTAGAAAGTAAATCTTGTTTTGTAACTTTTCCGGCGATTAGTCCGTTTTCTATGAAAGATTTACCTGCGTGAGCTACGATATAATCAATATCTTCATGTTCAGCTCCACCAGATTTCGTAAATAATTTTAGTCCATTATACATAAAAGGTAAGTGGCTCGCTGTAATCATAATTCCGGCATCGCAGTCATAGTCTTCGTACTGGGTTGCCATAAACATGGCCGGCGTAGTTGCAAGTCCTACATCCACCACATCGATACCTGAGAAAGTCAACCCTTTGATAAGTGCCGCTTTTAATCGTTCAGCTGAAAGTCTGCTGTCATGACCAATCGCCACTTTTCCCTGACCTTCCACTTTTTTCTCCTCTTTTAGCCATTTCGCAAAGCCATAAGCAATCTTTTCTACACGTTCGTCTGTCAGCGTAATCTGATATTTTTCCGTAGCGATTGCTATTCCACGTATGTCTGATCCGTTTTGCAGTGCTTCTAACGCTTTCGTTTCTGATTGATTCATGTCATTCCTCCAGCATCTGTATTTTTCCCCTTCATTATAGCTTAAATTGCGCATAATTCACATAGCTTTTACAAAAGATGTGCTCTATTTGCAATAATGATTTTTAGATCTACCGTTAATTCTTTTGGCGGATTTATTAATAATTCACTTTTTTTATCTTTATCAATGTGCCAACCAAGTGGCGTCATTTCAAGAAAATCGGCAAATAATTCGTTTGCGATTGGCGCTTTATATGTCACCCGTTCAACGTACTCGACTGTTAATTTTTCTGCTAGCCGAGATGTAACGGACTCATTTGAATAACTACTCTTCTCATCAACATAAATAAATTCGCGCAACTCCCGCAAATAATTCGCTTCTGGAACTACTTTTAACAAAAAGCCATCCGTTTTTAACAGCCGCTTGAATTCCTCATAATTCGAAGGTGATAAAATGTTTAAAATCACATCTGCCGTCTCTGTCTGGGTTGGACAATTGGCTAAATCAGCTACTGTCCAAACAATTCCGGGATAATCTCGAGCAGCTTGTTTCACGCCTTCTTTAGCAATATCTAGCCCAATTGCTTGGACATGGCGTCCTTTTTCTTGAAGATTTTTTACAACTCGCGCTAAATGACTTCCTTCACCGGAACCAGCATCATATATCACTACTTCTTCTTTTTTTGTCTCAGCAATGATTTCTGTCACTCGTTCGATTAATTTTTCAAAAAAGCCACTCGCAATCACTTTTTTTCGTGATTCGAATAAGGCTTGATCGTATTTGGTTTTATGTACTTGCTTAAGTAAATGTAAATATCCCGGCTTGGCAATATCAAACCCATGATGGTTTTTACATATAAATGAATTCGGCTCGCTAAATGAGAATTCTCCCCCACAAATCGGACAAGCAAGCAGGGTCATACTTTCTTTCATCGCAAGCTTATTAATCTCCATTTTTGATAACAATTAAACGTCACTCCACTCGAAAAACGTTGCCCGCAAATAGGCAACGTTTCTACTAATTTCTTTCATACGTATAAAATGTGTAATTATATTTATTTTTCTCATCTTTTTCATGAGGTTCTTTCGCTACTTCTGAAAAGTTTTCCCAGTCTACTTCTGGAAATGCGGTATCTGCATCAAATTCCGCGTCAATTTTTGTGACAATTAGCTTATCTGCCACATCCATAAATAAACGATAAATTTCCGCTCCACCAACAACATAAATCGGTTCGCCGGTTTCAGCAAGCGCCAGAACTTCATCCCGTGAATGAAGAATTTCTGCATCGTCTAGTTGTAATTCATTGTCCCTAGTTAACACAATGGTCTTTCTATTTGGTAAAGCTTTACCTAGTGATTCATAGGTTTTACGTCCCATGACGAGCGTTTTTCCAGTTGTCGTTTTTTTGAAAAATTGTAAATCTCCTGGTAAGTGCCACGGCATCTTGTTGTCTTTCCCGATATTACCAGCGCGGTCTTGTGCCCAAACAAAAATTATCATCTAAGAAAACCTCCCTTATACTGAAATTGGTGCTTTAATTGCAGGATCTGGATTATAACCATCTAGTGAAATATCCGCTACTTCAAAATCAAAAATGGTTGCAGGTTTATCTGAAAGAACTAATTTTGGTAACGCATGCGGAGTTCTTGATAATTGTTCTTTCACTTGTTCGATATGATTGTTATAAAGATGTGCATCTCCCATAGTATGGATAAATTCACCAACATCAAGTCCAACTTCCCGTGCAATTAAATGTGTCAAAAGTGCATAACTTGCAATGTTAAACGGTACTCCTAAGAAAATATCTGCACTTCGTTGGTACAATTGGCACGATAATTTCCCATCTGCCACATAAAATTGAAACAATGAATGACAAGGTGGTAAAGCCATATTCGGAATATCTTCAGGATTCCAAGCAGACACGATTAAACGACGCGAGTTCGGGTTTGTTTTAATCATTTCAATTAAGTCAGCTAACTGATCAATTGTTTCCCCTTGCGAAGTTTTCCATTCACGCCATTGTTTGCCGTAAATATTACCTAATTCGCCGTATTTATTCGCGAACGTTTCGTCTTCTAAGATCCGCGTTTTAAACTTCTCCATTTCAGCTTGATACACTTCTTTAAAGGCCGGATCACGCTCAGCACGCAGCCCAAAGTCAGTCATATCTTCGCCTTTATAATCAGCGCTTTTCACAAAACGCTCAAAAGCCCATTCATTCCAAATATTATTATTATGCTGTAAAAGGTAGCGAATATTCGTATCTCCATGTAAAAACCATAGTAGTTCACTTACTACAAGTTTAAATGGTACCCGTTTTGTTGTCATAATTGGAAAGCCTTCCTGTAAATCAAAACGCATTTGATAACCAAATGTGCTGATTGTTCCAGTCCCAGTGCGATCTCCTTTTTGTGTTCCATTCTCTAAAACGTACTTTTCTAAATCCAAATATTGTTTCATCGTTCGCACTCCTTATTCCGCGTATTGTGATAAAAATTCCCAGCGTTCCATCATTTGTTCCAACTCTGATTCTTTCGCTGTAATAAGTTCACTAATTTCTGCTGCTTTTGTAAAGTCTGCTCCGGTTTGTTCCAATGTTTCATTGAGCGATTCAATGTCTTGCTCTAAGTCGCTAATGGCATCCTCAATCCCGTCCCACTCAAGTTGTTCTTGGTAGGTTAGTTTGACTTTCTCTTTTTTCTCAGGTGATGACTTTTCGGCCGAAGTATTCGCCATTTTTTTCATTGATTTTGCTGGCTTTCCTTTAGCCTCAAGTTCTTTCAAATAATCACTATATTCACCATAGAAAATTTCTACTTCGCCAATTGCCCGGAAAACAAGCAATTTATTTACAACTTTATCAAGGAAATATCTATCATGGCTGACCGTAATAACCGTACCGTTAAAAGATTCTAAGTAATCCTCTAGAACAGTTAATGTTTGCGTATCTAAGTCGTTGGTCGGCTCATCTAGTAGCAACACGTTTGGTCGTTCCATTAAAATGCGTAGTAAGAACAAGCGGCGTTTTTCTCCACCTGACAAGCTACCAATTTTCTTCCCGTGGGAATTTGGTGGGAATAAAAATCGTTCTAGCATGGCGCTAACGCTAATCACTTCTCCACCAGAAGTCGTTACTTGCTCTCCTGCCTCTTGCAAATAAGCAATCATTCGCATATCTGGATCCATTTCTTCATTTTGTTGCGTATAATAACCGATTTGTACTGTTTGACCCGTAATTACCTCGCCGGCATCGGGCGTTAGTTTTCCAGCTAACATATTCAGTAAAGTCGATTTACCAGTTCCGTTATTACCAGTGATACCAAGACGTTCTCCCGGTTGAATAATTAAACTAAAATCTTGTAACACTTGTTTTTCGTCAAAGCGTTTTTCTAAATTTTTCAATTCGAAAACATCTTTCCCAAGGCGACTAGTGACAAAATCAATCGCAAGTTCTGAGTCGTCGATTTTAGTTTTGACTTTTTTCTCTAAATCATGGAAACGGTCTTGTCTAGCATTTTGTTTTGTGGCGCGCCCTTGTGGACCACGACGCATCCAAGCTAGTTCTTTACGATAAAGGTTTTTATTTTTCTCTGATTCGCGGACTTCGTTTTCCATGCGAATTGCCTTGGATTCCATGAATTTTTCGTAATTTCCAACATAGCGGTACGCCGAACCACGGTCCAGTTCCACCATATGGTTCGTCACACGGTCAAGGAAGTAACGATCATGGGTAACGAGTAATACCGCTCCTTTAAAGCGATTTAAATACTCTTCTAGCCAACGAATCGACTGAAAATCCAAATGGTTGGTAGGTTCATCTAAAATAAGTAAATCTGGCGTCTCAATCAAGACTTGCGCCAAACCAACACGCTTTCGCTGACCGCCAGAAAGCTCACTTATTTTTGCTGTTAAGTCAGTAATGCCAAGCCGTTCCAAGATTGTTTTCGCTTCAGTATTCATATCCCAAGCAGCACTCGCATCCATTTCTTGGCTAGCCGCTGTATAGGCATCATGTAGCTTGGTATTTTCTGCATCAAGCGACATCGCTAATAAGACTTCTTCATACTTACGCATTGCTCGAAGCGCCGCAGTATCACCGTCAAAAACCGCCGAAAGAACCGTATCCTCTTCATTAAAAACAGGATCTTGCGCCAAATAACCGATCGTATAATCTTTCGCTTTCGTAACGCTACCTTTATCCCCAGATTCACTTCCAGAAATAATTTGTAACAGCGTTGATTTACCAGTACCATTTACACCGATTAAACCAATGCGTTCGCCTTCTGTTATCGTTAGCGAGATATTCTCAAACAGGCTTTTTTCGCCATATGTTTTTGTTAAGTTTTCTACTTTTAACTGTTTCATTTAGTCCCATCCATTTCCGTTTCGTCCTTATCTATTCTAGCTGAAAATATAGAACATAGCAATTGCTTGAGATGAAAAAAGTTCCAAAAGTGGCGAATCCACTTTTGGAACTTTTATTTTTAAAATAAACCTTGTGCGTTACCATTTTCATCGACATCCATATTTAATGCCGCTGGTTTTTTCGGTAAGCCTGGCATTGTCATCACGTCGCCAGTTAAAGCAACAACGAAGCCCGCGCCAAGTTTTGGAATGAATTCACGAATATGAATCACAAAATCAGTTGGGCGACCGAGTAATGTTGGGTCGTCCGATAAAGAATACTGCGTTTTCGCCATACAAATTGGATAACGATCCCAGCCGTATTTTTTAAACTCAACAATTTGTTTTTGTGCCTTGCTAGAAAGTTCTACGCCAATTCCACCGTAAACCTTCGTCACAATTGCTTCTAATTTTTCTTCTATTGACCAAGCATCATCATAAATGCGTTTATAGTCCTCTTCTCCGCTTTCGACTGCAGCGATTACTTTATCTGCAAGTTCTAGACCACCGTCGCCGCCTTTTTCCCACACTTCTGTTAACGAAAAAGGAATGCCATGTTCTTCGCAAAGTTGTTCTAATTTCGCGACTTCCGCATCAGAATCCGTAATAAACTTATTAATGGCAACAACATATGGAATACCAAATGTTTGAATCGATTCCGTATGTTTTTGTAAATTAGTAAAGCCTTTTGCTAGGGCATCGACATTTTCTTCACTAAGTTCTGTTTTTAAAGCGCCACCATGCATTTTCAGTGCGCGAATTGTCGCTACAATCACGACACAATCTGGTGCTTTTCCAAGTGCTGGAACTTTAATATCTAAAAATTTCTCCGCTCCTAGATCTGCTCCAAAACCAGCTTCCGTTACTACATATTCGCCAAGTTTAAGCGCAGTACTTGTCGCTGAAACACTATTACAACCATGAGCAATATTAGCAAAAGGACCACCATGTACAATCGCTGGAGTATGTTCTAATGTTTGCACTAAATTAGGTTTTAACGCATCTTTTAATAGCAATGTTAATGCACCTTCATAACCCATTTCGCCAACAGTTATTGGTTCTTTTTTATAATTATAGCCAATCACAATTTCACTTAAGCGTTTCTTTAAGTCTTTTAAGTCACTTGCTAAACAAATGATTGCCATAATTTCAGAAGCAACTGTAATATCAAAACCATCTTCACGAGGAACGCCTTGAATAGGACCACCAAGACCAACGACCACTTTTCGAAGCGCTCGGTCATTTAAATCAACAACACGTTTCCAAACGATTCGTCTCCCGTCAATTCCTAAATCATTACCTTGTTGCATATGATTATCGATAAACGCAGATAAAGCGTTGTTTGCTGCTGTAATGGCATGAAAATCGCCTGTAAAATGTAAATTAATATCTTCCATTGGAATAACTTGCGCATAACCGCCACCAGTTGCCCCGCCCTTAATACCCATTGTAGGTCCAAGTGATGGTTCCCGCAAAGCGATGACTGTTTTCTTATCTTTTTTAGAGAGTGCGTCGCCAAGACCAACTGTTACAGTCGATTTACCTTCACCGGCTGGCGTTGGATTAATAGCTGTCACAAGAACAAGTTTACCTTGCTCCTTGTCTTTTAACGAGTGAATCGTATCATAGGATAACTTTGCTTTATACTTTCCGTAAAGTTCGAGTGCATCTGCATCTAGTCCTAAATGTTCCGCGATAGTCGTAACTGGTAGAATTTCTGCTACTGATGCAATTTCAATATCTGATTTCACTTTATTTGACATGATATCCCCTCCGAATATGTATATTGTAACAAAGAATTAAGATATTTTGGCTTCTTCAGTGCATCAAAAAAGCGTGACACCAAGCGATGTAACACCATTTTTGATTTCTAAAGTAAAGCCTGATTGCGCAAAAATCAACATCTCAACCTTGGATTACCGTTATTCCTTTGTATCTGGTTTCGTTGGATCCATTTCCTTGAGTGTCTTAAGCGCATCTGGATGATTTTCAAAAAACTGAACAACATCCCCGATTCGGTCAATAGAATTCCAACTCAAATGATGTTCAATACCTTCCACATCATGATAAATATGGGACGGATCTACACCAATTATACTTAAAAAACTTTCTAGTAATGCATGTCTTTCTAGTAGCCTTTTCCCCATTTGTGTTCCTTTAGGCGTCAAAATTAATCCACGATATTTTTCATAGATTAAATATTCGTCTTTATCTAGTTTCTGTACCATTTTTGTTACAGAAGACGGATGGACAAATAACTCATCAGCAATATCCGAAACCCTGGCATAACCTTTTGTTTCAATAAGGGAATAGATTTTTTCAATATAATCTTCCATACTAGGTGTTGGCATAGCTATACCCTCCAACTTATATTCTTTCACATAGCCAATTGTACTATAATATCGGACTTTCTAAAAGCAATTACCCTTTCTAAAACGAAATTTCTCCTAGGACATTCACGTAGTTTTTCGAGGTAAATCTAGCATTTAACGACAAAATATAACATAAAAGTAAAAAGTAAGCCTTTACAAGTCCAAAAATTAAAAAAATATCGAAAATCACCTTGACGTTTATAGGTATTTTGATTTATAGTGTTAGTATCATATGCGGCAACGCTATGAACTGAAAAGGTAGTATTTGCGAGAAAAAATTTTTAAACAGAAATGAAAGCGTTTGAAAAATGATTCTAGCAATTATTAGCCATACTTAGGAGGATTTATTTCAATGCAAAATGGGAAAGTAAAATGGTTTAACAATGAAAAAGGTTACGGTTTTATCGAATCAGACGGCGGCGAAGATATTTTCGTTCACTTCACAGCGATCCAAGGTGACGGCTACAAATCTTTAGAAGAAGGCCAAGCGGTAACATTTGAAGTAGTTGAAGGTAACCGCGGCGCTCAAGCAGCCAATGTGGAAAAAGCCTAATCCAGTTGCCAATTAGACACGGACTTAAAACCGGTATCCTTTGACCGGTTTTTTTATTGCAAAAAAATAGCTTTCCTTCTATAATAAAGCCACATCTACTCAAACAATAGGAGGCGCACAATATGGAAGTTTTCGTTGACGGTGCAAGTGCTGGAAATCCTGGTCCTAGTGGTGCTGGCATAGTTCTAAAAGCAGCAGGAATCTATGAACAATTCGCCATCCCTCTCGAAGTTATGACCAATCATGAAGCCGAATTTATCGCGATTAAATTAGGTCTAGAAGAAGCTTTAAAAAAACAAGCCACTTTCATTCGTTTGTATTCTGATTCGAAAGTCGCCATTGAAGCAATCCATAAACGACACGCTAAAAATCCTTTATTCAAACCCCATTTAGAAGCAATTTTAGAAATGGCTGATTCAGTAGAGTTATTTTTTGCAGAATGGCGTAACGTTAGCCAAAATAAACAAGCCGACCAACTCGCGCGTCAGGCTATAAAAAAACAGAAGCAACCTGGTATCAAATAACCAGATTGCTTCTATTTTTATTCAATATCCCGCGTTAGGGTTTTTAAGCCATATTTTTCAACGACCGCAAAAGCGTCATCGCGGAAACCGTTATATTTCAAGCTTGCTAAGTTCATTTCTAGCGGCACTTCAGTATGAATTTTAGCTAGTTTTTGGCTCAGTTCAAGCATTGCTAAATCTTCTTGAATTTTCAATTGTTGGGCTGGTTTAAGCTTGTCTAAATTATTTAAAACCCCTTCAATTGATTCGAATTCTTGGATGAGCTTAATTGCTGTTTTTTCACCGATGCCACGCACTCCAGGATAACCATCTGAAGTATCCCCCATCAATGCTTTTACATCAATAAACTGTTTCGGCGTAATGCCCATTTCTTCAAAAAATGTTGCTTCATTATATCGTTTATAATTGCCATAACCTTTTTGCATAATCCATACATCATTCGTCGGTGCGATTAGCTGTAGTAAATCTTTATCGCCACTTAAAACGGTTGTCGAAATACTACTACTAGCCTGAACTGTAATCGTACCAATGCAGTCATCTGCTTCAAAGCCAGGTACGCCCAAGTTAACAAAGCCAAACCCAGCAGCTACTTCTTTTGCTAAATCGAATTGAGGTATCATTTCTTCTGGTGGCGCCGTTCTGCCCGCTTTGTAACCATCATATAATTCATTACGGAATGTTTGTGACCCCATATCCCAGCAAATAAGTGTATGTGTTGGATTACTTTGACGAATAGCTGCAAACATGTGGCGCATAAAGCCTTGCACGCCATTCGTTGGAATTCCGTGTTGATTAAACATAAATTGTTTGGAAACAGCTGTTGCATAAAATGCTCGGAAAAGTAGTGCCATTCCATCTACAACGAGCAAATTTTCTCGATTTTCGTTCATATATAATCCTCCTATTTCCTTCTACTGCCATCTATTGTAGCATAATTATATCTGGCTCGCAGAAAAAAAGGAGCTTTTTACCAGCTTGCTTTTTTCACGCCGGGTAATTGACCTTGATGTGCTAGTTCACGAAACCGAATCCGTGACATACCAAATTTACGCATATAACCATGCGGGCGACCTGTTAATTCACAACGATTGTGTAGTCGTGTGGGTGAAGAATCTCTTGGTAACTTGCGTAACTCATCAAAACGACCTTCTGCTTTAAGCGTGCGGCGAAGTTCTGCATATTGTTCAACAAGCGCTTGTTGATGCTCATGTTTAGCAACTTTTGATTTTTTAGCCATATGTCTCTCCTTTCATAAATAATAATCATTCCGATTTATATCATACGCCGATTTCAAAATGAATGCAAGTCTCTTGTTTTAAAAAAACCGATACCCACTTAAAATGGGTATCGGTTCGTTATTTATTTAGTACCAACGATTGGTCCATAAGCATTAGAGAAACCATTATTATAAGCTACTCCGGCACTATTTTTACCAGCGTCCCAGTTAACGGACCAGGTCATAACACCTTTTACTGGAGTTCCTTTTGCTTGTAAACGATTGAATACATTTTGGACAATTTGAGGGTCTTTAACGTAACCAGTTGCTGCTGCATCTACATTGGCTGGTAAACCGAAGACAAATTTATTCGCAGGAATTTTTAAATAACCGCGCGTCCCGTTAATGAAGGAATCTGCCATGTAATATAAGAAAGATTCTTTTAAAGTATCATTATTTTGCGCAATCCATTGGTTAGTTTCATCTACCCAAACACCGTCGCCACCTTGATTGTAAAGTTGTGGGGCAATATAGTCATAGTAATTAGCAAGTGAAGTTAAGTAGCTCTCATAAGCGCTACCTGGTTTTAAATAAGGAAATTCTGGCGCCATCGTAATTAAGAAGTTTTTGCCTTGTGCTTTATAGTGATCTTTGACGATTTTAAGCGCTGCTGGAATAACAGTTTTATTATCTCCCGCGGTAATGGCGCTTTGTTCTAAGTCTATGTCTAGTCCATCAAAGCCGTATGTTTCTACTTGGCGAATAATTTCATTCGCGAACGCCTGCTCATCCCCAGCCTTCAGTTCCACGTGACCATCCGCACCACCAAGCGCTAAAAGTACTGCTCGACCTTCTTTGTTTAATGCGCCGACTTGTGCTCTGAAATCGCTATCATTTATTCCAACAGGTTTAAATGTTGGGATGCGATTTACTCCGTCTCCCTTCATAAAGGAAACATCTACCACGTTATAAGCTTTCGGTGTATCCTTCAGTGCTATATCAGCGGAAGTCCCTTGTTGATAGCCATCTTTTCCGGAAGATTTCCAACTATGCCAGTACCCAACTAGCACCTGTTTGTTAGAAATATCTGGCATAACAGAAGCGTCATCCGTCGCCGCTTGCGCTGTACTGCCAAATGCTCCCAGTTCCGTACCAACTAAAAGTAAAGACAAACCACCAACCATTACTTGTTTTCCATTCATCTACTTTTCCCCCTTACTTTATCTACCCCAAACTTGCTTTTTTGGAGCTACTAGAAAATACCCATCATAATGAAAATAAAACTAGAAAAACAGCAAAAAAGCGAAATTGATATAGACCAATTCCGCTTTCAAATAAATTATTGCTTATAAGTATATGAGAAAAAATAGCCCAATTAAAACTGTTTTATTTTTTACTCAGCATGTTGAGGTTCTGGATCTGCTAGTTTTTTATCTTTACGATGAGGAATCATGTTGAAAATAATATTTAAAGTAATTGCGGTAACACTTCCAGCAACAATTCCATTACTCGTAAATAAACGAACAAAGGAAGGGAAAGCATTAAATAAATCTGGCACAACTGTTACTCCTAAGCCAACACCAACTGCACAAGCAATAATTAATAAGTTTTCTTGAGAAGTAAAATTAACTTTTCCTAACATCTTAATACCTTGCGCAACAACCATTCCGAACATAGCAACCATTGCCCCACCAAGAACCGGAGTAGGGATAATTGTTGTCACAGCTCCAATTTTTGGAATTAAACCTAGGACGATTAAGAAACCAGCTGCCGCATAAATAACTTTACGCGTTTTAATGCCAGAAAGTTGAACAAGTCCGACATTTTGCGAATAAGCAGTGTAAGGGAATGTATTAAAAACTCCGCCAAGCATAATCGCTAGCCCTTCCGCACGGTAACCACGAGTTAAATCTTTTTGCGTTAATTTTCGTTCGGTAATATCTGATAAAGCAAAATAGACACCCGTTGATTCCACCATACTTACTAAGGCAATTAAAATCATCGTAATAATCGCCGGCCATTCAAAGGTCGGAGTGCCAAAATAAAATGGTTTTGGCATATGAAACCAGCTTGCTTCACTAACCGGTCCAAGCGAGATACCTTTATAAAGCGCCGCAAAAAGTGAACCTCCAACAAGACCGATTAAAACAGCAATAGCTTTCGAAAAACCTTGGCCAAAACGATACACTAAAATAATTAATAATAATGTCCCAAAACCTAGACCAAGATTATACATCGAACCAAAATCTTTTGCCCCCGCCCCGCCGGCAAGATTGTTAATGGCAACGGGAATAAGTGTTAAACCAATAACTGTTACAACGGAACCCGTCACAACAGGAGGGAAAAATCGAACAACTTTAGAGAAGAATGGGGCTATTAATAATACAAAAAGTCCTGAAACAATAATCGAGCCGTAAATCGCGCCGATCCCCATATCTTGCCCAATCAAAATAATTGGTGCAATGGCTTGAACCGCACATCCAAGTACAACAGGTAAACCAATTCCAAAGAACCGATTAACCGTTAATTGTAGCAATGTCGCAATCCCGCACATAAAAATATCAATCGAAACTAAGTAAGTCATTTCTTCTCCGTTAAAACCAAGCGCTCCACCGATTAATAGTGGAACAATAACCGCTCCAGCATACATCGCTAGAACATGCTGAAATCCTAAAGCTGCAATCTTCCCTTTACCTAACATCTACTCCTATTCCTCCTCTAAAAATAAGATTTCTTCGTTTTCAAGTGAGGCAATTCGTGCTAGTGAATAAACTGGAATCCCTGTTTTATTTAATAATTCGCGACCTTGCTGGAAGGATTTTTCAATTACAATCCCAATCCCTGCCACTTTTGCTCCGGCAAGCTCAGCAATTTCAAGTAAGCCAAGAGCCGCTTGACCATTTGCGAGAAAATCATCAATAACTAAAATCGTATCTGCATCCGTTAAAAATTGCTTGGAAACAGAAATATCATTTGATTTTTTTTTCGTATACGAATAAACCGTGCTTGTATACAAATTATCCGTTAACGTCACCGATTTTTTCTTTCTAGCAAAAACAACCGGTACCGAAAGTGCTAGTCCGGCAAAAACTGCAGGCGCAATACCAGAAGATTCGATTGTTACGATTTTTGTAATCCCTAAATCTTTAAAACGTTCAGCAAACGCCTTTCCCATTTCTTGCATTAAACCAGGATCAATTTGATGATTTAAAAATGCATCTACTTTTAAAACATTCCCTGGTAAAACTGTACCTTTTTCTTGAATAAACTCTTCCAGTAATTTCAAAGATATTCTCCTTTCAAAATAAAAAAACTGCTTCTCTAAATTTAGAGAAGCAGTATAGAAGCCACCAATTTTCGGAGTGACTTCTTTATACAAACTACTCATAGTCCGGTTATTTACGGTAACCAGGTAGAAACTCGTCGCCCAATCGCAACTATTATATAAGTATTTCGGTTTTAAGTTATGTTGTTTATTATAGCTTTCTAAAGGAGCAGGGTCAAGCTAATTTTTTACTTATTGAATTGGTAAACATAAGCGTATCTTTTTTCTAGTAAATCTAATAAATAAGTTGGGTTTAATCCCTCTCCTGTTGTATCTGTTAAAATTTCTAGCGGTTTTTTCGTTTTCCCAAATGTATGCACATGCTTGGTTAACCAAGTTTTTAATTCTGTATAATCATCGCTGGCAATGATTGCATCAATATTAGGAATTTCTTTTTGCATTTGATGATAGAACTGCGCTGCGTACATTAAACCTAGTGCGTAAGAAGGGAAGTAACCAAAGTCGCCACCAGCCCAGTGAATATCTTGCAATACGCCATTTGTATCATTATCTGGACGAATGCCTAAGTATTCCTCGTATTTGTCGCCCCAAGCTTTTGGTAAATCTTTCACTTCTAGCTCCCCGTTAATAAGTGCTTTTTCAAGCTCATAACGAATCATAATATGAAGTGGATAAGTTAATGTATCAGCTTCAATTCGAATAAGCGAACTTTCAGAGATGTTCACTGCACGATAGAAATCTTCCAATTTCACATGATCAAAAGCCGGTTTTGTTATCGCTTGAAAATCAGCATAATTACTTTTCCAAAATGCTAAACTAGAACCGATAATAATTTCATAAAATAATGATTGTGATTCATGAATGCCCATTGATGCCCCGTTTGCAAGTGGGGTACCTACAAGTGCTGCATCAAAATTTTGTTCATATATCGCATGACCGCCTTCATGAATCGTACCAAAAACAGCCATTTTAAAATCATTTTCATTGTAACGAGTCGTAATACGAACATCGCCAGTATTTAAACCAGTCGCAAAAGGATGCACGGTTTCATCTAAACGACCTGCTTCGAAGTCAAAGCCCATTTTATTCAGAATGCGAATGCTAAATTCTTTTTGCTTAGCTTCTGATATTTTGGTGTTTAAAATGGTTCCATCTGGCTTCACGCCTTCGTTTGCGATTTTTTCGCGAATCGCCATAATTCCGTCGCGTACTTTTTCAAATACGGAATCAAGCACTGATACTGTTACGCCTGGCTCATATTGGTCGAGAAGTGTGTCATATTTATTTTCTTCATAACCCCAATACTCAACAAACTTACGCTTCATTTCAAGGATTTTTGTTAGGAACGGTTCAAAAGCCGCAAAATCGTTTTGTTCGCGAGCTGTTGTCCAAGCGGTTTCTGCTTGAGCTACTAGTTTAGTATATTCCGCGTATTCTTTACTTGGGATTTTTTTATTTAAATCATATGTTTTTTGAGATTCTTCTAAAGTTTTACGAGTGATTTCGGATAGATTTTCTTTATCAAGGTTAAGTCCAGCAATAAAAGCAGCCATTTCTTCTGATGTTTGCATATTGAAAATCTCTTCAGATAGAACGCCAATAACATCAGAACGGCCTTCCATCCCTTTTGCCGGCGCGCCTGTACGAAGATCCCAATAAACTAATGCGAGTGCTTCTTCTAAAGCTTCCATTTTTTTAATATACGCTAAAAATTCCTCTTCTAATGTTTCTACCAAACTTAACTCCTCCATTCAGTCTTCTTTTTTAGGACGTGGTTTTCTTGGACCCCAGTATTGATATAAATCTGTGCGCAAGTAACCATTATATAATTTCCGTTTTTTCGTCGCTTTTTTGCCATAAACTTCTTCAAAAAGTTCATAAGAGGTAAGGACATACACTGACCATGTTGGCATGCGTTTATAAACAATACCCATTTCGCGGTACAGTTGGCGCACTGCTTCCTCGTCTTCTAACCGTTCCCCGTATGGCGGATTCGCAACAACAACTCCGTACTCATCTTCTGTTTGGAAATCAGCCACTTGAAGTTGTCTAAAAGTAATTAAATCGCCAAGACCAGCTTCAACCGCATTTTGTTTCGCGATTTCGATTAAACGAGCATCAATATCGCCACCAATGATGTTTAACGGCTGGTCATAATTAGCCAAATCTTCGGCTTCTTGACGCGCATCTTCCCAGATTTGTTTCGGCATCCAATCCCATGTTTCCGACACGAACTCGCGGTTAAAACCAGGCGCAATATTTTGTCCAATTAGCGCCGCCTCAATTGGAATCGTTCCAGAACCACAAACAGGATCATAAAAAGGTCTATCCGGATGCCAGCTAGTTAGTAACACTAGTGCCGCCGCCATTGTTTCTTTGATTGGCGCACTACCTTGTGCTAAACGATAACCGCGTTTATGTAATCCGGCACCACTTGTATCAATCGTTAACGTTACTTCATCTTTTAAAATGGAAACTTCTAGCTTAAATAAAGCGCCAGTTTCCATCAAACGACCAGAGCGACGATATTTTTCACTGACGCGGTTTACAATTGCTTTTTTCACAATCGCTTGGCAGTCAGGAACACTATAAAGCGTTGATTTAACTGATTTTCCAGCGACAGGAAATTGTGCATCTAGCGGCAAATAATCTTCCCATGGTAGAGCTTTTGTTTTTTCAAAAAGTTCATCAAATGTTGTTGCTTTAAAAACGCCAACCACAATTTTCACCCGGTCAGCTACACGAAGCCAAAGATTCGCTCGAGCAATTGCGGATAAATCTCCTTCAAAATATACTTTACCGTTTTCAACTTTTGGATCATAGCCTAAACGCGCTACTTCTTTCCCAACAATCGCTTCTAAACCAGAAGCCGCAGTTGCCACCAACTGAAATGATTTCATTGTGTCCCATCCTTTAATTAAATTTCTAATGAAAAAAGCTGTTTTAAGAGGAGGAGTTTTGTTTTAAATAGGCATTCAACCAGGTCGAACACCCACCTTAAAACTTGCGCTCCGGCCTTCTAAAACAGCCTTCAATGTTAAATTAAATCCTGTAAATAACGCTCTGTAAGCCATGTTCTGTTCTTTACTACATACAGGGTAATAGTAAAGAGATAACCATCTATCTGCACAAAAATACATTTGCGCCTCGTCCCTTGTTCTTGATTCCTCGGGAAAAGTGCCCCTACCATAAGTTTGAGTTTCTCGCTCGTGGGGTTTACCTCGTTCCACTTCCGAGCATTTCTGCCGGAACTTCGTCACTGTGGCACCTTCAAGGTTATAAGACCATATCCGAAGACTTAGGTCATTCACCTGCCGTCAAACCGGAAATCCGGAATGCCCTGGCTTATTGTTTGACCAGGCACGATCACTACGGGCATCACAGCACCGTGCGAGCATGGACTTTCCTCTGCTTCCATAAGAAAACAGCGATTATCCGAACGTTATTCATTTATTCTTAACTTACTTATACTAGCATACCTATTCGTTATCGTCCAGCTTATTTCCAAAAACGTGTTTTTCTAAATTAGAAAGACGTTTTAGAATATCAAAGTTGGTCGTTCCAGCAGGTTGTGCAGCTGCTTGGAAAGTCGGTGCTGGTTGTGTTGTTGTTCTCACTGGTGCATTATCCAGTTCTTGCACTAGACGAATATTTTCCGCTTGAAGTGCTTCAATTTCCTGTGTAAATGTACTGTAATCTTTAATAACCATGTCTAAAAACTCATCAACATCTTCTGGATTATAACCACGAAGTCCAGTTTTAAATTCTTTTTCCAATATTTCTTTGCCAGTTAAGTGATACTCAAATTGTTCCGAAGTCATGTAACTCCACCTCTATCTCTATTCTTACGTATTTTTTGTTCTAATTATATACTTACCCTTATTTTTCCAAATCTCACACCATTTGTCAATCTATTCGAGTGTTTTTTATAAAATAACCGTTTTCTTCTATATTAAAATGTTTGATTCATATCCTCGACAACATCTTGTAATGCGTAAAAATCAATGCATTCTAAGAAGTAATTAGCTTGTTCTTTTGCTAATTTAGCACGGTCATAAAAAAATTTAGGTGAGCCTTCTTTTTCTAAATCATAAACAAGCAATGCCCCATCTGTATTATCAATAATAAATCCATCTCTAGCTGCAAATTGTGCGGGGCTTTCATAAGGACGTTTTGTAATAAAAGCGTGATAATCCGCAGCCCCTATTACTTCCTGGGCCCATAACTGATTATTTTCGTTCCAGTTCGCACTTTGTTTTTCAAAAGGTTCCAGTACTGCTAATTTAATAGGATATTCCTCTTTTAACAAAGCGACTACCTCTCCGGCCCAAAGTTCAATCCCTAATTGTCCAGAGATAATAACCCATTCAAGCCCATCTTCTATTAGAGGAATTAAATGACGTTTTATTGTTTCTTTAATATAAACAGCTTCATCCGCATCCTTTTTAAAAATTCCAAGTTCAAAATTTTTATATCCGGTTACTGCGATGGATTTCACATTGATTCCTCTTTTCTTTTTAAGAAATCTCTCACTCTTGTTAATGTATACTTAGTAGATTGATAATGATCTAAAAAATGTTTATAAAAAGATCTTCCATTAAATGCACTTACTGCGGTCATCTGAACATTATCACAAGCTTGGCGAAGTTGTAGTTCCCCCAAATAAGGAGGCCGCTCAGTATTAACCCACGGAATGGCAAGTTCTAAAAAATCATCGGCACATCTTTTAGCCTCATCAACAAAAGGTTTCATGTCTTTATAAAAATCAAACGGCTTTTCTTCTTCTCGATTACTTAAATATAGTTCCCAGTTTTTTTCATTCTGAAGAAGTAATTGTTCCGTACGGATTAAAAGTTCCATTGTATCACTCTTTTCTTCACATTTTCAGTTACTTCAAGAATAGCATAGGTAGCTAAATCTTGCCTAAAATTCGATTATTAGCTAAAATATGGTAAAATAGACGAAGGTACGTTCTATTTATGAGATAGTTTCATGCCAGAAAGAGCTATTTTGCATTTAATTGATACTATCATTTTCATTTTTATTTGTTATAATAGATGATAGTCTGAAATTCAGAATAGAAATTTTCTGATAGAGGTGAAAAAAATGGCTATTGGTTATCCCGGCGGCAAGAAGTATACAGCGAGTCATGAAGGACTTCCTTCAAAAAAACGGAAAACTCCTGTAACTTATGGTAAGCGAGGTATGTCTTTAGAAGATGACTTGAATGATACAATTGCGTATTATTTAGCCCACGACATCGCAGTCATCCATAAAAAACCTACCCCGGTCCAAATTGTCAGTGTGGACTATCCAAAAAGAAGTAGTGCCAAAATTAAGGAAGCCTACTTCAAAACACCATCCACAACAGACTACAATGGTGTTTATAAAGGAAAATATGTTGATTTTGAAGCAAAAGAAACGCAAAATACAACTTCCTTTCCACTCAGTAATTTTCATGATCACCAAATGACACATATGGCAAATGTCTTAAAACAAGATGGCATTGTTTTTGTCATTATCGCTTTCCAAAAACTTGGAGAAACGCATTTCATTCCTTTCGAAAAGTTTTATCCGTTTTGGGAACGCATGCAAAGTGGTGGAAGAAAATCAGTCACTATAAGTGAAATACAAGATGTATCAGACCAAGTTCCTTATGGTCTAAATCCAAGGCTTGACTTCTTGCAATCCATAGACAAATTATACTTCTAGTCAAACCTTTTTTAAAGGAGAGAGATTTTTAATGGCAGATAAACCGCAGACAAGATCTCAGTATCGCAAAAAACCAAAGGGTAGCTCTAAAAAAGCCCAACCAAAACGAGGAAAACGTGTAGTAGTTAATATTTTCAAAACGATTTTCTTTGTAGGGTTATTTTTAACTTTCTTTGGTATTGCGGCTGGTGCAACTATTTTTTATGATTATGCAAAAGATGCACCTAAACTGACCGACTCCAAACTGCGTGATCCACTTTCATCCAAGTTACTTGATAAGGATGGCAAGGTTTTCGCAGAAGTTGGAACCGAACGGCGGGAATATATTGAATACAAAGATATACCTGAAACACTTAAAAACGCCATTCTAACAACAGAAGATGCGCGTTTTTACGAACATGATGGGATTGACCCTATCCGTCTTGGCGGGGCTGTTGTAGCCAACGTTACTGACGGCTTTGGTGCAGAAGGTGCTAGTACTTTATCCCAACAAATCATTAAAATGTCTTATTTAGATTATACGAATAAGACACTTGCACGAAAAGCACAAGAAGCATGGTTAGCACTTCAATTAGAAGAAAAATATAGCAAAAACGACATTCTTGAAATTTATGTCAATAAAGTCTATATGTCTGACCGCGTGCACGGTATGCAAACAGCTGCCGAACATTACTTTGGTAAAAATGTAAAAGATCTTACATTAGCCGAAACTGCACTTCTTGCTGGGATGCCTCAAAGTCCTAACAATTACAATCCATACGATCACCCAGAAGCAGCTAAAAAACGTCGTGATCAAGTTTTAACCAACATGTACACGCATGACAAAATTTCTAAAGAAGAAATGACTACCGCACAAAAATCACCAATTACAACTGGACTTCGCTCGAAAAAAGATCGTGAAGACAAAATTTATAAATACGATTCTTACGTAACACAAGTATTGAGTGAAATTCCTAAAGAATATGATGTCTACCGTGACGGATTAACGATTTATACAGCACTTGATCGTGACGCACAAGAATATACAGAGAAAATGCTAAATACAAACAAAGTTGTTAATTTCACGGATGATGAAATGCAAGCCGGAATTGTTCTTCAAGATACTAAAACCGGTCGTGTCCAAGCAATTGGTGGCGGACGTAACCAAAAAGTAACTCGCGGATATAACTATGCCACTCAAGTAAAACGGTCGGTAGGTTCCACGATGAAACCTATTGCCGATTATGGTCCAGCTTTTGAATATTTAGATTGGTCAACTGCTCATATTTTAGAAGATGAACCTTATACGTATACTGGCGGAACCCCTATTAATAACTGGGACTTCGGGTATAAAGGACCAATTTCCGTACGACAAGCGCTTTATGATTCAAGAAACATTCCAGCACTTAAAACATTACAAGCAGTTGGACTTGATAAATCCGAGCAGTTTGTTAATAAACTTGGTATCACCTATGATAAAGGACAAAATGTAGAATCCAATGCTATCGGTGCAAACAGTTCTAATCCAATGCAAATGGCCGGAGCTTATGCTGCCTTTGGTAATAAAGGAATTTACAATAAACCTCATACAGTAACAAAAATCGTCTTATCTGACGGACAAACTGAAATCGATACAGAACCAAGTAGCACAGTAGCAATGAAAGAATCTACTGCTTATATGGTTTCTGATGTTCTAAAAGATGTACTTTCTGTCGGAACAGGTACGACAGCAGCTGTACCAGGAGTTCCTGCCGCTGGTAAAACAGGTACAACAAATATTCCACCTGAATTCACTTCGAAGTACTACTACCCTAGTGGTGCTGCCCGTGATTCATGGTTTGCTGGCTATACAACCAATTATTCTATCGCCGTCTGGACAGGCTATGACGATAAGAAAAAATATGTGTCAGCGAGTGAACAAAAGATTGCACAACGCATGTTTAGTAAACTTATGGCTCATGTATCTGCCAATAAAACAACAACAGATTTCAAAATGCCAAGTAACGTTGTATCCGTTCCAATTTTAAAAGGTAGCAACCCAATCGCTCGTGCCGCAGAAGGTACGGCAAGCGATAAAGTAAGCTACGAATTATTCTTGTCAGGTACGGCACCAACTAAAACCGCTTCGACACCAGAAGATGAGAAGAAAAAAGCCGAAGAAGAAGCGAAGAAAAAAGCCGAAGAAGATAAGAAAAAAACAGAAGAAGAGAAAAAGAAAGAAGAAGAAGCTAAGAAAAAAGCAGAGGAAGAGGCTAAGAAAAAGGCTGAAGAAGAAGCCAAAAATCTTACTGCCCCTGCCGGCCTAAGAGCAAGTTATGATGCTAATTCTAAACAGGTTAATGTTTCTTGGTCTCCGGTAAATGGCGCAACCTATGAAGTAAATGTCAATGGTTCAACCACAACCGTCTCTTCTACTTCTGTATCTGTAAGTGGTGGTAACCCTGGCGATACCGTATCAATAAATGTCGTCGCCGTAAAAGATGGCAAGCGAAGTCCTGCCGCCTCCACTACAGTTAGAATTCCAGATAGTTAATTGAATAACAAAAAGCGAGGAAGAGTAATCTCTTCCTCGCTTTTTATTCTCTTTTAGCAATTAATTTCCGCTGTTCTAATACTAATTCATTTAACTGACGAAATCCTAAGAAAGTATTACCGCGTTTTAACACGTATTCTAGTCGTTCCTCCAAATTAAGTGGCTTCGTCTCAAGCGTTTTAATTTGCTCTGTTAAATTATCTAATTGAACTGGCCGATGATTACTCCAAAACAGAATAGATAGAAAAATACCAAGCGCATCTCTTACAATAACCGGAGATGGTTTTTGATGTACTTTTAAATCAGCTTCCATACTTTCTGCTAAATTAGTCATATGTTTTGCTAATTTACGGCAAGCTCGATCCGTTTCATTTTTCCAAGGAATGACTCCTTCTCCTTTTGTGAAAAATTGTTGTTCTTGCCAAAATGGTAAGCCACTAACGTAAATTGATTCAGGATCATATTCTTCTGCAATTACATCTGGCGCTGGAAAGTCTGGATGGGTTAATTCTACTGCATATTTAAATTCAGCCATCAAATCCCCTCACTTTCGCTTGTTTTTTTCCTTCTCTACATAAATAAAGTAAAGGGCATGTCGGACATTCTGGGTTTCTTGCTTTACAATGGTATCTTCCGAAAAAAATCATGTAATGGTGCGCATCCGACCATAGTTCTTTTGGAAGTTTTCGTTTAAGTGTTTCTTCTACTTCTACAACAGAATCTTTCCATCTACAAATACCAAGGCGTTTACTAATTCGCTCTACATGCGTATCAACTGCGATTGCTGGGATGCCAAAGCCAACTGATAAAACAACATTGGCTGTTTTTCTACCGACACCTGGTAAGCTTTCTAGTTCCGCATGTGTCCGAGGAACTTCTCCGTTAAATTCAGCGAGAATTTTTGCAGATAAGCCTTGAATATTTTTTGCTTTATTTCGGTATAAACCTATCGAACGAATATCATCCATTAATTCTTCTAATGGTACAGCTAAATAATCTTCTGGTCGGTGATATTTTTCAAAAAGTGAAGCTGTCACTCGATTGACTAAAACATCTGTACACTGGGCGGATAATACAACTGCAACCAGTAACTCAAACGTATTTTTATGGATTAGTTCGCAATGTGCTGCTGGAAACATTTTCGCCATTTCTTCTATGCATAATACGGTTTGTTTATTTGATAACAATTTGTTTATGTCACCCTTTTCTTTTTTCGAGCCAGTCGTATAATGGAATCGACCCTGCGCTTTTTTTGACTTCGCTTTGATTAATCGTTTGGCTAGTTCGGCCGTTTTGATGAAATTCTTCTGCTACTCGTTTGGCATCGTCTATTGTCTTAACGCCTTGTTTCGACCAATTAAGTAATATCCTATCAATATAGCGGAAATTTAGTTTTTGTGAAATAACAGCTTCTTTAAGGGCCTCCTTGATTAAATCAGGACTTGTTCTATCTTGATCAACCCATGCAGATAACATTTCTGCCTCCATTGGCGAAAGCGGTCTGCCAAATTCCGCTTCAAATAAACTGTACAAATTCGTTTGTTGCTCCACTTCCAGATCTTGTCTATTATCCGCTTCGATATTTTCGTAAAATGCGACTAATTTGCCCCAAAGCGGTTCTAAATTATATTGTTCAGAAATCATTAATGAATTATCTTTACTTTGTTCAATAGCAACCACGCTTTTTTTAAGCAGTGAATCCATTGTTTTAATAGTATCTTCCAGTCGAAGTGTTGTTCTATCTGTTAACATCTCCATCGAAGGAAAAAATTCTGCTTCTGCTGCAAATGATTGTATTTGAAGTAAAAGTACTAATTCATTTTCATTTAGGCCAATTGCTGCATAGTTTTTCACTAATACTTGTGGCAAAGTTACTTGCCCTTCAGCCATCCATTTCTCAAGCATTTTATGATCCATTTTAAACACCTCACTCCAAAATTATAACATGGTTTTCAAGGGAAAAATATAAAAGTAATGAGAAAATCACTAAATCAGTTGGAAAAGCTGTTTTTTACTCGGTAGAAATAAAAAAGTGAAGCCAATAGATGGCTTCACTTTTTCTTAAGGATATAAACGGTTAAGTAAGCGTGGGAATGGAATTGTTTCGCGAACATGTTCTGTTCCGGAAATCCAAGCTACCGTACGCTCTAAACCAAGTCCAAAACCAGAGTGTGGTACAGAACCGTAACGAGCTAAATCAAGATACCAGCTATATGCTTCTTGGTCTAAATCGAAATCTTCCATTCTAGCTTGTAGTGTTTCTAAATCATGAATACGTTCAGATCCGCCAATAATTTCTCCGTATCCTTCTGGAGCAATCATATCGGCACATAAAACAACTTGATCGTTTTCTGGATCTTCTGGCATATAAAATGGTTTAATTGCTTTTGGATAATGTGTAATAAACACTGGTTTTTCGAAGCTATCCGCAATCGCTGTTTCATGCGGTGCCCCGAAATCATCTCCCCAAACAATGTCATCAAAGCCTAATTCGTGTAAACGTTCAATTGCTTCTGTATAAGTAATACGCGGGAACGGTGCAACCATTTTTTCTAAATGACTCACATCACGTCCAAGGCGATCCAGTTCCAAGCGACAGTTATCAAGTACTGCTTTTACAAGGAAAGCCACATAGTTTTCTTGAACTTGTAAGCTATCTTCTAATTTGTAAAAAGCCATTTCTGGTTCAATCATCCAGAATTCAATTAAATGACGACGTGTTTTTGATTTTTCAGCACGGAAAGTCGGGCCGAATGAGAATACTTTTCCGAAAGCCATTGCTGCTGCTTCCATATATAATTGTCCACTTTGAGAAAGAAAGGCATCTTCATCAAAATATTTCGTATGGAATAGTTCGGTTGTTCCTTCTGGTGCACTACCAGTTAAGATAGGTGGATCAATTTTTAGGAATCCTTCTTTATTGAAAAATTCATAACTAGCGCGGATAATTTCATTACGGATTTTCATGATAGCGTGTTGACGATTAGAACGTAACCATAAATGACGGTGATCCATTAAAAATTCCGTACCGTGTTCTTTCGGTGTAATTGGATAGTCATGCGATTCGCTAATTACTTCTACGCCAGATACAGCCATTTCATAACCAAATGGGGAACGTGTATCTTCATTAATTGTACCTGTTACAAATAAGCTTGTTTCTTGTGTTAAAGCTTTGGCAGTGGCAAACATATCGTCGCCAACTTCTGCTTTTACGACAACGCCTTGCATAAATCCTGTTCCATCACGTAATTGTAAGAAAGCAATTTTCCCACTTGAACGCTTATTCGCAAGCCATGCTCCAATAGTTACTTCTTTTCCGACAAATTCGGATGCTTGATTGATTGTAATTTTCACTTGTCTACACTCCCTATTTCATAAAACTTTTGATTCGATTTATAGCTTCTTGGAATAAGTCTGGATTTGTTGCATAAGAAAGGCGTATATAATCGGGCATTCCGAATCCTGAGCCTGGAATGACTGCGACTTTCGCTTCTTCTAAAAGAGCTGCTACAAAGGCATCTACATCCTGAAAACCTTTTTTATGTGCCGCTTCTTTTACTTCAATAAAGAAATAAAAAGCGCCATCTGGTTTTTTTGGTTTAAATCCTGGAATACTACTTAGTTCTGGATAAAAGCGTTCCATTCTCTCTTCAAAAGCTTTGTACATTTTTTCTGGAACTTCTTGACTACCAACATAAGCTTCTAGCGCCGCATACTGAGCATTCGCAGTGGGGTTACTTGTTAAATGATCTGCAAGTTTACTCATTCCAGCGATAATTTCTTTATTTGCAGCTGCGTAACCAATCCGCCATCCAGTCATGGAATAAGCTTTGGATACACCATTAATTACGATAGTTAAATCATATAAACGGTCACTTAAGCTAGCAATAGAAACTAAATCCGCTTTGTTTCCGTAGTATAATTTCTCATAGATTTCATCAGATAAAATGTAAATCTGATGTTTTTCAGCAACTGCGCCAATTGCGGCTAATTCGTCTTTTGTATAGCACATGCCAGACGGATTGTTGGGCGAATTCAACACAATTGCTTTTGTTTTTTCAGTGATAGCATGTTCAAAATCAGTTGCTGATATTTTGAAATCTGCATCAAAGCCAGTTTCGACAAATACCGGAACTCCGCCAGCTAATTTTACTTGTTCTGGGTAAGTAACCCAGTATGGAACGGGAATAATGACTTCATCGCCAGGATCCAAAATCGTTTGAAACGCAGAATATAATACATGTTTTGCCCCTGTACCTACAAAAATCTGATTGGCTTCATAGGTTAATGACTGGTCTTTTTTGAGCTTATCCACAATTGCTTGTTTAAGTTCGAGTATTCCGCTTGAAGGAGTATATTTCGTGAATCCCTTATTCATGGACTCGATAGCTGCATCGATAATATTTTGCGGGGTATTAAAATCTGGTTCCCCAGCACCTAATCCGATAACATCAATTCCTTCTTGTTTCATTTGTTTTGCTTTTGCCGTAATCGCGAGTGTTGGCGACGGGGCAACTCCTTTGACACGTTTTGACAACGGTAAGTCCATTTTATTCCCTCCTCCAGTTTAATTACAAATTCTCAATTTCTCTGTACCATTCACCTGTTTCAAAGTTAATGTCAAAGTAATTTAGCTTGTCGTTTTTGTCTAGATACGCTACTTCCCAAATAGGTGTTTCTTTTTCCATGCCTAAAGTGACATGCAAAATTTTTGCTGGATTCTTTTCTTTTACTACTTTGTCGCGTGCTTGACTTTCTGTAATACCATCAGATGCGAATTTAACATATACTTTGTCGGATTTTTTCTTTGGAACCCAGACAATGATTTTCTTATCTTTACTGTTTTTGCCAGTTAAGACATAATAAACTTCTTTCGGACCATTGTATAAATAAAATTTATCTGTGGTCTTTAAATCAACTTGGCCACTTATTCGGTCTAAAGCTTCTGTTTCTGCGTTGGTTACTGGTTTTTCTGCCTGTCTAAAGTACAGAAAAGCCGCCACGATAAGCACAATAATTATGCCGAGAATAATCGCTATCCATTTGCCAATCTTACGGTTAGGTTTTCTATTTCGCAAAATAATCTCGCTCATTTCTATTTCTAAATTACCGGAAAATTGCCCGGCGATATGCATTTTCATTTTCGCATAGATACATTATAGCAATAGCAGCCATAGATTTGAAGTCATATTAGGAAAAATTTAACCTTCCTTAAAGAATTCACTAACTTCTTCCAGTAAATCAGCTTGATTTCCTTTTAAAATTGGTGCACTAGGAATAGACTCCAAAAAGGTTTTCCCAAATCTTGTAGTATCGACCCGATTATCAAACACAAAAACAATGCCGCGGTCCGATTCGCGTCTAATTAACCTACCAAACCCTTGTTTAAAACGCAAAACGGCTTCTGGTAAGGAATAGGTTTGAAATGCATTTTCACCGCGCTCTTTTCGAAGAGCAATTTGCGCTTTCGTGTAGGGATCATCCATCGGCGCAAACGGAAGCCTAACAATCACAAGACATGATAAATCTTCTCCTGGAATGTCAATCCCTTCCCAAAAACTCGTTGTCCCAAGTAAAATTGCTTTATCAAACATTTGGAACTGTTTGGTTAAACGTGCGGCGCTTCCCGCTGAAACGCCTTGCGCGAGAACCACATATTCTTCTAATGATTTTTCATTTTTCATATGATAATACGTTTTTTGCAACATTTCTGAGGCTGTAAAAAGAACTAACATCCGCCCGTTTGTTTTCACAGCTATATGACGAATATATTTAGCTAGTTCCGCCGTATAACGTTCAATAGGTGTATCTTTAATTGGCGGCATATCATCAGGTATCATCACACGCGCATTTTCTTTATAATCAAAAGGCGATGGAATACGTTTTTCAACTAGCTGTTCCTTTTCTAAGCCAAGACTTTTTCGCAAATAGTCAAATTTTCCATTTACAGTAAGGGTTGCTGAAGTCATAATGACACTTTCTTTTTTAGCAAAAAATTCTTTACCAAGCGTTGGTTCGACTTCCATAAGTACCGCTTTCAGACGAATACTAGAGATAGAATGGTTTTTATCTGCTTGCAAATAGATAGTTAGAATAGGTGATTTTTTATGAAGCATTTGCTCTAGTTGTTTAACAATATTTTTCCAATCAAGTAAAAAGGCATACATTTCTTCTAAAAAAGCGCTCTCGGCTTCACCTAGTTCATTTTCTTCTCGTTTACCTTGCGCGAGTAAAGTTTCCATATTTTTTTCAGATTCTTGAAGTAAGCGAAGTACTTTTTCAGCAGCATAATATATCGCGTCATTCCAAGCGTCTTTTTCACTATTTTCAACTAAAACAACTTCTTGTAAGTTTTTACGTGCGTAATTCAGTTGCATTTTTAGGAGGGTGAAAAATTCTTCTACTGCCTCGCCTAACTTCATCGCAGCAATATCTAAGTCATATAAACTATCAGCTTCCGGAAAAGCCATTGCTAGCCTTGTAAGTAACGAATATTTTTCTAGGGAACCAAGCTGATTTAAAAAATATTTTAGTTTACGATAGGAAAGAATAAAACTACCTTGTGTCCTAGCGCTGTCAGCAAAATGGTGGGCCTCATCAATGACCGCAAACGCATACTTCGGCAATGTCTGTCTTCCAGAAAAATGGTCGCTCAAAAGAAGCGCGTGATTCACAATAACTAAATCAGCATTTCTCGCCTGTTCGATGTTGAATTTATAAAAATCATGTGCCAACCACGGATCATGTTTTTCAGATAAAAACCACCCAGTATGCTTCATGCGGTTCCAAAATAGCTCTCCGCCACTCGATAAATTGACTTCATCAATATCACCGGTTGTGGTTTCAGTTAGCCAAACGAGTAGTTTTAGTTTCGTTACAACGACATCGTATTGCGGGTCGACTTCTTGAAGCAATTGTTCGAATTTAAATAAGTTCAAATAGTGATCCCGACCTTTAAGTAAACTCGCTTTCACTTCAAAACCAGTTAGTTTCGTTAAAAGTGGTACATCTTTTTCGAATAATTGTGCTTGAAGTAGATTCGTATATGTACTTATTACAACAGGTAATTCAGCTTGTTTAGCTTGATAAATAGCTGGTAAAAAATAGCCCAATGACTTCCCGATACCTGTTCCTGCCTCAATTAGTGCATGTTTTCCTGATTTCATGGCTTGGAAAACTAGATTCATCATTTCAAACTGACCACTTCTTGCATAAAGTGGGGCTCCTGCTTTTTTAAATAACGCCATTTTCGCTTCATCAGTCTCAGGAAATTCAAGCAAATCTGCTCGACTATAGGTTGGTTTTTTGACCTCTTTTTTTCGAATTACTAGACCACGATGTTCGGTAAAAGCTGGATCAAGTGGTTTATTTTCTCGTTCTTTTTTCATTTCTATTTCAAATAAAAGCTCTGGTAAGTAACTTTTTAGGCTCCCTGAAATAGTTGCCATTTGCCGAATAATCGGAAGTGGTAAATTTTCGAGTTTATCTAATAACAATAAAAGTAAATCTGCGGTTACTTCCGCATCACTATCTGCGCGGTGTGGTTTGTCATGCCCTAGACCAAATTCATCTGATAAGTCTTGTAATTTATAGCTATCAATCCCAGGATACATAATACGCGCAAGTTCAACAGTATCTAGCTTTTTCATTTTGCCTAATGAAATTCCAGCACGTGTCATTTCTCGTTCTAAAAAAGTCCAATCAAACGAGACATTATGCGCTACGAAAATAGTATCTTCTAACAGACTAGCAATAATTGGTGCCACATCTTCAAATAGTGGTGCATTTTTTACATCTTTTGGAGAAATTCCCGTTAACTCTTGAATAAAAGCAGGAATTGGCTTTTCTGGATTTAAAAAAGTGGAGTATGTTTCCAGGCGTTTTCCAGATTCAACAAAACATGCAGCGAATTGAATAATGCGGTCTTCTCGTGAAGCTTGGTTTCCTGTTGTTTCTAAATCAACGACAATATAACGCTTCTTTTTCATTTGCTCCACCTCTTTCCTTCACTGCTTTTATTCAAAAATAACGTTTCAAACAAACGAGTAGCTTGAGCAGAAATCCGCTCAAGCTCCCCGAATTGCTTATAAAGTCGTATGCGCTTTTTCTTCTGGAAGAATCATTTCAATATGATTTTTTTCGTCTAATACCACAATTTTGGGTTCATGTGTTTTTGCTTCTTCCGACGTAAACATCCCGTAGCTCATGATAATAACCACATCGCCAACTTGGACGTGTCTTGCAGCAGCTCCATTTAGGCAAATCACACCACTACCTGGCTCACCTGGGATAATATACGTTTCAATTCTTGCGCCATTATTATTATTTACAATTTGAACTTTTTCGTTTGGAAGCATATCCACCGCTTCTAAAATAGCAGAGTCAATCGTAATACTTCCTACATAATTCAGATTGGCTTCTGTTACAGTCGCTCGGTGGATTTTGCCATTCATCATAGTTCTAAACATTTTTTACCGCCTCTTCACATTTATTAATTCATTATCGATTAAACGAGCTTTCGAATATTTCACTGCCGCAGCTATAATTATGCCCTTAGTCCAATCTGTTACTGGAATAAATTCAGGATAAGAATATAACGCTAGATAGGCGATTTTCTCGTGAGATGTTTGCTCATTAATTTTGTCTGTCATAACTTGCACTATTTTCGCTTCATCTGTCTCGCCAGAATCAATTAATTGCCGACCAAGTTGTAAAGCAGCGTGAATAACTGGCGCTTCTTTACGTTCGGTTTCTGTGAGGTAGACATTTCGCGAACTCTTCGCAAGTCCATCAGCCTCTCTAACTGTAGGAATGATTCGCAAATTCACCGGGAAAAAGTAATCTTCTACAAGGCCGGAAACTACCGCTACTTGTTGGGCATCTTTTTGACCAAAATAAGCATTATCTGGATTCACTAAATGAAATAGCTTCGTTAAAACTGTAACTACACCGTCAAAATGGCCTTCCCTGTCAGCACCATCAAGGACAGAAACGCGTTTAATGACGTGCAATTTCGTTGCTAATTCAGTAGGATAGATTTCCTCAACTGTCGGCACAAATAAAATGTCGACGCCACCTTCTTCAGCAAGTTTTGCATCGTGCGCTTCATCGCGTGGATAGGCGTCAAAGTCTTCGTTAGGACCAAATTGGGTTGGATTTACAAAAACGCTCATAACGACAAAATCCGTTTCTTTTCTTGCATGGCTTACAAGCGTCATATGCCCTTCATGTAAAAAACCCATTGTTGGCACGAAACCGATTGTTTTATTCGCTTTTTTTTGTTTTAAAATTGCTTCTTTAAGTTCTTGTCTATTTCGAATGATTAACATTGGCTATTCCCTTCCATAAAGGCCTTTTAAGTCTTCTTCGGCCATTGTAAAGCTATGTTTCACTTCTGGAAACGCTAGTTCTTTTACGTCATTCACATAGTTTTTAAGTGCTGGTTCAATAGTTTCGTCAATATCCGCATAAGCTTTCACAAATTTTGCTCGGCGATTGATACCATAACCGATTATATCGTGGTATACAAGTACTTGACCGTCTGTTTCTAAACCAGCTCCAATACCAATAGTTGGAATAGTAAGTGCCTTAGTTACTTTTTCAGCTAGCTGACGAGGAATTGCCTCAAGAACAATAGCAATAGCTCCTGCTGCCTCAACCGCTAACGCATTGTCAATCAACTCTTGCGCTTCTTGAACTGATTTAGCGCGAACTTTATAGCTTCCCGTTAAGCCAACACTTTGTGGCGTTAAGCCAAGATGAGCGACAACTGGTGCACCGGCTTCTGTCAAACGAGCAATTTTGTTAACAACTTCTCCTGCGCCTTCTAGTTTTACAGCATGTGCGCCGCTCTCTTGAATAATCTTACGTGCGTTTTGAATAGTTTCATCTACTGAGCCGTGATAAGTCATAAAAGGCATATCCGTTACAACAAAAGTATTTGGCGCCCCTCGTTTCACAGCTTTCGTATGATGAATCATATCATTCATTGTTACTGGTACAGTTGAATCGTAGCCTAATACTACCATTCCAAGTGAATCACCAACTAAAATCATATCTGCTTCTGCTTGTTCTACATTCTTAGCAGAAGGATAATCGTAAGCGGTAATCATCGTGATTTTTTCTCCGTTTTCCTTCATAGCAAAAAAGTCTACTGGTTTTTTCATTTTCTTAGCTCCTTTTCGTCCCTGTTAAATGAATTAATCAAGGCAAAAAACAAATTTTTGTAAGTAGCGTTAGTATGATCCGGTAAAGGTATCATCCATTCTTTGCTACCATATGTATAATACCATAAATAGATGCTTACTTAAAGTATGTAAATTGAAGAGAGGTTTACTCTGAAACCTCTCCGCTCACTTTATTCATCCAATTAGTTAACTTCGCTGGTTCATCTGTTGCAGCATAAGTAGATGCTACTTTACCGTCCTTTAAATATACCATTGTCGGAACGGAATCAATGTCCATCTTTTTTAAAAGCGCAATCATATCATCTCGGCTTTTTTCAGATGCTTTGTCAGTATTGTAATAAGCCATTTTTTGATCTGGTTGTCTTTTTTCAAGTTCTTTCTTTAAAATAGGTTGGAACGCTTGGCAGTCTTCGCAAGTTGGACGCCCAACATAAACAAAGCCAGTTGTTTTGTCCGCCATTTTTTGTTTAAAGTCTTTCGTGGAAATTGTATTTAAAAAGGTTGCACTCTCTTTTTCGGTTTGCTTTGTTTTCTCTTCTGTTTCTTTTTTATTATCACCACATGCCCCTAGAGTGAGAACTACGGTAAACAGTGCTAATAGTAATATAATTTTTTTCATAACAACGACTCCTTCGTGCTTATTGTACTAGATTTTTCTCAAAAAAGAAAAACTCGAAAAAGTGATTTTCACACTGTATTTTCGAGTTAAAAGATATGTTTTAGGCTATTTTATTAGGGTCAAAACAATCATTTGATAGCGATTTTATTATTTTTCATTATCCAGCAAAATATCTGCTGAGTAAATCGAATGAATCTCGCCTAGTGAATCTTGAAGTAAGAGCACGCCTTCATCAGAAATACCTTTTACTTGTCCGTGAATTTTTCCTTTTGTCGTGCTGGCTGTTAATTTTTCACCAAAAGGAATCGCTTTTGTTTCCCATAATAACTTTATCGGTGCAAATCCTTTATCTAAGAAAAGTTCATAATACTTCTCTAAAGAAGTTAGTATTGCTTGTAATAATGCTTTTCTCGATACACTTTCGCCTAGTTCCAGTTTAAGTGAACTGGCTTTCTCTTTGATTTCTTCTGGAAACTCTTGCTGATTCACATTAATACCCATGCCAATAATAACCGCATGAATTGTTTCTGCTTCGGCTTGCATTTCTGTTAGTACGCCACAGATTTTTCGTTTACCAATATAAATATCGTTTGGCCATTTGATTTTCGGTTCGAGTTTCGTGATATTTTCAATTGCTTCTGTAATAGCGAGCGAGGCGATAAAAGTGAACTGGGGTACTTTTTGAATTGGAATTTGCGGTTTTAAGATCACGCTCATCCAAATGCCTTCCCCTTTTTTAGAATTCCAGGGACGAAGCAAGCGCCCTTTCCCAGCGGTTTGTTCATCTGCTACAATAACGGTTCCTTCTGGGCTTGAATTCATTTGTTGGTGCGCTATGATTTGCGTGGAGTTCACTGATTCATATATTTCTAAATGTTGCCCGATAAATTTTGTTTCTAAACCGAGTAGTAGCGCGTCTTTCGTATACTGTTCAGCTGTTGCTGATAAACGATACCCGCGATTTCTGACTGCTTCGATTTCAAAACCTTCTTTACGTAGTGCTTCCATTTGTTTCCAAACGGCTGTACGCGAGCAACCTAGACTATCCGCAATTTCTTGACCGGATAAATAAGCGCCATCACTTTCTGTAAATAATGCAAGCAATTTTTCCCGATTATTCTTCATGATAGCCTAGCCACCTTTTAATCTGATTTTTTTCATTGTTAATTTTGCCCAGTAATACTTGGCATTCAACTTTATCAAGCGTCTCTTTTACCCAAGGACCAGCGTTTTCCCCTGTCCATTTGAGTAAATCAGCACCTGTAATCGCTAAATCTTTTTTGGAGTGAATTGGAAGTAATTCGTATGCTTTTTTCAGTTCATCTTCCTTGTCACTTTGACCACGAATATTATTTATTTCATTTACTAACAAAAAAACTGCTTCCTGAGCATGATATAGTTCTTCTGTTAGCCAAGTTTCTTTCATATTAAGGGCAGCTTCGTAAGCTTTATTCACAAGTTGAATGGTTTTGTTCGGTAATTTCCACGCTTTTAAAAATGCGGTAATATTACTCGGTTTAACGGCAATTACAAGTCCAAGCCAAATCGCGGTTTCAGTCGTCCGTTTTTCCCAGTTCCAACTAGCAAATTCCATTAAGGCTGATTTTTCACCTTTAAAACCTGGCAAATAGGTTTCCATTTCTACTTTTAAAAGTAAATCTATTGCGCGTTTTACAGCTTGGCCTTTGATCATTTTTATCCATTCGACAGTGATTCTTTCAACAGAAGTATGCTGTAATAAGGCAATTTGATTTGTCAGAGCGGTTTCGGTTTCTTTATCTAACTGAAAATCAAGTTGGCTTAGAAAGCGCACTGCTCGCATCATTCTAAGCGCGTCTTCATGGAAACGTTCAGACGCTTTACCAACTGCTTTAATTTCTTTATTTTGAATTGCTAATTGTCCGGAAAATGGATCGTGTAATTTAAAATTTTCGTCCATCGCAATAGCATTCATGGTAAAGTCACGACGCAGTAAGTCTTCTTCCAGCGAACGAATAAACGTCACTTCACTAGGACGTCGAAAATCTTCATAAGTGCCTTCTGTTCGAAAAGTGGTCACTTCATAGCACTCTTTGTTTTCTCTAACTGTTACTGTTCCGTGCGCAATCCCAGTGTCATAAGTGGACTGGAAAATCTCCTTTACTTCTTCTGGGAAAGCACTAGTTGCAATATCTACATCGGAAATAGGTCTATTTAGTAAGTAATCTCTGACAGATCCGCCAACAAAATACGCTTCAAATCCCGCAGTAGTCAATTTTTGCAAAACAGGAAGCGCTTTTAGAAAAACGTCATTCATCTGTCATCGCTCCTTTATTCATCGTTTCTTCTTAAATCTCGCCAATCTAGAAAGCCAGCTCCTAAACCGCGAATTAAAATTTCTGCTGTTCCAATATTAGTTGCTAAAGGAATTTCGTATACATCGCATAATCGTATCAGCGCGCTTACATCTGGTTCATGTGGCTGAGCGGTCAGCGGGTCACGCAAGAAAATAACTAAGTCCATTTTATTTTCAGAAATGCGCGCACCAATTTGTTGATCGCCACCAAGCGGACCAGATTTAAAACGATGCACCGTTAAGCCAGTTGCTTCAATAATCCGCAAACCAGTCGTGCCTGTTGCGTACAACTGATGCGGTTCGAGCAAATGTTTATATGCGGTTGCAAATCCAACCATCAAATCCTTCTTTTCATCGTGCGCGATTAATGCGATATGCATCTCATTCACCTATCCTTAGTCTAAAATATTTTCTAAGCCATAAATAAGTGTTTCAAGTTCTTTTGTTTTACGAACAGAAAGAGCAACACCAGACATAAAGGAAATTCGGTCATATGAGTCATGGCGAATCGTTAAGCCTTGTCCTTCCGCTCCAAAAATAACTTCTTGATGTGCAACAAGGCCTGGTAAACGAACGCTATGGATACGCATTCCTTCATATTCTCCGCCTCTAGCACCTTCAATAAGTTCGACTTCATCTGCTGCACCTTGTTTAACGAATTCACGTGTTTCTGCCATCATTTCCGCAGTTTTAACAGCAGTACCACTTGGCGCGTCTAGTTTATTATCATGGTGTAACTCAATAATTTCGACGTTCGGGAAATATTTAGCCGCTTTTTGTGCAAATTGCATCATTAAAACAGCTCCTACAGCAAAGTTTGGCGCAATTAACGCACCGATTTTTTTCGATTCTGCAATTGATTTTAGTTCACTAATTTGTTCTGGTGTAAAACCTGTAGTCCCAACGACCGCACGTACGCTGTGTTCTAAAATCGTTTTCGTGTTACTATACCCTACTTTAGGGATCGTAAAATCAACGACGCAATCCGGTTTTATTTCTTCTAACATTTCGCTTAAATCGCCATACACTGGTACATCTAACGAGCTAAACTCCACAATTTCGCGGATGTTTTTTTCTTTTGGTTCATGGTCAAGCACAGCAACTAATTCCAAGTCTTCTTCTCTTAAAATAGTTTTAACAACCTCGTGTCCCATTCTTCCTTTAAATCCAGATACTGCTACTTTCATTTTGATTTGTCCTCCTTTTTTGTCCAGCGGTCTTTATCGCGTTCTTTAAATTTCGCCATGACCGTATCGTGTGCTTTTTCCATATCAATATCAAGTGAGTTTGCCATGCAAGTAAGAACAAAAAGGCAATCGCCAAGTTCCTCTGCTACGGTTTTAGTAGGTTCACTTGTTTTCTTCGGTTTTTCACCATAATAATGATTAATTTCTCTAGCTAGTTCGCCGGTTTCTTCAGTAATTCGTGCCATCATTGCTAGTGGGGAAAAGTATCCTTCCTCGAATCCACCAATGAAATCATCCACTTCTTTTTGTATTTCTGCCATGGTTTTCGCCATAGGTTTTCCCCCTTTTTGTGTTAAACTAAAATTGGTTTTAAGTCTAATTGTTAACTTCATTTCATTATACCTAAACAAATACATACAAGTCCATGATTTTTTACTTACTTATTAAATAGGTTCCAAGGAGGAAAAAAGCTATGTTAAAAACACTGCGCACGAAAAATATTTGCTTTATTATGCTTGGTACGGCAATCTATGCATTTGGATTAGTTAATTTTAATATCGCAAATAATCTCGGTGAGGGTGGCCTTGCAGGGGTTACATTATTCCTGCTTCATTTCTTTCAAATTGACCCCGCCTACTCCAACTTAGTCTTGAACATTCCTTTATTTATTATAGGTTGGCGTGTATTAGGTAGTCGTTCCCTCATTTATACTGGAATTGGTACTGTTAGCCTTTCCTTATTTTTATGGATTTTCCAGCGTATCCCTTATACATTAGATTTACATAGTGACTTACTTTTAGTAGCCCTTTTTGCTGGAGGTTTTAGCGGAATTGGGCTTGGGCTTGTGTTTCGATATGGTGGTACAACTGGCGGTAGTGATATTATCGCCAAATTACTGAATCATACAAAAGGAATTAGTATGGGGCGTACGCTCTTCGCAATTGATGCGATAGTGCTTGCTGCTTCTTTATCTTATTTGGATGTTCGCCAAGTAATGTATACACTTGTCGCTGTTTTCATCGGTTCACGCGTCATTGATTTTGTTCAAGAAGGTGCTTATGCTGCACGCGGCGCCTTGATTATTTCTAAAGATAATGATGCCATCGCTTCCCATGTAATGCTCTCGATGAATCGTGGTGTAACAGTACTTGAAGGTCGTGGTGGCTTTTCTAAAAATGAACAAGATGTGCTTTATATTGTCGTTGCTAAAAATGAAATTGTGCAATTAAAGAATATTGTCCAAGCGATTGACCCTCATGCTTTTGTTTCAGTGAGCGTTGTTCATGATGTGATGGGCGAAGGTTTCACACTCGACGAAAACAAAAATCCTATTTACTAATGTATTTTCTTGGATCATAATTTTCTAAAGCTAAATCGGTTGTGTTTAATAGTGCCAAATCGGCTAGCAGTTTACCGACATATGGTCCAGTTGTTAAGCCAGAAGCACCCAGCCCATTCGCTAAAAAGATCGAGTCAAAACCAGGTAGCTGTCCAATTAGTGGCGCAAAATCCGGCGTATAAGGTCGTGTTCCAACCGCCACATTAGCTATTTTATGTTCCAACTCACCCTCCATAAACTTACTGACTTCTGCTAATATTTCTGCCTTACCTTCCGCTGTTGGCTCTATATTGAAGCCAGCAGCTTTTTCATGTGTTGCCCCGACAATTATTTTTCCATTATCAAACGGAACAATCGATTTTGCACTTGGAGGTAAAATCACTGGCCATTCTGCTGTTTCGTATTCACTAAAATCAAGTTCAAGCAATTGACCTTTCTGTGCTAAAACATCCGTATGAAAGCCCGCCTCCTGTAATAAATTAGGTAGCCAAGCACCTGCTGAAATAATTAGTTTATCGTAACTTTCTTTTTCCCCATCAACCAAAACCTCCCCTTTTGGTGAAAAATGAGCCAAACCAGTTTTGATTTCCACACCATTTTCTTTGGCTGCATAGCGTAAAGTTTCACAAAACAAACCGCCATTAACCCGCGCCGCCCCGCTTACATAAACAGAACTAAATCCCGGTTTCACTAAAGGGAATTTTTGCTTTGTTTCGGCTTCTGACAATTTTTCAATATCACCCATTACTGGTGCTCCTGCTCGTCTTTCCATTGCCAGCTTAAAAAGTTCCGTTGCTTTTTCCTCTGTTTGCCGAAGTGCGAGCACGCCAACTTGTTTATAACCAGAATCTCTTCCAGTTTCTTCACTAAGGCTTTCTGCAATTTCTTTATAAAACGCCGCACTGTTCTTTGCTAGTTCGTACCAATATTTATTCCGTCTTTTGGAAAGCCATGGACAAATAATTCCGGCAGCTGCTCTCGTTGCTTGCCCAGGTTCATTTGAATCAATTAGCCTTACTTGAACATTTTCTTTTGATAGTAAATATGCTGCACTGGCTCCAACAATTCCGCCACCGATTATCACTATTTTTTGCATTGTTACACCCCTCTATATCAATTGTGACACAAGTTGACTTTTTTATAACTCTTTGTAATAATATGTGAAAATAGTTAAGTTTACAGTCTACTAAAAATCCTCTACTTCATTCTATCCATTGTACTGAAATCCAGCTTTAATTACAAAAAGGCAGATTTTGGCTTATCTCGTCGTCATTACCACATATCCTCTTAGAGATCGCTTTCGCCGATTGGTTGGTTCTTTGTACTGCGTCTCAGCTAAAAATTCATTTATTTTTTTATTCTGCCTATATTAACTTTTCAGCTGATTCATTATGCTGAGATATGGGAGATTTTTTTATGCCAAATATTCTTGATTCATTATGGAACAGCATGGCGCTTTTTTTATCAGCGCTTTTTTTTCACGGAATGGCACTGCGGTCAATTAGAGAAAAAAAGCCTGCTTGGTTCCAAATTAAATTTGCAAATGAAATTATTAATTATGCACTGGGCATTTACTACGGCTTATTAGGTGTTTATTTTATTGTCCGTGGATTACCTGGGACGGATTCTGGGATTTATACAGATATGTTATTAGATATTTTAATTGTTTTACACTTGTTTTCATCAGCGGGTCCAGCTACTATCGCGTTAGTACTCATTGTGGCAGGAAAACTCTTTCTTGGTGATGCTCTCTTTGCCAATTTAATTTATGTGTTTTTAATTATTGGTTTTCACTTTGTTTGTATGGAAGTAGCTAAATTACGTCTTAGCTCTGTTCAAAAAGTAGTACTCGTCAAACTTAGCGCCATTCCACTAATGCTTATTTATTTACATCAAAAAATACATCTTACATATACAATACATGATGTGCCAGTTTGGACACTCTATTTCTTGGTTTCTTTTTTTATTACCTTTATTATTATTTCAGCGGCTTATTATATTGATACATCAAATAAGCTGATTTATGAATTGCAGCAATCGACTATTCTTGATCCACTTACCGGTCTAACAAACTTTCGTCACTTTGAAAAAACATTCGAAGCTGCTTTTCACTATGCTACTTTAAAAAAATCGAACTTAAGTTTAATTATTATTGATATTGATTATTTTAAACGGGTAAATGATACATATGGCCATTTAGTTGGAAATGGTGTTTTATCTACTTTTAGCCAAATGCTTTTAAAAATTAGTTTTCCACCAAATACGGTTATATCTCGCATTGGCGGGGAAGAATTTGCTATTATTTTGCCAAATATTAATGTCAGCGAAACAGAACACTTAGCAGAAAAAATCCGGCGTAAAGTCGAGAAAATTGATGTTCCGATAGCAACAACTGGCTCGGTTATTACCATTTCCGCTGGTATCGCAAATTATGATGGTAAAAATTATCCAAACGCTAACGAACTAATGCATGCAGCAGATCAAGCACTTTACAATGCAAAACGAAATGGACGAAATCAAGTACATATTCGTGAAACAACAGATCCAGTTATTTAATAAAAAGGAGATGAGTCCATTTGTTCGAGCTAGTTAATTCATACATAGACAGTTTAGCGCTCTTTCTTGCTATCCTTTTTATTCAAGGTATGTCTTTTCGAAAAATAAGACAATATCGTCCTAATTGGTTCCAAAATGGTAATAGGCGATTTTTTCTCTCTATTCTTCTTGGTGTTTATTATGGTTTAGCAGGGATTTATTTTATCTATGAAGGTGCATATGAACATAATCCTGTTATTTATACGAATATGCGGATTTTAATCTTGATGGTTACAGGTGTATTTGCTGGTCGTACTCCGCTTATTGTTGCTTATGTCGTAATGCTTTTCGGACGAATTAGTTTTGATATAGCATCGCCCGTTACTAGTCGCTACGTTATTTTAATGACACTTATTTTTGCGGCTTGTTTACTTATTACTTTTTGGAAAAAACAACGCTTTTCAAAATTTATTGCATTAATTATTTTAAACTTCCCAGCAATCCTCTATTATTTTGTGAATAATTTTGATGAAGGACGAATTTTGCGGGGCGTTGAAATTGTTGAATACTTCCTGCTATTTTTCGTCACTGCTTTGCTGGTATTTTATGCGTGCAATTATATTGATAAAAGTAATTTAGTTATCCAAAACTTGACCGAAACCGCGATGACCGATAGTCTAACCAACTTACCTAACATGCGATTTTTCATGCAACAGTTTGCTTGGATTTTTAATAAATCTCAAAAAAGAAAAAAAGCGTTATCCTTATTTATTATTGATATTGATCATTTTAAAGAAATTAATGATTTTCATGGACATCAAGCAGGAAATACTGTTTTAGCGCAGTTTAGTAGCATTCTCAAAAATCGAACCTTTCCACCAAGAACGATGTTTGCTCGAATTGGCGGAGAAGAATTCGCTGTTTTACTGCAAAATGTTGGAACAGAACAAGCTGCCTTAATTGCTGATTTTTTACGGGATGAAATTGAACGAGCTAAGTTTCCGTACAATCCAGTTAGTGGTAATGTAACGGTCTCCATCGGGGTTGCTTCTATGGGGTACAACTATAGAACGACCGAATCACTTTTTGAGGCTGCTGACCAAGCACTTTATCAAGCAAAGCAAAATGGGCGTAACCAAATTGCCATTCATCAGGAGGAAAGCGAATGAAGCGAACAATTATTATCACTTTTTTACTGCTCTTAATTGGCACAGGTATATACTTTTTCCTTCGCCCAGAACAAAAAGATACTCTAAGCGCACCTAAAGAGACAAAACCCACTTCAAGCTCGGTTCAAACTTATGTAAAAGAAAATTATATGACCAAAAACGGTTTAATTATTGATTACAAAAATGCCCAAGAACCGCATTATTTAGCCGAGAGCATCGGACTTTATATGGAGTATTTAGTAGAAGTGAATGATAGCAAGACTTTCCAAGAACAAGTGGCTACTTTACAAAAACATTTTATAACAACAGACAATTTTATTAAATGGGAAGCGACTGATAGCACAACTACCAACGCTATTGTAGATGATTTTCGGATTACAGAAGCACTTTATCAAGCGAGTAAAAAATGGGACCATCAAGCGTATCAAACCCTTGCCGATACACTTATCTCCAACACGAAAAAATATAGCGCCGTTCAAGGGGTTCCAGTGGATTTCTATGATTTTGTTCATAAGAAAAAAGCAGATACACTTCATTTAAGTTATCTAAATATCCAAGCAATGCGCCACATTAACTATAGCGCAAAAGCCTATGCTCCTATCAAGAACGTCAGCGCCACTCCTTTTTTTACAGAAGTGTTTCAAAATGGACAATTTCAAAATGCTGACGCAAACGAAGTCAATATGATTGATCAAATGCTCATAGCTATCGCCTATTATGACGAAAATGGTACAGTTGAGCCAAATTTCGACCAATTTTTACAAACAGAACTGACTTCAAAAGGAAAAATTTATGCCAGATATGATAGAGAAACAAAAGAGCCGAACTCTGAAAACGAATCTACTGCCGTTTATGCCTTTTTGACACAGTATTTTAACAAGACAAATCAAGCTAAAAATGGTAAAATCACCAAAGAGTTGTTAGAGAAAATGGACACGTCAAATCCTGAAACGACCCATTTTTTCGATTATATAAATAAAGAAATAACTCTTAAGAAATAACGGAAAGAAGTTGGACAAATGAAAAAGCCCTCCGTAAGTGAGATTATTGATCAAAACCTCTTTGATACAATATACGAACCGATTGTTGCTGTTTCAAATACACAAGTTTTCGGATATGAGTCACTCACCCGCTTAAAAACAAATCACTGGAACGCCATTAGTGATTTTATTGAAGAAGCGGAACAGGAAGGTCAGCAAAAAGCTTTTGAACTGCTCACGCTTCATAATGCAGTCAAACGCTTTGAAAAAGGTGAAAACACGCCATTATTTGTCAATATTTCCTATGATACATTTTTAGAAAATCAAGAAGAACTACACGATACCCTTCTTGATAACGGGAAAATAGTTTTTGAATTTTTGGAAACATCCAAGTTACCGCAAGAACGAATGAACGACTTAGAAAAACAACTACGCTTATTCCAGAAAAAACATGAGACTAAATTTGCTATTGATGATTTTGGCTCAGGTTACGCCGACTTGCATCGCGTATTTGCGCACCATTCTGACTTTGTAAAAACTGATCGCTTATTACTTCGAGATTTATTTGAAAGTGACGGCAAGAGAAACTTCTTTGAGCAACTTCATCATTACGTCAAAAAGCATCATAAATCCTTGATTGTTGAAGGAGTAGAAACAAAAGAACAGTTAAAGTTCCTTCAAGAAATTGGCATCCCCTATGCACAAGGTTACTATTTTCATTAATATGTAAAAAAAGAAAATCTGATTGGTTTCAGGTTTTCTTTTTTTGAATCAGTTGTTATTCTCCTTTCCCCCATGTAAAATAGAATAGAATGAAAAGGAGTGCTTGAAATGACTTTAAAATCAGGTTTTGACTATATGAATAACCCACTATTAAATAAAGGAACAGCTTTTACAAGTGAGGAAAGATTAAACTATAAATTAGAAGGATTACTGCCGCCAATTATCGAAACAATCGAACAACAAGCTTTGCGCATCGAAAACCAACTAGAAAACTTAGAATCCCCTCTACATAAACACCAACTTTTAACAAACTTATATAACGAAAATCGCACACTTTATTATTACGTTGTTACCAAAAACGTGAGCGAATATTTGCCAATTATTTATACGCCAACGATTGGGGATGCGGTAATACATTATCATACAGACTATACCGCGCCTGATGAAGCTTTATTTATTGATGCTTTTACACCCGAAAAACTAAGAGCATCTGTTGAAAATTATGCGCAAAACAATCCAAATATTGATATGATCGTGATTACAGATGGTGAAGGCGTGCTCGGCATTGGTGATTGGGGCGTGAACGGCGTCAAAATAGCAGTCGGAAAATTAGCAGTTTATACGGTTGCGGCTGGCCTTTCTCCTGACCGTGTTCTCCCAGTTGTAATTGATGCAGGAACAAATAACAAAACACTACTTGAAGACTCGCGTTACTTAGGGAATAAACGTCCGCGCCTGTCAGAAAGCGATTACGATACTTTTATCGCACAATTTGTGGAAGTCATGAGTGATGTTTTCCCAAGCGCTATTCTTCACTGGGAAGATTTTGGCCGGGCAAATGCAAGTCGTATCCTCCACAATTATCGTGATAAAATTTGTACGTTTAATGATGATATACAAGGAACTGGCGCGATGGTTGTTGCCGCTGCTCTTGCAACAATTAACGTTTCAAATATTCCTTTAAACAAACAAAAGATTATTATTTTCGGTGCTGGAACTGCTGGCATCGGTATTGCTGATCAACTCAGTGGTCAATTGATGCGCGAAACTGGTCTTCCTTTTGAAATTGCAAAAAAACATTTTTACTTAATGGACCGTAGTGGTTTAGTACTTGATAATATGACCGATTTAACGGATGGTCAAAAGAAATATGCGCATCAAGCTTCTGACTGGGCTAGCGTGCCTACTGATACATTAGAACACTTAGTTGAAGCAATTCATCCAACAATGCTAATTGGCTGTTCTGGCGTTACTGGAGCCTTTAAAGAGAGCATCGTTAAAAAAATGGCGGAGCATACAGAACGACCAGCAATTTTGCCGCTGTCTAATCCAACCAAATTAGCTGAAGCAACTGCCGCAGATTTGATTAAATGGACAGATGGAAAAGCGCTAATCGTAACAGGAAGTCCATCCAAACCCGTGACTTATCAAAATATTACCTATGAAATTGGTCAAGCTAATAACGCCCTTCTATACCCTGGGCTTGGACTTGGCGCACTTGTTACACGTTCTAAATTTATTACAGACGGAATGTTAGCCGCTGCATCAAGTGCCGTTAGTGATCAAATTTCTACAAACGAACTTGGAGCTGCCCTCTTACCACATGTTCGTACACTTAGAGAAACTTCCCGCGCGGTTGCTATTGCGGTAGCGAACCAAGCAATCAAAGAAAATATCCACCAAGTCGAGTTAGCAAGTGTCACAAAAGCTGTCGAACGTGAGATGTGGCAACCAACTTACAAAGGAGTTTAAGTATGTTTTATAAAACGAAGCAATTACTAGATCAACTTGTCCAAAACGGGTCCACTCCAGGAATTAGCTATCAAATCAAAACAAATAACCTCGAAGAAAATAGAATAATGGGTTTAAAGTCCGTTTTCCCTGAAGCACAAATCCTCCCTAGAACGACAGACAACATTTATGATATTGCTTCTTTGACCAAGGTAATTGCTACGACAACACGTGTATTACAACTTATTGAACAAAAACATTTCCAGTTAGAAGATCCAGTACAATCCTATCTTCCTGATTTTAAGTACGAGAATGTTACTATTTTACATTTACTCACCCATAGCTCTGGCCTTGCACAAAATATTCCTAACTACAAAATGGATGCTAGAGAAGATGTTAGAAGCTATGTTTTTGCAACGCCTCAAGTTAATTCACCTGGAACTCAGGTCACCTATGCTGATGCTAATTTTCTCTTGCTCGGTTATTTGATTAGTAAATTTGATGGAAATTATGAACAATCAATTCAAAAAAACATCTTAGAACCGCTGAAAATGTCACACACTAGTTTTCATCCAACTGATAAAAGCCAAGTCATTCCAACTGAACTAGACCAAACGCGCGGTTTAATCCAAGGTGATGTGCACGATTTCAAAGCCTGGACCGCCAAATCAGGCACTGGACACGCGGGACTTTTTAGCACACTCGCTGATCTTTCAAAATTTCGAGATGCGCTAATTTTACAAAACGGCGCCCCTATTCTTACTGAAAAAACACTACAAATAATGCAAATTAATCATACGCCTGGGCTAAACCGGACGCGCGGCCTTGGCTGGGATCTCCGCGGCGACTCTGTTTTATATCATACAGGATTTACTGGCACTTTTATGGTGCTCGATTTACAAAATCAAGCAAGCCTCATCGTTTTATCTAATCGCGTTCACCCAAGCCGTGCCAACCCTAATTTTGTCTTAAAAAGAGATAGCATAGTCGATACTTTTTTAGAAGAAGTGACTGCAAACAAAGAAGTCTAGCCTTAACGCTAGGCTTTTTTTTCTATAAAAAACTGTATTAACACAGCCTTTCAAAGCCTTTTTTAGTTATATAAAAGAAATTTATTTTCTTTCCATTTTTATATTGTTTTCGTTTTCACAAAGGAGTATGCTGTTCAATGAAGAAAGATTCTAAGAACAAGTTTCTGGTTGTAAGTGAAAAGAAACACAATTGAAGGAGGAAATAATAATGACAAAAGCATGGGATGGTTTTAAAGGAACCGCATGGCAAGAAAACATTAGTGTAGGACAATTTGTTCAAGACAACTACACTCCTTATGATGGCGATGAAAGCTTTTTAGAAAAGAGCACACCAAGAACAACTAAACTTAATGAAAAAATAAATAAACTTGTAGAAGAAATGGACGCAAAAGGTGGCGTTCTTGATATGGATAACGCAATCGTATCAAACGTTGCCTCTCACAAAGCTGGTTACGTGGACAAAGAAAATGAAGTAATCGTTGGTTTACAAACAGACAAACCTTTCAAATTAGCATTTATGCCAAATGGTGGTCTTAGAACTGCAGAACAATGTTTAACAGACAATGGCTATTCTATCGACCAAGAATTACATGACTTTTATGTAAAAAACCGTTCCACTGCAAATGATGGTATTTTTAGAGCATATACGGATGATATTAAACGTGCGCGTCACTCGCATATCGTTAGTGGTCTTCCCGATGCATACTCTCGCGGAAGAATCATCGGCTTATACCAAAAACCAGCACTTTACGGAGTGGATCGTTTAATCGCTGAAAAACAACAAGATTTGAAAAAAATCGCGATTTCTTCTGATGAAAATATTCGTCTACGTGAAGAAATCTGGTTACAAATCAAAGCACTTAAAGACTTAATCGTTTTAGGTAACGAATATGGCTTAGAACTCGACCGTCCCGCTGAAAACGCAACCGAAGCTGTGCAATGGACTTACATGGGCTACCTTGCTTCAATCAAACAAGCAAACGGTGCTGCAAGCTCATTTGGTCGTATTCCGATTTTCCTTGATATTTACATCCAACGTGATTTAGAAAAAGGAATTATCACAGAATTCGATGCACAAGAATTAATCGAACAATTAACTTTAAAATTAAGAATGGTCCGTTTTGCAAGAACAGATGGTTACAACGAGCTTTACGCTTCCAACCCAACATTCGTAACAACTTCTATGGCTGGTATGGGGGCAGATGGTCGTCACCGCGTTACAAAAACAGATTATCGTTTCTTACACTGCTTAGATAACCTAGGAAACTCAGCAGAACCAAACTTAACTGTCCTATGGGATGCTCGTTTACCAGAAAGCTTTAAAGAATATTGTATGAAAATGAGTGTAAAACATTCCTCCATTCAATATGAAAATGATAAATTAATGCAAGAAGAAGGCTACGGCGATATGCAATGTATCAGCTGTTGTGTGAGCCCACTTAACCCAGAAGCAGACAAAGACAAAGGTGAAACTCATAACCTGCAATATTTCGGAGCTCGTGTCAACGTACTAAAATGTCTTCTAGGCGCTATCAACGGTGGTAAAGATGATCTTCATAAAAACCAAGTATTCGACGTTGTAGAACCAATTACAACAGAATACCTTGAATACGACGAAGTGCTAGATAAATTCGATAAATCAATGGACTGGTTAACAGACACTTATGTAGATGCAATGAACATCATTCACTTTATGACAGACAAATACAACTACGAAAGCATGCAAATGGCCTTCCTACCATCAAAAGTAACTGCCAACATGGGATTCGGTATTTGTGGATTCGCGAATGTAGTAGATAGCTTAAGTGCGATTAAATATGCCAAAGTAAAAACCATCCGCGATGAAGATGGCTTTGTATATGACTATGAAGTAGAAGGCGACTTCCCTCGTTACGGTGAAAATGATGACCGTGCCGATGACATTGCCGTAATGGTTCTAAAAATGTTCAAAGACAAATTAGACTCCCATAAACTTTACAAAGATAGTGAAGCAACTGTTTCTGTTTTAACAATCACTTCAAACGTTGCTTATTCTAAACAATGTGGTAACTCCCCAGTGCATAAAGGACCTGTATTCGATGAAAATGGTAAAATCATCAAAGAACCAGAATTCTTCAGCCCAGGAGCTAACCCTTCTAATAAAGCAAAAGGTGGTTTCTTAGATAACCTTGCTAGTCTATCTAAATTACCATTCCACTATGCAAATGACGGAATTTCCTTAACTATCCAAGGAGCTCCAAAAATGTTCGGTAAAACAACCGAAGAACAACACCATAACCTTGTTGGTATTCTTGATGGTTACTTTACAAAAGGTGGTCAACACATCAACTTAAACGTTCTTAACCACGACGAAGTAATCGAAAAAATCAAAGCTGGTATCCCAGTAATCTTACGTATCAGCGGCTACTGCTTAAATACAAAAGATCTAAACGAAGAACAAAAAATGGAACTTTGCCAAAGAATGTTCCACGAAAAATTAATCGGTTAATAATAAAAAGTACCAAGTCTGATTTTCCAAGACTTGGTACTTTTTTTATATGTTTGACACTTCCGCAGCATAAGCTCCAGCCGTGTGTCCAGTCACTAATGCACACGTAATATTATAACCACCCGTGTATCCATTAATATCAAGTATTTCCCCGCAGAAAAACAACCCTTCCATCAATTTAGACTGCATCTCTTTTGGTTTGATTTCCTTCACAGAAACCCCGCCGCCTGTTACAAACGCCTTCTCAAAATCAAGCGTGCCATTCACTTCAAAAGTAAAATCTTTTAATAACTGAATAAATTGCTCAATTTTTTTCGGGCTTACTTGTTTGTATTCAGCCGTCTCATCCAGTTCTACTTTTTCCAGTAAAAACAATAATAGTTTTTCTTGTAAAAGCGAACTTAATGAATTTTTCAATGCTTTTTTCGGGTTTTCTTCTAGCAGCTTATAAACCTCTTTCGAAAGTTCCACAGCTGATACATTCGGGAACAAATCAAGACGCATCTTCACCGTACCCGCGCCCGTTTTCTTTAGTTCACGAAGGACAAACATACTACATCTAAGTGCTGCTGGTCCAGATACGCCAAAATGGGTAAAAATCATATCCATTTGATGCGTAATAATCGGCTTTCCTTTTGCATTTAAAACAGACAAAGATACATCCCGAAGTGACGTCCCTTGTAACACTTTTTGCTTAATAAAAGGCTCACTGGACGTAATCGGCACTTCTGTCGGATATAGCTCTGTAATCGTGTGTCCTGCTTTTTTCGCCCAAGCATAGCCATCTCCTGTCGAGCCCGTCCGAGGAACAGATTTACCACCCACTGCGACAATTACTGCGCTCGCTGAAATCTCTTGCCCGTCTTTTAGCGTCACACCTTTTACATGGCCATCCTCGTAATCCACTTGCTTCACAGCGGTTTGCATGTAGATTTTCACGCCAAGCTTTTCCATCCGCTGAATCATCGCCTCAGCAACAGAACGCGCGCTGTTTGATACTGGAAACATTCTGCCGTGATCTTCTTCTTTTAGTGCCACACCAAGTCGTTCAAAAAAACGAATAATATCTTCATTGTCAAACGCATGAAACGCACTATATAAAAAGCGACCGTTACCCGGAATATGTTTAATGATTTCTTCTGCTGGTCGTCTGTTCGTTACATTACAACGTCCGCCACCAGACATAATTAATTTACGCCCTAACTTCGGTCCTTTTTCAATTAATAAAACTCGTTTGTTTTTCTCCGCTGCACTGATTGCTGCCATAAGTCCTGATGGTCCGCCACCAATGACAATTACATCATAATCCATTGTCCCGCTCCTTTACTTTATCCGAGTATAAGTATAGCAAGCATTCGGCTCAGTGCCAAGCTTTAAATTTTTTATGCAAAAAAGCATTCTTGACATTTAAAAAGTAAGCTGTAATACTTGTTTAAAGAATTGTACTCCAAATAATTAGAGGGGGCTATCTATGTCCAGCGTCGTATGGGAAAAAATTTTACAAGAAGTGGAAAAAGCACTCAATGATAGACCACTTTATATTAATCAACCAGCTAAAAATAACGATATTATCTTTTTAGAACAAGCATTAAATTGTCCTATTCCCGATGCTTTCAAAGAATATCTTTTAACATTTAATGGTCAAACTAACTGGAATACCCAGCAATCTACTCCTTTGCTTGGGTTCAATTATTTCTTATCCAGTGCTAATATAATAGAAGCTTGGAGTACTATGAACGTATTATTTGCTGAGGAAGAGCCAATTAAATGGGTTGCTGAAAACAAAATCAAACCACTTATATGGAGCAATAAATGGATTCCTTTTACAGATTTTGAAGCCCAACAAAAACTAATTCTTGATTTAGATCCGGGTAAGAACGGACAATTTGGACAAATTTTTTCTTATCATTCTGGGATGGATTATCAAGAAATAGTAGCAGATTCATTTGAAGAATTTTCACGGAGTATATTAAAAAAGCTACAAAAGAATGATTATACAATAGATAATCATATTATACAGTTTAATAACTACTATATTTAAACAAAAAACCTGAGAAAAATCTCAGGTTTTTTCATTCTAATTTCGATTCATATTGGTAAAAATGAGGAGTAATCTTAGAAGTTCAAGTACCGCAACAGCCATCGCAGCAACATAAGTCATCGCCGCAGCACTAAGGACTTTTTTCGCTTGTGGAAGTTCCGATGATGATACTAGTCCGCCACTTTCTAATTGAACAAGCGCACGTTTACTAGCGTCAAACTCAACAGGCAGGGTAATTAATTGGAAAAGCACCCCTACTGCCATCAAAATAATCCCTAATAACATAAAACTAGCTACATTTGCGAGCATCCCGATAATGAGGAACACCCAAGAAATATTCGAACTAAACATCGTTACAGGAACGAGTGCGGAACGAAAACGCATAAACGCATAGTCCTGTTGATCTTGAATCGCGTGTCCTACTTCATGAGCTGCAACTGCTGCCCCAGCGATAGAACGACCGCGGAAATTAGCTTCAGAAAGAAACACGGCTTTTTTTCTAGGATCATAGTGGTCACTTAACATCCCTTTTGTTTCATGAACAGGAACGTTGGTTAATCCATTTGTATCCAAAATATGACGTGCAACCTCGGCACCAGTTAAACCATTTGCCACACCAACTTTGGAATACTGGGCATAGGTAGTTTTAACTCGATACTGCGCCCAAAGAGGGATTGCTGCAACGATAATAAAATAAATAATATACTGACTAAACGACATCTAATCATCTTCCTCCTACTACAATTTTTCGGTAAATATCCTTATCTCTTAGTATAGATGAACCCGTACTAAGACTCAACATCTTTCACTCATGATGAGGAAATTCTAATGAACGGTGACCTTTTTTTATCGTTTTATCATATACAAGCCATAAAACCATAACCGTTAGCCAAAAAGTTGCATAACCGATTTCAGGTAAGTATTTTTCTAATCCCATATAAATCGGCATTTGGCCAAATAAATAATCAATCACATCATTATGAAACACCCAAACAGCCGCTATCATAAAATGCCCTATACGGAAACGATAAAATGGTGCATATAAAATCCCTTCTAGCGCCATAAAACCATGCGTTAAAATTAGAACGACACCAGCCCAAACAATCGTCTTTTGCTCAAACATATAAAAAATATTCATGCCAATTGCCCATAAACCATATTTTACTAAACAGACAAAAGCCAGTGCCTCCATTAGCGGCCAGTGCTTTTTGGCAAGAAAGGCTACTAAAGTTAGAGTGAAGAATAGAATCGCGGTTGGACTATCTGGGACAAATAGCCAAAAACGCGGCTCTGTAATTTGTAATTGTGGTAAATACCATATGTATCCGTAAATCGCCCCTAGTAAATTACCGAAAAACAGCAATCGTAAAAAAGAGCGATTTGCAAGTAAACTATAAAACAAATGATTCCAACTCCTTAAAAAATCCTAGCATAGCAATAAAATGAAGCACTATTTCACTCCATTTTATTACTAACTAGGATTTATTTCTTATTCTTTTTCTGTATCCATTTGCTGTAAAATACGAACGAGCTTATGGAATGTCGCTTCATCACGAGTATCAAGCGCTTCATCGATTTGTTGTAATAATTTTTCTCTTGAAAATTGGTGCACAGATTGATAAATAAGCGCATCCGCCATTTCTTTTTCCTCTTCAGCAAGCTTCACTGCCGCAAAAGGATTGTCTTCACGAACAAGGGCATATTCAGGTGAGGTCATTGCCTCTTCAAAATGAAGTTCGACATACAATTCCTCGTCCCAGTTTAGCCGAATATCATGAAAAGCTTTTTCTGGATCTGTTGTCATTATGTTACCTTTGAAAAATAGGAATGGTTCGGATTCAACCCCGTGAGCACTAAGCGAAAGCCCACGCGCACATCCTTCCAAATTATCAACAAAATGAACATATTTTACAATTTGATCATGGCCAGCAATATAATTTAAAACCCACATTGCTTCTCTAGTTTTCATCTGGTGTTTGTTTAAAAACCAGCGAATAAAATCTTTCTTCTCGTCTATTGAAATGGATGCCTTCATCTTTCCTCAGTCCCTTCCTTCATTCTTTTGATCAATCAAGTAAAGATAAAATCTCAGTATCTTCTGGTTCAAGTTCTAAATAGCTACGCAAAACTTCTTGTGATTTCGCGTGTTCGCCTTCTTCTCTTAAAAATAAACCATATTCCTTTAAGAACGTAGGATTATTTGTAAAGTGTGGATAAGCGAGTTCATAATTTGCTTTTGCTTTATTATATTGTTCTGTTTCCTGATATGCAACACTTACGTCCCAGAAAATTTGTGGTTCAGAAATAACTTCTTCCCCGAGCCCTTCTACTAATTCAATGACACCTTCGTAGTTTTCTTTCGCAAGTAATAATTTGTTCAGTTGCATGATTGCTTCAGAGAACTCTTCATCAAGCACAATCGCTTGACGATAAAACTCTTCTGCTTCTTCCGGCAAACGAAGCGTAACAGCGAGTTTCCCTGCTTCTAGGAACATTTCTTTGTTGAATTCATCTTGCGTTAAACCATCCCTAAGTACTGCAATGGCTTTTTCTGGTTCACCATTTTCTTCGTAGCTTTTTGCTAAATAGGAATATAACGTTGTGTACGATGGATCATGTTCGCGCAAATGTTCCAAGGCGTGAATTGCTTTCGTGTAATCTTTTGCCTGATAAGCCGTTAATCCCATTCCAAAAAGTGTATCCACCGATTCTTTGTCTTCTAGGGCACGTTCATAGTAGGGTAGCGCTTCTTCAAATGCTCCGCTAGCTGCAAAAGCTTCGGCAATACGTTCATATACAGACACGGCGCCATTTGAGATAATCGTTAACCCTGCTTCTACAGCGGTTTGATAAGACTGTACAGCAGAAGCAAATCGGGCTTGTGATAAATAATATTCCCCTAAAGCAAAATCAATAATCGGCTCATTTGGCGCCATCTGTTTAGCTTCAAGTAATTTTCGTTCACTAACTTCAAACAAGCCTTGCATTTGATACAAATCAGCTAACACAAGTAAACTTTCAATGTAGGCTTCATCTTCTTTGTTTACTTTTTCTAAATAATCTTGCGCAGCATCCATATCGTCTTTTTCAAGTGCTACTTCGGCGGCACGGACAAGTAATTCGCCCTCATCTTTATATTTTGCTAACAGAAGTTCGTATAAATCTTCTGTTTCATCTAAAAATCCAAGTGCGAACAACTCTTCTGCTAAATAATATTGTTCCTCATCAGTCCCCGCTTGCACTACTTCATCAAAGTATTTCTTCGCAAGCGCCATATCTTCATGCTCTAACGCATGTAACATTTTATTAGCTAATTCCATTTCTGCACCTTCTTTAATTATAAGTCGTTTTTCTATTATACCATTACTTCCCTCATAAGAAAAAGTGATTGCCTCTCTTAAATAAAATACCAGCGCCGATGTATTTAGCACACAGCACTGGTAGTCATTATTATTTTAAAAGGGAGCGAATGTCTTCAAAAAATGTTGGGTAAGAAACGGATACTGCTTCTGCTCGGTCTAACTCAACGTCACCATCTTCTACAAGAAGTGCCGCGATTTGAAGCATCATACCGATTCGGTGATCTCCGTAACTTGTCACGTTTGCCGCATGAAGTGGAGTTTTACCGCGAATAATTAACCCGTCTTCAGTTGGTGTAATGTCCGCGCCCATTTTGTTTAATTCGTTAGCAACTGCGTCAATTCGGTTCGTTTCTTTTACTTTTAATTCTGCAGCATCTTTAATAATCGTTGTTCCTTCTGCTTGTGTTGCCAAAAGAGCGATAACAGGAATTTCGTCAATTAGACGAGGAATAATATCGCCACCAATTTCGGTTCCTTTTAACTCGCTAGATTTTACAACAACTGTACCCGCTAATTTACCGGTACTTCTGCTAGAATCTTTTACAACCAAACTACCACCCATTTGTTCTACAACGTCAAAAATTCCTGTTCTTGTCGGATTTAAGCCAACATGTGTTAGTTCAATTTCACTGTCTGGCGTGATTAAGCCTGCTACGATAAAGAAAGCAGCGGAGGAAACATCGCCTGGAACAGTCATTTCTTGTCCAATGAATTTTTGGCCGCCTTTGACACGAATCGTTAAACCGTCCATTTCAATTTCACCGCCAAATTGACGAATCATGTGTTCCGTATGGTCACGCGTTTTTTCTTTTTCATGGATAATCGTTTCACCTTCTGCTTGTAACGCTGCAAAAATAATCGCACTTTTTACTTGTGCACTCGCAACTGGCATGTGGTATTCCATTCGTTTTAATGATTGGTTACCGATAATAGAAATCGGCGCAAACTCAGAACCATCTTTACCATGCATTTTTGCGCCCATTTCTTGCAGTGGAAGCATAACGCGATTCATCGGACGTTTGGCAATGGATTCATCGCCTAAAATAACAGTATCAAAATCTCGTCCTGCTAAAATTCCCATCATTAAGCGAATGGTTGTCCCGGAGTTACCAATATCAAGTGGACCCTCTGCTTGTTTTAACCCATCAAAGCCAGTACCATGGACAATAATTTCTTCATCGGTTTCTTCAATTTTTACGCCCAATGCTTTAAATGCCTTAATCGTCCCTAGGCAATCATCTGCACGTAAGAAATGACGAATGACCGTTTTTCCTTCTGCAATTGCCCCAAACATAATGCTGCGATGAGACATTGATTTATCGCCAGGGACTGTGATTTCGCCAACCAGTCCTTGTTTATTTGTAATTAATTTCATCGTCATTTCTCTCCTATTCGTAGTGGCATGTATAGTTACTTCTAGTTTCAATGCAACGTTTCGCCCGGTCCCTGTCTTCATCTGTTTGGAAAGTAATTTGTAACACCCCGAAAATATCTTCGCGTGTTTCCAAAATCTTGATGTTCGTTAAACTAATTTCTTCTTCGCCTAAATATCTAGTTACCTCAGAGATAACACCTGGATAGTCAGGTACATCAACAAACAAATCGTAAAAAGACGGAATTGCTCCACCTTGATGGACAGGCAGAGAATCTCGAAATTCTTTTGCACCATCGAAAAAGGCATAAATCGAATTTGCATCTTCACTCTCAAGCATTCTAAGCGCTTGATTCATACTATCGCGCCAAATGGTCAGTTGCTTCGTTAATGTTTTTTGATTACTAATAGAAATGTCCGTCCACATTCTTGGATCCGAGGAAGCGACTCGTGTTATATCACGAAAGCCTCCCGCAGCTAATCGGAATGCAGCAGGATGTTCCTCAGTAAAACTTTGCGTCTGATTGACTAAAGCTGCCGCTACGATATGTGGCAAGTGGCTTAACATACCTGTAATTTCATCATGCTCATTTGGTGATAACACTAAGAATTTAGCATTCGTACCAGACAGCCACGTTTTGAGTTCAGCCACTTTGTCTTCTGCTACATCTTTCGTTGGTGTTAACAAATAATAGGCATTTTCAAACAACAGTTCTTTAGCAGCACGGACGCCACTTTTATGCGAACCAGCCATTGGATGACCGCCGATAAAAGTAATACCACTTTCTCTTAGCGCCGTGGATGCTTCCATAATTGTTCCTTTTGTACTTCCTGTATCAGTAACAATCACGTTTTTCTTTAAACGCAGCCCAGGCAAGCGTGTCAATAACTGCTCTGTTTCTTTTACTGGACAACAAAAAATAAGTAAATCTGCTTTTGGTCCATCTATTAAAATACTTTCGCCAATTTCATCAATGACTCCTAGAGACTTTCCAACTTCTAAGGAATGATAGGAAACGTCAATTCCGATGATATGTGCTTCTGGGTGTTTGGCTTTAATCGCAAGGGCAATAGAACCGCCAATTAACCCAAGCCCCACAATAACTACCGTCCCTTTCATTCAAAAACGCCTCCAAACACTTACAATAATTTTTCTAAAAGTGCAATTACCGCACTGTTATCTTCTTCTTTTCCGATTGTAATTCGAACAGCTGTTGGAAAACCAAGTGCTGCGCCAGAACGTGTAATATAGCCATTTTTTTCCAAATAGCTAAAAATAGTCCCAGCTTCAATCCCTAAATCTATTAAAACAAAGTTCCCATTCGCCGGATACAACTTAACTTTTTCAAAACGTTTAGCGAATGCTTCGTATTGTTTAATTCCATTTGCATTAGAAGTTCTACATTCTCCAATAAAAGCTTGGTCCTTAATAGCTTCAATTGCTAATTTTTGTCCGATACTCGTTGTATTAAAAGGCGGACGTACAATGTTCAGTTGACGGATGATTTCTTTATCCGCAATACCATAACCAACGCGTGCACTTGCCAAACCATAAATCTTACTAAAAGTCCGAGTAATAATTAAATTTTTATAAGTACGTACTAGTTTTTCGTGTTTTTCAGGCTGAGGAGTAACATACTCAATATAGGCTTCATCGAGAACCACAAGAACATCGCTCGGTACTCTATCTAGAAAAGCTTGAATATCCGCTAATTCAATGTAGTTTCCTGTTGGGTTATTCGGATTACAAATCCAAACAATCGTCGTTTTCTCGTCAATAGCGTTTAACATACCTTCTAAATCATGTTCGCCGTCCTGAAGAAGAGGAATTTCTCTTACTTCGGCTCCTTCGATTAAAGCATTTTGACGATATTGTACAAACGTCGGAGTCGCCATTACAGTATTAGTTGTCGTATCAAGTAGAACCCGAGTTAATAGTTCGATTAATTCATCGACACCAGCTGTAAAAATCAACTCTTCTTCTTCCAATTGATAAAAATCGGCTACTTCTTTACGCAAACTAGAAGCCCAACCATCCGGATAAATTTCTGTTTCCACGCTTGAATTTGCTTGAATAGCTGCTACTTTTTTTGAAGTTCCAAGTGGGTTTTCATTCGATGAGAGTTTAGTAATTTTTGTTAAACCAAGCTCTGCCATTACTTCTTCTTCGCGTTTCCCAGGTTTATAAGAAGATAGTCCTGCAAGTGATTTTTTCCATTTCATTACACATCCTCCTCTTTCACTAAATCTGGGCGCAATACTTTTGCCCCGTGTAAGTAGACATGATTAATTGCTGTAAGGGGCTTATGTAAATCTGTGAATACCATGAAACGAATACACATTGGAAGCGAATTCGGCACCGGGATTTCTTGCATTCCCATCACAGGAACATATTCAAAGCCGTGAGTTTCGCGCACTGCCTTCGCAGGAAATGCAGCAAAAATATCTTCAGTCACCGTAATAATAACCGATGTAAGACTTTCACTGTCCGTTATCCCATTTTGCGTCAGGATTTCCTCAAATAATTCTTTCGTTGCTGTATAAATTTCTTCTGGCGTATTACTTTCTATTGTCGTTGCCCCGCGAATTGCTCTCAAAATAAATCCCCTCCATTTCGCATCACGCTTTTGTAAGTGTCAAAAATCAATTCATCTTTTGCTTTAAAAATAACCGGTTTACCAATGTCTTCTAGTAAAACCATACTAATTTCATTAAAAGTTGTTTTTTTATCATGACGCATATTTTCCAGTATGTTACTAAAAGGAACCGTCACATCAAAAGTCGTATTGTAACCTAAACGTTCTAACCATGTAGTAAACTTAGCTAAATCGAAATCCAGTCCGTAAACCGTCTCACTCATCGTAAGCGCGTAAATCATACCATAAGTAATTGCCTCGCCGTGTAGCCATTTGCCAAAGTTACCGTAAGCTTCTAACGCATGCCCAAATGTATGACCAAAATTCAGATAAGCGCGCACACCTTGCTCCGTTTCATCTTGAGCAACAATATTCGCTTTAATCTCAATCCCACGCTGTAAAAACGGCGTCAGATCCTTCGTATAAAAGTCTTTTGGTTCCGTAAACGTGTCCATTAAGGCTGTTAGCAACGTATGATCACTAATAAGCGCATGTTTAATCATTTCTGCAAAACCAGAACGCATTTCTCTTTCTGGTAAAGTCGCAAAAAACTGCGTATCATAAATAACCGCTTCCGGCTGGTAAAAGTTGCCAATCATGTTTTTGCCAAGGGGATGATTAATTGCAACCTTGCCGCCGACCGCACTATCATGAGCAAGAACCGTTGTTGGTACTTGATAAAACGGAATTCCTCTCATATAAGTTCCAGCGACAAAACCACCTAAATCACCAATAACCCCTCCGCCAAAAGCGATTAAAACGGCTTTTCGATCAAGCCCAGTTTCAATCATTTTTGTCATCACATCTTCATACACGCGAAATGTCTTTGCTTCTTCTCCATTTGGTGCCACATAATAAGTGACTACAGGTAAATCAGCAAGTACTGCATCAAGTTTCGCTTTATGAAGATTTGCCACGTGTTCATCTGTCAAAACAAACACGTGGGAATATTTAGCTAAACTTTTTGTCCATTGTTCCTTAACATCTGTCAAGGCGAACTCGTTTATATATACAGGATATGTTTTACTTTTAGCACGGACTGTAATTTCTGGCATGTTTAAAACTCCTTCGTTAAGTTTCGGTGTTCCTCCACATGTTTTTTAAGTGTATCAAAACGATCACCATCGAATTTTTCTAACACAGCAACTGCAACTTCCCAAGCGACTACAGCCTCAGCTACAACGCTTGCAGCAGGTACTGCACAGCTATCAGAACGTTCTACACTAGCATTAAATGTTTCTTTGGAATCAATATCCACACTTTGAAGTGGTTTGTATAACGTAGGGATTGGTTTCATTACCCCACGAACAACGATTGGCATACCATTTGTCATTCCGCCTTCAAATCCACCAAGATTATTCGTACGTCTAGTGTAACCATCTTCTTTACTCCATAAAATTTCATCCATTACTTCGCTACCTGGTTTTCTCGCAGCTTCAAAACCGACACCAAATTCAGCGCCTTTAAAAGCATTGATACTTACGATTGCACGAGCGATTTTTGCATCTAATTTTTTATCCCATTGAACGTAGCTTCCAAGTCCAGCTGGTACACCACCGACAACAACTTCCACAATTCCACCAATAGTGTCGCCATTTTTCTTGGCATCATCAATTTTTTGCATCATCTCTTCTGCAGCAACCTCGTCTAAACAACGAACTGGGGAAGCTTCGGATGTTTCTTGGATTTCCGAAACCGCGTAATCACGTTTCAAATTCGCACGAGTTCCGCCAATTTCAAGTACATGACCAGCAACTTCAATACCTAGTTCATGCAATAGTTTTTTGGCAACGGCTCCTGCTGCAACGCGGACAGTTGTTTCACGCGCACTGGAGCGTTCTAATACGTTACGCATATCGTTGTGGCCATATTTCATGCCACCAACTAGATCCGCATGTCCCGGACGTGGACGAGATACGCGACGAGATTTTTCATTTTTTTCTGGAACTGGTTCAATGCTCATGACTGTTTCCCAATGTTTCCAGTCTTTATTTTCAACAAACATTGCTACAGGTGCGCCGAGTGTTTTACCATGGCGAATTCCTGCTGTGATTTGTACTTGGTCTTTTTCAATACGCATACGTGCACCGCGACCATGTCCACCTTGTCTTCTTTTAAGTTCTTTATTTACATCTTCTGCAAGTAGAGGCATTCCTGCTGGTAATCCTTCAATAATTGTCGTAAGCCCCGGTCCATGTGATTCTCCTGCCGTTAAGTATCTCATTTCAACAACTCTCCTTTTTCTATTTAAGCTAGATATTCTAGCAATGATATTTTAGCGCTTTAAAGTATATGTGTAATATCTTAACATATGCCAAGCGAGAACACAATACTTTAGTCTCATTCTTTCATCATAACAAAAAACCGCGCCAAATGGTATTTTCTCTATGAAAAAAGAGCCTAGGTTTCCCTAAACTCTTACTTATTTTAAATCCAAGTATCTACTGCCTTTTCATAACTTAAAATTTCATGTGGTTCAAAAAATAACTGAATTTCCCGCTTAGCACTTTCAGGACTATCAGAACCATGAATGACATTTCTATTCGTATGTATTGCGTATTCCGCACGGATTGTTCCGGGATCGGCTTCAAGTGGATTCGTTTTTCCCATCATCCGACGTGCTGTTTTAATCACATCATCGCCTTCTAAAACCATCGCAAATACAGGTCCAGAAGTGATAAATCCAATTAAATCCTCAAAAAAAGGTTTGCCGATATGTTCTGCGTAGTGCTGTTCTGCGAGGGTTCGATCAATCTGCATTAATTTACCAGCAACTAGCTTAATTCCTTTTTTCTCTATTTTTGCTACAATTTCCCCAATAAGTCCTCGTTCTACACCATCTGGCTTAACCATTACATAAGTTTGTTCCATTATAGAATCCTCCCTCACGTTAATAATTTCTTTTATCTAAAACACGGACGATTTGCTTCAGTGGCTTTAATTCAGGAACTTGTGGTAAAGAGTCAAGTGTTGCTACGGCTTTTTTTAGATAAGCTGTTGCGACATCTTCTGCTTTTTTTGCTCCTGATTTTTTTATTTCTTCCACTAAAACGGCAATTTCTTCTGCTTGCGTATCCTCAGTTACTTGGCTGATTCGTTTTTTAAGAAAAGGATCTTCCATTGCAAAAAATACTGGCAACGTCACATTTCCTTGACTCAAATCTTCTCCAGCCGGCTTACCAAGTTCTTTTTCAGTTCCAACGAAATCAAGTACATCATCCGTAATTTGAAACGCCATCCCCACGTAATATCCGAAACGATATAGTTTCTTGTAATCTGCTTCACTTTGACCAGAAACAACACCACCAAGACCACAACTAGCTGCTATTAATAATGCTGTTTTTCTTTTGATCCGTCGTAAATAATTACGCACACTTTGGTCAAAATTATATTTATCTTTGAGCTGTTCGATTTCACCGGTAGATAACTCAACTGTGACATGTGATAACATCTTGTGGGCAGCAACATCTTTAATTTCCGTCATATACTCTAACGACTTAGCAAACAGAAAGTCTCCAGTATACATCGCAATATGGTTCCCCCACTTGGATTTAATTGTCTCACGTCCGCGCCTTAAATCAGCATCATCTACCACGTCATCATGAACAATCGATGCCATATGAATTAATTCAATCGCTACACCTGCATTTTTCACTGCTTCAAAATCCGCGCCAGGAGAAAGCCTTGCAGATAAACAAACGAACATCGGTCTGATTCGTTTTCCACCAGCTTCTAACAGATGAAGTGCCGCATCAGAAGTTGTTTCAGCAGCCGCGCCAGTAAGAGCTCTTTTTAGTTCTTTTTCAACTAAGTCAATGTCTTTTTGCATATTCGGGTATAAAAAGTTAAGTTTCATGCTTGCCACCTTATTGTTCCTTCTTTTTAAATCCAAAGTGGGTTGCACTTGCGCCGCCACTGTGTGAAATATATCTTACGTATGAAAATCCGGCTTCTTGAAACATTTCCGCAAGCCTTGCCATCCCTGGAAACTCGCGCGTTGATTCTTGTAACCAGCTATATTCTTTGTAACTTTTCGCAAAAAACTTTCCAAAAACAGGCATGACATATCGGAAATAAGCATTAAATACTTGTTTCCAACCTGGAATATTTGGTTGCGAGGTATCAATACATGCAAGTTGTCCGCCCGGTTTTAAGACACGATACATTTCACGAAGCACTTGCATATAATCAGGTACATTTCTAAGCCCAAAGCCAATTGTCACATAATCAAAACTATTATCTGGGAAAGGTAATTCCATCGCATTCCCGTGAATCAGCTCTACATTATGCAAATCTGCTTCTTTTACTTTTTCACGACCAACTTTCAGCATATTTTCACTAAAATCAAGTCCTGTCACATGACCTTCTGGACCAATTTCTTCCGCCATCATAATCGACCAATCTGCCGTTCCACAACAAACATCGAGAACATTTGTCCCTTTTTGAACACGCATTAGCTTCATCGTTTCTTTACGCCATTTCACATGTAGTTTAAAACTAATAACACTATTCATTCGGTCATAACTTGGGGAAATCTTCTCAAATACTTTATGTACTTTTTCTTCTTTAGTTTCCGTCATATCCCGAATCTCCTTCTATTTATCAGTCGTTAATAACTTCAATAATTCTTTTTTCAAGTATAGTAGAAAGCGGTTCAGACTCTTCTTTTAGTCGTTCCACTTCCATTTTCACGTCATGAATAATTGCTACTAACCAACTTTCAAAATTAGTGACAGCTTCTTTCGCAAAGTACCCATGGTCATAAGCACGCTTCAACCTAGACGCACCAATTTCTTGATAAGTCGCAAGTTCCATTTTAAGTCGTTTAAGTAAAAAGAACTGACAACCTAAAGCAATAAATGTTTCATCCTTCATAAAATACTTCGCAAACTTGGCAAAAATCGCCGCATTAGTTAAAGCAAGTTGTGTAAGATATTCTTCATCTGTCGCAACATGTAATTGGTAAATATTGGTTTTTGCTGTATTTGTTTCTTGAACACCACTTTGTAAGGCTCTGAGGAGTGGAATCATTTCTAATTCCGCAAGTGTCCGGTAATAGAGAGCACTATAAAAATCCCCAGCTAATACTGTTAACTCTTGTTCTTTCCGAGTTAGCTGTACAACATCACCTGGTTCATCAATTTTTTCATGCGTGTCATGAGCTAATATCATGTAAAGCGTTGCACTAACTACACGATACGCAGCAGCATCAGCCAAATCAGAGCCGGAAATCGCTTCATGAAGAAACAGCATTTGATCTTTATCCATTTGCCCGCCTTCATTATTCTCTTGTAAATACTGATAGACTGCTTGCTCATGTACCAACTGCTCCACTTCCTTTAGCCCAGCCTCTCTCGCCTGATAAGTCATTTAACAATCCCCTTTGAATCTCCTTATTACGTAAAATAAATTATACCATAAAGGATATTTAATTATGCTTAATTAAAGCCAAAACTTCACTTCTAAGCTTATCGTCATTTTTAAAAGCGCCTCGTACTGCGCTTGTAATTGTTTTAGTTCCAGGTTTATTGACACCACGGATGGTCATGCACATATGCTCTGCTTCCATTATCACCATGACTCCCAGTGGTTTTAATTTATCCATCATAATTTCTGCAACAGTCGTAGTAATACGCTCTTGAAGTTGCGGACGACGACTCACATCATCCACTACACGAGCAAGTTTACTAAGCCCTGCAACTCGTCCATTTTGAGGCAAATAAGCCACATGTGCTACGCCAAAAAAAGGAACAAGATGATGTTCGCACATAGAGGAAAAACGAATATCTTTTACAAGCACTAGTTCTTCATGTTGTTCTTCAAAAATAGTATCGAAATGAACAGAAGGATCTTTCTTAAGTCCAGCAAAAACTTCTTCATACATACGAGCTACTCGCATTGGTGTATCAATTAGTCCTTCACGTTCTGGATTTTCTCCCACTGCTTCTAAAATAACTTTCACTGCGTCAGCAATTTTTTGTTTGTCTATTTGCTCCATCCTTAATTCCCCTATCTTTTTAGCATTATATACCTTGTATATCTTAACACAGCCGAACTTCAAGGTAAATTTAATTTGCTTAAATAAGAGATAATAATGATGTTTTACTATTTTGTTCTCTTTATTCCCTATTTCGTCTGGAAATAATCACCAAAAAAAAACTAGCCTAGCTTAATTATAAAATTAAGGCCAGACTAGAGTTAGTGCTTAAAAAGTCTATGTAACTTATTTAACAGCTTCTTTAAGCGCTTTACCAGGTTTGAACGCTGGTACTTTACTTGCAGGGATGTCGATTTCTTCTTTAGTACGAGGGTTACGGCCTTTACGGGCAGCACGTTCACGTACTTCAAAGTTACCAAATCCGATTAATTGAACTTTTTCACCTTTAGATAAAGAAGTTTGAATAGTTTCGAATACAGCTTCTACTGCTTTCGCTGCGTCTTTTTTAGAAAGATCAGCTAATTCAGCTACGCTATTTACTAAATCAGTTTTATTTGCCATTGTGTTTTTCACCTCCTTCACAGAATACTTCAAAATAAGCAGGCACTATGAGACACCTGTATTTCTCGTTTTTTTCCAAAAGTAAAATTAATTTTGGAATTTAAGGAGAATTGTGACTGAAATGGCTTAACTACAAGCCTTAACAGTAATTCTGATAAAAGATTATCACATAATCCCAGCAACTGCAAGGAATAATGCCAAACTGACACTGTTTCTTAACATTTTCAATCACATATGTTTTTCTCTTATGGCTTGAAAACGTGATAGTATCAACCTGTTAACCATAATACTAACTTGGAACCCTTAGAATAGCAAGCGATACCACCATAATTGGCTAAAATAGTTCTTTTTTCATAAAAATAGAAGCAAATTCAGAGCTATTACCTGACAACTCTAGGTTTCTGAGCCTAGTTTTATTCTAATAATTGTTGTTGGATGATGGCTTTTTCTTCCGCAGTAATTCCGATTCCTTTTTCCAAATAGCCATCTACTGAACCGAATTGTTTTTTCATTTCATCAAAGGCTATTTTCAAATATTCTGGACGAGCTTCTGCCATCGGACGAAAAGCTTCCAAGTCGATTTTTTCGTTTCCATTTGAAAATAATGACACAATCCCACCCATTTCCTGTAGAATGTTGTCCTGATAGCGGTTAGTGATTGCGTAATCGTCAAAAATCGTTTTTTCTGGTACATCTAGTAATGTTAATAAAAGTGCCGCTAAGACCCCTGTACGGTCTTTTCCAGCGGTGCAATGAAAAACAAATGGAAGACCCGCTTTAGCATCCGTTAATATCTCGCTAAAAATTTCTTTAAATCCGTCTACTGATTGCACAAATACACGGTAACTCTCCCCCATCAAAGGTTCATAGATCGCTTTGTCATTTGATACTGGGAGGGTCGTTTTTTCATTTTTTGCTGTACCGATTGGGATATGTTTATTAAGAACACCTTGGATTTCTGGAGTGGGTTGCGCCTGTACTTCAGAACTACTTCGCAAATCACAAATCCATTTAATATGTAACTTTTGGAGCAATGCGGCGTCTGCTTGATTTATGTTTACTAAATTGGAAGAACGATATAATTTACCCCATTTTACGTGATGCCCATGCTTCGTTTCGTAACCACCCATATCTCGGAAGTTAAAAACACTTTCTAGCGGTAATATCCGTTCAGAAACAACTCTTTTGTCTCCGTTCGGTGCCTGTAAAAAGAAATAAACTGGAATGTCCTTTGTTTCAAAAGTATAATGTTTTGCTGCATTAGATACTTTAAAGACAGGTTCACTATTTGCCTCTAGTGACGGACTACTACTTACAAAAACCAACGTACCTTCGCTGACTTCTTCATTTTCCCATCTTAATGTTACGGCTTTATCTGTACGAGTAACTTCCATATTCTCCACCTACTTTTTCAAATTTGGCTCTTCTGCTTCATTTTAGCATAACTCATAAAAAAAGAGCCAACATAAGCGGAAAACTTATCTTGGCTCTCTCTATTAAAATGACTCTTTTTCGATTTTCTTTTTACGACCCATCAATAAATCAACGGCTTCTCGAGCATCTTTATTCTCGAATAAAATCGCGTAAATCGATTCGGTAATTGGCATATCAATATCTAGTTTTTTCGCCCAACCATGAACTGCTTTGGCTGTACGCACACCTTCAACGACCATACCCATTTTTTCTAAAACTTCATCTAAATTCTCGCCTTTACCGAGCATGTTTCCAGCACGCCAATTACGTGAATGCACACTTGTACAAGTAACGATTAAGTCACCAATACCAGTTAGCCCGTAAAAGGTTTGTGGATTAGAGCCCACAGCAACTCCGAGACGAGTAATTTCAGCCATTCCGCGTGTCATTAGTGCCGCTTTAGCATTATCGCCGTATCCAAGGCCATCAGAGATTCCTGCGCCAAGTGCGATAATATTTTTAAGCGCTCCACCAATTTCAGCACCGATGACATCATCATTCGTATAAATACGTAAATTATTATTAATAAAACGATCTTGCACGATTTCTGCTGCTTTCAAATCTTTACAGCTAGCACAAAGCGTTGTTGGATGACGAAGAGCTACTTCTTCCGCGTGACTAGGCCCTGAAAGAACAACAAGAGCTTTACGTTTTGTAGCATCTACTTCTTCTTCAATTACTTCTGACATTCTAAGATTTGTTTCTGGTTCAATCCCTTTACTAACATGCACTAAAATAGTTGGTTCTTTCAGCGCTTCATTTAGCTGCTTACAAACCACACGCATTGCATTTGTTGGAATAGCAATCACGACAATTTCAGCACCATCTATAGCTTCATCAAGTGATAATGTCGCTTTTACCTCAGTTGGTAAAATAATATCTGGCAAATAGTGACTATTCGTGTGCGATTCGTTAATTTCATTCACAATTTTATCTAAGTTTCCCCAAATAACTGGTTTATGATTATTATCAGCTAGGACAAGTGCGAGTCCTGTTCCCCAACTTCCAGCACCAAGAATAGCTACTTTTTTCTGTGTCATTATATTTTTCCTCCCGAAAACTTTACTTACGCTTACGAGCAATTACTCGAATTGGCGTACCATCAAACGGAAATGCTTCTCTAATCCGGTTTTCTAAGAAACGTTCATAAGAGAAATGCATTAGTTCTGGATCATTAACAAATACCACAAATGTTGGCGGTTTAACAGCCACTTGTGTTGTATAGAAGATTTTAAGTCGTTTACCTTTATCCATTGGTGATGGATTCATTGCAACTGCATCACTAATAACATCATTTAGCATACTAGATTGTACGCGTAATGAATGATTATCGCTTACTTGGTTAATGAGCGGGAATAAGTTGTTTAAGCGTTGTTTTGTTTTAGCAGATACGAAAACAATTGGTGCATAACTTAAGAATTGGAACTGCTCCCGAATATCTTCTGTCCATACATTAATTGTTTTTTCATCTTTGTTAATTGCATCCCATTTGTTCACTACAATAATGATAGCACGTCCGGCATCATGCGCATATCCAGCAATCCGCTTATCTTGCTCACGAATACCTTCTTCTGCGTTGATAACCACAAGAACAACATCGGAGCGTTCAATTGCTCTCATTGCACGTAAAACACTATATTTCTCTGTGCTTTCATACACTTTCCCACGTTTTCTCATTCCGGCTGTATCAATCATGACATAATCCTGACCATCAAACGTATAAGTTGTATCAATTGCATCACGAGTAGTTCCCGCAATGTCAGAAACAATGACGCGGTCTTCGCCAAGAAGTGCGTTTAGAATAGATGATTTACCAACATTTGGCCGACCAATCAAACTAAATTTCACTGTTTCATCTGGGTATTCTTCCTCTTCTTCTTTTGGAAAATGAGCACGAACAGCATCAAGCATATCACCAAGCCCTAGTCCATGAGAACCAGAAATTGGATACGGCTCACCAAACCCAAGAGAATAAAAGTCATAAATCTGATCACGCATTTCTGGGTTATCTACTTTATTAATCGCTAAAACAATTGGTTTATTAGACCGGTAAAGAATTTTTGCTACTTGTTCGTCTGCATCGGTAACCCCTTCACGACCATTGGTAATAAAAATAATTACGTCTGCTTCATCAATTGCGATTTCCGCTTGTGCGCGAATTTGCTCTAAGAATGGTTCGTCGGAAAGATCAATACCACCTGTATCAATAATGTTAAATTCTTTTCCAAGCCATTCCGCTGAATTATATATGCGGTCACGTGTCACACCGGGAACATCTTCCACTATGGAAACACGTTCACCAACGATTCTGTTAAAAATAGTCGATTTGCCAACGTTTGGACGTCCGACAATCGCTACAACTGGTTTTGCCATTATTTCACCTTCTTTTTTCTCGAATCCTATTTATCAAACTTTCTTTAGTTTATCAGTAAAACAGCTTACTGGCAATGAAAAGTTCGATGTGAAAAATAAAAAGAGCCTATGGGAACAGTCTCCCTAGGCTCTTTTACGAACAATTATTTATCGTCGTTTTGAAGTCCTTTTAATTTATCACCAATTAAATCGCTCATTTGGAATCCAGTACTTTCTTCTGGAAGTTCATAATCAGCTTCTTCAACTGGAGCATCTTGCAAGTCTTTAATACTTAAAGATAAACGTTTGTCATCTTCATTAACTTCTAGTACTTTTACTTCTACTGTTTGACCTTCTGAAAGGACTTCTTGTGGTGTTCCAATATGTTCGTGGGAGATTTGAGAAATATGAACCAAACCTTCTACGCCAGGGAAAATTTCCACAAAAGCTCCAAAAGTTACTAAACGAACTACTTTTCCTTCTAAAACAGAACCAACTGGCGCTTTTTCAGAAATACCATCCCAAGGTCCTGGTAAAGTTGCTTTAATAGAAAGTGAAATGCGTTCATTTTCAGGATCAATCCCGATAACTTTTACCTTAACTTTTTGACCTTCTTCTAACGCTTCTTGCGGTGTAGCTATATGTTTATAAGAAATTTGTGAAATATGAACAAGTCCGTCTACCCCACCAATATCAACAAATGCGCCAAAGTTAGCTAAACGTTGAACAGTACCTTCAATCACGTCGCCTTCTTTGATTTCATTTAATAGTGCTTGTTTTTGGTTAGCTTTTTCATTTTCCACAACTGCACGGTGACTTAAAATTACTCGGTTGTTTTCTGGTTCAAATTCTACTACTTTGAAAGTAAGGGTTGTACCTTTATAATCTGCAAAATCTTCCACAAAATGATCTTCTACTAAAGAAGCGGGAACAAAAGCACGTACTCCAAGGTCAACTACTAATCCGCCTTTAACAACATCACTGACAACTGCTTCGAACACTTCACCAGACTCAAATTTAGCTTTAATATCATCAGACGCTTTTTCTGCATCCACTTTTCTTTTAGATAAAACAAGTACATCGTCTTCTACTTTAGTGACAATCAAATCAAGTGTGTCGCCTACGCTTACAACGTCAGAAGCTGTCTCCACATGTATATTGGAAAGTTCACTTATTGGAACGACACCATCAAGTTTGCTATCGGGAATACCAACATAAACTTGTTTATCTTCCACGCTTGTAACTGTGCCAGTGACTTTGTCTCCTTCTTCAAAATTTCTAACTTCCACATCAAATAAATCTTCAGACATGTGTAGCCCTCCATTCGTTAGTCGAATTTTAGGAATTTCTAATTCAGAAGCAACTTTTCACGTTTGCCTCATCCGCTTGACTAGTTTTCCTCAATAGGCAATTTCTAATTAAATAAAGAAAAATAACAAATACACCCTCAGTAAAACTTATCTTCCAGCTAGAAAATCCTTTCAAGATACTTTTCACAAAGTAAAAAATCTCTCTTATAACATCCTACAAATCCAAACATTTGTCAAGCTCTTTTAAGGGGGTTAAATTGCCTATAGACCGTGAAATCGCTCACCTTGTTTAGACTTTCACGGTTAAATTAAAATAGTGCTACATTTCCATTTAGTTCTGAAAATGTAGCACTTTTTCATTAATTTTGGATTTTTTGTTCAGCAAGTGAAAGAATTTTATTTGCGACTTCATCAATTGACATCGATGTTGTATCTACTTCAATAGCATCGTTTGCTTTTTTTAAAGGAGAATGCTCACGAGTATAATCTAAGTGATCTCGTTCTTCAATTTCTTTCTTTAATTGATTTAAATCGCCAGCAAAACCTTTTGCCATATTTTCTTTATAGCGTCGTTCTGCTCGTTCTTCTACACTGGCTAACAAGAAAATTTTAAGTTCTGCGTTTGGAAGTACAGCAGTTCCAATATCACGACCGTCCATGACAATCCCGCCCTCTGTTGCAAAAACTTGCTGACGTTCTTGAAGTGCTTCTCGAATAGCTGGATGTGCGGCAACGATAGAAACATGATTAGTTACTTCTAGTGAACGAATTACATCTGTTACATTCTCTTCATTTACAAATACTTGTTGTACCTCACCAGGTTCGAAACGAATCACCGTTTTTTTAAGTAAAGCATCAATTGCCATTTCGTCTTCGTACGCCACATTATTTTTTAGCGCAATATATGTAACCGCTCGATACATAGCTCCCGTATCAATATAAACAAAACGCAATTTTTTCGCAACAATTTTTGCTACTGTACTTTTACCCGCTGCAGCTGGCCCATCAATTGCGATACATATTTTCTTCGTCATAGAATAAAACTCCTTTTATCTGAAATTGGTTTGATTGATCTCTTCTTGGGACGCTAAAAGCACCATTAATTTCATCCGCGCTTTTTTGCTATCATAATCTTTTCCTAAAATAACACCTCGATTGTATAAATCAAACGTGCTACCTTCGTAGTCATATGTAGTATAGACATTTCCTTCTTCCGCGCTCGTCGTAATAACAACAGGAATGTTCGCATCTAAAGCACGAATAATTGCTGGCATCATTTTCGGAGCAACTTGTCCTCGCCCTACACCTTCAAGTACGATTCCTGAAACGCCACTATCAATTGCTGCATCAATGAATAGACCATCTGCACCAAGGTAGCATTTAATAACTACTACTTCCGGTAAATCAAGGCGAATATCAAAACACTCGTGTTCAAGTGGCTTTTGATAAAGAAAAACTTGATCGTTATCAATAATTCCAAGATAACCAAATCCAAATGCACTAAAACCTTGAATATTCGATGCATGCACTTTTTTGACATAGCGAGCGGCAAAAATCCGTTCATTAAAAACTACTACTGTACCAGCTTGTCGTAAATTCACTTCGCATGCAGTATAAATAGCATGGCGAATGTTCACGTAAGCATCTGTCCCTGGTTCTTCTGGCGCTCGTTGCGAACCGGTAACAACAATTGGTCTTGCATCAGTTACAGCAAGGTCAAGGAAATAAGCTGTTTCTTCCAGTGAATCAGTACCATGCGTTACAACTATACCATCATATGTTTCATCCATAAAAATAGATTCTATTAATTGTTTTAAACTAATAAGATCTGGGAGTGCAATGTGCATAGAAGGAAGTTGAAAAGTTGAATAAATATCAATTTGGATTTCTGTTGGTAATTGGCATAATGCAGCTAATTCTTCTCCAGATAATTCTCCTGATGCAAGTTTTCCTGATGCTGTTTTTTTACTTGCAATCGTACCGCCTGTTGTAATTAGTGCTACTTTTGCCATAATCATATCCCCCTACATTTTTCCATTTAAACAAACAAATGAGTCTCGGAAGCGTTTCCCAGACCCATTCAGTGTTGTTATTACTGTGGAATTGTTAAAACTGTACCAACTGGAACATTGTTACTACCAAGTCCATTTGCTTGTTTGATTTTCTCAACACCAGCAGCAGCTCCAGCTTGTCCATAGCTAGAACGCGCTATGCTGTATAGAGTATCTCCTGCTTGAACTGTATGAGAACCTCCAGCTTTCTTTTGTGTTGATTCATTTGCTTTTTTCTGAGCGGCTTCTGCTGCGGCTTTTTCTTTAGCAGCTTTGTCTGCAGCGGCCTTCTCTGCGGCAGCTTTTTCTTCTGCTGCTTCTTGTTCTTTCTTAGCGGCTGCGGCTTTAGCAGCTTCATCTTCTTGGGATTTTTTATCTGCAGCGGCTTTCTCTTCTGCTGCTTTCTTTTCTTCTGCAGCTTTTTCAGCAGCGGCTTTTTCTTCTGCTGCTTTTTTAGCTTTTTCTTTTTCTGCTTTGGTTTGTGTGTTGTCAGAAACATTGACTGTCGATTCAGTCTCTGTTTTCACTTCATTAGTTGATCCCATATTTTGTACTGTTACAAATACAATTACTATAACGATTGGAATTAATAAGAAAAACACAATCAATAAATTAAGCAATGGGTATCTAAAAATAGTTTTCTTTTTTACTTTTCTGCTATCAGTACGGGACAGCATCGGCGGTTCATTGTTAAATTCGTCTTGTCCTTCAGAATTCATATCATAATCAGCCGGTTCTTCATATTCCCGTTTACTTTTTCTTGTTTTTGCCACTCAAAGTTCCTCCTTTAGTGCTTTCTAATATTATCCTATGCACTATTATTGGCACAGAGAAGTGTTACATAAGATGTTAATAAATGAAATACCTTTGAAATAATTATAACCATAAAAGCAATATACAACAACACTTAAACCGCTTTTTTAGAAGAAAAAAGCAATAATCATTATAATTTAGTACTTCTGGCATATAAGCTTTTTTTATTTCACACAGATTACTGAACAAAATAATAACAATTTTTCCGCCAATAAACAAGTCTTTTTTTTACAAAAAATGTGAAATAAGCTACTTTTTGTCAAAATTCGTAACTTAATATCTATTGAAGTAGATAAGATAAGTAATTTTCCCAAGTAAAAACCTCTTTGGCGCTTGTTTTTTCTTCTTTTTCAAAACTTATTGTAAATGTACTATCTAAATCGCAGCAATTTTCTGGTGTTACTTCTAGCGGACTTTCTTCAAAATAGCGCATAACATAGTTTCTACGGCACTCTTCCGTATGTAAGTATCCGATAAATTGTTGTAAATTAGCTCTTTTCCAGCTTTTTCGATATTCCATTTTGGTTGTTAATTCGGCTGTAGTTAAACCACTTTTTTGGTAATAATCAATAAAGCGTTGTTCTGCTTCTGGAAGAGTTTTAAGTTGTTCTTTCGATAGATGCATAAGATTAACATCTGGTATGTCTTGATCTGCTAACTGCATTTGGATAAATTCATCTCCACTTGCATACAGTAAAATCGCAACACTTTCTTTTCCGTCACGACCAGCCCTGCCAATTTCCTGCAAATAAGCTTCTAAGTCTGCTGGCATGTGATAATGAATAACAAAACGAATATCTGACTTGTCTATTCCCATGCCAAAAGCGCTTGTTGCACAAATAATATCTAACTGACCATAAACAAATTGTTGCTGAATCACAATTCTATCTTCCGTTTCCATATCACCATGATAGTAGGCTACATTTAATCCTAATACTTCATTCAACTCTTGCGCAGTACTTTCAGCTAGTTTCTTACTAGAAAAATAAATAATTCCTGGCGTTTTTAGCTTGGAAACTAGTTCATATAGACGTTCTTTTTTAGAAAGTTGATTTGTAAATTTTTCCACTTGCAAATAAATATTAGGACGGTTAACGGAATAAATCACCTGTTCACAGTCGTTTAGACGCAATTGTTTTAATATATCGGCTCGGACTTTTTTAGTTGCGGTGGCTGTAAGTACCATTGACACTGGAAATTTAGCATCTTCAATAAACTGTCCCAACATCAAATAATCAGGTCGAAAGTCATGCCCCCACTGAGAGATACAATGTGCTTCATCTATAACAAATAAGCTAATCTTTTGTTGTAGAAGCGTATTTTTGACGAATTCATTGTTTAACATCTCTGGAGATAAAAAGATAAATTTATAAAAATGAATATTTGCAAGGATTTGTTGTTTTTCTTCTTTCTTTAAAAAACTATTAAGCGCCGCAACACGTTTTTCACCGTGAGCTCGCATTCTCTCCATCTGATCTTGCATTAGTGAGAGTAACGGAGACACGATTAACACTAATCCGTCCATTAGATGGCCCGCTAACTGATAACAAACGGTTTTCCCGGTGCCGGTTGGTAGCATTGCAAAACAGTTTTTCTTAGCTAATGCTTTTTCAATTACTTCTTTTTGTCCAGGACGAAATTCATCAAAACCAAGATAGGCCTTTAATTCTTGTTCTAAATTCATTGTTCGTCCTCCTTACTAACGACAGCTAAGCGAATTTGATAATAATCTAAATCTGGAAATGCAGCTTTTATGTCGCGAAGTAAATGCCAGTTTCTCGAATTAATTGATTGGATTAATTCTTCCTCAGGTAAATAAGGAACTTGTGCTTCTTTCAAAGTAGCTCTAATTTCCACAAAATGGTCTTGTATCGTACTTGTTTTTAAATTTCGGATTCGTTCAATCATCTCCAAATCCATTCCTTTTGCCCATAGTGTATAAGTTTTTATAGCAGAAGAAGTCAGGCTCATCAGCTCATTCGGTATTAAACTAGCTAAAAGCGGCCACTCCTCTTCGCTTTCTTTTATGGCAGCAATCAAGCGATGAAGTTCATGTAACACTTCAAAATAAACATCCCACTTCTCTACTTGATATTTAGTAGCAATTTGTTCTGTTGTATAACCCATTAGTTTCCCGCCAGAAAATCGTTCCACTAAAAACTCTGGTCTACTTACAGCCAAGCTATTAAACCACTTGATAAGTTCAATATATAATCTATCAGCAAGATCGTCTTGTTGCTGATTTTGCAACCAAATTTTGATAAATTGCTGTACTTTCTTATCGCGAATAACTGGTAAATAATATTTCTCAGCATGGTGTTTATTACTAACAACTTGAACTGCGAGTCGTAAATGGGCGAAAAAGGCAAAAACTTGTTGTTGAAAAGCAAATCCATGAAAAGAAGGATAGCTCATTTCAAACGAAACATTCGACTTCTGTTCCACTGTATAGCCATTTTCAGTAACGGTAATTATACCTTGTCGCATTAATTCTTTAAGTCTTGTTTCTAAATAATTTAATTTCAAATTTGGTACTAGTCCAAATAAATGCTGCATTTGAAAAAGATGAGCATCCTGAACAGCTTGACCAGTTCTTCTACCGGCCAAAATAGTATGTAAAAATGGCGATTTTCTAGGAGTAATACTCTTTTCTAAAATTGTTACAATATAATTATCTAGCTTATCCAAGACGTTCTCACCACCTTTTTTTCTAACATCAATCATACCACAGAAACACTTGTTCTACATTACTTTTCCCGAAAAAAACTTTATCAAAATATGGTACAATAGAAAAAGAAAAAATCTTGCTTCAAACTGTTATTTTAGAAAGGAAGCGTAGAAAATTGAAGTATTGTCTCGTTGAAAAAGACACTTGTATTGCTTGTGGTGCTTGTTCTATTCACGCTCCAGATGTTTTTGATTATGATACAGAAGGTCTTGCCTATAATTTATTAGATAATAATACTGGAACAAAAGAAATCCCAGAAGACTTAGAAGAAATGGTTATTGACGCTGAATTTGCTTGTCCTTCCCTTTCGATTAAGGTTTCTGATTCTCCGTTCCATTAAAAAATCCGTGAGTCGCAGTGGACTCACGGATTTTATTTATGTTAATGACTTGTTTCCTGCTGTCTTTTTTCAAATTTACGACGTTCTTTTACAGTTTGGTTTTTAGCAATCCATTTTTTAAGTCTAGAGTACAGTATCAAGAATACAGCACTAACGATGACTCCTTTTAATAAGCTAAAGGGTATAATCGTATATGTGACTAACCAAGCAACATCTGTATCCGCCGGAAGTCCACCAAGTTTAATGTAAAATGGTAATAATACAAAATAATTAAATATCACCATTGCGCCTGTCATTACTAACGTTCCAACTGCTGTTGAAAGCACCATTCCTTTTGTTGAGCGGAACCAGTGAAATAAATAATAAATCGGTAATACATAAAAAATACCATTAATAAAATTGGCTAATTCTCCAACCGGAACTCCGACTGGACTACCTGACACAATGTAAAGCAGGACATTTTTGATTAGTTCTACTAAAATCACTGCGAGTGGTCCGAATAATAAGCCACCAATCAAAGCTGGAATATCACTAAAATCAAGCTTTAAAAATGGCGCACTCGGTAGCAGCGGAAATTGTAGCATCATTAAAATAAATGCTAAAGTACCAAGAACCGCCACACTTACAAAAACCTTCATTGAATAATTCTTCATTGTCATTTCTCCCTTGATGTTCACCAAGAAGCGAGTGACATCACTAAACGAATGCAACCCAAGCAAATAAAAAACCTCAACTAAAAAAAGTCGAGGGAGAGTTTGTGATTAATTAAACAAGCACTGAATACTCAAATAAGCATCACAGCTTGCTAACACATGCTCGTGAAGACAAACGAAAAGGTCTGCCAACATCTTCTCCCATCCAGACTATACTGTCGGTCCTGGAATTACACCAGAGTCAACTGCTAAGAAAGCAGATCGTGGACTTTAACCACCGGTCGGGAATTGCACCCTGCCCCGAAGATGAACGAATATTTTATTACAATTTTCATTTTACCATGAAAATATTTTTTCGCAAGTCCTTTTGTATATTTTTTCACGTAAGCGCTTTCTTGGTTACAAAAATAAAAACCAGATGATTATCTGGTTTTTATCTATTTACCATGGAATATTCGTAGACAATGATTCCGCTAATGATTGATTTTCTTTTAAACGAATTTTACGCGCAATGCTTCTCGCTTCTGCTCCAGCGTGGATTCTTTTTTGTTCTTCTGTTTCTGGTTTAACAAGAGGTACTTCCACTGTTTTGCCATCATTATCTAGCGCAACAAAAGTTAGAAAAGAAGTGGCTGCTAAATAGCGTTCCCCTGTTTTTAAGTTTTCCGCAATGATTTTAACAAAAATTTCCATGGAGCTTCTACCTGTTGAGGCAACATAGGACTCTAGGCAAACAGAATGGTCGTTTTTAATTGGCTTTAAAAAGTCCACCGAGTCAGTCGAAGCTGTTACGATTTCTGTGCGACAATGACGAGATGCACTGATAGAAGCAGTATCGTCAATATACGTCATTAATCTTCCACCAAAGAGTGTATTATGATTATTTGTATCGGATGGAAACACCCGACTAGTTTTAATTACTAAAGATTCTTTACAAAATTTCGTTTGTCTATTTTCCATGATTTTCGCTCCAATCTATTTATACAAAGGCAAGGTAATGATAAAGTCTGATCCTTTACCTAGCACACTTTCTACTGAAATTTTTCCGTTATGAGCTTCTACGATGTTTTTTACAATTGCAAGGCCAATCCCTGTCCCCACAGCTTTTCCGCGTTTTCTAGCCTTATCTACTTTATAAAAACGCTCGAATAGGTATGGAATGTCTTCTTCAGCAATACCACTACCATTATCGGATACTGTAATTACAAGATTATTTCTTGTTTCATCAATTGTTTGTTTTAAAATAACTTTTCCAGCGTAGCCCTCTTTCCCGGTGTGGCGGATAGCATTCATGATTAAATTAATTAACACTTGCTCCATCCGGTCGGGGTCATAGGAATACTCTAAATCTGGTGTTTCAAGTTCTAAGCCAAGTTCTACAAAGTTTTCTTTCGCAAGAACATCAAAATTAGCGATTACTTTTCGTAGTAATGGAGCTAGAGGTAATTTTTGATTGTCCATTTGATTAAAGCCGGCTTCCATTCTTGCAAGGTCGAGCATATCATTAACTAATCGACCAATGCGAAGGGATTCGTCATAAATAATTTGTGCAAATTCCCGCACTTCTTCATCCGACTGAGCAACTCCATCAATAATCGCTTCACTGTAACCTTGAAGCATAGAAATAGGCGTTCTAAGCTCATGCGACACATTGTTAACAAAATCGCTCTTCATTTTCTCAAGCTGTTTCTCTTCTGTCATATCACGAATAACTGCAACAATACTTCGAACATGCTCACCTGTATATAATAATGTCAAAATTGCTACATACGTCCGGTCAGAAAAAGTTATTTCGCCCACTTGCGATTCTTTCTTGTCTAAAGTATCATTCAATAAATCATTTAAAGCTGTTGGTATCAGTACTTTTTCCGTATTCTCAGGTGAGAAAAACCAATTATGTAAAAATTCTTCTGCAGGTGGATTACTTAAAATAATCGTTTTATCTACACTGAATTTAATTACCCCATCTGCCATTCCTACTAAAATATTAGATAATTGCTCTTTTTCTTGGCGAAGGGCACTAATGTTATATTTTAATTGTTTAGCCATATCATTAAAAGCGACCCCGAGTTCACCGATTTCATCATGCGTGTAAGTCGGAACACGATTATCAAAATTCCCTTTTGAAACAGCTATGGCAATCTTTTTCATTTCACGAAGAGGAAAAGCCATTCTAGATGAGAAGACAAAAGATAAAATCGAAGTAATAACAATAGCTATGATACCTGAAACAATAAGTGTTCTCATCGTTTTTTGATTCACTTTTAAAATATCATGATACGATTGGTAAACATAAACAACACCGGATTCTCCGTTACTTAAAACAAACTTCTGTGCAGAAATTTCGACAGGTAAGGAGCTATCTTCTGTTTTGAAATTATACTTCATTGTAATGCTGTTATCTTTTTCTAAAGCTTTATCTAACGTTTTATCATGAATGAGTTTGTTTGCAGATGCGCTAGAAACCGTGTCAGGAGATTGAGATTGATAAATATTCTTTCCGTTTTCTTCAATAATGACACCCATTGTATTATCAAGTAATGTTAGTGCGGAATCATTATCATTTTCGTTGGAGATAACTTCATCGTTTTCTTTCATAATGGTGATAATACTTGATGTCGTCTCTTCTAACTCTTTTGTAATATGAGCCATATTATTTTTTTCATAAATCATCGCCACTAAGAATCCCGATATAACTAAAATCCCAATCAATAATAAAATGATTGTACTCCATATTTTGCCAACGATACTATTCCAAATCTTCATCTATCTCACCTCACTTCACAAAAAAATAACGAACAAAGCACGTGCGGCATAACACTTGCCGATTAAACGTCTTTGCCCGCTATCTTAATACTCGTCATTAATCTTCTGGAACTTCGAATTTATAGCCAAGGCCCCATACTGTAACAATCATTCTAGCAGCGTCTTCAGATACATCATGTAGTTTTTCACGAAGGCGTTTTACGTGCGTATCAATTGTACGTAAATCACCAAAGAATTCATAACGCCACACTTCTTTTAAAAGTGATTCACGGTCGAAAACTTTATCTGGAGATTTAGCTAAATAATAAAGTAAATCATATTCTTTCGGTGTTAGGCCAATTTCTTTTCCATCTACAATAACACGATGAGCTTCATTATCAATTTTCAAATGTGGGAATGTAATAATGTCTCCTGGTGTACCTCCAGCAGCTTCTTCAGATGATTGTTTTGCACGACGAAGAACAGCTTTAACGCGTAGCACTACTTCCCGAGGGCTGAATGGTTTAACGATGTAATCATCTGCTCCCACTTCAAAGCCTTGCACACGGTTAGCTTCTTCTCCTTTTGCAGTCAACATAACAACTGGTGTAGATTTATATTCCCTTAATTCACGACAAACTTCGATACCATCTTTACCTGGCATCATTAAATCAAGCAGGATCACTTCATAATTGTTGTTCAGTGCCATGTTTAATGCTTGATCACCATCACTAGCTTCTTCAATACGATAGTTTTCTCTTTCAAGATACATCTTAAGAAGGCGGCGTATCCGGTCCTCATCATCCACAACAAGCACTCTAACTTGTTCACTCATAAGTACTCATCCCCTAACTCTCATTTACATAAAAACGCATCATTTAAATTCAAATAATTAAATGGAATTTCTCGTACCCACATACGGAAAACCATACAATTGCCTATACCAAATTTACTACGATTTAAATTATACATGTTTTTCACAAAACACGCTATCAGAAAGTATATTTTATGTCGAAATGTCACTTTTTATTCTTGCCAAATCTCGCTTCTGTTTTTAATTGTTTTACTTCATGATGTGATAATTCTCTTCTTTCACCCGCATTTAAACCACGTAAATTCAAGAAAGAATATTCTTCTCGAGCTAGTTTTTGTACTTCAAAACCGACTGCTTCGAACATTTTACGAACTTGGCGGTTTCGTCCTTCATGGATAGTGATTTCAACTATCGCTTTGTCTTTTGCTTTATCAGAAGAACGTACTTTTACTTTTGCTGGAGCGGTTTTACGACCATCGATAACAACTCCGCGCTCTAACTCACGAATAACTTCTCGTTCTGGAATTCCTTTAATCCGAGCAATATAAGTTTTGGACACTTCATTTTTAGGATGCATTAGCAAGTTCGCAAAATCACCGTCATTTGTCATTAATAATAAGCCCGATGTATCATAATCAAGTCTTCCAACTGGATAAAGTCGTTCTGGAATATCTGTAAAATAATCCGCTACCGTCGTGCGTCCCTTGTCATCTGTTACAGCTGACACCGTTCCTCTTGGTTTATAAAAAAGGAAATAGCGGTGTTCTTCTTTTGTAAGTTGGATTCCCTCGACTTCAATTCGTTCGGTTCCTGAAACCTTGACACCAAGTTCTGTAACTACTTTTCCATTTACTGTTACTTTACCTTCTTGAATAAGTTTCTCTGCTTTTCTTCTAGAAGTTACTCCCGCATTCGCAATCACTTTTTGTAAACGTTCCATTCTTATTCCTCCTCCTGTTCTTTACTTTGGTTAAACCGGTCAAAAAACAGGTCCATTTCGCTTTGATCTGGGTCTTCTGCTTCTGGGTCAGCAAGCTTTGGTAAATCGTCTAAAGAATTCAGCCCGAATGCATCCAAAAACTCACTTGTAGTCACGTATAGTTTTGCACGTCCTGCCCCGTCCACGCGACCTTTATCAGTAACTAATCCTTTTGCAACAAGCGTTCTAATCGGTCCATCTGTTTGCACACCGCGAACTTCATCTACTTCCATTCGGGTCACAGGCTGGCGATACGCAATGATTGCCAACGTTTCTAAGGATGCTTGTGATAAAACTGTATTGCTCGGAACTTCCACTAATTTCCGTAAAAATTCCGCATGTGCTTTTTTCGTAGCTAATTGGAAAGTTCCAGCAAGCTCTAGTAAAATCAGCCCTCTGTCCTCATTTCCATTATATCGTTCACTTAAAAGCTCTAATAAATTGAGTGCTTCAATATGCGTGATTTCCATGACTTCCGTTAATTGTTCTGTTGAAAGACCTGCATCCCCCGCTGCAAAAAGCAAGCTCTCTAATACGCCTAATTGTTCTTCTCTGTTCACGATAGTTCTTCCCCTTTACCTTGCACATATAAATCTGCAAAACTTGCTGATTGCTCTACTTCGACTAATTTTCGTTTCATTAACTCCAGTAGAGCTAAAAAAGTCACGACAAGTTGTTCTTTTGTCTGTTCTTCAAATAGTTCATCGAAACGTAAACGGTGATTTGTTTGTTGATGTAGTTTTCCGAGTACGGAATTCATTCTATCATCAATCGAAATTTCTTGAGTTGTAATTCTTGTATGCAGTGGTTTATTTAATTTCTTGCGTCGTAGCATCTTGTTAAAAGCACTTAACATATCATTTAACGATACATCGAGTTCCGCCACTTTGGTTCCGTCGTCATACTCGGCCAAATCCATTGGTGGTTTACTAAAATAAAAGCTACGTTCGGCTTCTTTTTCTTTCAGTTCTTTTGCAGCTTCTTTAAATCGTTTGTATTCCATTAGTTTTTCAACTAAAGCATCACGTGGATCTTCTTCCTCTTCTAGTGTATCATAATCGATTTCTAGTTCTTGTTTTGGAAGAAGCATTTTACTTTTAATTGCTAGTAAAGTAGCGGCCATCACTAAATATTCGCTTGCAACATCTAATTCCATTTCTTGCATTGTATGAACAAATTCCATATATTGATCCGTGATTTCAGCCATTGGAATATCATAAATATCGACCTCTAGTTGACCAATTAAATGAAGTAATAAGTCAAGCGGACCTTCAAAAGCCTCTACTTTAAAATTCATTTCTACCATGTTTGTCCCGCCCTACTATAATGAAAGATCATTTTGTACTAAATTTTCATAAGTTTCGCGGGCAACGATTAATTTATCCATTCCGTTTTCCACAAAAACTACTGGTGGTCGTGGAATCCGGTTATAATTACTTGCCATCGCATAACCGTAAGCACCGGTACAAAATACTGCTAAAATTTCGCCAGCATCTGATTTTGGTAACGGTAAATCCCAAATTAACATATCACCAGACTCACAACATTTTCCTGCAATAGCTACCGTTTCTTCAGCAACTTTTTCAGGATTGGCTGCAAGAACAGCATCGTAATGGGCATCATATAGAGCTGGGCGAATATTATCCGACATTCCGCCGTCTACTGCAATATAATTCCGAATACCCGGAACTTCTTTACGAGAGCCAACTTTATAAAGGGTTGTTCCAGCTTCACCAACGAGCGAACGACCCGGTTCAATCCAAATTTCAGGAATAGCAATATCATTACTATTAGCAACATCACGCACTTCATCCATGATTTGACGCACATATTCACTTGGTTCGAGTGGCTCATCTTCAGCAGTATAACGCACACCAAAACCACCGCCAAGATTAAGAACTTTGGAATCAAAACCGAGTGTTCCGTGCCATTCTACTAATTTATCCATAATTCGACGAGCTGCGAGTTTAAAACCAGTTGTTTCAAAAATTTGCGACCCAATATGACAATGAAGCCCAATTAAGTCAAATGAAGCACTTGCATGAAGCACTTGCTTAATTGCTTTTTCAGCCTGCCCGTTTGTAAGACCAAATCCAAATTTCGAATCATCTTGTCCAGTTAAAATATAATCATGTGTATGAGCTTCAATACCTGGAGTCACGCGAATTAAAACAGCGGCTTTTTCATTTCGTTCTATTAATATATCTTCTAATAAACTAATTTCATAATAATTATCAATAACAAAGCAACCAATCCCATAATCAAGCGCCATATGTATTTCTTCTGCACTTTTGTTATTTCCGTGAAAGTGAATTCTTTCAGGAGGGAAATTCGCTTTAATGGCTGTATAGAGTTCGCCGCCCGATACAACATCAAGAGACAAGCCTTCTTCCGCCATTAATTGGTAAATTGCTACAGCAGAAAACGCTTTACTCGCATAAGCTACTTGGGCTTTTACACCCAACTCTTCAAAGGTTTTCTTAAATCCTCTTGCTCGGTCACGGATTAGCGCTACATCATAAACGTACAGCGGCGTACCATATTTTTCAGTAAGCTTTAAAGTGTCCACCCCTCCAATTTCGAGATGTCCTTCTGCATTTACATTCATTGTTCCAAGCCGTTCAAACGTCACGCCAATCCCACCTTTACATTATAGATTTTTTAAAGTTCTTTTATATAGTAGCATACTAAGAAGCCGAGCGACAATAACTATCTGAAAATATTATCAAATACATAAAAAACTCAGCCCATATTCATTATTTCTCGCTTCAGAAAATAACGAATTTGGACTGAGATTAGCTACCAATTATTTTAAGAAATTTTAGCAACAATCGCTTTTACATATTGTAAAAACGTGCTACGAACTTGGTCAGTTGTTTCAATTACTTCTGTATGAGAAAGTGGTTGGTCGAGAATCCCCGCCGCCATATTCGTAATACAAGAAATACCAAGCACTCGTAATCCAGCGTGGTTAGCAACGATTACTTCTGGCACTGTCGACATTCCAACAGCATCTGCTCCAAGTGTTCTCATCATTTGAATTTCAGCAGGTGTTTCGTATGTTGGACCGCTAAATCCAGCATATACACCTTCACGAATCGTTAAATTAAGTTCTTGTGCAATTAATCTAGCATCGACACGTAACGCCAAGTTATAAGCTTCAGACATATCTGGGAAACGAGGACCAAAATGTTCGTCATTTGGTCCAATAAGTGGATTAGTACCAGTAAAGTTAATATGGTCAGAAATTAACATCAAGTCTCCAGCAGAATACAGTTCATTCACGCCACCAGCAGCATTAGTAACGATAAGTAATTCAACACCTAATTCTTTCATTACACGAACCGGGAAAGTAACATCTTGCATGGAATATCCTTCATAAAAATGGAAACGACCTTGCATTGCTACTACTTCTTTTCCTTCTAATTCACCAAAAACGAATTGCCCTGCATGACCTTCAACTGTAGAAACAGGAAAATGTGGAATCTCGCTGTATGATAGTTTTGTTGGGTTGTTTACTTCATCTGCTAATACACCTAGACCCGATCCAAGAATTAAACCAACCGTTGGCGCCCCAGGGTAATTTTCTCTAATTTTCGCAACAGCTTCATTTACTTTTTCTAAACTCATTGTTGTTCCTCCTCTTTCCTATTTCAAATCTTTTAAGAAGCTTTTTCCGTATTCAGGCATTTTTACATCAAAATTGTCCGCTACTGTTGCACCAAGATCAGCAAAAGTTTGGCGTAATTCTAATTCAGAACCGCCGTTTTTAAAGCGCGGAGAGTATACAAGTAAAGGTACAAATTCACGAGTGTGGTCTGTTCCAGTGTATGTTGGGTCATTTCCGTGATCGGCTGTAATAATCAAAAGATCGTCATCGGTTAATTTCTCCATCACTTCTACTAAGCGACCATCAAAATCAACAAGTGCGTCCGCATAACCTTGAGGATCGCGACGGTGACCAAATAGTGCATCAAAGTCAACTAAATTAAGGAAACTCATACCATTAAAATCTTTATCTAACACATCGATAAATTGGTCCATTCCATCCATGTTTGATTTTGTACGGATAGATTCAGTTACACCTTCTCCGTCAAAAATGTCCGAAATTTTACCAATCGCAATGACATCTTTCCCACCATCTTTTAAAGCATCCATTACTGTTGGTTTAAAAGGTTTTAGGGCATAATCGTGACGGTTTGGAGTTCTGACAAACGCGCCAGGTTCACCAACAAATGGACGAGCAATAATGCGACCAAGCATATACGGATCGTCTAATGTAATTTCACGACAGAATTCACAGATTTCATATAGCTCTTCTAAAGGAACAACATCTTCATGCGCAGCGATTTGTAATACAGAGTCAGCAGAAGTGTACACAATTAGCGCACCTGTTTTCACATGTTCTTCCCCAAGTTCCGCCATAATTTCTGTACCACTAGCAGGCTTGTTGCCGATTACTTTACGACCTGTTTTTGCTTCAATTTGGTTGATTAAATCGTCTGGAAATCCATCAGGAAACACACGGAAAGGAGTATCAATATAAAGTCCCATAATTTCCCAGTGACCTGTCATTGTATCTTTTCCGTTAGAAGCCTCTTGCATTTTTGTATAATAAGCAAGTGGTTTTTCAGCTTTTTCAATTCCTTCGATTTCACGGATATTGGATAATCCTAATTTGCCCATTTCAGGCATTTTTAAGCCGCCAACGTGTTTTGCAATATGACCAAATGTATCCACATCGAAGTCACCAAATTTAGCAGCATCTGGTGCTTCCCCAATACCAACTGAATCCATTACAATAACATGTACTCGTTTAAATTTATCTGGCATATTTACTCATCCTTTTCAACTTTATTTTTTAAGCGCGCGGGTGAAATTGTTTGTAAACATCTTTAAGCCGCAGTTTTGTTACATGGGTATAAATTTGTGTGGTGGAGATGTCGGCGTGGCCAAGAAGCTCTTGCACCGACCTTAAATCAGCCCCGTTTTCAAGTAAATGAGTAGCAAATGAATGACGCAATGTATGCGGTGTAATCGGCTTTTCGATGCCCGACTCCTTCGCGATTCCTTTTAAAATTTTCCAGAATCCTTGTCTTGTCAGTCCTTGCCCGTGGTGATTTAAGAACACAAAATCATTCCGGTATTTCGGTCTTCTAAGTTTAGGTCTTGCTTCTTCTAAATATTGTTCCAACACAGTGGTTGCTGTTTTTCCAAGCGGGATAATTCGTTCTTTATCACCTTTACCAATCGTTTGAATAAAGCCCATTTGAAGATGTAAATCATCCATTTTAAGCTTTACAAGTTCGGTTACACGAAGCCCCGTCGCGTATAAAATTTCTAGCATCGCTTGGTCTCTGAGTCCGAGCGGAGTGCTAGTATCTGATGAACTAAGTAATTTTTCTACATCATCTAAGTTTAAAACTTTTGGTAGGCTTTGCGCTTGTTTTGGCGTTTCAATTTGAATCATTGGATCGTGCGACATTTTTCCATCATGCATTAAATAATGAAAAAAAGATCGCAATGAAGCAATATATCGTGCTACGCTTCTTGGTGATTTTCCTTCTTTTCTAGCAAATGCCATGAATCCAACTATATCGTTTCGTTCGAGTGTATCCGGGTCCGTTAAAGTTCTAGAGGTATCCATGTATGAAACAAAATAGTGTAAATCTCGTTCGTAAGCTTTTATTGTATTCGCGGATAAGCCTTTCTCTACAATTAAAAAGTGTAAAAAATCATCAATCAAATCATTCATAAGCATTTCCTCCACAAATCCTATTCTACCATGTTCCTTCCTCAGTGAAAACGTTTAAGCGATGAAAAAAACTTATAATACTTTTCGCACAATTCAGTCCATCTTTTTTGCCAATAAAAAAAGTTTGAGATATATAATCCCAAACTCAACTATTATTTTTTTTAGATTTTTGTCTGCAATCTGCGCAAATCCCTTGGAAAGTTAAACGATGATCTTTTACAAGGAAATTCCATTTTGATTCCACGATTTTTTCTACATCTTCTAGTAAATCTTCTTGAATTTCTTCCACAGATCCACATTCCAAGCAAACAAGATGATGATGGAAATGTTTGGCGCCTTCTTGTCTCAAGTCATAACGAGATACACCGTCACCAAAATTAATTTTATCTACCACGCGTAGTTCGGTTAAAAGCTCTAACGTTCTGTAAACTGTTGCTAGGCCAGTGTCAGGCGCAATATCTTTCACACGCAAGAAAACTTCCTCAGCACTTAAATGATCTTTTTCATTTTCCAGTAAAACGCGAACAGTAGCTTCTCGCTGTGGGGTTAATTTATAACTAGCATCATGAAGTTGTGCTTTAATGCGTCCAATACGACCTTCCATTATGGTTCCTCCCTTAGTTGCGATAACAAGTTGTCGTTCTAAATTATCATCATTATCATTTAACAATAAATACAGTTTATAATAATTATAATTAAAATGCAAGTTCAAAATCCACTTATCACTTTAAAAATGGCACCTAGACAATTCCTATTCCTTATGTTTACTAAGATAGCACAAAAGCAATAGGCTGTCTACAATGATTATCAATTACTAGTTAATTTCTCGTTATTAATAATAATTATTATTTAGCTTTAGCAAGAAGAAACAAGAAGTACGGGGCTCCAATGATTGCGACAACAATTCCCGCAAAGATTTCGGAAGGTTGAATAATCAAGCGGCCAATCGTATCAGCGAGTAGTAACAATAGCCCCCCTGATAAAGCCGCCGTAACCATTACCCAACGATGCGCTGAGCCAACAAGTTTTCTAGCAATGTGAGGGCCTATTAAACCAATAAATGCAATCCCGCCGCTAACAGAGACACAAGCGGCTGCTAAACCAACCGCTACTATTAATAGAACAAATTTTTCGCGTTCCACTCGGACACCTAGCCCGGTTGCCACTTGATCGCCAAATGACAGCACATCGAGCGTTTTTACTTTCATAAAAGCAATCGCTCCGAGCACAATCAACCACGGCAAAAGCGCATAAACATATTGCCAACTCGAAGCCCAGATATTTCCAGCCATCCATTCAGCATAACGCTGGTAATTTTGCGGATCAAGTCGAACAGTCAAGAGCGTAATCAAAGCAGCAATCGCAGCTGCAACAGCAATCCCTGTAAGTAACAAACGATTAGGAAGTAACCCCTCACTCCTACTATAAGAAAGCCCATATACAACAAATGCCGTTAAAATAGCTCCGACAAATCCAATAAATGGCATAAATAAAACCGGTACATCCATTGTTGAGGGAAAGAAGGAAATATAAAGCATAACTGCCAAACCTGCTCCGTTATTAATCCCAAGAATCCCCGGATCAGCCAGCCCATTTCCAGAAATACCTTGTAAAATCGTTCCCGAAACCGCAAGCCCAGCACCAACTAAAAGCGCAATAACAATACGCGGCAACCGAAATTCCGAGACAATCAGTTGCGTTCCCGCATCCGCCATTCCAAAGAAAGACTTAATCACTTCTATAAAAGGTAATTTCGAATACCCAGCATTGACACTATATGTAAATGTACAAAATATAAGCACACTTAAAATAATTAACGTCCAAATACGCCGCGATTTCTTTCGTTTTTCAGCAACAGTCATATACATTATAAGTTCCTCCTTTCTTTACGAGCTACATATAGGAAGAAAGGAACCCCAATTAATGCAAAAATAACACTAATTGGCGTTTCGTACGGAGGATTAATCGTTCGGGCAACAATATCTGCCGCTAAAGTCAAAAACGCCCCAACTACAGCCGAACAAGGAATAATAAAGCGATAATCCACCCCGACTAAAAAACGTACCAAATGCGGCACAATCAATCCGATAAAGCCAACCGGACCAACAACTGAAACTGCAAGTCCTGCTAAAATTAAAACAACTACCATCGAAGCTATTTTAACAAAAGTCGTTTTTTCACCAAGGCCAACTGCAATATCATCACCTAAACTTAAAATCGTAATTGATTTGCTTAATAAAATTGCCGCAATAAGCGCACCGAGTAACCACGGCCAAATTGCCGCAAGCTGACTCCATTTCACACCAGCGACGCCTCCCGCATACCAAAACGCCAAATCTTGACTCAGCTGAAAATAGATCGCAAGCCCTTCACTAAGCGCCGTAAGAAGCGAACTCACCGCTGCCCCCGCAAGTACTAATCGTGTAGGAGACATCGCACTTCCAGCAATGGAACTTACTCCAAAAACCAAGAACGCTCCAATCGCTGCACCAACAAAAGAAAATATAATTAGCGAGTTATAACTAAGCCATGGCATAAAAGCAAAACACACAGCTACCATAAACGTCGATCCAGCATTCAGTCCAAGCAAACCAGAATCAGCCAGTGGATTGCGCGTAATCCCTTGCATAATTGCTCCTGCCACCGCAAAAGCTGCTCCAATCGCCATATCAGCTATCACACGAGGAACTCGCAAACTCCGAATAATCTGATGCTGTGTGTCCGAACTATTATAATGAAAAAGCGCGTCCCAAACCGTGCTCAAATTAATATTAGCCGCCCCTACTGCAATCCCGAATAACGCTAGAATAAGAAGCAACAAAATCCCACCCGAAAGTATGAATATAGCAACAGTCGGTCTTGTATTCATTTTTATCTGTTTTGACTTATCCATCTGTACATGTTCCTTCCATCTAAATTATCCGCTCATTTTTAGTGATAATAATTATCAATCGCAAAGAAAATTATATCAATATCATTCACTAAGCGCAATCTTTAGTTGGATTCAAGTAACTTCTCGACAACAATATCCAACTGCCCTTCTACTGCTAAAGGATCATAATAAAACATCGTGTCAAAATCCATTTGATAGACATTTCCCGCTTTAAATGTCGGTAAATTTTTCCAAATTGGTGAGTTGGTTAAATCTTTTAATGTTTTCTCTCCGTCTTTAGCACTTCCAGAAGAGGTATTTGTCACAAACATTCTATCCGCTGCAAACTCAGGTAATACTTCTAATGAAATTTTTTGCCAGTCTTGTCCATCCAATACATCCGTTTGAATTTTAGCTGGTGCTTTCAGTTGTAAAGCATTATAAATCGCTTGACCTCCGCGCCCCATATTTTGCCCCATTACATAAAAATCTTTATCTTGAACTTCATAAATGCCCACCGTTTCATTCGGCTTTAATTTTCCTGCTAATTTTTCTCTGCTTTCCTTCGCTTTTTGATGAAATTTATCTAGCCAAGCTTCTCCAGCTTTCTTTTCACCAACTAAATCTGCAATTTGGCGCACATCTTCTTCCACATTTTTAGAAGTCGCGTACGGGATTAACACAGTTGGCGCAATTTTGGACATTTTTTCATATTCATCTTCTTTGGAAACAACAATTAAATCTGGTTTTAATTCTGCCACTTTTTCTGCTGAAACTGGATCACCGATATCTGTAATTCCTTCCACTTTTCCTTTCAAAAACGGATTTTCGATTTGTTTCGCTCTAGCCCCAACTGGCTTTATCCCAAGCAAAACAATATTTCCTAGATATTCCGATGCCACAATGCGTTTTGGATGTGCCGGAATTTCTACTTTCTTCCCATTTGCCATTGTATATGTACGCATTTCAACCTTGTCATTTCCTGCCGTTTTATCATCTCCACAAGCAGCTAAAACTACTGTAGTTAAAAGCATTAATACGAGTAAACTTAAACCTTTTTTCAAATGAACCCCTCCTGTAACTGATAACAATTCTCAGTTAGTATAGCAACTTTGTTCTTAAAGTGCAAATCCTCTCTGACAAAGTATCACTTGCATCTTTAACGTAAAAACTCTATACTTAACCATTGAGAATGATTATCACCTTAACTTTAAATTGGAGCGATGAAAATGAAAGACCTTCATACAGATAACTTACAAATTTCATACGACAAACGAATCATTGTTGATGGTTTAGATATAGCCATTCCTGCTAATAAGATAACTGCCTTAGTTGGGGCAAATGGTTCCGGGAAATCAACTATTTTAAAGACGATGTCCCGCTTGATGAAACCTAGCAAAGGCGCTGTTTATTTAGACGGCAAGAAAATTCATAATGAACCGACACGAGAAATTGCCAAACAATTAGCTATTTTGCCACAAAATCCTTCAGCACCTGATGGTTTGACGGTGTTTGAATTAATTTCTTATGGCCGCTCTCCGCATCAAAGCAGTTTTAAATCAATTACCGCAAAAGATCGGGAAATTATTTTCTGGTCATTGCGTGTAACGAATTTAACTGAATTTGCGGACCGACCGATTGACAGTTTATCAGGCGGACAACGCCAACGTGCTTGGATAGCAATGTCGCTCGCGCAAGAAACAGACGTACTATTCCTCGATGAACCGACAACCTTTTTAGACATGACTCACCAACTAGACGTCCTTAACCTACTCAAACAATTAAATCAATCAGAAAACCGTACAATCGTGATGGTTGTTCATGATTTAAATCACGCATCTCGTTACGCTCATCATATGATTGCTATTAAAGAAGGAAAAGTAGTTGCAGAAGGTTCGCCAGTTAACGTAATGACTGAAGAAACGTTAGAAGACGTATTTAATATTAAAGCCGATATTTTAATTGACCCACGCAGCGGTGTCCCTCTTTGTCTCCCATACGAAACTTGCAACGGGTGCGAAATTGTAAAGGAGCTTGATTCCATTGCCAAATGAAGTGTATGATGTAACGATTATTGGCGGCGGTCCAATTGGGCTATTTTCCGCATTTTATAGTGGTTTACGTTCCATGAAAACAAAAATTATTGATGCTGAACCAGATGTTGGTGGCAAAGTCCGCTACTTTTTCCCGGAAAAAATTATTCGTGATATTGGTGGAATTCCAGCTATTACTGGAGCTAATCTCGTTGCCAATTTAAAAGAGCAAGCAGAAACCTTTCACCCTACTATTGTATGTAATGAACGAGTAGTTGATGTAACTAAACTAACTGATGGCGTGTTTCAACTAACTTCACATAATGGCAGTATTCATTTTTCTAAAACGGTTGTTATCGCAACAGGAAGCGGCACTTTTGAAGTCAATAAATTAGAAGCAATGCATGTGGACGATTTCCCGCTAGCCATCAATTATGACGTTAAAAACCTTGAACAATTTCGCGACAAAATCGTTACGGTTTCTGGTGGCGGAAATTCCGCTATTGACTGGGCGCAAACACTTGAACCAATTGCAAAAAAAGTGCATTTAATATATCGTGGCGAAGATTTTAAAGCGCATGAAGAAAGTGTTCGTGAACTTAAAAATTCCCGCGTTGAAATTCATATCCATCATGAAATCAAGGAATTAATCGGAGCAAATAATCAACTAGCAAGTATAAACATTTGCTGTAACCAAACACAAGTTACTAAAACGATTGAAACAGAAGCACTTTTTATTAATCACGGTGTCAAAGTTGACCTTGGAACGATGGCTGAATGGGGCTTTGAACTAGCAGATTTCGGTATTGTTGTTGATGACGAAATGAAAACGACTGTACCAGGTATTTTTGCTTGTGGAGATAGCGCGACCTATTCACGAAAAATCCGCATTATCGCAGCTGGATTACATGAAGGTCCTATTGCGATTAATAGCGCCAAAAAATATTTAGAACCTACCGCAAGAGACGAAGCAATGATTAGTACCCATCACGAAAGCTTTATTGGTTAAAAAAGGATTCGGGCTCACTCGCCCGAATCCTTTTTTTCTTCACATATACCAAATTCGACAATTCGCATCATTTCCGTAAAATCATTGGCAAGTGGAATAAAATCTTCCATCGTCGCATTCGGATGTCTTTGCAAAAACACCGTACTTTTCTCTGTAATATGCTGAAAAAGTGCTTCCATCACTTTTCGCGCCGCATCCATGTTCACATCTTTTTTTAACTGCATTTCGTTTAAAACTTGATTCATTTGCGCTTCAGACCGCTCAATTGCCTTATCGAAAAAGCAATCTAATTTACCTTTCAATTCTGGCGGTGGATTTCCGTAAGCTTGCATAATCAAACCAAAAATCGCAGGATATTTACGATTAAAATCCAGTTTCATTTTCGTTGACCAAATCGCCATCTCGACAAAATCACTCCATCGTTTCTCTTCCAAACTAACCTCATTCGTCGCAAAATCAACCGCGTAAGACACTGCTGCAATATAAAGTTTTTCTTTAGAGCCAAAATAATGAAAAATAAGCCCTTTGGAAACGCCCGCTTTTGCACAAATTTTATTAGTACTAGCTGCCTGATAGCCTTTTTCTGTAAACTCTTCCATCGCCGCTTCTAAAATTTTTAGTCGTTTTTCATCCATTATACTTTCAAATCCTTTTTCTTATAAAGAACAAAAGTAGCTGCTACCGCTACAATAATCACCGCGCAGGAAATTAGTGCATTCGTTCCAGTAATCCCTTTATCCATAATTTCTGATGGAATCGCATAATTGATTGGCGAAAAGTATTTGAAAAAGTCAACATTATCATTTAACCCGGCCATTATACCTAAAATATAAGTTAAGAAAACAAGAGCAAGAGCGACGGGAGAAGCTTGTTTAGCGGAACGTAACACTGCTGACACCATAAAGCCCACACTCATAAATACAGCTGCAACAAGTAACTCACTTGAAAACACTCGAACAAGCTCCATCACTAAATTCCCGCTATCTACCCCACTTGGTTTTAAAACAAGAACGAGCACAACAGAAGCCACAAACGTAATCAACCAAAAAGCCACGAAAGATAATAAATTCCCAACCATTTTCCAAAACACAAGACTAGACCGAGTAATAGGCTGGGCATATAGAAATTCAATTGTGCCATCTGTTTCTTCTTTTATTAAAGCCTGCGCACCAATCAATGCCGCATATACGCATGCCGCAATAAAAATATACTGAAAAACATACGCAAAATAAGCATCAATATTCGTTAAATCCGCCATTGAATCCATATGCAAAATTTTCATCATATCTTGCGGAAGTGCATTCATCTTCGTATTCACTAAATCTTGCATACCACTACTTTGCATACTAGGGAAGAAAGCCATAAAAACACCTAAAATCACAATTACTACAACGGACCAAACAACAAGGCTTTTTATTCTTGTTTTCCATTCAATGTGTAAGATGTTCATTTGATTTCTCCCCCTTCATATAGTGTCATAAATTTATCTTCTAATTCCTGATTTGTAATCGTTAAATCCGTAATTTCTTTTTCCTGTAATAGTGGCAAAATTGTTTTAATATCATCATCAAAAATAAGTCGTGCTTTGCCTGTTTCATTTTCGATAATTCTTGCACCCGCATTCGTTAATTTTTCTAGGGGCAAATTCGTCCCTTTGAGTGCAATCACTTTGCCAGTCATTTGCTGATTGGCAATATCTTCCACCGCGATAATGTTCCCGTTTCGAATAAAAGCCGCTCTCGTGCAGTATTCTTGAACCTCACGTAAATTATGACTTGAAAGAAAAATCGTCATCCCCTCTTTATTCCGCTCGGTCATTTCTTTAAATAAATAATGTTGCATCAAAGGATCAAGGCCGTTCGTTGGTTCATCCAAAATGAATAATTGCGGTTCGGTAATAAGTCCAGCAACAATCGCTACTTTCTTCTTATTTCCAAGCGACATTTCACCAAAGCGTTTTTTCGGATCAATCGAAAACATTTCATAATATCTATTCATTTTTTGTGTTGCATTTTTGATTTGATGGAATTTAGCAGCATAGTGGATAATATCATTTGCAGTCATTTGTGGATAATAGCGAACTTCACTAGGGACATATCCGACCATTTTCTTAATCTCTGCTGACTGTTTCACTACATCTTTTCCGAGAACCGTGGCACTTCCGCTCGTTGCATAAATAAAATTCAATAAGACTTTGATAGTTGTTGATTTCCCAGCTCCATTTGGACCGATAAAACCGTATAATTCGCCTTCATTTACCGACAAATTCACATTTTCAATTGCTCGTTTTTTATGATAATTTTTTGTGAGTGATTCCACCTTAATTGCTTCCATGTTCTCTCCTCCACCTTTTTATTGACCACTTAGTCAACTTGAGTATAACCACTTTTGACCAGGTAGTCAATCAAAAACTATAATCAATAATAGTATCCAAATTACTGTTTTTCATGCTATCTAAAGTCTTTAAAATTCCACTTTTAGCTTGATAATACTAATTTCAATAATCGCTTTATTACGGATAGAATAACTAAGTTCCAGGTGATATAGCAAGTTTATGGTGGTGGCTAGCTCTTTCAACAAGAAAGGGGGATGCCTATGACTTTTTTGTTAGGAACTCCTGGAAAGGATAACCCATGACCGTTTATGAAGCACTCTCTTTTGCAGTTGCTTTTACAACTTTAGTGTTGTTACTAAACAGTCAAAATAACACAAAAAAATAACCACTCATAAACTTTGGCGAGTTTAGTGGTTATTTTTATACCATATTAGACTAGCTGCCACCTTAAATGGGGCTTACATTTGAGGGTCATGTTCTTGCATGGCTCTCTTTTCATGTTTATGATAACATATTTCCATTCTTTATGCCAAGTATTCCCAAAGAAGTTTTTCATCCGGTTTATTCGTTTTCTTCTATTAATAGTTGTAATTTCCAGTACTGTATCGCGTACATTGTTTTTGCGTCATGAATGAATTGTTGTGCTATTAACTGTTCTGCTTCTTCCATCGTTACTTTGACTAAATTAATAAATTCATCTGCATCTTGTGCTAGAGGGTGTTCCATTTTCCGAAGATCCCGTGCTACATAAATATGTAAAAGTTCACTAGCAAACCCAGGTGATGTATAAAAAGAAGTGAGATATGTTAAATCATCGGACTGAAAACCAGTTTCTTCTTCTAGTTCCCGTTTTGCGGTCACGAGCGGATCTTCCCCCGGCTCCATTTTACCGGCTGGAATTTCGATAATGTTTTTTTCGAGTGGCTTTCTGAATTGTTCTACTAAGTACATTCTTCCATCTGCTGAAAAAGGTATAATTGCCACAGCTCCGGGATGCTTGACGATTTCGCGCTTGCTCTTTTCCCCATTCGGCAACTCCACATCATCTACTTGCAATTCAATAACATTTCCACTAAAAATCTTTTCTGTATGAAGCGTTTTTTCCTCTAGTGAGTCCATTTCTGCCACCTACTTCTCGTTTTTTTTCATTATAACATAACTAAGTCCGAGTTTAATTTACATCGCACGACTGATAACATCTGTTTTCTAAATATGGTATGATAAGAACAAATAAAGGACACTTTCTAAAATATAAAAACCATGCTACTTGCTTAGTGCTCACATACTAAATATACTTAAATGGTAGTTACATTCCATCAATCTTTATTTTTAGAAAAATATACTATTAAGAAAAAGCGGACCTTTTAAACAGGTACTTAAAGGAGAAGATGTATAATGACCGTTTTTAAAAAGATATTAGCATTCACAGGTTCTATTTTACTTGTCATTATTTTGGGTGGTATTCTTACTTCACTTATCCATAGTGGCTTGGTAATTGCAACAATTGTTATCGCTGTTGCAGCTATCCTATTTTTCTTTTCATCTAAAGCTGGAGACCGGGCGCAAATGATTGCAACTGGATTAACCAAGAAAGAATATAAATATATTCGTACTAACTTAGAAGAAGCTCGTGTGAAAATTATCCGCCTTCAAAAAATCATGACACAAAACAAAGCGCTATATTCTTTCCAAGAGCGCAACAAAACACTTTTACTTACTAAAAGAATTTACGGCATTGTAAAAGAAGAACCTAAACGTTTTTATGAAGCAGAAGATTTCTTTTTCTCTCATCTTGACTCTTTAGTAGAGCTCACCGAAAAATATGCTTTCTTAGAAAAACAACCTGTAAAAGACAAGAAAATTTATCAAACGCTTTCTGATACACGCACACTTTTAAATGATTTAAGTCGTGTTATTGAAAAGGATTTATTTACACTTTTGAATCAAGATGTAAACAATCTCGATTTTGAATTAGAAGTAGCGAAAAACTCCATTTCCAAACAGAAAAAGAAATTCGAAAGGGGTACAAAAGATGACCGAGAACAAGCCAAGTGAAGAAACAAATGAATTAAAAGATTTAGTAGTGGAGAAAGAGTTTAACCAAACATTAGATGATCTTCTAGCTAACCCATTCGGATCAGACGGCGAATCAGCTGCAAGTATCGTAAATAACGAAACAGATGCGGCTCCCCGCCTAGTTGATATGCTTACTGAAACAAATAAAAAACAAGCGTTAGAGTTATCCAAACAAATCGAACCTGGAAATCAAGCAGCGATTCTTGGTTACGGAGCACCTGCCCAAGCTAAATTGCATGACTTTTCTCACTCGATGTTAGCTCATGTGCAAAAGCAAGATGTTGGACCAATTGGCGATATTATTAGTGATTTAATGTTCCGCTTGCAAGAAGCGGATCCAGATGAACTAGCTGCTCGCAACAAAAACGTCTTCACAAAAATGTTCCACCGAGTTAAACAATCCATCAATGAAATTACTTCTAAATATCAAAAAATTGGTACCCAAATTGACCGCATCGCGTTGAAACTGGAACATTCCAAAAAGCGTTTAATGGAAGATAACTCTTTCCTAGAACAGCTTTATGATAAAAATAAAGATTACTTCCAAGCACTTAACATTTACATTGCTGCTGGAGAATTAAAATTAGAAGAAATTAATACAAAAATGCTCCCAGAACTTCGCAAAAAAGCAGAACAAACTGGCGATCAAATGGATTATCAAGAAGTAAATGATTTAACACAATTTGCGGATCGACTTGATAAGCGTGTATATGATTTACGCTTAAGTCGTCAAATCACTATCCAACAAGCGCCGCAAATACGTTTAATCCAAAATACAAACCAAGCACTCGCTGAAAAAATTCAGTCTTCCATTATGACTGCAATTCCGCTTTGGAAAAACCAAGTAGCCATCGCGCTTACGTTGCTTCGTCAACAACAAGCCGTAGCCGCTCAACGCCAAGTTTCTGAAACAACGAACGAACTTCTAAAACGAAATGCCGATATGCTAAAAACAAACGCGATCGAAACAGCGCGTGAAAATGAAAGAGGTATCGTGGACATCGAAACACTTAAAGAAACACAGTCCAGCTTAATTGAAACCTTGCAAGAAACACTTAAAATCCAACAAGAAGGCCGTGCTAAACGTGCCGTAGCAGAGAAAGAACTAGTTACAATGGAGCAAGAACTGAAAGAACGTTTACTGGAAATGAAATAATCAAAAAGGCTAGCACCTAAATCGTGCTAGCCTTTTTTAAAGTCCTTCTAAACGTAAATTTTCAAAATAAACGGGTTTTAAATTGGTTACGGTAAGTCCAATCAAACGAATGCTATCTTGTCCTTTGTAGCTTTCTCGTAGAAGTAATGCAGCCGCTTGGTAAATTTGATTCGCATCATTGGTATATTCGTTTAAAGTAAGCCGTTTGGTAATTGTGGTAAAGTCACTATAGCGCAATTTTAGTACTACTGTCTTGCCGTGTTTTTGTAACTTAATGAGACGTTCTTCCACTTTCTTAGCAAACTTCATTAAACTTTGCTCGAGTATGCGGTTATCCAATACGTTAAATTCAAAAGTCGTTTCTTTGCCTACTGATTTGCGATCACGATGCGGATTCACAATGTTATTCGAACGACCTCGAACATGTCGATACAACTGATAGCCATGCTTATGCAATTCACGAATAAGGTCCCATTCGCTCCACTTCTTCAAATCTGCTCCAGTTTCTATTCCAAGGCGATGTAATTTTTCCGCTGTCACTTTCCCTACCCCATAAAATTTGGTTACAGGAATTTGTTCTAAAAAGGCTTCTGCTTCTTCAGGTGCAACCACGGTAATCCCAGCAGGTTTCTTAAAATCAGAAGCGATTTTTGCGATAAATTTATTAAATGATACGCCGGCAGAAGCAGTTAGACCAAGCTCGCGGTAAATCGTCTGCTGGATTTCACGTGCAACCATTGTGGCGGATTTCATTCCTTTTTTATTTTCAGTTACATCCAAATAAGCTTCATCTAAAGAGAGTGGTTCGATAATATCCGTATATCTGGAAAAGATTTCGCGGATTTGATTAGAAACCTCTACATAATGAGCCATATTGCCGTGAATAAAAATACCGTTCGGGCAAAGTTTAGCGGCTTGTCTGGTGGGCATAGCTGAATGCACACCGAATTTGCGCGCTTCATAAGAACAAGTCGCAACAACTCCACGTTTATTAGGATCCCCACCAATAATAAGCGGCTTTCCTCGGAACTCAGGATGGTCGCGTTGTTCTACAGATGCATAAAAAGCGTCCATATCAATATGAATAATTTTTCTACTCGTATCCATAACTGCATCTCCCTTAAAACGAACAAGCGTTCTTATTCAATTATAAAGGTTAAACTCATTAATTACAAGAAAAAAATACCCTATTTTCATAAGGTATTTTCTTCTGATTTATTTCTTTAAAAATGCCCCTTTACCGAAGAATTCGATAACTTGTGGCATTACTTGATAAAGTCGTGTCGCAATATTCATTACAAAAGGTAAATTGATTTCGCGGCGCTTAGTTCCCATAATTTGCACTGTTTTACGCGCAACCTTTTCTGGCTGTAACACTAATTTGCCAACTGTTTCTAAATAGTTTCCTGATTTATCCGCTACATCGAAAAAGTTTGTGGCAATTGGGCCAGGATTGATCGTTGTAACATGGATTTTATCTGGCATTATTTCTAAACGAAGTGCATTAGAAAAACCTAAAACCGCATATTTCGTAGCTGAGTAAACAGTTGATTTCGGTGTAGCTATTTTAGCAGCTTGGGAAGCAATATTAATAATATGTCCTGCTTTGCGTGCTTGCATTTGCGGTAAAATCAGTTGTGTGAGTTGAATTAAGCCCAGTACATTCGTATCAAACATTTTTTCAATTGTCTCAAATGGAATATCTACCGCGTTTTCAAATAAACCAAAACCTGCACAGTTGACTAATACGTCGATTTGATACGAAGCATTTATCTCTGCGCTGACTTGTTTCACTTGCTCGAAATCAGTCATATCTAAAGTAAAATAAGTCGCTTCTACTGAAAAATTATCATGTATATCTTTTTGTAAATCTAGTAATTTTTCCGTACTTCTGGCTGTTATAATAACATTGCCACCGGACGCAGCAACTTGTCTTGCAATTTCAGCGCCAAGACCGTTAGAAGCCCCGGTAATTAATACCGTTTTATTCTTCAAAAAAGGGTTCATTTTGTCACTCTCCTACTTGAAAAACAGCTAAGTCATAAGCTATTTCAGTATTTTCAAAAACAGTTTTTGCTTCTATTAATAGTTCTTTACTTGCATCTCGATCATATCTTGAGCTGATATGGGTTAAAATTAATTTTTTGACATTGGCAGCTTTAGCAAGGTTTGCCGCTTGAAGCGTTGTCGAATGCATATATTCTCCTGCCATTTTTGCTTTATCACCTTCAAATGTTGCTTCATGAACCAAAATATCGGCGTTCATTGCCAATTCTAGTTCGCTAATAGTTTCTTTTGTATCACCAAAAATACTAATAATCTTCCCTTTTTGTGGCTCACCGATATAATTTTTACCATCGATTACGCGTCCATCAGCTAATGTTACGATTTCGCCGTTTTTTAGCTTTTGAAAAACTGGTCCCGCTTCGACGCCGTCTGCTTTTAGTTTTTCAGCATTAAGTGCGCCCTGTTTATCTTTTTCAACAATGCGGTAACCAAAACTGCGTACGCCGTGGTCAAGATCGTCAGCTGTAACTAGAAACATCTCATCTTCAAAAATCACACCTGGCTCTATTTCTTCAAAATTGATTTTATATGTAAGCCTTGTTCCACTGAGTCTTAAGGAAGTTTCGACATATTCAGCTATTCCAGCTGGGCCATAAATAGTCAAATCGGAGTCTCCACCTTGAAAAGAACGGCTACTTAATAAGCCTGGTAGTCCAAAAATATGGTCTCCGTGCATGTGAGTAATAAATATTTTTTCTAGCTTGCTAAGTTTGATATGGCTTCGCAAAACTTGATGTTGGGTTGCTTCCCCGCAATCAAAAAGCCAAATTGCGTTTCGTTCATTTAACATTGAAAGTGCGATGGATGTGACATTACGGCCTCGCGACGGTACGCCTGCTCCAGTTCCTAAAAAAACAAGTTCCATTTTGTTCCATTCCCTTCCCAGTTCGTGTCTTATTTTATCACATTCTTAATCGAACAGGAAATAAACATTTTCATGCTAAAAACCCTTATAATTCAGAAATAACTGTCAAATTAAAAAAATATTCGAACCAAACAGTTGCACAAATGCTTCTTTATGGATAAAATAGTATGGACTAATGAGGAAAATTAATAGCTCATTTAATAAGGCCTTTTTTTGTGGGGTTCTTTTCAAACTAAGAAATCTTTTTCTTAGCAGTTAATTTTTTGCCATTAAGAGAATAAGAAAGAGGGTAAATGACGTATGACAGATGAGTTAGAACAAAAAGCACTGATTACTATTTTTGGCGGTACGGGAGATTTGGCAAATCGCAAACTTTACCCTTCGCTATATCATTTGTACAGTAAGGGATCTCTTGGCGACAATTTTGCTGTAATTGGAACGGCTCGTCGTGAATGGAGTAACGATTTCTTCCGTGATAAAGTAAAAGAGTCTATCAAAGACATTGACGGTTCCGAAAAAGACGCGGATGCATTTGCTTCTCATTTCTACTATCAATCCCATGATGTAACAAATAAAGAATCTTATGTAACTTTAAAAGATTTGTCTGATGAATTAGACGCTAAATATGAATTAGGTGGTAATCGCCTTTTCTATCTTGCAATGGCACCGAACTTCTTTGGAACGATTGCTAGCCGCATTAAATCTGAAGGTTTTGTAGACACAGACGGTTTCCATCGTTTAATTATCGAAAAACCATTTGGTCATGATTTAGCTAGTGCGGAAGAATTAAATAATTCGCTTCGTCAAGCTTTCAAGGAAGATGAAATTTATCGTATTGACCATTATTTAGGAAAAGAAATGATCCAAAATATCTCGGTTATTCGTTTTGCCAATTCTATCATTGAATCGCTTTGGAATAATCGTTACATTGATAACATTCAAGTTACTTTGACAGAAGTGCTCGGCGTTGAAGACCGAGGACGTTATTATGACGAAAGTGGCGCACTACGAGACATGGTTCAAAACCATATTCTCCAAATCGTTTCTTTACTTGCGATGGAGCCGCCAATTAACTTAACGACACGCGAGATTCGTCATGAAAAAGTTCGCGCGCTTCGTTCGTTACGCGTTTTTGAAGGTAAAGAAGTTCACCAAAACTTTATTCGTGGTCAATACGGGCCTGGTGAAGTAGGTGGCAAAGAACTCAAAGGCTATCGTCAAGAAGATAATGTGGATCCTCATTCCAATACGGAAACCTTCGTTGCAGCTAAACTTGAAATCGATAACTTCCGCTGGGCTGGTGTTCCATTTTATATTCGTACTGGTAAACGTCTTGCGAAGAAAACAACCCAAATTGCGATTCAGTTCAAAGATGTGCCACTGAATTTATTCGGGCAACAACAATCGCTTGGTGGTAACGTACTTGTTATTCATATCCAACCGGACGAAGGTATTACACTTCATTTGAATGTAAAAGAACCTGGTCAAGGAATGGTTACAATGCCAGTTAACTTAAATTACATTCATTCTTCTCCAGATGGTATGAATACACCTGAAGCTTATGAAAAATTAATTTTAGACTGCCTACGCGGTGATGCAACTTACTTCTCTCACTGGGATGAAGTATCGCTATCATGGAACTTTATCGACCATGTGGCAGATGTTTGGACAAATACTAAAGACCACTTCCCTAACTACAAATCCGGTTCGATGGGTCCAAAAGAAGCAGGCGACCTTATCCAACGTGACGGATTCCAGTGGTTCCCAATCGATTAATCAAAAAACCAGAAATATGGCTATTTTAGCCTGTTTCTGGTTTTCTTTGTTTACTTGCAAAAACCCCTATGCATGTTAGAATAGAGAGGAAAACTAACTAGTTAAAGGAGCTCATATAATGGCTGAAAATATTGATGACTACCTAGAAAAAGGCATGTATGGGGCAAAAGAAATTAATCCCGCTGAGAAGAAGAAATACTTAGGAACTTACCGCGAACGAGTATTAGTTGCGCTCACAAAAGAAGAAGTTTTAACCCAAGAATATCTTCCAGAACTAGAAAAAGCAATACTAGAAAACAGTGACTCGAAGCTTTTGTTAAATGGATTACTGCACTATAATTCTCTGCGCCCTTACATTAAGCTAGCGGAAAAATGTAAACATGAATTTTCTATCGTCAGTCGTTTAGAAGGTGAAACAGATATTTATCTCGTCCTTGCCTGTCAAAAAGCGGTCAATAAAGAAGATATTCATTTGTATAAGGAAGAACAAGAAAACGCCGAAGAAGAACCTACCTCGTTACTCGAGAAGGTTCGTAAACTATTTAATTAAGTTTTTCCGTGTAAACATATAGGAGGTCGATCTATGCTACACCTTATTACTGTATCACTCGCTATTTTAATGGCACTACAAACCATATATTTCTTCATTCGGAAAAACGTCAATATGGGAGTTATGTTTTTACTAATAACTGCCGCCCTTCTTCTACTTAGCACAATTTAGTGGAACATTCGTCGCGACAGCTTGCTTTAACTCCTGTTGCATAATACCAATTCCAGTCGCACCTTCAAGTGGAAAACTGAAAGGCTGTTTACCGTCAGTAATACTCATTAGTAACCCTCTGAATTTTTTGCCGCCTAACATCGGGATTGGTTCAGAAGGGTTTATTTGTAGTTGCTTCCACTGTTCTTTCAGTTCATCAAGCTGAATTGTGTCTTCCCCTACCCCTTTCATCGTAAAACGGACATCATAGGTTTTTGCAACAATATCATCTGGTCTTAAAAATCCATATTTGGGGGATAAAATCAAATAATTATCCGCAAACTGTTCCGCATAAGCTTTACTTAAACGATGAAACGTTCCGGTATACACTTCACTTGCCTTAACTGGACCAATATCCGGAAGCTTATCCCAAATTTTCGGTTTTCCTGAGGCGATAATAATCAGGTTTGTTTTATTGGATATTCCCACATCATCACTCTTCCTTGTTTCTCTTCAGTATCTTTTTCTTTAATATGTACAAAATGATTATGCTTTAGTACTTGGATAGAAGCTTCGTTTTGCTCATAACATCTGGCAAATATGCGGTTAATGACGGGTTGATGTTCTAACCAATCAATCATACTAATGAGCGCTTCTGACATATATCCTTTATTTTGATAATCTGGGACAATACTGTAGCCAATTTCGATTTCTCCCGTTTCATCGGGGTTTCCTTGTCCGCCAATTTCACCTATAATTTTATTTTCTGTTTTTAATACGACTAAACGTGTCCATTTGATCATTTTATCGTCTTTTTTTACATTTTCTAATACATATGGCAAATAAAAAAAGAAATCAATTCCGGGCCAGTCAGGCGACACGTGGTAGCCGCTTGTTTTTTCTAAAGCTTCTGTCCCATTTATCGTTGCTTGAATCATTTCTAATGTGTAGTTTATTAAAATTAATCGATCTGTTTCCAAATTATCCACAGCAAAAACCTGACTTTCCTACTAATTTATTACTTTCAATTTAGCAGAATTTGCTATAAAAACGCAACTAATGTGTGATTTTTTATCCAAAATATTAATTAATTCGAGTAAAACTATAAAAATAAAACTATTCTGACTATATACTTGACCTTTCATTTTTGAATGCGCTTCCATTTAAGTTATAAGTCAAATATAAGACCAGGTACTAATTTAGTATAAAAGAGTAAGTTGCTTGAATTGTGCAAACTGACGGAAAACTTTCAAAATAACAATTGACAATCGCATGGCAACCATATATATTAAATAATAACATAACATTTCTTGATATTAATTTTTTTCAAAAATGTGCGACTAATCGGAAATCTAAAACCATTTAACGAAGGGGATAATGACTTATGAAAACGACCAAATCAGTCATTACAATTTTATTACTCTAAAAGGACTTTGAGCACTGTAGAAATTTACAGTAGTTTGAGTCCTGTTTACGTTAAATGGGATTCTGGCAAAGCATCCCATTGTTTTCATCATTGGGGTGCTTTTTCTTTAGCTAGATTTCAAGGTTTAAGCATAGAAAAGTAACTATCAAGCAAGCAACTACTTATTCATATATATTAATGCCACGCTATTTTGCAAATTCTAAAAATTCAGCGTCGGCAAATAATTCTTAATTAGAAATGGGGTAAAGTCATATGCGTAGTGACAAAATTAAAAAAGGTGTTGAACAGGCTCCAGCAAGAAGTTTGCTGCATGCCACAGGTCAAATCAAAAGTCCAGGTGATATGGATAAACCATTTATCGCTATTTGTAACTCTTACATTGATATTGTACCAGGTCACGTTCATTTGCGAGAACTTGCGGATGTGGCTAAAGAAGCTATTAGAGAAGCTGGCGGTATCCCATTTGAATTTAATACGATTGGTGTAGATGACGGCATTGCTATGGGACATATCGGTATGCGTTACTCCCTCCCTTCTCGTGAAGTAATTGCTGATGCTGCTGAAACCGTCATTAATGCACATTGGTTTGATGGTGTTTTCTACATTCCAAACTGTGACAAAATCACACCAGGTATGCTACTTGCTTCTGTCCGTACAAATGTACCTGCTATCTTCTGTTCTGGTGGTCCTATGAAAGCTGGATTATCTGCTCACGGAAAAGCCCTTACTCTTTCTTCCGTTTTTGAAGCGGTTGGTGCTTTTAAAGAAGGCAGTATGTCACAAGAAGATTTCCTTGATATGGAAGCAAACGCGTGTCCGACTTGCGGCTCGTGTGCAGGAATGTTCACTGCAAACTCAATGAACTGTTTAATGGAAATCCTCGGTATGGCTGTTCCGGGAAATGGTACAACGCTTGCTGTTTCGGATGCACGCCGAGAACTTATTAGAGAGTCAGCATTCCATTTAATGGATTTAGTGAAAAAAGATATTCGTCCTCGTGACATTATTACTAAAGATGCGATAGATGATGCATTTGCTCTAGACATGGCAATGGGTGGCTCTACAAATACTGTTTTACATACACTCGCCCTTGCAAATGAAGCTGGGATTGAAGATTACGATTTAGAACGTATCAATGACATCGCTAAACGCGTCCCTTACCTTTCCAAAATCGCCCCTTCTTCTTCTTACTCGATGCATGATGTTCATGAAGCTGGTGGTGTTTCAGCTATTATTAAAGAACTTGTTGATCTTGGTGGCGCTATTCATCCAGACCGCATAACAGTTACTGGGAAGACAATTAGAGAAAATGTTGCTGATGCAAAAATTAATAATACAGATGTTATCCATCCAAAAGAAAATCCTTATAGCCCAGTTGGTGGACTTTCCATGTTGTTTGGAAATATCGCACCAAAAGGAGCAACCATCAAAGTTGGTGGTGTAGATCCTTCCGTACAAGTTTTCAAAGGGGAAGCTATTTGCTTTAGTTCTCATGATGAGGCAGTTGAAGCCATTGATAATCATACGGTTCGCGAAGGTCATGTAGTAGTTATTCGCTATGAAGGTCCAAAAGGCGGACCAGGAATGCCAGAAATGCTAGCTCCAACATCTAGTATTGTTGGCCGCGGTTTAGGTAAAGACGTCGCACTCATTACAGATGGCCGTTTCTCCGGAGCAACACGCGGGATTGCAGTTGGTCACATTTCTCCTGAAGCTGCTGCTGGCGGTCCAATCGCACTTGTTCACGACGGAGATATTATCACAATTGATTTACCAAATCGGACGTTAAATGTAGATGTTCCAGATGAAGTTTTAGAAGAAAGAAGAAAAGAATTACCGAAATTTAAAGCCAAAGTAAAAACTGGTTATCTTGCAAGATATACTGCACTCGTAACAAGTGCTCACACTGGTGGTATTTTGCAAATTCCAGAAGATTTAATCGACTAAAAAAATGAGGTGATAAGCGTGATTGATACGACGAAGACAAATGAAAAAGCGACAAAAAAGCTAAATAAAAGTGGAGCTGAACTTTTAATTGACTCCTTGAAAAAACAACAAGTCGAAATGATTTTTGGGTATCCAGGTGGCGCTGTTTTACCTCTTTATGATGCCTTTTATGACTGTGATATTCCGCATATTCTAACGAGGCATGAACAAGGAGCGATTCATGCTGCTGAAGGTTATGCCCGCGTAACTGGGAAACCTGGTGTCGTTGTTGTAACGAGTGGACCTGGTGCAACAAATGTATTAACTGGTATTGCAGATGCGATGAGTGATTCTATTCCTTTAGTTATTTTTACAGGCCAAGTTCATACGCCTGGTATCGGAAAAGACGCTTTTCAAGAAGCAGATATGATTGGACTCACCATCCCAATTACTAAATACAACTACCAAGTTCGTGATGTTCGTGACTTACCAAAAATTGTCAACGAAGCTTTTCATATCGCAAATACTGGTCGTAAAGGTCCTGTTGTTGTTGATATTCCAAAAGATATGGGTATTACTCAAACGGATACGGTTCGTCCTGATACGATTGACTTGCCAGGTTATCAACCGACTTATTCACCTAATCCACTGCAACTCGAAAAATTAATGCAAGCTCTTTCCGCTCGTAGTAAGCCTCTTATTCTTGCAGGAGCTGGTGTAAACCATGCTAGAGCTACGGCTGAATTACTCGAATTTGCTGAACGTTATCAAATTCCTGTTGTTAATACACTGCTCGGTCTTGGCAGTTTTCCGCAAAACCATGATTTATTTCTTGGTATGGGAGGAATGCACGGTTCTTACGCAGCAAATATGGCGTTAACTGACTGCGATTTACTCATTAACTTTGGTTCAAGATTTGATGATCGCCTTGCTAGCGCGCCAAAAGATTTTGCTACGAAAGCAACCATTGCTCATATCGACATTGATCCCGCTGAAATCGGCAAAATTATCGAAACCCAAATTCCAATTGTTGCCGACATTAATGAAACACTCACACAACTGTTACAAATGGAACTACCGGTTCACCCAGATACATCACATTGGTACAAATTAAATATGACTCGTAAAAACCGTCATCCTTTTAATTTTGATAGGACGAAAAAAGCGGAAATTAAACCACAGCGTGTAATTGAACTTATTGGTGAAATTACGCAAGGTGAGGCGCTTGTTTCTACCGATGTTGGACAGCATCAAATGTGGACAGCTCAGTTCTATCCGTTCCAATTTGATCACCAAATTATTACAAGCGGTGGTCTTGGCACGATGGGCTTTGGATTTCCAGCAGCGGTCGGTGCACAACTTGCTTTCCCTGACAAAACAGTAGTCGCGGTTGTTGGTGATGGTGGTTTCCAAATGACTAACCAAGAACTAGCAATTTTAAACGATTATCAGATTAATGTAAAAACAGTCATTATCAATAATGGATCTCTCGGAATGGTTCGTCAGTGGCAAGAAAAATTCCACGATGAAAGATATTCCCATTCGATTTTCACGAGTCAACCTGATTTTGTGAAATTGTCTGAAGCATATGGGGTTAAAGGCGTTCGTTTGACGAATCCTGAAACGCTTGAAAAAGATTTAAGGAAAGCATTCGCGCACCCTGGCCCAATTGTCATTGATGTTCATGTTGCAAAAGATGAACTAGTACTTCCAATGGTTCCAAGCGGTAAACCAAATCACCAAATGGAAGGAGTGGAATAAATGCGCCGAATCATTACTGCTACAGTGAATAACTCATCTGGCGTACTAAATCGTATCACTGGGGTTATCTCCAGACGCCAATATAATATCGATAGTATCTCTGTTGGCTGGACCGAAATCCCGAATGTTTCTCGGATTACCATCGTCGTCCATGTCGACTCACTATACGAAATTGAACAAGTAACCAAACAGCTTAACAAACAAATCGATGTGCTCAAAGTAAGTGATATTACTGACGATGCGCACATCGAACGCGAACTAGCTTTACTCAAAATCAACTCCCCCGCTGCTTTACGTTCTGAGCTAAACGCAGTAATCGAACCATTTCGCGCCACCGTCATTGATGTCGGTACTAAAAATGTCGTCATTCAAGTAACTGGTACAAGCGAAAAAATTGATGCTTTCGTTGATACAGTTCGACCATATGGCATTAAACAAATGGCTAGAACAGGTGTAACTGGCTTTACAAGAAGTCCTAAAAAAATGGGCTGAAATCATTAACTACAGAGCAATTCGTTGCTTTGCTAGCATCAGAATAGCATCTCGCTCTTCTGAAATATAAAAAGAAACTAGTTGGAGGTTAGGAAAAATGACAAAAGTTTATTATGAAGATGCAGTAAAAAATAACGCACTAGAAGGTAAAACAGTAGCAGTAATCGGGTACGGTTCACAAGGCCATGCGCATTCTCAAAACCTACGTGACAATGGCAATAACGTTATTATCGGAATTCGCGAAGGTAAATCTGCCGAATCTGCGAGAAATGATGGCTTTGATGTTTATTCTGTTAGTGAAGCAGCTGAAAAAGCAGACGTTATTATGATTCTTTTGCCAGATGAAACACAAGGTGAAACGTATGAAAATGAAATCAAGCCTAACCTAAAAGCTGGCAATGCACTTGTTTTCGCTCATGGTTTTAATATTCATTTTGACGTAATTAATCCTCCAAGCGATGTGGATGTTTTCCTAGTAGCTCCAAAAGGTCCTGGTCACTTAGTTCGCCGTACTTTTGTCGAAGGTGGCGCTGTCCCTTCCCTATTCGCTATTTACCAAGATGCAACTGGAAATGCACGTGATACAGCTCTTTCTTACGCAAAAGGTATCGGCGCAACTCGTGCTGGCGTTATCGAAACAACTTTCAAAGAAGAAACAGAAACGGATCTATTTGGTGAACAAGCAGTTCTTTGTGGAGGCGCTACTCATCTTATCCAAGCTGGATTTGAAACACTAGTTGAGGCTGGCTACCAACCGGAACTTGCTTATTTTGAAGTACTACACGAAATGAAGCTAATTGTTGATTTGATGTATGAAGGCGGTATGGAAAAAATGCGCCACTCGATCTCTAATACAGCAGAATACGGCGACTATGTTTCTGGCCCTCGTGTTGTTACAGCTGATACGAAAAAAGCAATGAAAGAAGTACTTACCGACATTCAAAATGGTAACTTTGCTAAATCATTCATTGACGACAATAAAAATGGTTTTAAAGAATTCCATAGAATGCGCAAAGAACAACAAGGTCATCAAATCGAAAAAGTTGGTGCAGAACTTCGCGAAATGATGCCATTTGTAAAACCACAACATTAATACTTACCGCGGATTGCTAGGCGAGTTTTTCGCCTAGCAACCGTTTATCCTTTTTCAATATGAGTTTAAGCAAGAACGTGTTTCTTCCCTAAACTGATACTGAAAGCAGGAAAAATCCACGCTTCCCTATCTAATATAAAACAAGAGGTGAAATCGAATGAAGAAAATCCAGTTTTTTGATACTACACTTAGAGATGGCGAACAAACCCCTGGAGTTAATTTTGACGTAAAGGAGAAAATCCAGATTGCCTTACAACTCGAAAAACTTGGAATTGATGTGATTGAAGCCGGCTTTCCGATTTCTTCTCCTGGAGATTTTGAATGCGTCAAGGCAATTGCAAAAGCGATTAAACATTGTTCTGTAACAGGGCTAGCACGCTGTGTTGAAGCGGATATTGACCGCGCGGAAGAAGCGCTTAAAGACGCAGTTTCCCCGCAAATACATATCTTCTTAGCAACGAGCGATGTGCATATGGAATACAAATTAAAAATGAGTCGGGCGGAAGTTCTTGCTTCCATTAAACACCACATTAGTTATGCTAGACAAAAATTTGACGTTGTACAGTTTTCACCAGAAGATGCAACGCGCTCAGATCGTGCTTTTCTTATTGAAGCAGTTCAAACCGCGATTGATGCTGGAGCTACCGTTATTAACATTCCAGATACAGTCGGATACACTAATCCAACTGAATTCGGACAATTGTTTCAAGATTTGCGCCGGGAAATAAAGCAGTTTGATGATATTATTTTCGCGTCCCACTGTCATGATGACCTTGGAATGGCTACGGCTAACGCGCTCGCTGCAATTGAAAATGGTGCGAGACGCGTTGAAGGTACAATTAACGGTATCGGTGAACGTGCTGGAAATACGGCGCTAGAAGAAGTTGCCGTCGCACTTCACATCCGCAAAGATTTTTATCAAGCAGAAACAAATATTGTCTTGAATCAATTTAAAAACTCAAGTGATCTAATTAGTCGTTTGTCTGGTATGCCAGTTCCTCGTAATAAAGCCGTAATAGGTGGAAATGCATACGCACATGAATCCGGTATTCATCAAGATGGCGTTCTAAAAAACCCAGATACGTATGAAATCATCACCCCTGCTCTTGTTGGTGTTGATAAAAATTCTCTTCCTCTTGGCAAACTTTCTGGAAAACATGCCTTCAATACACGAATGGAAGAAATGGGTTATACGCTGAGTGAACAAGAACAAAAAGATGCTTTTAAACGTTTCAAACAGCTTGCAGATGCAAAAAAAGACGTGACCGAAGAAGACTTGCATGCGCTAATTCTTGGTCAATCTTCTGAATCTCATGATGCTTTCGAATTAAAACATTTACAAGTACAGTACGTTACTGGCGGTGTCCAAGGTGCCATCGTGCGGATTGAAGAACGTGATGGAGCGTTAATAGAAGATGCAGCAACCGGCTCAGGAAGCATTGAAGCCATTTATAATACTATTAACCGACTAATGAAACAAGATATTGAATTAACCGATTATCGTATTCAAGCGATTACAGCAGGCCAAGATGCCCAAGCAGAAGTCCATGTCGTCATTAAAGATGATAATGGCACTGAATTCCATGGTATCGGTATCGATTTTGATGTTTTAACAGCTAGTGCTAAAGCTTATTTGCAAGCATCCGGAAAAAGCAAAACGACAAGTAAGCAAGCAGATTTCGAGGAGGTAAAGTAACGTGGCATATAAAATTACTTCCTTAGCTGGCGACGGAATTGGACCGGAAATTATGGCTTCCGGAATCAAAATATTAGAAGCTATCGCTGCCAAATACAATCATACATTTGAAATTGAATCGCACCCTTTTGGAGGAGCCGGAATTGATGCAGCTGGTGATCCAATCCCTCCTGAAACTTTAAAATCCTGCCAAAATGCCGACGCAATTTTACTTGGGGCAATCGGTGGTCCTAAGTGGGATAATGCGCCTAAACGACCTGAAGACGGCTTACTTGCACTCAGAAAAGCGCTTGGTCTTTTCGCTAACATCCGCCCTATTCAAGTTCCTAGTTCGATAACACATCTTTCTCCTTTAAAAAAGGAAATTGTTGAAAATACTGATTTTGTTGTTGTTCGTGAGTTAACTGGTGGACTTTACTTTGGGGAACCAAAACATTGGGATGATGTGGCTGCTGTTGATTCTTTAACCTATACTCGCGTGGAAATCGAACGAATTATAGAAAAGGCATTCGAAATTGCATCGACAAGAAATAAAAAAGTAACTTCTGTTGATAAAGCAAATGTGCTAGCTTCAAGTAAATTATGGCGCAAAATTGCTGAAGAAGTAGCAAGTCGTCATCCAGATATTACATTAGAGCATTTGTACGTTGATGCTGCTGCAATGCTAATGATTCAGCGGCCAACGACATTCGATGTAATCGTAACGGAAAATTTATTCGGTGATATTTTAAGCGATGAAGCATCTGTTATCACTGGCTCACTTGGGATGCTCCCTTCTGCTAGTCACGCTGAAAATGGACCTTCTTTATACGAACCAATTCACGGATCTGCACCAGACATTGCTAATCAAAATATCGCCAATCCAATGTCAATGATTTCTTCTGTGTCAATGATGCTCCGTCAATCTTTTTCACTTTTTAAAGAGGCAGATGCGATTGATGCGGCTACAGCAAGAACGATGCAAGCTGGATTTTTAACTGCTGATCTTGGAGGTAATACTTCCACAACCGATTTTACAAATGAAGTTCTAAAACAAATTGAAGGAGGAGAATAAAATGGGGAAAACACTTTTTGATAAACTTTGGAACCGCCATGTCATTTATGGTAAAGAAGGTGAACCGCAATTATTATATGTTGACCTTCATTTGATTCATGAAGTTACTTCTCCTCAAGCGTTTGAAGGACTTAGAATGGAAAATCGACCACTGCGGAGACCAGATAAAACATTTGCTACAATGGATCATAATGTTCCCACTGAAGACATTTTCAACATTCAAGATTTAGTTGCTAAAAAGCAAATTGAAGCACTACAAACTAACTGCGAAGAATTCGGGGTAACACTAGCTGATATGGGTAGCGACCGTCAAGGAATCGTGCATATGGTTGGACCTGAAACTGGTCTTACTCAACCTGGAAAAGTGATTGTATGTGGAGATTCGCATACTGCAACACATGGTGCTTTTGGCGCGATTGGCTTTGGGATTGGTTCCAGTGAAGTAGAGCATGTTTTTGCGACCCAAACTATTTGGCAACAAAAACCAAAATCTATGGGTATTGAAATTAATGGAAAACTTCCCAAAGGCGTTTATGCAAAAGATATAATTTTGCATTTGATTGCCACATATGGCGTCGCTTTTGGAACAGGTTATGCGGTTGAATATTATGGCGAAACGATTCGCAATATGTCGATGGAAGAACGTATGACGATTTGTAATATGGCTATTGAAGGTGGCGCAAAAATGGGCATGATGGCGCCAGACCAAACTACTTTTGAATATGTTCGTGGTCGTGAATATGCTCCTTCTGACATGGAAAAAGCCATTCGTGATTGGGAAACGCTTAAAACTGATCCTGATGCGGAATATGACCTTCATATCGAAATGGATGCTAGCATTTTAGAACCATATGTCACTTGGGGAACAAATCCAGAGATGGGTGTCCCTTTTTCAAAAGCATTTCCGGAAATTAAAGATATGAACTATGAGCGAGCTTATGAATATATGGGACTAAAACCTGGTCAAACTGCAGAAGAAATCGAGCTTGGTTATGTGTTTATTGGTTCTTGTACGAATGCTCGGCTGTCTGATTTAGAAGAAGCAGCTCGTATCGTTAAAGGAAATAAAGTAAAAAATAATATTCGGGCACTAGTCGTTCCTGGTTCTCGCCAAGTTCGTAATGCAGCAGAAGCAATCGGCCTTGATAAGATATTTAAAGATGCCGGTTTTGAATGGCGTGAACCTGGTTGTTCGATGTGTCTCGGAATGAATCCCGACCAAGTTCCAGACGGGGTCCACTGCGCTTCTACTTCGAATCGTAATTTTGAAGGGCGCCAAGGTAAAGGAGCACGTACCCATCTTGTTTCACCAGCAATGGCTGCAGCGGCGGCAATTAACGGACACTTTATCGATATTCGAAAGGAGGCGGTTATTAGTGGAGGCAATTAAAGTACACATTGGTAAAACAGTTGCACTAATGAACGATAATATTGACACCGATCAAATTATTCCAAAAAGTTTCCTAAAGCGAATTGAACGGACTGGTTTTGGCGAATTTCTATTTGATAGTTGGCGCTACCTTCCGAATCGGAAACCAAACCCGGATTTTCCGCTCAATGCTCCTGACCGTCAAGAAGCAACGATATTAATTACAGGAGATAATTTTGGTTGCGGCTCTTCTCGTGAACATGCCGCATGGGCGCTACTTGATTACCGTTTCCGAGTGATTATCGCTGGAAGTTATAGTGATATTTTTTATATGAATTGTACGAAAAATGGCGTTCTTCCTATTGTTCTTCCTAGAGAAGCCCGTGAAAAATTAGCGAAAATCACTGCCGAGGAAAAAGTGACGATTGACTTGCCAAAACAACAAGTCATTAGTTCAGTTGGTACCTACCCATTTGAGATTGATGCTACATGGAAAAATAAATTTATTAATGGGCTGGATGATATTGCGATTACTTTTGAACATATTGACGCGATTAAAGCCTATGAGCAAAAAGTGGATTCCATATAAGAAAAGGTAGTGAGGATGATGGAGTTAGTTGATTTATTAGTGACAGAAGAAGATGTCGAAAAAGCCTATGATGTATTAAAACCAGTTGTCAAGCATACCCCGCTTGAATACGATTTTTACCTATCAGAAAAATATCATTGCAATGTATATTTGAAACGTGAAGATTTACAGCGGGTGCGTTCTTTTAAATTACGTGGTGCTTTTTATGCCATTTCTCGACTGTCAGCAGAACAGTTAGAAAAAGGAGTTGCCTGTGCAAGCGCTGGAAATCATGCCCAAGGAGTCGCCTATACTTGTAAACGTATGACGGTTCCGGCAACGATTTTCATGCCAACTACTACCCCACAACAAAAAGTATCGCAAGTGAAATTTTTCGGTGGAAGTAATGTGGAGGTTGTTTTAGTTGGTGACACGTTTGATGCATCTGCTACTGCCGCAAAAGAATTCGCAGCAGAACATGGTCAGACATTTATCCCGCCGTTTGATGATCCAGATATTATCGCAGGCCAAGGATCGCTCGCGGTTGAAATGGTAAAAGATTTAAATAAAGCACATGAGCAAGCGGATTATGTTTTTGCAGGTATTGGTGGCGGCGGCTTAATTAGCGGTGTGGCATCTTATCTAAAAGCGAAAAGTCCAATCACAAAAATTATCGGTGTAGAACCAGCTGGCGCGCCTTCGATGACAGAAGCATTAAAACAAAATCAAGTTGTGACTCTAGATAAAATCGATAAATTTGTTGACGGGGCTGCAGTGAAAGAAGTTGGAAGTTTAACATTTCAGCATGCAAAAGTCTTAGTTGATGAAGTGACAACCGTTTCTGAAGGAGCAGTTTGTTCAACAATTTTAGATATGTATACGAAGCAAGCGATTGTCGCCGAACCAGCTGGTGCTCTTTCCGTTGCTGCTCTCGAAACTTATCGTGAGGAAATCAAAGATAAAACAGTAGTCTGTATCGTTAGTGGCGGAAATAACGATATTAATCGAATGCAAGAAATTGAAGAGCGTTCCCTACTTCATGAAGGATTAAAACATTATTTCATCGTCAACTTCTCTCAACGCCCTGGTGCTCTAAAAGAGTTTGTAAATGATGTTCTTGGACCGCATGATGATATTACTAAATTCGAATATACGAAAAAAGTAAATCGAGGCAATGGACCTGTTATCATCGGTGTACTTTTACAAGATAAGAATGATTATGAAGGCTTGCTTGACCGGGTTGCTGCTTTTGATCCGAGTTATATACCGATTAATGATAACCAAACACTTTACACATTACTTGTTTAAAATGGGTTCTCGCATGAAGCGGGAGCCTATTTATATTACAGTTTATCTGTCTGTTATAGTAACAGTTTATTTTGAAAACTGGTTTAAAATCTTTTGTTTAAGGATATAAAGTAGTATAATGAACATATAGAAATTAGACTGTATTATTTAAAAACAACTTTTTATATATAACAATTCAAGGAGTGGCAATGATGGACACAGTAAGAAAAAATCGATTATTTCAGCATTCTACAATGGCAGCACTTGTTGGTGGTCTTTTTAGCGGAACGACAAGTTTTAAAGAATTACTACAACACGGTGACCTCGGCATAGGAACGCTTGACCAATTTGATGGCGAACTGATTATTTTGGATGGGGAAGCTTTTCAAATACGCTCGGACGGTCAAGCTTATAAAGTAAAACCGGAAGACACAACACCTTATGCGAGCACTACTTTTTTTGAAGCCGATACGTCTTTTACTGTTTCAGAACCTACTTCTAAACAAACTGTGGAAGAAAAAATCGCCGAATTAGTGCAAGGACCGAACGTTTTTTACGCGGTGAAAATGACTGGGAATTTCCGTTATGTGGACACTCGCGTTGTTCCAAAACAACAAAGACCATATCCGCCACTTATTGAAGCGGTGAAGGAACAGCCAACGTATCACTTTGAGTATATTACTGGTACAATTGTTGGTTTTTGGACACCTGCTTATATTAGTGGTATTGGGGTTTCCGGCTATCACGTACATTTTATTGATGATATGCGCAAAATCGGTGGTCACGTATTTGATTACGAAATGCTTGAAGGTACTGTTGAAGTCGCACAACAAACTGAATTCGAACTTCAGTTACCACAAACAACAGAATTTCTTAGAAGCGATTTAAGCACACCGGATATGTTAGAACAGATTGAAGCAGCGGAAAATTAATAAAAAAACTCCTCTAAAAAGTTTTAGAGGAGTTCTTTTTTTATTTTGCTGTTAAAGTTAAATAATCATCTGTTAGTGGCATATAGCCTGTTTTACTTTGATACGTTACTTTGTACCAAATACCATCATTTGTATCCATTTCTACTTTTACCGGAGTACCCGCAGGAATAACTTGAACTATGTCGCTATCCCATTTAGATTCACCACGTAAATTTAAATCTCCTACTGCATAATACGTTTTCAAGTTCAATGGTTTTTCGACTAAATAGTTATCACTTAAAATCATATAACCTTTTTTACCACCGTAAGTTACTTCATGCCAACCATTTATACTTGTTTTCGAATTAATAGTTACTTTTTCACCTTTTTCTACTACTTGAGAAATTTCACTATCCCATTTTGCTTCGCTACGTAAGTTTAAATTATCTTTTGCATAATAAGTTTTTAACACAGCAGTTTCAGATAAATATAAATCATTTAGCGGCATATAACCTGTTTTATTTTGATAAGTTACTTTGTACCAATTACCATCACTTGTGTTCATTTCAACTTTTACTTTAGCGCCTTCAGGTACCACTTGGCTTATGCTGCTGTCCCATTTAGATTCACTACGTAAATTTAATGTGTTAACTGCGTAATATGTTTTCAAATCTAGTGGTTCTGCTACAAGATAATTATTATTTAAAATCATATAGCCTTTCTTACCACCGTATGTTACTTCATACCAGCCATCGATACTTGTTTTCGAATTGACTGTTACTTTTTCACCTTTTTCTACTTTTTGAGTAACTTCACTATCCCATTTTGCTTCGCTACGTAAGTTTAAATTATCTTTTGCATAATAGGTTTTTAACACAGCGGTTTCAGATAAATATAAATCATTTAGTGGCATATAACCTGTTTTATTGTCATAGGTTACTTTAAACCAATTGCCAACATTCGTGTCCATTTCGACTTTGACAGCTCTACCTTCTGGAACCACTTGACTTATGCTACTATCCCATTTCGCCTCACTACGTAAATTTAAGCTACTCACCGCATAATAGGTTTTCATATTAAGCGCTTTTTCGACTAAATAGTTATCATTTAAGATCATGTAACCTTTTTTACCACCATAAGTTACTTGATACCAACCATTTACACTTGTTTTTAAATTAACTGTTACTTTTTCACCTTTTTGTACTTTTTGAGCAACGTCGCTATCCCAAGTTGCTTTTGTTCTTAGGTTTAAATTATCTTTAGCGTAATACGTTTTTAGAACAGTAGTTTTGGATAAATAATCATCTGTTAGTGGGATGTAACCTGTTTGGTTTTGATATGTTACTTTATACCAAGGACCACTATTTGTATCCATTTCTACTTTTACAGCTCTGCCTTCTGGTACAACTAAGCTAATGCTACTATCCCAGTTTGCTGCACTACGCAGATTTAAGGTACCAACCGCATAATACGTTTCCATATTCAAGGGATTTTCTACTAAGTAATTATTATTTAAAATCATATAGCCTGTTTTTCCGCCGTATGTTACTTGATACCAACCATTCACATTAGTTTTAAGGTTCACAGTAACTTTTTCACCTTTTTGTACTTTTTGAGCTACATCGCTATCCCATGTTGCTTTCGTTCTTAAGTTTATATTATCCTTGGCATAGTATGTTTTTATCACAGGTGTATCGGAGAAATAATTAGTTGTATTTAACATATAACCTTTAGTATTATTATAAGTTACCATACACCAACCATTCTTATCACTGTCTAAGTCAATAGATACTTTAGCGCCTTGTGGAACTTTTCCAGCTACTGAACTATCCCAGTTATTGCTAGATCGTAAATTTAAATCTGACACAGCATAGGCGGATTTAGATCCTTTTTTCTCGGAGAAATTGAAAAATCTTCCGTATCCAACAAAAATACTCTGCCAATAACTACTATTAATGTTGTCTATTTTGACTCCATCATTTTGAGCATTAATCATTTTACCATTACCTATGTATATTCCTACATGACCTTTGAAATATACTAAATCACCAGGTTTTTGATTACCATTTTTCACTTTATCAGCAGCTGAATATTGAGGAGCTGAAGTATTAGGAATTCTTACTCCTGTTACTTTTTCATAAACATATTGTGTGTAACCTGAGCAGTCGAAGTAATTTGGCCCTCTTCTCTTGTCCTGGTCTTGCGAATATGGTTTACCTAAATGTTTTTTAGCTTCTGCATAAAGCTCTTCAAATGTTTTATTTGTATTGGTTGCTGCACTTGCTTTAATTGTGAATGGGCTAAACAATCCCAGTACAATAGCAAAAATGCACAATACAGATATAATTCTTTTCATTTTTCCATCTCCCTTTATTTATGTTTCAAGGTAAAAACGATCGAGTTCTGCAATCGTTTTCATCTTGAAAAATAATTATATCACAAAGGTTTGTGAAAAAAGTATCATTATTAAAAATTTCTTCAACAAAAAAACTGTAAAAATTTCTTTAGGAAGAGCTAAAGAATTTTTACAGTTAAAATTTTTATTCTGTAATAATTTTATGAATGAGTGTTGGTGCTGTTGCTTGGTCAGCGATTTTGATGTTTTCGTAGATTTTTGCTTTTACATTTTCTACGTCTTCTTGGTCGGCAAAAATCGTTACGAGTGAATCGCCTTCTTTGACTTGATCGCCTACTTTTTTGCGTAGCATTAAACCTACTGCTAGGTTGATTTCGTCTTCTTTTGTTGCACGACCGGCGCCTAGAATCATTGCTGCGATTCCAATTTCATCAGCAACGATTTGGCTTACGAAACCGGATGTTTTAGCGGGTACTTCGATTTGGTATTTTGCTTGTGGGAGTTTTTCTGGGTGGTCAACAATACTTGCATCGCCGCCTTGATTAGAAAGGAAGGTTTTGAATTTCTCTAGTGCTGCTCCGTTTTCGATTACTTCGATTAGTTTGGCGCGAGCTTCATCTAAGGTTTCAGCTTGTTTAGCAAGTACGACCATTTGACTTCCGAGTACGAGAACTAATTCAGTTAAGTCTTCTGGACCTTGACCTTTTAATGTATCAATAGCTTCTTTTACTTCTAAAGCGTTTCCGATTGCTTCACCAAGTGGTTGAGACATATCAGAAATAACTGCCATTGTATTTCTACCAACGTTATTACCGATGCGAACCATTGCATGTGCTAGGTTTTCTGCATCTTCGTCGGTTTTCATAAACGCACCAGCACCGGTTTTTACATCAAGTACGATTGCATCTGCGCCGGCTGCGATTTTTTTACTCATAATGGAGCTTGCAATGAGTGGAATAGAGTTCACGGTTCCTGTTACATCACGAAGCGCGTACATTTTTTTATCAGCTGGAGTAAGGTTACCTGATTGACCAATAACAGCTACTTTGTCGCGATTTACTAAGTTAATGAAATCTTTTTTATCTAGTTCAATATGGAAACCTTCGATGGATTCTAATTTATCAATAGTGCCTCCAGTGTGACCTAGGCCGCGTCCAGACATTTTGGCAACTGGAACACCTACTGCTGCTACAAGTGGAGCAAGGACAAGTGTTGTTGTATCACCAACGCCACCAGTACTATGTTTGTCGACTTTGATGCCCTCGATTGCAGATAGATCAATCGTGTCGCCAGATCCTACCATTGCCATTGTTAAATCTGCGCGTTCTTGATCGTTCATATCTTGGAAAAAGATTGCCATGGCTAGAGCACTTGCTTGATAATCTGGAATTTCCCCATTTGTATAGCCATCAATGAAAAACTGAATTTCTTCTGTTGATAAAGCTTTGCCGTCCCTCTTCTTGGAAATAATATCCACCATTCTCATTTCTCTTCACCCTTTCTTTTTGTCCACTTTAGCATTTTATGTACCTTTATTGAGAACGGTTACACTTTTTAAGTAAACCGTTTTACTAAACAAGAACATGTGCTTAACATGCTCACTATATCGTACTCGCTCACTTCTTGTCAATACTTTTTGTACTACTGCGTTCGATTAGAGAAATATCAAGTAAGCGGTTCTCTAATTTCTCGGTTGGATTTTGGAGATTTTTTAGTAAAAGTTCTGCGGCAATTTCGCCAATACCATAGACTGGTTGGCGAATGGTTGTAAGTGGCGGGGTCATGTATTCGGAAAGTTCTATATCATCAAATCCGATAACGCTTAGTTCTTTAGGGATGTGAATATTGTTTTCTAATGCCGCGCGGTAAGTCCCCATTGCCATTAGATCATTGGTAGCAAAAATGGCGCTAATATTTTCTTGCAGTAATTTTTGCGAGGCGATATAGCCACCGTGCATCGTTTGGTCCCCGCTCACAATCCAGCCATCTTCTACAGTAAGTTGATAATCTTTCATACAAGCCAAATAACCTTCATAGCGTTCATGTACGTTATAAAAAGATGTATCAGAAATGATGATTCCGATATTCGTATGACCCAGTTCAATTAAATGTTCGGTTGCCATATAGCCGCCTTTGAAATCATCAATTGCGATATTACCTTCTTGTCTAGGATTGCGCTGACGGTCGAGTAAAATATACGGCGACCGCTTCTCTTCCATGCGTTTAATAACACCAGAGAGCAGAATATTAGGGCTGGCGATAATTAAGCCATCGACAGCCCGGTGTAATAATTCTTCTACGTATAAATCTTCTCGTTCTTTATCATTAGAAGAGTTACAGAGCATAATCATATAACCTTCTTTATTTAAGTAATCTTCTGCCCCTTTGACCATTTGGGAAAAAAATGGATCGGTTACTTCCGGGACAATCATTCCAATTGTGTTCGTATGACTAACAATCATGTTTTTTGCGAAAAAGTTTGGTTTGTAAGACATCTCTTTTGCTGTTTTCAGGACTTTTTCACGGGTTAAATCGCTAAATCGTTCCCCTTTACCATTCAAAATTTGAGAAATCGTCGTAATTGAAACGCCTGTCTTTTCTGCTATTTCGCGGATAGTTGCAGCCATTTAAACTCCCCCAGTCAGATTATCTATTCTCCTTATTTTGCCACATTTAAGAATAATAATAAAGGGGTTTCATCCAAAATTAGTAATTATCTGGTTTAGCTGGTTTTTCGCCGGAAATAATTGCGACACCTGCACTTGCGCCGATACGAGTTGCGCCTGCTTCAATCATTTTTTCCACGTCTTCTTTTGTACGAACTCCGCCAGATGCTTTTACGCCGATGTTCGGTCCTACAGTTTTACGCATTAAAGCAATATCTTCGGCAGTTGCGCCACCTGTGGAGAATCCAGTGGATGTTTTAACGAAGTCTGTTCCCGCTTTTACAGCGATTTCACATGCGCGAACTTTTTCTTCATCTGTTAATAGGCAAGTTTCAATAATTACTTTTACTAATGCTTTCCCTTTGGCAGCATCAACTACAGCGCGAATATCACGTTCTACTAATTCATCGTCTTTGTCTTTTAATGCGCCGATATTAATAACCATATCCACTTCTTTAGCGCCGTTTTCGATGGCATTTTTCACTTCAAAAGCTTTTACTTCTGGTGTATTTGCTCCAAGCGGGAAACCGATAACTGTACATACAACGGATTCTGCTCCTGAAAGCTGTTCAGCGGATAATTTCACCCAAGTTGGATTCACGCATACGGAAGCAAAACCATATTCTCTTGCTTCTTTTGTTAATGTTAAAATTTGTTCTTTCGTTGTGTCTGGTTTTAAAGCAGTGTGATCGATCATTTTGGCAATTGTCATTATAAAAACTCCTTTAAAATTGGATTTGACTTTATCATATCGCACTACAGAACATTTGTAAACTAATTGCTGAAATTTTGTTCAAGTAGTTGTTTTGCTGTATATTGGTCGGTAATAAAATGGTTGGCATAACCGCCACGGAGCGCGCCATGAATTGCTTTTATTTTCCGTTCTCCACCTGCGACAAGAATAGCTGTTTCTTTTTGTTTTAAATCTTGTAAGTCAATGCCGATAGTCCGTTCATTCATTTTTTCGTCAGCAATTTCGCCGTTGATAGTGAAAAATCGAGAACAAATATCGCCAACAGCTTTTTCTTTTAAGCGGATTTTCTCTTCGTCTGAAAAGTATCCTAATCGGAAAAGTAGTGCCTCTTCGCGTACTGTCCCTACTGTGAAAATGGCGATATTAGCTTTTTTGCCGAGTTCGATGATATTTTTTATATGACGGTCAGCTTCCACCATTTGTTTCGCAAGTGGATTATCTAGGACGACGGGGAGCGGGAGCGATACTGGTGCTGTATCATAGGCTGCACCGAAAAGAGCAAGCGTTTCGGCCGCATAGGTATTGACATCTGAATGACTCACGCCGCCTTTTAGCTGGACGACTTTGATTTCAGCTTTCTGTGGTGAAAGTTTTTGGGCAATCTTATACATGGTTGTTCCCCAGCTCACACCAAGAATATCGTCATCATGGATAATTTCTTCTAAATATTCTGCTGCACTTTGGCTAATTTGTTTAGAGATTTCGCTATAGTCATTGGTTTGACTGAAAGCGACGGTTACATTTTTAAGTTGGTATTTTTCCTTTAAAGCCACGGCCAGTTCTGTAAGGTTAGAAAATGGATCTTGGACTTCGATTTTGACGTATCCTTTTAGTTTCGCGTTTTGGAGTAACCTGGAAACAGTTGGTCTAGAAACACCTAGACGTGTGGCAATTTCTTGTTGACCGAGATCGGATTGATAATAAAGTCTCGCAACCTCAATACTCAGTTGTTCTTTTTGTTTATCCATTTCATCCCTCCATCTTTTTCTTTTTAGTATAACGTATGAAGGAGGATAGTTCGAGAGGGAAGATAAAAAAAGACAGCCGCGGCTGTCTTTTTTTCTTAAAAGTCTTCTTCTATTTCTTCAAGCGGCGCGGCATATTCATAAATTCCTAGTCGGCCAGTTTCGGCGACTTGATTCGCTAGTTCTTTTAAAGGTAGCATTTCCCGGCTTAGGAATGCTTCTAATAAAAGAGGTATATTCACACCTGCAACTAGTTCCACTTCATTAAAGTTTTCAAGTAATCGAACGAGGACATTAAACGGGGTTCCGCCTTTTAAATCAGTTAGAAATAAAAGCCCTTCTGATACATCAAGTTTAGCTACCTCATTAACTATTTTCATCTGCAAATTTTCTGCAGATTCATTTACTTCAAAAGGAACAAAACTTGTATTTTCTTGTTTACCGCAAATCATCTCAGCAGATTGAATGAGTTCTTTTGCGGCGTTTCCATGGGTACAAACAAAAATTGCTTTCATTTTCTAAACCGCCTTTTTAATAGTCTAACTGACGATAATATCTTCTGATTTCCATTGGGTGGCAGTTAATTTTTTCCACGTGCACATCGATTCGGTTATTAACTGCGTGGATAATAAATGGCGATAAAGCTCCTCTGAATTTAGCGGAAATGCCTGGCATATCGTAATCTTTTGCATCAATAACTGTATAATTAGCGCAAATTTGTGGAATAAAATCAACCACTCGCTCACTTAAAGAACGCTGGCTATCTTCCGTCACATAAATAGTAACTGGTGTATCGCGTTCTACAATTTCAAACATCCCGTGGAAAAACTCATGCGATTCAATCGATTTCGTTTTAATCCAGTGTTGTTCTTCCCAGTAGCACATTGCGTAAGAATAAGTTGCGCCCCACTGGTTCCCCGCGCCAACAAAATAATGAATGTCATCTTGGTGGTGTTTAAGAGCAAATTCTTGTCCAAATTTATCAGCAGCTTTTTCTACTTCGACAATCCCTTTAGCAAAATGTTGATCCATTTCTTGATAAAACGCATCGTAATCATCAAATTCACCTGCTAAGTACATAAAACGATCTGCTACCATGAAGAATTTCAATTGCTCGTTTAACGGATATGAAATTAGGTGGTCCACTAAAGTAGCTAGTTCTGCTTCTGCTTTATCAATAAATCCAAAAACAGTTGCGCCAATTTCATTACATTTTTTCACTGCATCAACTACTTCTTGCGTGCTTCCTGTTACTGACGAAATGACAACAAGCGTATCTTTCGTGACGCGTTTATTGCCAGTTGTTAAAAATACAGCAGCATTCTCATAAAACGTTTCTAATGCTGTTTTTTCTTTCATATGCACAACAGCTTGCATTGCAGATGCGTAGGTTCCCCCAATGCCAAGCCAGCAAATATTGCTAAATCCTCGGTTATGAATTTGGTCAACTACTTCATTAATTTGCGGGCGTAATTTTAACGCCCCTTCCATATTTTCTCTTACTTTTTGTTCATCAAATTTTAGCACTGCTCATTCCTACTTTCTTTGATTAAATTTTAGATTTAGTTATTTGGTCAAATTCCGGGAAAGCTGATACTTCTAAATTAATGCCTTTTTCCTTAGAAATTTTAAAAGATAATAAGTGAACTGGGATTGTCATAAATAGCGGTGTTAGCAGTTCAGCTGTATTTAAGCCGAGTAATAAATCATCCGTACTTTCACCACCAGTGTTCGCATAGATTGTTCGGATTTTCTCAACATGTCCTTTTAAAAATTGTTTAAGTTTGTCCGCACGATTTTCTAACAAACCATGTGGCTCAATGAAAATGATATAGTCACGGTCGGATAATCCAATGTAAGGGCCATGCATGTATTCCTCTAATTCTTTTCCAAAAGAGGTAATTCGGATGGTTTCCGTTACTTTTGTTTCTCCCTCACGCGCCACGCCATAAGTAGCACCATATCCAATGAAAAAGATTCGTTCCGCTTCCATTAATTCATTAAAATGGGCTTCAATCCATTTTTCTGATTGTGCGATAGCTTTTGGTAAATGAGCGGTGATTTTTTGTAATTCCGCTATTTCCGATTGATAGGTTGTTTCTGTAATTTTTGTTTGCAATAAGGCCATTTCGAGTGCGATTAAATTTAGCATTAAGATCGTGGCGCTGTATCCAAGGGTGACATAAGGCATCTCTTCTATGCCCATTCCAAGGTCAATCGTATGCGTTCCTGCTTTTGCAATTGGGCTTGTTAAATCACTCGTTAATGTGAAAACATTGCCACCCTGACGCTCGATTTCTTCTACAAGATGGATGGTAGAATAACTATGTCCACCTTGTGATATGGCGATATATAATGTGTTTTTGTTTAAATGAAGCATGTAGTTAGCTGCTGTAGATGGTTCTTCTACATAAACCGGTATAGCTAGTTTCGCCGACATGTATAACTGTGCCGCAAACGCTGCATTAGAACTTGAGCCTGTTGCGAAAATTACGATAGCTTCATAATTCGCATGCTTCATTTGAATGATGTCTTGTAAAAGTTCCTTCCGATTTCGGATTATATTTTCATAAACTTCTTGTTCTGACCGGATATAGTAATCCATATTTTTCATTTTTTCACCTACTTATTTTAATAAACCTGTAAATGCTCCTAAAATACCAATACCAGCAATTAAAAGCAGAATCCAATGCGCTTTTAAACCTTTTTTATCTAACCAAAAGATAAAGAAAGTGAAGCCGAGCGCGAGTATGCCTGGAACAATTCCATCAAAAACGCTTTGGATTGTAACAGCCTCGTCGCCAGAACCGAATTTCATTGGCATATTAATTGTTACCATCGTGGCGACCATAGCTCCCACTACACCAAGACCTATAATAGAAGCGCCGTATGACAGTTTATCCATCAAACCAGTCTTTTGAATTTTTTCAATAAAATTAGCTCCAATGTTATAACCGATGAATAATCCATAATAACGTGTCAGAATAGCTGGAATATTGAAAATAAGAAGGAACAAAATTGGTCCTAGAATATTACCTTGAAGCGCAAGTGAGGTCCCAATACCTGTTGCAATTACGCGTAAAGTGCCCCAAAAGAACGAATCACCAATTCCGCTTAACGGTCCCATTAAAGCTACTTTTATATTATTGATAGAATCAGTGTCAAAATCATTATCTTTCGCTGATTGTTCTTCCATCGCAATCGAAATCCCGAGTGGAAAAGTGGAAAGCCAAGGTGTTACATTATAAAATTCTAAATGTCTTTGATAAGAAGAAATTCGTTTGTCTTTATCATTTTTAAAAATTTTATTTAAAGCTGGTAACATGGAAAAGCCGTAACCTAAGTTGGATTGCCGTTCATAGTTCCATGACCATTCCATTGTGAACGAACGCCAGAAAACTTTCATTAAGTCTTTTTTTGTTAATACATCAGAATTCTTCATCTTCATAGTTAATACCTCCATCATTCGCAAGTGCTGGCTCTGTATTATTGTTCGTTGGTCCATTATCATTTTTTAGAGTTGCATAACCTGTTAAAATTAGTGCTAAACAAGCTCCGAAAATCGCTACTCCAGTTACAGGTACTTTCAAGTAAACGGCTAAAGCAAAGCCAAATACGAAAAATACTGCATTCTTCTTGTTGACCATTAATTTTAGTAGCAAAGCAAAACCGTATGCTGGTAGTAAACCTGTTGCGATACCTAGGCCGGCTATAACAAAAGCTGGAATGGCATCAAGTACGTTTTGAATCACTGGACTTCCAACTAAATAGGACGTTGCAACAATGATACCGATTGGTAAGTTAATTGATAAAAACCCACCTAGTAATTGCATTCGGCTAATCCCTCTTGAATTTCCCTCGAGTGCGTATTTATCTGCTTTATGAACAAAGTATGGTAGTACGAAAATAAAGCATAGATTTTTTACGACAAGTACTAAAGAGGCGATTGGAATACCAAGTGCTAATGCTACGGCTGTACTTTCACCAGTTGCAATTGCAAAGGCAGTTCCTAAAATACTTCCTGAAATAATTTCTGGTGGAATGGATGCACCGATAGAAAACGATCCTACAAAAGCTAATTCCAAAGTTGCCCCCATAATAATTCCCATTTGTACATCGCCCATGATGAGGCCGGCGAGCGTACAAGTCACAAGTGGTCTTGATAGCATCGATGAACCAAATAAATATTCTCCATTTGCAAGCATTGCTGCAAGTGCAAGCAAAATCGCTGTTCCAAACTGTTCCATAATTTATCCCTTCTTTCGTCTTTTATGCTTCAAAGGTTACTTTTTTCTCATTTGGCACTTGTTGCATAAATACATCAATTTTTTCTTTTTGAAGCTCTGTTAGTTTTTCTACTTCTTCAGGGGTTAAATTGACTGCTTTCGAATAGTTAGATGTCCCTTCTCGTTGTTTAGTTCCGCCGAGATTTAGCATTGGGATTTTTCCGTTTGTACCGCGAATTAGTTTGTAAGCGTCTTCAACAGACTCCACGACAATAAGTAAATTATACTTATCAGTCACTCCTGAATTAATTGAGTCAATACTTTCAGCGATACTTTTCATTACTAGTTTTGCGGCCTCGGGTTTAGCTAAACGGATTGCCGACTTGCGAAAATCGTCCGCTGCTACCCCATCATTTGCTACTAAAATTGTATTTACATCTAAAGCATTGAACCAAGATACCGCAACTTGCCCATGTAGTAAACGATGGTCTACTCTTAGAAATTGAATCATTTTTTCTTCCTCCTTATTGTTAGTTAAAATCAACTACATATTTGGTTGACTCAGCATCTTCATAATGATATTGGATGGCAATTGGCATGTCATTTTCCGCATAAAAAACGCTGCTTAATTTAAAAACAGGATCATTTTCATTTAATTGCATATTTTTGATTTGCTCATTCCCAGCTAAAATAAGTTGAAGTTCCTGCTCAAGCTCAAATAATTTATATTTACCTGAATTAACAAGCTCTATAATATTAATAATTTGAAAATCCTTTGCTTGTAAATCAGGGTATAAACCCAGTGGTAAAATTAAGCGATCTAGTGTGACACCGTGCTCGCTTTTTTGTACAAACTTAATGGAGTAAACTAGCTCATTTTCTTTCATTCCGAATATTTCTGCGTAAAATTTCCCAGCTTTACGAATGTAAAAGTCTTTAATATCTTTCTTTAAATTTTCATTGGTATCATTTTTCATAACACCTGTCATTTCTAAAATATTTTGTGCGGTTAATTTCGGTTGCACGTAAAGTCCTACTCCATTTTTACGCACGACGAGACCTTCCTCCACTAATAAATCTACCGCGCGACGGATTGTGGTTCGGCTACTGGAATAAATTTCTTGCAGCGCAGTTTCGTTTGGCATAAGCATTCCCGTTTTATATTCATCACGATTAATACTATCTTTTATTTTCGAAGCAATTACTTCAAATAATGGTTTTTTAGCTGCCATGTTCACTCGTCCTCCAAGTAATCAAATATATTTTTCGCATTAATTTTGTATTTGATTTGATTACCGATTAGATATTGTTTGCTGTACTCAAACGGTTCATCATTTTGGTCAAATGCTTTACTCACAACTTCAAAAAGCGGGGTGTTTAGGGGTACCTTCAAAGCTTCTGCCAGTTTTTCGTTTGCGGATACAAAACGTAATTCTTCGCGGCCATAAGTAGGTTTAATACCAAATTTTTCTTCTAAAACGCTGTAGAGTGAGGAATTATTTAAATCAATTTTCTCAATTCCAGAAAATCTAGCGCTGTCTACAAATGAAATCTCATAAGAAAACGGCTTTTCTGCAACGATTCTTCGCCGAACTAGTTTAAATACAGGCTTATCTTCATCAAGTGTCAAAAAGCGATTTACTTTATCTACCCCTTCAACTATTTCTTGGGATAATACCTCGACTCTTTGCTCGCCAGGGAGTTGACTACTCATGGAATTCATTTTCAAAATGTTGATTGTTTGCTTTTGGTTAATTTCGATGCCTTTACGGTTTCTTTTTTGGATTACTGCTTCTTTTTCGAGCGTATCGAGTGATCTTCTAAGTGTGGTTCGGCTGACACCTAGTTCATTCTCAAGGGCTCGTTCTGATGGGAAGCTTGTTTCTCCTACTGCTACTTTTTCTTGAATAAGCTGTCTTAATTGTTCTTCACTTTGCACAGCTGGCGATAAGTCCTTATACTCCATGTCTCCACCTCTTATTTTAAAATCGTCTATAACATTTAAGTTTATAAAAGATACAGCTTTAACTATTTTTAATACCACTTTATTGTAAACGGTTGCAAATTATTTGTCAATAGCCTTTTCCATAAAAAAAGCACGAGTTAGTTTTTTCTAACTCATGCTCCATATTTTTATTTACTTGTAGGGAGGGCGCCAACGACTGGATGCGGGATATATAGTTCTTCTAAATAATTAACTTCCGCTTCCGTTAATTTAATATCTAGCGCTCCAATTGCGCTTTTCAAATGACTTTCTTTTTGAGCACCGATAATTGGTGAAGTGATTTCATCTTTATTTAACAACCACGCTAAAGCAATTTTATCTCGTGATACTTCATGTTTTAGAGCAAGTTCAGCTACGCGTTCAATAATTCCTTTATCCGAATTCATCATGCCGTCGTATTTAGATTTTTGAATTGGGTCTGTTTCTGAACGATTAGTTGTTTCTGCAAAATCACGCGTTAACCGACCTGAAGCTAGTGGACTGTAAGGTGTAATCGCGATTTTTTCATCCCGGCAAAACGGAATCATTTCTCGTTCTTCTTCTCGGTAAATCATGTTGTAATGGTTCTGCATGGAAACGAATTTTGTCCACCCATTTCTTTCTGCGACGCGTTGTGCTTTTTGGAACTGCCAAGCGTACATCGCACTTGCACCGATATAGCGTGCTTTACCCGACTTAACGACATCATGTAAAGCTTCCATTGTTTCCTCGATTGGGGTATTTTCATCAAAGCGGTGAATGATATATAAATCAACATAATCTGTTTCTAAGCGTTTTAAACTATGGTCAATTTCACTTAAAATTGTTTTTCTAGATAAACCGCCACTATTCGGACGATCAGGGCGCATCGTTTGGTGTACTTTTGTGGCTAAGACAATATCATCTCGGTTAGCATAATCTTTGAGTGCTCGGCCAACAATTTTTTCACTTTCGCCGTAAGAATAAATATTTGCAGTATCAAAGAAGTTAATGCCAAGATCAAGCGCTTTTTTTATAATTGGACGACTATTCGCTTCATCCAAAACCCATTTGTGGATCCATTTATCTTTGTCGCCAAAGCCCATTGTTCCTAAACAAATTTTCGAAACATCCATCCCAGTATTGCCAAATTTCACATATTCCATTGAAAACCCTCCTAGTTAATTTCTAGTACTATTACAGCATATACCTTGAAGCTCACTCCAAGTCAACCTTTAACTAAAAAAAATCTCCCGGAAAGTCCGAGAGATTTTTTGCTTTTTAATAAAATTGGTCTGGTAGTAATGTTTCACCAAGTTTGATGTTGTCTCGGTAATCAATTGGAATATCTACAACGACTGGGCCTTCTGTTTCAAGCGCTTCTTTTAATACGTCGCTAAGTTCTGATGGTTTAGTTACACGAAGTCCTTTTGCACCGAAGCTTTCGGCGAATTTAACAATATCGACGTCGCCAAAACGAACAGCTGCTTCTTTGCCATATTTCATTTTTTGTTGGAAAGCGACCATGTCATAGCTTCCGTCATTCCACACAAGATGCACTAATGGAGCACGCAAGCGGACAGCTGTTTCTAATTCCATCGCTGAAAATAGGAAGCCACCATCGCCTGAAATAGATACGACTTTTTCGCCTGGATGCACAAGTGTAGCTGCAATCCCCCAAGGAAGAGCGACACCAAGCGTTTGCATACCATTACTAAATAGTAAACGGCGTGGTTCATAAGAGCGGAAGTGACGCGCCATCCAAATGTAGTGCGAGCCAACATCGACTGTCACAGTTACATTATCATCAATCGCCGAACGAAGCGTTTGAATGACAGATAACGGATGCACCCGATTTGTTTCATCACTTTCTGGTGGTACATCTCTTTCTTCTAATTGCGCATGAAGTTCTTTTAAAGTTTCAAGTTCTTTATCAGCTAATTCCAAACCACTAAATTTCGCATTAACACGATCTAATGTAAGAGCAATGTTTCCGACTAATTCGGTCACTGGTTGGTAATAATGGTCAATATCAGCACGGATGTCATCTAAATGTACAATCGTTCTATCGCCTGATGCATTCCAAGCTTTCGGATCGTATTCAATTGGATCATAACCTACCGTAATAACTAAATCGGCTTTATTTAGCAAAATATCACCTGGTTGATTGCGGAAGAGACCGACACGTCCAAAGAAGTTATCTTCTAAATCACGCGAAATTACTCCTGCCGCTTGGAAAGTTTCTACTACTGGGATACTTGTTTTTTGCAGTAAACGACGAATGGCGCCTGTTACTTCTGGGCTTGAGGCACGCATTCCTAATAACAATACTGGTAATTTCGCTTTTTTCAAACGAGCAACTAATTTAGCGACTTGTTCTTTGGAAGCTGGTCCATTTTCTGGTTTAGCAAGTGGACGAATTGCTTTTACAGGTACATTTGGTTCGTTCACAATATCTTGTGGTAAACTTACGAAAGCCGCGCCTTGGTTCGGTTCTGCTGCTGAACGAAATGCGTTAGTGATTGCTTCCGGAATACTTTCAGCGTGAACTACTTCTTCGCTATATTTTGTAATCGGACGGAAAAGTGCAGCGTTATCCATCGATTGGTGGGTTCTTTTTAGACGATCTTGTCTAGTTACGTTCCCAGCAATCGCTACTACAGGATCCCCTTCTGCTGTTGCGGTTACAAGTCCTGTTGCAAGGTTCGAAGCTCCAGGTCCACTAGTTACAAGCACAACACCAGGTTTACCTGTTAAACGACCAATAGCCGCAGCCATAAAAGCAGCATTTTGCTCATGACGACTAACGATTAATTCTGGCCCGCGCTCTTCCATTACATCGAAAACTTTATCAATTTTCGCACCCGGAATACCGAAAACATGCGTTACTCCTTGATTTATTAAACTATCAACAACTAAGTCTGCCCCTGATTTACCTTTTGTTTGGTCTTTTTCATGCTTTTCCATCTTTATCATCCTTTTGTTATATAAATTATTTATATTTAAGTAGTACAGATTATAATAAAATCTCATTCACTAGACTCATTATACTACTCAAATGAATTATTGCAAGATTACTGACTCAAAAACTGTTATATAATTACATAAAAACTGTTATATAAAAAAAGAAAGAACTTAGTCAAACTAAGTCCTTTCCGTTTCTTATTCTTGCGAGGCGCGGTATTCGTCGTATTGTTTTTGCATTTCTTTCATTACTTTTTTCATACCTGCATCATTTAATTTAGCTTTGAATTTCTCGGTGTATTCTACTGGATCGACTGTTCCGGTTAGAAGCGCTGGAGCAAATTCATTACAAACATTTGTAATTGAAGCGATTTCTGTTCTTACTTTAGATGAGTCAAAATAGAAACCTAAGCCCGGTGATGCTACTGATTTTTTATTAAATGTTTTAAATTGATCCCATTTATCGGCTGGTTCATCTTCATATAATTTAAGGATAAAGTGATTTCCTAGTGCATAAGTTGGCATGCTATAACGTTCCACACGTGCTGGTAAATCTTGAATTTTGCCATCATCTAACTCTTTATAATGGGTGCCTTCAATTCCTTTATCAACCAAATTGCGTAAATATTCATCTGTGTTTAGTAAATCAAGGAATTTCACTGCTTCTTCAGGATGTTGACTTGTCACGGATACAGCTTGAATTGCGCCTGTGACTGAGTTATTTTTAATGATTGGTGTTTCGGCAATTGGTTGTGTGACTACTTTATATTTACCGCCTGTATTTTTATCCCAAATGTTTTCTGCGTATGGTTGGTATTTCTCAATACGCACAAACCAGTTTTCTTTATCGTAAGACCATGGATCAGTTGAAGTGGCAATATCTTTAGTAACATAACCTTTTTGGTAGAAGCTATGAAGCGATTTTAAGGTTTCTAATGTATCTGGTTGTTCATAGAAGTTAACGATTTTACCAGTATCTTCGTATTGATTCACGGCAAAAGGAAGCGGCACAGCGTTATCGATTAAATAATCATATGAAAATGCTGGCTTAAAGTCTTTATTCCCGCCAATTGGTGTGATGCTAGGTTCGTTTTCTTTAATGGTTTTTAGCATTGGTTCTAAATCGCTGAAGTTTTTTACTTTCGATATGTCCATTTTATATTTATCTACTAGATTTTTATTGAAAACATAGACTTGTTGTTCGCCGACTTCTTTGTTGGAAGGTACACCGTAAATATTGCCGTCAATCGTTGCTCCTTCCCAAAGAACTTCATTTAATTCAGCTTTCATTTTCTTGCCTTCTTTATCTAGGTATTTATTTAGTGGCAAGAATGCACCTTTTTGCGAATAAGAAACGAATTCTCCTGCTGCTGAATAGGCAATATCAAAGTTTTCTCCGGAGTTAATAACTGTTTGCATCCGTTTGCCGTAGTCGCCCCAGTCAATTTGTGTCATTTCTACTTTGACACCAATTTTTTCTTCAGTATATTTATTTACTTCTTTCATTACTTCTTCCGTGTCTTTTTGTGGTGTCCCAATCATGTACCATTTCAGTGTCGGAACTTCATTTGCATCTGCTTTTTCATCGCTTCCGCACGCACCTAAAACTAGTAGCAAGCAAAGTGACGCGATGATTACTCCCCATTTCTTTTTCATTAAATTCCCTCCATCTTTTTATTCTTTTACGCCGCCAATTGTGAGTCCACTAATGAAGTATTTTTGGAAAAACGGATAGGTAATCGCGATTGGTAAAGTTGAAATAACAACCATCGCCATTTTTGCCCCGTCTTGAGGAATGGACTTAAATGCGCCGGCAGTATAAGCAATTTCTGAGTTTTGCCGCATAAATTCTAAATTGTTTTCAATTTTCATAAGCAGAGATTGTAATGGAACTAAATTTGGATTATCAATATAAAGTGATGCTTGGAACCAGTCATTCCAGTAACCGAGCGTAGAGAAAAGCGCGATTGTCGCAAGTCCTGGTAAGGAAAGTGGCACAACCATTTGTAAAAAGATCCTTAGTTCCCCTGCGCCCTCAATCCGCGCCGCTTCAAGGATTGGTTCCGGAATCGACCGTAAGAAAAATGTACGCATAATCATAATGTAAAAAGCATTCATTGCTAGTGGTAAAATCATTGCCCAAATACTATTTCGTAAGTGCAAAAATTGTGTCATAACGATATAAGCTGGCACCATCCCGCCACTAAACAGCATCGTGAAGAAGGCAATAAATGTAAATTGACGGCGATACTTAAATTGTGGTCTGGATATTGCATAAGAATAAAGAGCAATCATTGCAACACTACACACAGTACCTATAACTGTAACTACAATCGTGATGCCGTATGATTGTAAAAGCTGACCTTTCATCTTCCATAAATATTCGTACGCTTCCATGCTCCACTCTTTCGGTATTAGTTGAAAGCCATTTGCCGCCAGAGATGTTTCACTCGAAAAAGAAATAACAATAATATATAAAAATGGAAAAATACAGATGAGCGCTAAGAAAGCGAGCATAACATTCATCGCCACATTCATCTTTTTGCCAAAACCGATAATATCTTTTGCCGGCTTGTTTTTTGCTGGTTTTTCCATTTCGCCTCGCACTTGTTCTATTTCACTCACTGCTTCAAGCTGTTCTGCCAAAGCGACTCGCCTCCTTTTTTAAAATAAGCCATATTCTGGGTTTATTTTTTTCACGATGTAGTTAGTGAGTAACACTAGAATAAAGCCGACAATCGACTGATAGAAACCAGCTGCCGCACTCATACTCATATCACCGAGCGACGTTAAGCCCCGGTATACATATGTATCAATAACATCCGTCACCGGATAAAGTGGCCCTGAATTTCGCGGTAATTGATAAAATAACCCGAAATCCGAATTAAAAATCTTCCCGACATTCAAAATCGTTAAAATAACCATCAGTGGTGTTAGCGCAGGAATCGTTACATGTCTAATTTGTTGCCATTTGCCAGCGCCGTCAATCATCGCGGCCTCGTAGTAAGTTCGGTCAATTCCGGCAATTGCAGCAAGGTAGACAATACTTCCATAACCAAGCCCTTTCCAGACATTCATCATGATTAAAATAAACGGCCAATACTTCGGATCGTTATACCATGAAACAGGATCTTGCCCGAATGCAAGTAAAATATTGTTCATCAGTCCGCTATCTTCACTTAAAAAGCTAAATAAGAAATAACTCACAACAACCCATGATAAGAAATGCGGGAAAAGCATTCCTGTTTGATAAATTTTTGCTCCTCGTTTATTTAGTAAGCTGTTAAAGACAATCGCAAGTGCCACGCCAAGAAACAGCCCAACGATAATAAATACTAAATTATAAAGGACGGTGTTTCGGGTAATAATAAAAGCGTCGTTTGTTTGGAATAGGAATTTAAAATTTTCAAGCCCCACCCAGTCGCTGTTCATAATACTGGATAAAAATCCTTTCCCATCAATCTTGTAATCTTTGAACGCAATAACTGTACCAAACATTGGTAAGTATGAGAAAACCAGAAACCATAGAAGGCCCGGAAGTACCATTAATAGCCAAATCCGATTAGCTCGAATTTGTGATAAAACTTTTTTCAATCCATCCACCCCTCTTTTTTTGTAAGTGCTTTCAACATCTTTAGTTTATCGTTTTTAAGGGCGTTAAAATAGTTGCGGATGTTTAGATTTATAGACAAATATTAGAAATAATTTTATTGATGGATTTTCCGGTAACGATTTGGTGTTTCGCCAGTATGTTTTTTAAACTGTCTATAGAAATAGGCCATATCTGTATAGCCGGATTTCCCAGCAATAATCGTTAAATTATCTTTTGTTTGCAGCAACTCTTCCTTCGCATAGTTTACTCGGTAGCGATTCAAATAATCCGTAAAATGCTCACCCATTTCTTTTTGGAAAAGTTGCCCAAGATAGACTGCATTAATGTGAAAATCGTTGCCAAGCGTTTTTAAGGACATGCCTTCTGAAAAATGTTCGGTAATATACGCTAGTACATTTTGGATAATAGGGCTTTTTGATTCATCGGTTTGTTTTTTACGATTGTAATAACGAATCGCATAGGTGAGTGTTGCTTCTTCTAGCCCCTCAATGCTTGTTTCTTCTGCGATTCGTCCCATTGACTCGCTTAATTCTTTAGGGTCTGATTCCGCCATCATCACAAGTAGTTCATTTAAAATATGGAGCATTTGATGCGGATCGCTTTCTAATTTATGATCGTTCCATTCTTTAAAAAAGTTGTTAATCCATGCTTTGATTTCTTTTTCATTATTCATTACGAGTAGTTTTGCAAGTTGATGTTGTTTTCTTTTTGGTCGCCAAGTGTGTTTAGTTCTTTTTTGATAGGCAATCAAGCTGCCGGACTCTTTTACAAGCCGTTCTGGAAGTAATCTCGTCAGTTGTCGGAACGCTTGCGGATACATCATTTCCCCTTGTACTTTTTCGCTGATAAAAATATAAAAAGCTTCGTTTGAAATGCGTTGCTTCATATCTTGATGAATCGCTAAAATTTGTTCGGATATAGAGGTTTGTTCGGTTATTCCTAAGATGATTTCATTTTCTGGAGTAAGTAGCATAAATGGATAAGTGCGCCGGTAGTGTTCAGAAAGCTTTTTCCATTCAGCCATGTCGGTTTCTTTAGTTGGTTGAATCTGGATGAGGACGGCGCTCTCGTTTTGATTTAAAGTCATATCGTATAACGCAAGTCGCTCTTCCCATTCTTCTTTATTAATTCGTAAATTTAGCCAGCGCCAAATCGTATTGTCCCGTAAAATGTAGTACGCTTCTTCCCTTGGTACGACATTATCTGTCACTTGTTTTTTCTCTATTTGTACGAATGTTTCTTTTAATTCTTGTTCGTTTAAAGGTTTTAATAAATAATTTTCGATTCCCGCTGAAAGTCCACGTTTTATATAATGAAAATCTTCAAATCCGGAAAGAACGACGCTTTTAGTAGTCGGTTGGCGTTTTTTCCATGCATCGATTAATTCTAAACCATTCATCACAGGCATTTCTATATCTGTTAAAAGGACATCCACTTCTTGATCCGCAAATAACTCTAAGGCTAGTTCGCCATTTTTGGCTGTCCCGACAATTTCAATGTTTTGCTCAAACTCTGGAATAATGCTTTCTAAACCTTTAAGAATAAGGGGTTCGTCGTCTACTAGTACTATTTTTAGCATCACTTTTCTCCTCCCGTATTTTGAGGTACTTGAAATAGAATGATCGTACCTTCATTTGGCTTACTTGTAATCGTTAATGAGTAAGCTTCACCATATAAAAGTTGCAGTCGTTTGTTTAAATTAGCTAGGCCGATGTGGCTTGTTTCAGCTTTACTTTCAATCGTCGCTTGGACTTCTTTTAGCTTTTCCGCGTCCATTCCTTTACCATTATCTTTTATTTGAAATTGTAAATTGTTATTTTCCGCCGTGACCGTAATTGTAACTACTGGATGTTGGTTTTCTTTATAGGCATATTTGAAAAAATTCTCAATGAGCGGCTGCAAGGCAAATCGTGGAATATGGGTATGATTAAAACGTTTTTCAATATGGATTTCTAACTTAATCGGCTGTTCATGGCGCATTTCCATAAAACGAACATATTGTTTTACATAATTGATTTCTTCGCCTAAAGTTGTGATTTCGCGGTGGTTAGCAGTATAGCGTAGCAGCGTCGCAAGTTGGTAAATCATATCACTTGTTTCTTTCGCTCCTTCTACGCGGGCATTCATTCTAATTGCTTCTAAAGAATTATAAAGAAAATGAGGTTGCATTTGCCCTTGAAGCGCTTTGAGTCGTGCTTTTTGTTCTTCCATTTCAAGACTATAGACCTTCTTCACATAAGCGTCGAGATTTTCAGTCATATGGTTAAATCGCTCACTAATCATCGTCAGTTCATCCCCGTTATTATCGACAGGTAGTTTTGCATCAAGCGTTCCATTTTCCACTCGGTTCATCCCACCAATAATTGTCAAAATCCGCTTGGAGTAGCGCCTGCTTATTACAAAATTAACGCTAATAGAAAAAATAACGAGTAACAAACCAATCCCAAATAAAGTCAACTCGATTAATGGCGCGCTATCATCCGTGACACGATATAAAAATGTATTATTTTTTAAGCCAGTAGTTTCATCCTCTGTTTTTTGAAAGTATATTTTCTTATTATCTACATTCATCCAACCTTGTTTTTCGGGTGGGGTTATTTGTTTTGCAGGATGATTGGAATATAACTCGGCCCCTTTTGTATTATTTATTTGGAAAATCGAGTTTTTATAATCTTTCGTAATCCATTTGTTTAAAAAGGTCGGATCAATATAAAGCAATAGATAGCCCATTTGTTTTAATGTACTCGGATCGTTAATCGGCTGTTTCACGACAATTTTATTTTCTATCGTATAAAAATTTCCTTGTTTCGATGCTTGACTGGCAATATTTTCTTCACCATATGTATCAACAGTTTCTTTCCATTCACGGTAACGACTCGGGAATGTATAGGAGTAGCTCCCGTCATCTGAAATAAGCTGCAATGCAATAATATCTTCATCATACGAAAAATAAGACTGTAAATAGGTTTGCATATCTACAGAATAAAAATTTTTACTTTTAAAATAGTTGTCGATATTTTGCTCAGTGTAGCTACCGTAGTCGTTCGTCATCGCGATTTGAACATCTTGCATCAAATCACTATTACGGTAAATATCTTGCGTTAAACTAATTAATGCCTTTTGCTTTTCAGTTAAAGCTTCCAACTGCTTGCTGGCGATAGTTTCTGCGCGCTGAAGATTTGTATCGAGCTGAATGTTGGTATAGTACTTATAAATGAAAAAAAGTAACAAGCTCACGGTAAAAAGACTTGTTAAAGAAAAAATTAATAACATCCTTTTAAAAACGCGCTTACGTGGTAATTCTTGTGTCATTCTAATTCATTGCCCCCTTTTCCTTTCTGATTATTGCATACTATCAAAAATAATGTAAGGGGTTACTTTGGCTCCATCTGTTTAAAACGTTGCAAGTTGATTTTCATTATCCAATAACTTGGTAAAACGCCTGAGATAAACAAAATAAAAGCTGGCATTTTAGAAATCAACCAGGCACAAAAAACGAGTCCAACCACAATCATAAAGGTGTTTTTAAAACTAGTAATAGCTAGTAAGAATGCTTGGCCAACATAAGCGCGAACATTTTTCATTTGGAAGTGAACAAATACGGTAAAATACTGCAAAAAGGCAATACCAACGAGAAAAAGTAAGAACATCAAGAAAAAGTATAAAATGGTCGACCAAAATCCTTGCATCAGTTCAAAAACAATCCGTAAATCAGCATAAAGAAATATCCCAATGGCTGCAAAAATCCCACCTGCTAAATTAGCAGAAACAAATACTTGCTTATAAGTTTGCCAAGCTGATTTCCAAACAGGCGTGTCTAAATCGCCTCTCGCCCATTTTCTCGTAATCGTAAAAAGAGCAACTGTCGCTGGCATAAATCCAAGCACAATCCCGCCCATTAATACAAGAAAAAGCCATACTAAATTCGTCCAAACAAGCCGTATTATCCAATCACTAATAACTGAGAATTTATCAATAAGTTTCATTCTTTTTTCTCCTTTGATAGTAAGAGAAAGCCTGAGTTTTTCGCCCAGACTTTTCTTTTTTATTTACTTAATGGGCTTCCTTTTACATATACACCACATAAACTTAGGACAAATTCACTAAACATCGCATTCGACCAAGCAAACCAGTCGCGAGTGAATTCAGCTGGGTTTGAAGCATTAACTCCTTCATGCATGTAATCCGTGCCACCATCACCAGCTATTAACATCTCTAAAATAGCTTGTTTCTCGCTTTCTGTTTCTGCGGTTAAACCTTCAATACTGAGCGCAATCGGCCATACATAATGATCCGGCGTATGAGGGCTACCGATTCCAGTAAGGACGCTACCTTCTACAAAATAAGGATTTTCTCGACTTAAAATGAGTTTTCTAGTCGCTTGATATGCTGGATCATTTTTCTCACAAAAACCTAGATACGGCGCAGCGAGTAAGCTCGGTACATTAGCATCATCCATAAATAACTTGCGCCCAGTTCCGTCAACTTCATAAGCATAAACATCGCCGTAATACGGGTGCGCTTGTTTAGCGTATGTTTCAATTCCAGTTGCGACTTCTTCTCTTAACTCCAAACTAGCTTGGATTAATTTCTTATCGTCCGAATAAAACTGTGCCGCTATTTCTTGAGCGTAATCCATCACTACGACCAAAAACATATTACTTGGCACAAGATAACCGTACATACACGCATCATCACTCGGTCTAAATCCACTCCAAGACATCCCCGTATAACTTACATCTGTTCCTTTGCCATTATTATTTAAAGTATCTGATTGACGCACATTTTCTCGTTCAAAACGATATGGACTTTGCTCCGTATGCTTTTGTTCCGTTTTAAATACGTCGATAATCTGGTGCAAAGCCTGTCTGAATTCCTCGGTAAAATGACCCGTGTGATTAGTACTTTTCCATAATAGATAAGCTAACTGGACTGGGTAGCAAAGTGAATCAATTTCGTATTTACGCTCCCAAACAAGGTCTGACATCTCTGTTTTATCTTGTTGAAAACCGGCACCATTCGCAGTTTTATTAAAAGCATTCGCATAAGGATCATGAAGAATATATTTTGTTTGCAGTTTTATGAGATTTTCAATTAATGTCGCCATCTCTTCATCTTCTTCTGCAACAATTAAATAAGGGCGGATTTGGCTCGTTGAATCGCGTAACCACATGGCTGGAATATCGCCTGTAATAACAAACGGAAGCCCCTCTTCTGTTTCCTGCAAAGTAGTTGTATAGGTGTTAGTAAAACATTTTTCAAACATGCGATGTAATTTTTCATTTTCTGGAAAAGTCGTTTTTACTATATCAATCCATTTGTTAAAACTTGTTGGTACTTTCTTTGTCATGAATTACACTCCTTTTAATGTGATAATTTCGTTTGGTTTAACGGTAAATTGATTTTTGGCATCTCCTGCTGTTTCTTCTAAAATGGTCGATTTTCTCCACAGATTAACCGTGTTTAATAGTTTTGGCTCGGATGCGGTTTGATAGAAACGAATAATTGGTTGATTGTCTTTCGCTAGTTTAAATGCGGAAAAAACAAGTCCGTCTGTTACTTTCCATTTCGCAAAATCTTTTGTTTCTGCAAGAATTTTTTCTTTTGATGATGACGAGTGTTGAATGGCAAAAGTAGGTGCTAAGAGTGCGTTAACTTGTGCAGGGACGTTGACGCTTGATTCGTCTGTTAAGAATACATGGAACTCGGCTGTGATTTCGCGGTGGCATTCTGCTTCATATGCTGGGAAATCACCCCAATCGCCAATTTCTGATACTGCGCGTAAAAGTGTTAGTTCCAATCTGTCCCCTTGCTCGCTTACTTCATATTCCGGTAAGTCGAGGCTTGCAACAACGATATTTCCACTAGTAACAAAACCTTGTTTCCGGTTATCATTAGCAGGATTTGTCCATTCTTCCACTTGTTTATTCGCGCGCGTTACTACTTCAAAAACACTGCCCGCTTGATGTGTTTCTGTTTGTTTCCCAGTTGGTAAAAGTACGCGAAGGCGATGGTCATCCACCTGGTTATCTAGTTTAACGCGAACAGTTAGTTGTTTATCATGTTTATTCAGCGTCAGTTCTGTAGTGATTTTAAAAGTAGTACGATTGTCTGAACGATGTGACGTCCGGTCCGGATGCCATACTAGTCGGCGTTTTTCTTCAGCAAATGTCGCACTTGCGCTTACTGGGATTTCTATTTCATGTTTCATTTCGATTGTCTTTCCAAGCTTATCTTCACGCAACACGCGAACTGCTGGTTTTGAATTAAAGGTATTTATACGTAAATTATCACCTGTTTCTTTAAACATATACTCGTTACCAATATCGCCAACATCCTCATATGCCCCAAGTCCCGCGACTTCTACAGCCTTTTCTTTATCCAAAATGGAGTAAGTTCCGTTCGGCGCGATTTCCACTTTTAAATATTGATTTTCTAACTGTAAGTCCCCTGTTAGCTCTTTTTCGTCATCCGAAACTGCGACCGGATGCGCATAGATTGTTTGGTACCCAACTGCTGGTAAATGTTCCACAGTAAAGGTTAGTTTATACTTTCTTGCAAAATAAGAATCGCGGAATTTTCGTTCTGGTAAATCATAGTTAAAATGAATACCAAGTGGCTCAACTACAACCGGAATTTCCTCCCCATTACTTGTTTCCATCCGAAAACTTTGTTCGGGAAGTTTTGCTAATTCATCTGGTATCAATTCAAAATGCATCTCAGAAAAATGAATCGCGTCTGTTTCAAGTTCAAGTTCGACAGTTCTAGTTGCTTCTAGCCCTCCTGCATGGAAAACCGTAATTGGAATACCCGCATCATTTGTTGCGATTTGTTCCGTTATTTTACGTGCGGCGTTTTGAATAATCGCCATAGTTGTTTGTTCTACTTTTTCAAAACGAGCTTCCATTTCGCGGTGCACTTCATCCAAACTACATCCTGTAATGCTGTCATGGATTTGATTTTCCATGAGTAATTTCCAAGCAAAAGCCAGATATTCATGCGGATAACTAACACCAGCTTCTGTTGCCATTACCGAAATCGGTTCAGCTAAACGCTCTAATAAACGTTCAATTTTAGCATTGGCTTGCTTCAAATAAATACGTGAGGAAGCCGTGTTAGCAAGCGTTGACCAACCATCCGATTGTTGGCTTGTTAATTCTCCGTGGACTGTTTGTAATTTTTCAGGTTCAAGCCCGGCTTTGACAGCATCTTGGTATTTTTCAAAATGACTATGAATAAAATCAATCTCTGGATACAGTTCCCGTGCTACTTCAAGAGCTTCCGCTAAATCTGTTTGGACAGGCTGGTGGTCACAACCGTTCATAAATAACCATTCATCCGTTGATGCAAATCGTTCCACGTCTGCCAATTTTTTATCCCAGAAAATTTTTGCTGCTTCTTTATCAGTTGGAATTTCATTACCATTGGAATACCAATTAGCGAGTAAAATTCCTAAAACTTTCGAACCGTCCGGGCTTTCCCAGAACATCTCTGAATATTTCGAGGCAAAAGCACTATCAAATACTTGGTTATTAAAGCCAGTTGGGTTAACACCTCGTCCAAAAACAACCGTGTCAAAACCAGCTTGACGCATTAATTGCGGCACTTGACCATATAAACCAAACGTATCCGGAAAATAACCAATTTTTTCCGCTTGACCGAATTCTTCCGCCATTTCTAAACCATATTGCAAATTACGAATATTCGCTTCTCCACTCGTCAAAAAAGCATCTTGTAACATATACCAAGGGCCGATTCGTAATTTTCCATCAGCAACCAGTTGTTTCATTTTTTCTCTTTTAGCAGGTTTTACAGCTAAATAATCTTCTAACATAATCATTTGTCCATCCATATGAAAATGATTAAAACCAGCTTCTTTATCAAGTAAATCTTCTACTTCATCCATAAGTGTAACGAGCCTAAATCTTAAGCTTTCCAGTGGTAAAAACCATTCTCTGTCCCAATGAGAATGCGATATAATATGCGCTTTCTTTCTAGTCATTTTGCCCCTCCAAATATCCTTTTTGTATTCGCTTTCAAGCTAAGTATAGTAAGGGCTAAAGCGAATTGCAATGCTACGCCAAAAACTACTATGAATAATCCATTTTCCCTTGATTTGTCCATTTCAAAAAAGCTTATTCCTTACCGCTCTAAAGATGAGAAAAACGACCCTGCCAAATTCCCTTCAAAAGCCAAATTGACTTCTTTTCCCGCTATGATATATTGAAACCGTTCTAGACAAAAAAGAAAGGATTTGAGTATATAGATGTTTTTCACAAAAGATAAATTACGCGGTAGACTAGATGAAGTCGCCCTTTACCGCTATGAAAAAACGTATCCGATTCAGAAGTTCCAAGCAGCTGAGGATATGGACGGAAACATTGCAGCGCGTCCTCAAACTGTCATTTATGATAACGAATTAACTATTGGAGAAAACTGGGCCGGCCGCGATCGCTACGTCTGGTTAAAAACAACGATTACCTTCCCCAGTGCCAAAGAAGGTACTCGCTTAATCGGTTACTTTGATTTTGGTAATACTGGCGACGGTCATAATTCTGGCTTTGAATCCTTATTATTCGTAAACGGCGAACCATTCCAAGGTGTCGACCAAAATCACCAAGAAGTTCTTTTCCCTGACAGTTTTGCTGGAAAAACGACCGAACTTGTCTTTCGTTTATGGTCTGGTCTTGAAGGCGGTGGCGCTCCTTCCATCCAAACACATCAGTTAAAAGAAGCATTTATTGGTTATTTAAACCTCGTGATTGACGATTTATATTTTACAAGTAAAGCTACCTTAAAAACACTCGATCAACTGGAAGAAAATAATCCGACATACGCTCCCCTGCTTCAAGCTATTAACCGCGCTTACCTAGCGATTGATTGGGGAACACCAGGCTCTAACCAAAATCTTTCCTCCATGGAAAACGCCAACCAAATCTTGCAAGCAGCAATAAAAGAAATGCCGAAAAACTTTCCTATCAAAGTAGCAGCAGTTGGACATACCCATATCGATGTAGCATGGCTATGGCGTTTAAAACATACCCGCGAAAAAGCAGCACGATCATTCTCGACCGTGCTCCATTTAATGGAAGATTATCCTGAATACTTATTTTTGCAATCACAGCCCCAACTCTACGCCTACATCAAAGAAGATTATCCAGAAATTTATGCCAAAATAAAAGCTAAAATCGAGGAAGGCAACTGGGAGGCTGATGGCGGAATGTGGCTTGAAGCCGATTGTAATATCCCTAGCGGAGAATCACTCGTCAGACAAATGCTCTACGGTCAGAAATTTTTACGCGAAGAGTTTGGCAAACCTTCTAGTTTTCTATGGTTACCTGATGTATTTGGTTATAGCTGGGCCTTGCCGCAAATTCTCCGTAAATCAGGCATCAAAACTTTTATGACGACTAAAATTAGTTGGAATCAATATAACCGAATGCCACATGATACGTTCCAGTGGCGCGGTATTGACGGAACGGAAATCCTAACTCACTTCATCACTGCACCAGAAAAAAACAGCCGAATTTCTACTTATAACGGTAAAATGACCGCGCGTGAACTGGTGGGACTTTGGGATAAATATCAAGATAAAGAAATAAACCAAGAATTATTACTTGCTTATGGTTACGGCGATGGAGGTGGCGGGGTAAATCGCGAAATGCTCGAGATGCGTCGTCGCTATGATAAAATGCCGGGAATCCCTGAAGTAAAACCAAAAAGCGCTACCGATTATTTCGATGATTTACATGAAACGATTAATAGCACTGATCAATATGTCCACACCTGGAACGGGGAACTTTACTTTGAATACCACCGCGGAACTTATACCAGCCAAGCCTTCACGAAAAAAATGAACCGTAAAATCGAGCTTGGTTTAAGAAATAGCGAATGGCTTTCTGTTTTAGCGAACTTAAAAGAAGGAACTACTTATCCGACCGAAAAATTAGCGAACATTTGGCAGATATTACTTCGAAATCAATTTCACGATATTATTCCTGGCTCTTCCATCAAAGAAGTATATGATGATGCGCTAATTGAGTACACTGAAGCACTCACCGAAAACAATACGATTATCTCTAAACAACTGGAAAAACTAACCCAGCAGGCTTCTGAAAAAATAACGCTATGGAATAGTTCCACTTGGAATCGTCCGCGCTATATTGAAATCAAAGCCGATAATCCTGCTAGCAACTTAGCCTTTTATGATCAAAAAAATAAGCCACTCCCTGCACAAAAATTAGCAAATGGCGCGTGGCTCATCCAGCACCATAACTTGCCAGCGCTCGGTGCCACAAGTATTTCCGTTAAAGAAACAACAAGTGAGCTAACAAAATCGCCTTTCACTTACAAAGACAAGCAATTAGAAACACCCTATTATCAAATAGCTTGGAACGAAAACGGCCAATTTACATCCATTTTTGACAAAAAAAATAACCGCCAAGTATTAGCAGAAAACGCGAGGGGGAATGTATTTCAATTATTTGAAGATAAGCCGATGTGGCATGATGCTTGGGATATTGATCTATTTTACCAAGAAAAACAAAAGGAAATTACCGCTTTAGACTCTTTTGAAGTAATCAATAATGGACCACTTGAACTCACTATTAAACAGGTGCTTCACTCAGAAAAATCACAAATTACGCAGTGGATTCATTTTTACCATGAGAGCCCTGAAATCAGATTTGAAACAGAAGTGGATTGGCGTGACCGTAACCAGTTGCTGAAAGTCGCTTTCCCTGTTTCCGTTCATGCCAGTGAAGCTAGTTATGATATTCAATTTGGTAATGTAAAACGACCGACACACTGGAACACAAGCTGGGATTATGCTCGTTTTGAAACAGTTGGGCATCAGTGGGCCGATCTTTCTGAGAAAAATTACGGGGTTAGTTTGCTAAATGATTCCAAATACGGCTATGATATTAAAGACTCGACGATTCGACTAACATTACTCAAAGCAGCGGGCTACCCTGACCCAGAAGCCGATTTAGGTCTTCACCAGTTCACGTATTCACTTTTTCCACATCAAGGAGATTTCTTAGACGGAGAAACAGTCCAAACTGCTTGGGAATTAAACAACCCGATTTTCACATCTAACGGAGAAATCGAACCATTTTCGCTTTTCCAAGTTACTAATCCTTATGTGATGATTGATAGCGTCAAACAAGCTGAGGACGGTAATGGTCTTATCATCCGACTGCATGAATTCGCAGGCACACACGGCGAAGTGACGCTAACTAGCGATTATGCTATTACTTCCATCACAGAATGTAACTTACTGGAGGAAAACGAAACAACACTTGAAACCACAACATTTGCCATTACTCCGTTTGAAATTAAAACTTACCGAATTTATCTAAAATAAAAAAACACGCAGCAAGGCTTCTCCCTAAGAAGTCCGCTGCGTGTTTTATTAGTTTAACGTGATCAGATTAAAGTTTAGTAACTTTTTCTGCTTGTGGGCCACGTTGACCTTCAACGATTTCAAATTCAACGCTTTGACCTTCGTCTAAAGTTTTGAATCCTTCACCTTCGATAGCGCTGAAGTGTACGAATACATCATCTCCGCCTTCTACTTCGATGAAACCGAAACCTTTTTCACTATTAAACCATTTAACTGTACCTGTTTGCATATTTCACAAACCTCCAAAAATTTTCTTAATATGTTTCTTTTACTAACGAAAAAGATGTTAACAACAAGCTAATCATTTTTTCAATTACAAAATTCACATATTAGCAAAGATACTCATTTACATCAATATCCTTGCTAATACATAAATATACTTCCTGCAACACTTATATATTAACGCCAACGGACAAATAAATCAAGTGAAAAAGTCGCACGGTTACAAAATAGAGTATTCAGTTTATTAACTAAAAAACCCTGCTATAAGTCAATTCTTATAACAAGGTTTTCTATTAATCGACAATACTTTTATCTTTAATACGCCATTTCACAAGTAAATTATGTAACGGTTTACGCACTAAGAAATAAACGCCTAAAGAAATGAGTACAGAAGCCGTACCAAGTAAAAATCCGCCCAGTACATCTGTTGGGAAATGCACGCCTAAATAAACACGTGTATACATTACAAACAAGATAAATCCATAGCCGATAATTCCGATAACGATTTTTTGCCACATTTTTGGCACTGTGAAAATTAAGAACATCGCTGCAAGTCCATAGAAAACCGCCGTAGCAGTCGCATGTCCACTAGGAAAACTAAAACCTGACTCATCTATTAACCAGTTAACGCTATCTGGACGTGTACGAGCAACTAATGTTTTCAAGACTAGATTAAGGACAACACCACAAGCTAGCATCGTTCCTCCAAACCATAGTCCAACAACAAATTTTCGTAAAAAGAATAGGATAAGAACGACTACAATAGTTAAAATAATAGTTGTTTCTGCACTACCTAAATTGGTCACTAGTTTAACGATAGCTGTTTTATCAGGTTGAATCCCGCCGCGAATCTTTTCAATCCAGCTTAGATCAAAACGTGCTACCCAGTTACTTTCTGTTGCAATAGCTGAGGCGATTGTAATAAATAAAATCAGACAAAATCCACCAATAACGAATAACGGTGTCGCTTTTTTTCGATTAGTATTCATGGTTAACTCCTTTTCATTCGGTTGTTTTTAAAAATTGCTTTACTTCTTTTACAAGCTCTTGATACTGCGCTTGTTCTGGTGTCGCTTCATTTGTAAGTTCAGTTACAGTGCCTCTTTCGTAGCTAACTGACCCCGTGCTAACAAATGTTGCATTACCAATTAATTGTAGCGAAATTTCACCAGCTTCGTCTTTTTTGGCAGTCACCTGTACTCGCCCGCCATCATTATAAACATTAAGTGGTGTTTCAAAAGTATCTTTATCTAACATTTTTTTAATTAAACTACAAGCTGACATCGCTGTCCCGCATGCATTCGTAAAACCTACACCGCGTTCAAATGTCCGCACATAAATCGCATCATCGCTTAATCGTTTCACAAAACTAACATTGACACCATCTGGAAAATAAGGATTTTCGCTGTTTAAATAACTCGCTAAAGTTTCTTGTTTATCCGAATCTAACACAGTTTGGTCCACAAACGTAATCAAGTGTGGATTTGGAACCGACACAGCAGAAAAAGCTAATTCCGAATCTAGTTCAGGAACGACTTGATTAAATAATTTTTCCACACCGACATTCATTGGTAAACTTTCTGCATTAAATTTAACTGGAGAAATTTCAACTTGGTACGTTGGTATGTCAAAACCAAGTGAAGTTGCTTTTTTGACATCCAGTATCGCTTTCATTGTTTCGACTTTTGCTTCTGTTAATGCGTGCTTTTCAAGTAAATAACGAGCTACCGTTCTTAGGCCGTTCCCGCACATCGACGCAATTGATCCATCCGAATTAACGACGCGCATTTGGCCAATTGGTCCAGCTTCATTACTTTTTGTGACATATAAAATACCATCTGCCCCACCAAGCGAATGCTCTCTATCACAAAGCTTTATTGCAAAATCAGCACGTTTCGCATCCGACCAATCCATGATTTGATTTTCTTCTTCATCAACTAAGAAAAAATCGTTTTGCGAACCATGTACTTTTGTAAAGTGAATTGTTGCCATTCCTTCAAGCAACCTCCTTTATTTGGAATTACGTCTATAATACCACATCTTAAATTAAAAAAGCTTGGGGAACCTCCTTTTTAAACTACTAGGATTTTCCCCAAGCGAGCATTAAGCTTCGTAGTGTTTTACAACAATATCAGCACAACGGCCACAAAGTGTTGGATGTTTTGGATTTACGCCTACATCTTTTTTCACTACACGGCAACGTTCACAAGTTTCACCTTCTGCTACAGTAATTTGAACAGCTACTTGATTCGATTTAAATGCGGATTCTGGTGCATTTTCTAAACCTTCCACTAGTTCAAAATCAGAAACGATGAATAGTTGTGCAAAATCGCCTTCTAATGAATCAAACAATGTTTTCGCTTCACCGTCTACATATAGAGTTACTTTTGCAAGCATTGATTTACCGATAAGTTTTTCATTACGAGCGAATTCTAGCGCTTTTTGGACGTTATCACGGATTTGCATGAATGCGTCCCATTTCGCAGTAATTTCTTCACTATCAGCTAATACTTTTACATCTGGTAAATCTTGTAAATGAATACTTTCCGCGCCTTCACCAATCAAGCTATTCCAAACTTCTTCCGTCGTATGCGGTAAAATTGGAGCAAGTAGTTTTGTCAAAGTAACAACTGCTTCATAAAAGACCGTTTGCATAGCGCGACGATCATGACTATCCGCTGCTTCAATGTAAACAACATCTTTGGCAAAGTCCATATAAAATTGGCTTAATTCTACTGTACAGAAATTATTGATTTGGTGGTAAATAGTAGAGAATTCAAACGCTTCATAGCTATCCTTCACATTTTTCACTAAATCGTTTAATTTAATCAGCATGTATTTATCTACTTCACGTAAGTTTTCATAAGAAACGGCGTTCGTAGTTGGATGGAAATCATTGATATTTCCTAGTAAGAAACGCATTGTGTTACGGATTTTACGGTACACTTCGGATACTTGTTTTAAGATTTCATCACTAACACGAACATCAGCTTGATAATCTACAGAAGCAACCCAAAGGCGAACAATATCCGCACCAAGTTGTTTAATTACTTTGCCTGGAAGTAAAGTATTTCCAAGTGATTTACTCATTTTACGGCCTTCCCCGTCCAGTGCAAAACCATGACTTAGCACGTTACGGTAAGGTGCTTCGCCAGTGATCGCTACAGCTGTTGTTAAAGATGAGTTGAACCAACCACGATATTGGTCAGAGCCTTCCATGTACAAATCAGCCGGACGACTTAATTCTGGACGAGCATTTAATACGGCTTGATGACTTGACCCAGAATCAAACCAAACATCCATAATATCCGTTTCTTTTGTAAATTCGCCATTTGGGCTACCTGGATGTGTAAACCCAGCTGGTAATAAGTCTTTCACATCACGCTCAAACCAAACGTTCGAACCATGCTCACGGAACAGTTCTGAAATATGGTTGATTGTTTCGTCTGTGATAATCGCTTCCCCGTTTTCCGCATAGAAAATAGGTAGTGGAACTCCCCACGCACGTTGACGAGAAATAACCCAGTCGCCGCGGTCGCGAACCATATTGAATAGACGTGTTTCACCCCAAGCAGGAGTCCAATTAACACCTTTAACAGCTGCGAGTAAATCATCACGGAATGCGTCAATTGAAGCAAACCACTGCGCTGTAGCACGGAAAATAACTGGTTTTTTCGTACGCCAATCATGTGGATAAGAGTGAGTGATGAATTCCATTTTTAGTAATGCGCCCACTTCTTCTAGTTTTTCTGTCACCATTTTATTCGCTGTATCGTAAAATACGCCTTCAAATCCTGGAGCTTCTTCTGTAAACACACCACGATCATCTAGTGGAGCAAGAATTTCCAAATCGTATTTTTTCCCGATTAAAAAGTCATCTTCCCCATGTCCAGGAGCCGTATGAACCGCACCAGTACCGGCTTCAGCAGTGGCATGTTCGCCGTTCATTACTAAAGAGTCACGGTCATAGAATGGGTGTTTAGTTACAACGCGGTCAAGTTCAGAACCACGAACCGTTTTAACAACTGTCGCATCTTCAAAGCCTAGTTTTTCACGTAAGCTTGGTAAAAGTGCTTCTGCTACAACATATTTTTCACCTGCGGATTCAATTACTACATAATCCAAATCAGGGTTAACAGTAATACCCATGTTTGCAGGAATTGTCCAAGGAGTTGTTGTCCAGATAACGATATTCGTACCTTCATCTAGTACACCTTTTCCGTCTGTTACTTTGAAAGCCACGAAAATCGACGCAGATGTTTTATCTTGATATTCGATTTCTGCTTCCGCAAGCGCAGATTCACTAGAAGGAGACCAATAAACAGGTTTTTTACCTTTGTAAATGTAACCTTTTTTCGCCATTTCACCGAATACTTTGATTTGCTCTGCTTCGTATTCTGGTAAAAGAGTGATGTAAGGATTTTCCCAGTCGCCGTTAATTCCAAGGCGTTTGAAACCTGTACGTTGGCCGTCTACTTGCGTCATCGCATATTCGGCACACAGTTTACGGAATTCAGCGATAGACATTTCTTTCCGTTTAACACCTTTTTTGGCGATAGCTGTCTCGATTGGTAGTCCGTGTGTATCCCAACCAGGAACATACGGGGAACTGAAGCCAGCCATTGATTTATAACGAACGATAATATCTTTGATTGTTTTATTTAACGCATGCCCCATATGAAGCTCTCCGTTTGCGTAGGGAGGGCCATCATGTAAAATATACGCCTTGCGTCCAGCATTTTTTTCTTGAATTTTCTCATATAGCTTTTCTTCTTCCCATTTTGCTTGCCATTCAGGTTCTTTGTTTGGCAAATTTCCACGCATTGGAAAATCTGTTTTTGGCATTAATAACGTATCTTTATATTCCATACTCTCTTCTCCTTTAAAACTTTATTTTTAAACACAAAAAAATCTCTCCCAAAAAAGGGACGAGATTCGCGGTACCACCCTTGTTGACATGCATGTTAATTGCTTGCCCACTTCATTAATGCCATAACGCCGGCTCGCGCTAACACTTACTCAAGCAGTTGCTTTTTCGGGTTAGAACTAAAGAGTGATTTCGATTTTTTAGAGGATAGCTGGTCTCACACCTTGCACCAACTCGCTTTGTATCCTATATCTAAAAAATTTACTTGTCTCTTATAATCGTTTTTAACGTTCTTCTGATTCAGCAGCTTCGACTTCTTTAATAGACGCTAGTTCTGTTGCATCTACATCGTAAGCCATCATTTGCTGCCAGTCTTCACTTTTAATTAAATCCATTTGCGCTTCTACTAACATACGAAGACGCTCGCGGAATACTTTAGATTGGCGTTTTAGGTCTTCAATTTCAATCGCGATTTTACGAGCTTTAGAAAGTGAGTCGCTTAAAATTCGGTCTGCATTTTTTTCAGCTTCACGGATAATAAGTTTTGCTTCTTTTTCAGCGGAAGCTTTCACTTCTTCGGCAGCTGTTTGTGCCACGATTAATGATTTGTTTAATGTTTCTTCAATGTTTGTAAAATGACCTAAACGTTCTTCACTATTATTTAAAGTGTCCTCAATACGCTTTTTCTCTTTGATAACTTGTTCATAATCTTTAATGATTTGATCGAGGAAGTCATTTACTTCGTCTTCGTCATAACCTCTAAAACCACGGGTAAACTCTTTGTTATGTATATCCAGCGGCGATAATGGCATATCTAGCACCTCCATACGACTATTGTTTATAAATACCTAACATACATTCTACCATAGTTACTAGCTTTTTCCTAGAATTTATATTGAAAAATGGTTAGATTAAAAATCCAGCTTTATCTAGCGCCTTAATCGCTTGCTCTAATTGTTCTTTCGTATCTGCTTCAATCGTATGTAAATGGGTTCCGTCCGTTAAACCAGAAAGCATCGTTGCTCCTGTTGTTTGCAATTTCCGCACAAATTTTTCTACATCAAAACGGCTTTTTAAATGCAGTGAAGCAGTAATTTCGCCGTATATTGGATGATCCACAATCACATCAATAATGGAAACACCGTGATCCACCAAAATATTTAGTTCCTCGGCAGCTTGTTCTTTCGTATGTTTTACAGCGATAACGCGTCTTTCACCTGTATAACTCGTTTCTTTCGCATAAATATAACCTTGTGGAGTAGCCATAATTGGTTCATTGCCAGCTTTTAACAAAGAAATATCTTGAACAATCACTTGGCGGCTAACATTTGTTTTCTGTGCTAATTGATTTCCAGAAATTGGCGCCTCGGCTTCTTTTAGCCATTTTAAAATCATTTGCCTACGCGTATCACCTAATATTTTTTTCATCTTATCACCTTTTTCGTAGTAATTTATCGATTTCTTCTTTAAAAATAATACTATCGTTTAATTCATTTTCTTTTCCAAAAGATAGCCGGATAAAACGGTTTGCTTCTTCTGTTGTTTTTCCAGTAGCGATTAATGTTCTGGACGGGGCTAAATCACGTAAACTACATGCGCTCGTCGTCGAGATTTGAATATCTGCTTCGTTTAAAGCAAGTAAAGCCTCCTGACCTTGCATATTTGGCAAAGTAAGTCCTAAAATAAACGGCGATGTATTTGGTCCACCTTCGACTTTCACCCGCGTTTCTAATGTGTCGCAAATCGCAGCTTTTAGTTTCAAAGCTCTAATCGCTTCTTGCTCTCTATTTTCCATTATATCATAGGCGGCAGTTGTAAAGGCAGCAATAGCTGGAACATTTACCGTCCCCGGTCTAAAGCCAAATTCATGATGTACATCTGGCAAAACTGCCTGCAAAGGAGAATCTGGTTTCATAAAAAGTAGTCCCGCCCCTTTTGGCCCATAAATTTTATGCGATGAAATACTAAAACTAGTGACATCACTTAAATCTAAATCAAGTTTTCCAAAAGATTGAACAATATCGGTATGAAAAAAGACACCTGCTTTTTTAGCAATGTGAGCTAGTTCGGCGATTGGTTGGATGGTTCCGATTTCCGAATTAACATGTTGAATAATAATAAGCCCCGTCTCAGTAGAAATCATTTTTTCTAAAGTAGCTGGATTTACTTGCCCAAACGAATCAACTGGTAATGCTTTCATACGACACTTCCCCGCTTGTTCGAGTGCCATTAGTTGCTGCCAAACAGAAGCGTGTTCCAGCGGACTTACGAGCACTTCTTTCTTATCAGTTGTATGGAGTAGCGTTTGAATCGCGATTTGATTACTCTCTGTTCCACCACTCGTAAATAAAATCCCGCGGTTTGGAACTTGTAATAACTCAGCAAAACTTTCCCGACATTTTTCTAAAAGGGCTGCTGATTTCGTCCCGGCATCGTGTAAACTTTCCGAATTAGCGAAGAATTCTCGCGAGGCATCCATAAAAACTTGTAAGGATGTTTCACTCATTTTCGTAGTTGCTGCATGGTCAAAGTAAATCATCTCTTTATCTCTCCCTTAAAATTTTATACTTGAATTTAGTTTGATTTTGTGTGATTATAGATGACAAGACAACTGTATATTCATTAAGAAGTATACAATTAATCGAACCTACTATGCAAGAGGTGGAAATGATGACAAAAGAACGAGTTATTATCATTGGGAGCGGTATCGCAGGTTGCACTGCTGCCCTCAGATTAATGCAGGACTATGATGTGACAATAATCACAAAATCTCATAAAGAAGAAAGTAACTCGATGCTCGCTCAAGGTGGTGTCGCCGCGGCTATATCAAAAAGCGATACACCAAAAAAACATTTTAGCGATACCTTTCAAGCTGGCTGTTTTCATAATAAAGTTCGCGCTGTAAACCAACTTGTGACTTGTGGCCCGATTGTGATCCAAAAATTAATAAATGAAGGAATGACTTTTGACGAAAAAGATGGCGAACTTTCACTTGGATTAGAAGGCGCGCACCAACTGCCTCGTATTTTGCATTCAGGAGGAGATCAAACCGGCAAATTCCTTACTACATTTTTGCAAGAAAAATTGACAAAGGTTAACTGGCAAGAGCAAAAAATGGCTATAGAGATTATTAAACATGACGGTAGAGCAATTGGGGTTCACTGTTTAGATAAAGAAAACGAGCTACATACTTATTACGGCGAACATATTATTTTAGCAAGTGGCGGACTTGGACAACTTTTTCCTGTAACCACTAATGCTGCAACTATTTCTGGAGACGGCTTGGCTCTTGCTTACCGAGCTGATGCGACACTATCCGACATGGAATTTATTCAGTTTCATCCAACCTTACTTTTTCTAAACGGGCGTTGTCATGGCTTAATTTCTGAGGCAGTCCGCGGCGAAGGAGCTACACTTATTCGCGCGGATGGTTCTGCTATTATGGAAACCGTGCATCCACTGGCAGATCTTGCTCCACGTGATGTCGTTGCAGCCACACTTTTTGAAGAAATTGAGCGTGGTAACCCAGTGTTTCTTGATATTACTAAGGTGGCTCATTTTGAGAAGCGATTTCCTGCAATTACAGCCAGCTTAGACGAGCACCAAGTACCATTTCGCGAAACAAAACGAATTCCAGTTCATCCAGGTGCGCATTTTTTAATGGGTGGTGTTCGAACGGATTTGAACGGCAAAACGAATATCCCTCATCTTTATGCCATTGGTGAAGTGGCAAATACAGGTGTACACGGCGCCAATCGTCTCGCCAGCAACTCCCTTCTTGAAACACTTGTTTTTGGTGAAAAAGTAGCGGAATATATCCACACGCAAAAAACCAACCGAATAATAGCTCCAGAGAATCCCCCCACTTATCAAACAACAATGCCCCATTTACCTGAAAAACATATACTCCAAGAAAAAATTTGGGAAACATTAGGAATCACACGAAAACCTGAGAAAATCACTGAATTTCTCCATTGGTTAGAAACATTTGATTACGCTAACCACACGAGAGAAACAGCTGAAACAAGTCATATGATTATTACCTCAAAATTAATTGCCGAAAGCGCCTTAAAACGAACTGAAAGCCTTGGCGCACATAGAATTTTAAAAGGAGTAACGAAATGAACTCAATACTTATGAATCAAGCAATTCAAGCATTTTTATTAGAAGATATTGGTCAGCATGATTTAAGCTCAGATAGTATTTTCTCCAGTGAAACAATGGGAGAAGGCGTTTTTATTGCGAAGGAAACAGGTATTCTTTGTGGCATCGCTATCCCGCCCAAAGTATATGAAATCCTTGGTGGAAACGTGCATTTTGAAGCCGTAAAAAAAGATGGTGACACAATTAAAAAAGGAGACATTATCGCGACTGTCTCGGCCCCTGTTCGCACTTTACTTTCCGGTGAGCGTGTTATTTTAAATTTAATGCAACGAATAAGCGGTATTGCTACCCAAACCCATATTGCCGTAAAACAGTTAGACGATTCGACTATTCGAATTTGTGATACAAGAAAAACAGCCCCCGGTCTCCGTGCCTTCGATAAATACGCCGTACAGAGCGGTGGCGGCTTTAACCACCGAAATGGTCTGTACGATGGAGTCATGCTAAAAGATAACCATATCGCCTTCTCTGGTGGTATAACCGAAGCTGTTTCTACCGTTCGTGAAAAACTTGGACATATGGTAAAAATCGAAGTCGAAACAGAAACTGCCTCGCAAGTAAAAGAAGCCGTTCAAGCTGGTGCAGACATCATTATGTTTGATAACCGCACACCAGAAGAAATCAAACAACTTGTTAAACTAGTGCCAGACCATATTACTACGGAGATTTCCGGCAATATCACTTTAGATAATATTAATCATTATAAAGGCTCTGGTGCGAATTATATTTCTTTAGGATCACTAACGCATTCGGTTCGCGCTCTTGATATTAGTTTTAATAGTAAAGGAGGTATAAAAGCATGAATTTACTGGAAACAGTGGAACAAGATACGATGCCGGCTCGTTATAAACATATGACCGCACAAGAAATGATAGCTCGTGTGACAGAAATCAAGGCACAGCTCGGCGAAGACCTTTTTATTCCTTGCCACCATTATCAAAAAGATGAGGTCGTTCCTTTTGCAGATGCAATTGGCGACTCTTTACAGTTAGCACAAATTGCTGCAAATAATAAAAAAGCAAAACATATCGTTTTTTGTGGTGTTCATTTTATGGCTGAAACGGCAGATATGCTTACGACAAATGAGCAGATTGTGACGTTACCGGATATGCGCGCTGGTTGTTCGATGGCGGATATGGCGGATATTCACCAATTAACCAACGCTTGGCCAAAGCTCCAAACCCTTTTTGGCGATACGATTTTACCTGTCACTTATATTAATTCCACGGCTGCGATTAAATCTTTCGTCGGCGAGCACGGCGGTACAACAGTTACATCCAGTAATGCAACCAAGATTGTCTCATGGGCACTTCAGCAAAAAGAGCGGATTTTCTTTCTTCCAGACCAGCATCTAGGTCGGAATACAGCTTTTGAACTAGGCATCCCGTTAGAACATATGGCCATTTGGAATCCGATAAAAAACGAACTAGAATATGACGGTAACCTAGATGATTGTAAAGTAATTTTATGGAAAGGCTACTGCTCTGTCCACCAACATTTTACAGTTAAAAATATCGAAAACATTCGTAAAAATCATCCTAACATGCGAATTATTGTTCATCCTGAATGTACGCATGAAGTCGTTTCACTAGCAGATGACTCTGGATCAACGAAAAAAATTGTGACAGAAATAAGTACCGCAGCACCTGGCACCGAATGGGCAGTTGGTACCGAAGCCAATCTGGTCGGCCGCATTATTCAAGAAAATCCCGATAAAAAAATCGTCTCGCTCAACCCTTTTATGTGTCCTTGTATGACAATGAACCGAATCGACTTACCTCATTTACTTTGGACACTCGAAGCTATTCAAAACGGCGAACAAAGAAATCAAATCAAAGTAGACGAACATACAACCAAATTTGCGCTAAAAGCATTAGAAAGAATGCTCCAATTAAGCTAATAAAAAAACGAAAGCAGTGGCTGCTTTCATTTCAGCTCCATGATATTTAAAAGCTTTGAATATCCACCCTAATTATATATCGAAAACGTGCATTTACAGTGATGGTTTTGTGTATATTTTTGGTATACCTACTTTTCACATTATTTTAATCTTATAAAACAGTTTTTCTCAACAAAAGTAAGATTCAAATTAAATAAATTTTGTAGATTAGCAAAAGTAACTTATGTTGTTTTGAAGTTATCATTTTTAGTTAGTATTTTCATTCAAAATCTCCCTTTTTAAATATAAAATAATCATATTCTATTATTCACATAAACTCAAATTCCACTAATACCCTTTTTGCGATTGTACTTTTACTAACTATTTCTACATGCTATAATATGATAGGTAAGCAAGTTTATGGTGGTGGCTAGCTCTTTCAACAAGAAAGGGTGATGCCTATGAATACTTTTGTTAGGATTGCCTGGAAAGGATAATCCATGACCGTTTATGAAGCACTGTCTTTTGCAGTTGCTTTTGCGACCCTGGTGTTGCTATTAAACAGTCAAAATAACAAAAAAAAATAACCACTTGTAAACTTTTGGCGAAGTTAGTGGTTATCTTATAACTATTTAGCTAGTGGCCACCTTAATTGGGCTTACACTGGAGAGTCATGTTCACGCATGGCTCTCTTTTCATATATATAATAACATAACATAAAACCATTTGACAACATATGACACTATATGACATTACGTACTACACAGTACTACATATGAAACGAAAGCAGCAACTGCTTTCGTTTTTTATTTTAAATAACCAATTTCAATTCGAATTTTATCTTTTTTCGTCCTGCCACCAGTCGATAATACTTTCACTCTTCCGTATCCACGAGCTGATAATACGTCTTCTTCCTCACATTCAAAATCCGGATTTTCCACTGTTTTCCAGTTTACTTTTACAAGTCCCGCGGTAACTAATTGTTTCGCTTTTTGCCTAGAGATATGGTGCGCATTACTAATAATTACATCGAGTCGCATACTAGAAACAGTTAAGCCCATTTCTTCCCAAACGACTGGCGCATAGACAGCATTCGCCAAGTCAGTTTCTTCTAACATCACATTCACTTTACCGATTTTTTCAAGCTGTAATGTTAAATAATCCTTCATCGTACTTTCTACTAATAACTGCCATTCACTACCATTATTTAAAATATCACCAAAAATATCGCGTTTCATTCCAAGCGACATTAATGTACCGAGAATTTTTTGATGCGTGAGTGTCGTGAATTTCACCGGGTAGCGAATATGGAACAAAGCCACCTCAAAATCCGCTTCTGTTGGGGTATAATAATCAGGATAAATCAGTGCGCGCCGACGTTCTGCATGCGGAACCCCACCAAAAAACTGGACGCCAATATGCTCATAACCACCAATTACTGTCTCGGTAATATAACGTTGCCTCGGGTCCAAAAAATCCGTTAGTTGCGGTGTATATTCATTTTCAACTTGCATCGTAATTCCTAATATCTTATCAATAAATGCGTATTCTTCCGCGCGAAAATGCTGATATATTCCATCCATCATCTTTTCTCCCTTTCAATCCATTCCGAGTCTTTAGCCCTATTATACCATGAAAAAAGCTGCTACTCTGCTAATCTTGCTTCATTATTCAAAAAAAGCCACCCATTAGAAAACGGGTGTGCTTTTTAAAATAGCATTGGAATAACGTACACTTGAATTAATCCAGTTAAAACTCTCATCGCATATTGGAAAATGAAATAAGCCACAAGGGACGAAATATCAAACATACCAATCGGCGGAATAATTCTTCTAAAAGGCTCTAAAATCGGTTCAAAAATACGTGCTAAAAATTGACCGATTTTCGATTCTCTTGCACCTGGAAACCAGCTCATCAAGAAATAAATAAACATTAGTGTTGGCAACCATCTAATAACAAATAAAATGACTTCCACCACTTGATATAAAATACTTTGCAATCTAGTTTACACCTCTAATTCATTACATAAAGTTTTGTTCATCAAGCATTTCGGAAATAGAGCCATTTACTTCAACGTTATCTGGAGTACATAAGAAAATATTATTTCCAACACGTTGAATATCTCCACCTAACGCATAAACAGTACCGCTTAAGAAATCAACAATACGTGTCGCTTGGTCATGGCTAATGCGTTGTAAGTTTACAACAACCGTTTTATAATCTTTTAAGTAATCCGCAAGTTCTTGGGCTTCTGCATATACTCGCGGTTCTGCGAGTACCATACGACTAGAAAACTGTGCTCCCTGCATACTAACCACCTTCGCATCTTCTTCTTCAACGGCATAAAAACGATTTTTACTAGGTTTTTCTTTCTTCGTTTTCTTTTGCATAGGTTCTGGTTCCCTCGCTACTTCTTCTTCATAATATTCTTCCTCTTCATCTAAGAAAAAGAATGACTTAAATTTATTCGATAGTCCCATTTGTTACACCTCCATATTATCGTCACTCACCAAAGCTCTTCCTACTCGTATAAATGTAGCACCTTCTGTAATCGCAATTCCGTAGTCGTTTGTCATCCCCATAGATAACTCAGTACACGGAACATTTTTTAACTGAAGCGCATGAATTTCTTGCTGCAATTGCTTTAACTCATGAAATACGTGATGCAGCTCTTTGTCACTATTTGTAATAGGTGCCATTGTCATTAAACCAATAATCTCAATAAAATTGAAATCTGCTTCTTGTAAAAACGACAACGCCTCTTCTTTTGAAAAGCCATGTTTACTTTCTTCCCCAGAAATATTCACTTGTAAGAAACATTTAATTGGTTTTGTTGCTCGCTTTTCAATTTCTTTTGCAAGAGAAGATCGGTCAAGCGAATGTAAATAATCGATTTCTGGTAACACATCTTTTACTTTACGTGTTTGTAAAGAGCCGATGTAGTGCCAACAAATGTCATCCTTATCCGCAAGTTCTCTAGTTTTGTCTAGAAATACATCTGCCCGATTTTCACCAAAGTGACGAATTCCTAAATCATACAGCTCTGTGATTCCAGCTACATCAATCGTTTTTGTAACAGCTACTAAAGTTACATCTGCCTGTTGACGATTGCTTTTTTCACAAGATTGTTTTATTTGTGCTGTTACTTTTTCTAAATTAGCTTGTTTTGTCATTTGTTTAATCACCTTATATAATTCCCGAAGCGCTTCATTTAAAACGCTTCTTGTTATAATCAGATACCCGGTCACTTAATCACGCATTAACAGTGGCCGGGTGAAATTGTGTTATAAGTATTATCCGCGACGGTTACGGTTACGGATAAATGCAGGTACATCAACGTCTGAACTGTTTTGTTGTGGTTCAGCTTGTGGTTGTTCGTGTACCGGATTATTTCCTTGTTGCGGTGCATTTTGCGCGTAATCATTTTGCGGCTCATCTTGCACAGCATAGCTTGGACGATTCACTTGAATGGATTGGTTAGGACGACGATTCGCTTGCGCTTGTTGTTGCGCTTGTTTTTCTTCATCAAAACCTGTTGCAATAACAGTTACAATCAATTCATCTTTTAATTCATCGTTAATAACAGAACCGAAGATCATGTTTACATCTTCATCAGAAGCGCTAGAAACGATTTCTGCTGCTTCTTGTACTTCATAAAGACTAAGGTTAGATCCACCAGTAATGTTCATTAGAACGCCTTTAGCTCCATCAACGGAAGTTTCAAGAAGTGGCGAAGAAATGGCTTTTTTGGCAGCTTCTGCGGCACGGTTTTCACCAGTTGCAATCCCGATACCCATAAGTGCAGAACCACGATTAGTCATAATTGTTTTTACATCGGCAAAGTCTAAGTTAATTAAACCAGGAACGGCAATCAAATCAGAAATCCCTTGTACCCCTTGACGTAAAACATTATCTGCTTCACGGAAAGCTTCAAGCATTGGCGTATTTTTATCAACAATTTGAAGTAAACGGTCGTTAGGGATAACAATTAAAGTATCCACCGCTTCTTTCATTGCTTCTGTTCCAGTTAGGGCTTGTTTCGTACGTTTTGGTCCTTCAAAACCAAATGGTCGTGTAACAACACCGACAGTTAGAGCGCCCATTTCTTTTGCGATTTGAGCGATAACAGGTGCAGCACCAGTTCCAGTTCCGCCGCCCATCCCAGCAGTTACGAATACCATATCAGAGCCTTTTAAAGCTTCTTCAATTTGTTCGCGACTTTCTTCTGCTGCTTTTTTACCAATTTCAGGTACAGCACCCGCGCCTAAACCACGCGTTAATTTTGTACCGATTTGTAATTTTGTTTCTGCTTTTGCTAAATTAAGTGCTTGAGCGTCTGTATTAACGGAGATAAATTCTACTCCTTGAACACCATGCTCAATCATACGGTTTACAGCGTTGTTACCGCCGCCGCCAACACCGATTACTTTAATTGTTGCCAAACTTTCTGAACTAGTGTCAAATTCTAACATATTATTGCCTCCTATTTGCCGATTTATACAATTTGTTTTTCTTGCTGCCTTACCAGCTATTCGCTTTTATTCAAAAAATGCGCCGAAAAAATTCTTCATTTTTGTTGATACTTTTTCGTCATCTGATTTTTTTGGTTTTTGTTTAGGTTGTTTTGGTGCTTCGTCATCATAACGAGGCTCACTTGCGGTGCTGCTTACATCGCGACCTTCTAATTCAGCCATTTGGTATGCATATTTTATCAAGCCTACCGCTGTTGTGAAGGATGGTTCGCGAACACCGATATAATCAGGAATTGCCAGTCTAACATGTGCTGCCAATGTTTTCCCTGCTAAATCAATAGCTCCTGGAATTGCCATTGAGCCACCAGTTAATACGTAGCCTCCTGGAAGATGCGTTTTACCTACGCGATTCAATTCTTCTACAACTAATTGGAAAATTTCTTCCATACGAGCTTCGATAATATCCGCTACTTCTACTTGTGTAAAATGTTGTTTTTGGTCACTACCGATAACATCAATTGCAAAAACTTCATCCGGAGAAGCATCATCATAAAATGCGTAACCGTGCTCTAATTTAACACGATCTGCATTGGCTGTAGATGTATTTAGTCCAAGTGATAAGTCTTTGGTGATATTATCTCCACCCACTGGAATAACACCAGTGTAAGTTAACCTTCCTTGCTCAAACACGCTAACAGTTGTCGTTCCTGCACCAATATTCACAAGAGCAGTACCGAATTCTTTATCGTCTTCAGATAAAGAGATAGATGCCTCAGCAAGTGGTTGTAAAGCAATATCAGAAATCTCTAGACCAGCACGTTCCACACAACGTAACGTATTATGTAAAATTGTTTTTGAGCCAGTGATTAGTGTGCCTTCCATTTCTAAACGAACACCAATCATTCCACGTGGATCGGTAATCCCAGTTAAACCATCCACAACAAATTGATCAGGAATAGTATTAATAATTTCTCGTTCAGGAGATAGAGGAACGACTTGAGCGGCATCCATCACATTCCAGACATCTTCATCTGTAATTTCCCGGTTTTCGCTACCTACTGCCACAATTCCTCGGCAAGCTTCTAAATGTACCTGACTCGATACTACCCCAACGATTACTTGAGAAATTTCAACGCCAACCATTCTTTCTGCTTGTTCAATTGCCTTTTTAATGGATTCTACAGTCTTGTCTATGTCGATAATAATCCCTTTTTTAATTCCGGATGACTCGACATTCCCAACACCGATAATATTGAGTCTATCGTCAGCCATTTCCGCGATGATTACTTTCACAGAAGCTGTTCCAATGTCCAAACTTACATAAATTTCGCTATCACCCATTTATCGGCACCTCCTTTTATTCTAGTCATTTAAAGTATAATATTTCATTTTTTATACCGAGCAAAGCCGGTTTTTTTAACTTGCTTGAAAAAGCGGTGTTACTTCTTTATTTATATGGCGTCAGTGTAGAATGATTCCCCATTCTGCCTAACATACAAAATCACTTATTTACAGTCTACACTAAGAAAGAAGGTAATAAAAGCACAAAGAACAATTTTTGGCAAATTCTTAAGATATTTTTTTCATTTTATTCAAAAAGCGAACAAGTGTTGGTATCGCAAGCTTGCAGGTCATCATTTTGTCACCTTTTTGACATATCTGTTAAGTGCTAGTTCGCCAAAAATGCGAGAGAAGAAACAAGTCTTTATTCGTTTTCTTTTTTCTTCTCCGCGGCTTTTTCTTCGGCAGCTTTTTTTTCGGCGTTTTGTTGATAATAACTTTGGAAATAAGAACCTACTTCAATATCAATCACGCCTTTTTGTCCTTTCGCTAGTTGAGCGACAATTGCTGGATAATGCTGCATCTTATCTGCAAAACTACTTATATCCGCTGAAACTTGATTACCATCATTCATATATAATTCAATATGATTTTGATCGGTCTTCGTAGGACTATAAATCACTTCGGAAATAGAATTCACTACATCTTTTGGTAGTTTATTAATTTGCGCTACCATTTTTTCGAGCGTTTTACCATTTTTAAAATTCTGGAACAGTAAGTCGTTCCCTATTGGAAATTGTCTTGGTTGGTCTGTTAGCATAATGCCATTTTCAAGGACATCATAGTATTTACCGTCATTTTGTTGGTAACCAATCGTTTTATATTCTGTAATGTTAATTTTCACATCATTTAGGCCATCTTTAGAAACGGTTGCGTTTTTTATTAACGTATTTTTCTCGAGCTTTTCTTCGGTTTTTCCGTTTCTTATTCCAAGGACAAATTCACCGGCAGTAAGCCCGCTTTCTTTACGAACTTCATTTTCAGTTAGTTGTTTATTTCCACTTACAGCAATTTTATCTAACTTGCTCAATGGGGAAAGGAAATAAAGTGTAATTAAGATTAAAATCGCAAAAATTCCGATTAAAATGGCTAAATGTCTTATTAACTTTTTTTTGCGGTATTTTTTTAATTCAGGTATACGGTTTTCGATGGAAACTACTCGTTTGTTTTCAGCCATTTTATTCGCCCCCTTCTGCAATTTATTTCATAATACTAAGGACTGTTTCTACCAGTTTTAGAGCTGCATCTGGGCGCCCCATTTGTTTAGCACTTAATTTCATACTATTTAATTTTGCTTCATCTGTTAAAATCGCATCTACTGTCGCCATTAAATCCGTCTCTTTTAATTCAGACTCGGTAATAACCACAGCCGCATTATTTTTTTCTAACGCGCGTGCATTATATTCTTGATGATTCGCGGTCACATAAGGGCTAGGTATTAAAATACTTGGCACCCCAAGCGCTGTAAGTTCAGCTAATGTAGTCGCTCCTGCTCTTGAAACAACAAGTGTCACAGCATTTAAAATCTTAGGCATATCATAAATAAATGGTTGAACACTAATATGATTCCCTAAATTCATCTCTCCTAAAGAATCTTTTATCTTTTCAAAATGGACATCACCTGTCACATACAACAATTGAAAATCTCGTTTATTCCATTCCGGCAAGATTGCTTCCACAGCTTCATTTATACCTCGAGCACCTCTACTACCTCCAAAAACAAGCACAGTAGGTTTTCCTGAAACTAAACCATATGCTTCTAGTGCGCCTTCACCGTCCACACCAACTACTTCTGAAGCTCGTGGATTTCCAGTGAAAACAATTTTCTCAGAAGCAAACGAATCACTTACTTCTTCAAAACAAATCGCGACTTTATCTGTGTAACGGCTTAAAAATTTATTTGTTAAACCAGCAATACTATTCTGTTCATGGATTAAAGTTGGTATTTTAAGTTTAGCGGCTGCATAAACCACAGGACCGCAAACATAACCCCCAGTTCCAATTACGACATCTGGTTTAAATTCGCGTAGAATTTGTTTGCTTTTTTTAGCTCCACTTAGAAAACGCATGACTGTTTTGATATTTTCAAGAGATAATGAACGTTTAAACCCGGTAATTTCTATTGATTCAAAAGGAATACCTTCTCGTTTAACGATTCCTGCTTCTAAGCCTTTTTCTGTTCCAATGTATAAAAATTCCGCTTCTGGATGTACTTTTTTTAATTCTCGGATGAAAGCAAGTGCTGGATAAACGTGACCTCCAGTACCACCACCGCTTATTGCTACTTTCATTTTTCCACCTCTTCTATTAGTTCACTGATTGCGTCCATGTAGGCATTTCCGCGAACTTCGAATGTCCGGTATTGATCCCAACTTGCACAAGCCGGTGAAAGTAAGATTATATCTCCTGGTGCTGACTCGCGATATGCAACCGGAACAGCTGCCTCTACATCATCCACATAATGCACTTCAATTCCTGCAATTTTTCCTACTCGACCAATTTTATCTGCCGTTTCACCGAAAACAATAAGTGATTTCACATTTTTGAAAAATGGTAGCAATTCGTCGAACGAGTTTCCACGGTCCAGTCCTCCAGCAAGTAATACTACTGGATTTTTAAAACCTTTCAATGCGCTTTGAGTTGCTAAAATATTAGTTGCTTTAGAATCGTTATAAAATTTACGTCCTTGCCATTCCACTACAAATTGAGTTCGGTGCTCGACGCCTTTAAATGTTTCAAGGACATACATAATTTCTTCATTTGTCACACCTAAAGTTTTGGCTACTGCTACAGATGCTAAAATGTTTTCTAAATTATGTTCTCCCGGAAGTAAAATGCTATCACGTGATCCGATTACTTCATCGTCAAACATAATATTGCCATTTTGGACGTAGCTTCCTTGTTCTAAACGCTGCGTTGTTGAGAAAGGAATAACTTGTGCTTTTGTTTGTTTAGTTAAATTCTTCAATTCTTCTTGATCCCAATTAATTACTAAGAAATCGTCTGCTGTTTGATTTTGTTGAATGTGCCATTTTGCTTGTACATATTCACTGCGGTCTGTATGGTAGTCTAGATGCGCTTCATAGATATTTGTAATTACAGAAATATGTGGCTTAAATGTTTGTACACCCATTAATTGGAAGGAAGATAATTCCATCGAAATATATTGATCGCTTGTTGCGTTTTCTGCAACAGCTGATGCCGGAAAACCGATGTTTCCTGCAAGCAAAGAGCTATTTTCTTTGTGTGCATTTAACATATGGTGAATAATCGTTGTTGTAGTAGTTTTCCCGTTAGTTCCAGTAATACCAACTATCGGCGCTTCAGAAATTTGGTAAGCTAACTCTACTTCTGTAATAACTGGAATTTTGAGTTTTAAAGCTTTTTCAATCATCGGGTTGTTATACGGGATCCCCGGGTTTTTAATTACGAGTTCAAATCCTTCATCTAATAATTCAATCGGATGCGATCCACAAATAACTTTAATCCCTTGTTCAAGTAATCCTTGTGCTTCTGGATTTTCACTAAAAGGTTTTTGATCGTTTACTGTGACGAATGCTCCTAATTTATGCATAATTGTTGCCGCGCTAACACCACTTCTTGCAAGACCTAAAACAAGCACTTTTTTGTGATGGTACATTTCAATTTTTTTCATTTCCTTTGGTTCCCCCATTTATATCAAAATTGGCGGTCGATTCTATGAGATTCACAAAAACGACGGAAAGCGCCAACCAGATTCTGTAAAAAACAGCCAACTAGAGACGCTTTTGCCGCAAAAATTACGGCGCTTTATTTAAAAGATAACAACACAGACTGAAATAATTGCTCCGATTAATCCGATTCCCCAGAACGTTAAAACAACACGCCACTCGGACCAACCACCAAGTTCGAAATGATGATGAATTGGTGTCATACGGAAAATTCGTTTTCCTCCCGTTGCCTTAAAGTAAAATACTTGTAAAATTACAGATGCAGTTTCAATAACGAAAATAATTCCGATTAAAAGTAACAACCATTCTTGATGAACTAAAATCGAAACAGCTGCGATACTTCCACCTAGAGCAAGCGAACCAGTATCTCCCATGAAAATTTTCGCTGGATTTTTATTAAATAGAAGAAATCCAAGCATTCCGCCTACAATTGCGAAACAGAAAATCGCTACGTCCATTTGTTCTTGGTAAAAAGCAATCACACCAAAAGCAGAGAATGCAATAACAGATAGACCAGAAACAAGTCCGTCTAAACCATCTGTTAAATTAACTGCATTGGAGAAACCAACTAACCAGAACAAGATAAAGATAATGAAGAACCAACCAAGATCAATTTCCGTATTCGTAAATGGAATCTTAAGCGTTTCTGCAAAATCACTAAAATGATACACAAGATAGAATAAAATCGAAATCGCAACTTGACCTAAAAACTTCTGCTTCGAAGTGAGACCTAAGTTACGTTTTTGAACTACTTTGATATAGTCGTCCAGAAAACCTAATGCGCCAAATAATGCCAGCGTAATGAATAGTAGCCAAGTAGCCGCACTAACTTCACCACTGATGAATGAAAAAATCAAAAAGCTAATGAGCATGGCAGTAATAAAAATAACCGCACCCATAGTTGGTGTTCCTGATTTCTTTTCGTGCATTTTCGGGCCTTCATCCCGAATACTTTGGCCGAATTTTAATTTCACCAAGAAAGGTATAAATAGTGGGACACCTATCACCGTAATGATAAAAGCCACTGCAAAAGTTGATACTAACATGTATAAAGACACAATAAATTCTCCCCAATCTGTTTGTCAAAGCACTTCACTTCATATTTTATGCGAGTCCGAGTTTTTTTTCAATAGCTATTCGAGCTTCTACGCGATCATCGAAATCAATAACCTCATCACCAATCACTTGATAATCTTCATGCCCTTTACCAGCAATCAGAATGACATCCCCTGCTTCTGCCATATTTACTGCATAACGAATGGCATCGCGACGGTTCTCATGAACAACGTATGAATCGCTCCCTGGAACACCTTGAATCATATCTTCAATAATCGCATGTGGGTCTTCACTACGCGGATTATCTGATGTAAAAATTGGATTTGTCGCATAGTCAACAGCAATTTTTGCCATTTGTGGTCGTTTTCCTTTATCACGGTCACCACCACATCCTACGACAACAAAGACACGTTTTTCGGCAAATTCATCAATCGTTTGTAGAACATTTAACAAGCTGTCAGGTGTATGAGAATAATCCACTATTACTGGAAAATCTTGTCCTGCATTTACAAGCTCAAAACGTCCTTTTACCCCTGGAATGCTCTCAACCGTTGCAATTGCATTTATAACTGGAATACGTAGCGCAAAACTTGTAGCAATCGCGGCTAATACATTATATACGCTGAAATTTCCAATCATTTTTATTTTTAATGCGAAATCTCCCACTGGTGTTTTTAAATCAAAAGTTGAGCCATGACTTGTAATTTGGATGTTAGATGCGCTAAAATCAGCCGGTTCTTTTATCCCAAAAGTTATAATGTGCGCGGCTGTTGCTGTTTGCATTCGAACGCTTTCTTTATCATCTGCATTTAAAACAGCAATTTTTGGATTACTCAAGTTATAACTGTTACCAAGCTGCGCGAACAACAAGCTCTTAGCGTAAGCATATTCTTCCATTGTATGGTGATAATCTAAATGATCTTGAGATAAATTCATAAATACTGCTACGTCATAATCTGAACCGTATACGCGGCCTTGAACTAATGCGTGAGAAGAGACTTCCATTACTGCTGTACTCACACCACTCAGAAGCATATCGCGAAAAGTTTCTTGCAAGGTTAGACTGTCTGGCGTCGTATTTTTTGTTTCTAAAATTTCATCGCCAATTTTACGATACATCGTACCAATCAAGCCAGTTTGCTCGCCGTTTTCGCGAACAATTTGTTCTACTAAATGGCTAACGGTTGTTTTACCATTTGTCCCTGTAATCCCAACTAGTTTTAACGCTTGGGTTGGAGAACCATAAAAGTAATCCGCTAGCATTGCCATTGCTCGTTTAGAATCTCTAACATAAAGAACTGGCACGGAAACATCTAATTGTTTTTCAGCGATAATTGCTACTGCACCAAGCTGAACGGCACGGTCAGCAAACTGATGTCCGTCCACTATTTCTCCATCTATACAAATAAATAAGGTACCTGGTTGTACTTTTCTACTATCTTGCGCAATTTGGTTAACTTCAATTGCTGCACTTGCTTCTCCAGTATAGACCGGGATAGCTTGCATTAGTTCTTTTAACTTCATTCTTGCCATCTCCTCAAACTTATTCTTTCTGTTAGTTTTGCTAAAATCAAAAAGAATCCTTTTCTATCTTAGCAAAAACAACAAAGTATATCTACCACGACTAAAGACATAGATTGCTTTTAAAGTTAGAAGTATGCCACTTTACTCAGCTGACATACTTCTATCTTCCTATTATTCATTCAATAAATCACCTATACCTGCATTTTCTCGGATGTCTGTCGCTTTTTTATTTTGCTCCGCTGTATCTTGGTCATGATTTTGGTTGAAATCACCAATTTGTTCTGGCGAGGCGAGTGTTATTTCCATTTTCGTTTCACTATTGATTACGCTACCTGCCGAAACGCTTTGACTTTTCACATAACCATTTCCACTAAACTCAAAAGGAATACCAGTGATTTCTGAGACTTTTAGCGCGTCAACTTTCGACCAATTCACCATATCTGGAGCAGTCATATCTCCATCAGTCATCAGAATTACTTTTTGTCCTTGCATAATTTCGCTATTTGCTAGCGGAAGTTGTTGAACAATTTTTTTGCCATTACCAACAACTACTGGTTCAAGCCCTTTGTCTTGTACAGCTTTTTTAGCTTCGTCTACTGTTTTTTCAGCTACAACAGGAACTTTTTCACTAGCTAGTTTTTCAACATCGCCCGGTTTAATGTTCATGTATTGTAAGCTGTTTTTCATTACAGGATTAAATACTTCGGAAACTGCTTCCCCACCTGTTTGGCTACCAGATAGTTGCGGTTGTTGCATAGTCACATATATCACGAGTTCGGGATTATCAGCAGGTGCCATTCCTAAGAAAGAAAAAATATAATTTTCTGCCCCAGTCATGTACTTACCTGTTTTTGAATCTGGAATTTGTGATGTTCCTGTTTTACCAGCTACATCATAACCAGGAATCGCATATAGTTTACCTGTTCCGTTTCGACCGCTAATAACATTTTTTAGTTCATCTCGAGTTTTCTTAGCTGTTTCGGCGCTGATTGGTTTTCCAGCGATTTTGGTTTTTGTTTCTGTCTCTTCTCCAGTATTCGTATCTTTGACGCTTGAAACCACATAAGGCTCTTTCATCGTGCCGTCACTTGCAATAGCAGATGCGGCTTGAATCATTTGCATCATCGAAACTGTTGTACCTTGACCGAAGACAGTCGTTACTTTTTCAATCGGGTAGTTATAAAGAATTTTTCCTTTTGTTTCATTTGGTAAAGCAATGCCTGTTTTCTTGCCAAAACCAAATTTATCTAAATAGGTTTTAAATGTATCAGTACCCATTTTGTTTAGGAGTTTAGCGAACGCAACGTTACTAGAACGTTCTACGCCTTCGCGGTATGGAATCGAGCCCCATCCATTCCCATTATTATGGTCATGAATTGCGATATCGCCAACTTTATAGGAACCTGATTGATAGTATTCGTTTGGATTATAAACGTTTTTATCAATAGCAGATGCTAAAGAGATAATTTTCATTACGGAACCTGGTTCATAAGCATATTCCACTGGTAAATCTTGCCAAATGCTTGAACTGTTTCCAGTAATTGTCGACCTGTCAGCTGGATTAAATGAAGGACGTTGACTAATTGCCAAAATCTCTCCTGTTTTCGGATCTGCAACTACGGCCATCATATTTTTTGGTTTATATTTTGCATCGACAGTTGTCATTGTATCTTCTAAAAAGGTTTGGATTTTTTTGTCCAATGTTAAGGTAATATCCTTACCGTCTTTTGCTTCTGTTACTTTGTTTTTTGAGTCAGGCAAAATATAGCCCATTCGGTCGGTGCTATAATCGATTTTCCCATTTTTGCCTGTTAGTATATCGTTATAGCTGGATTCAATTCCCATTTTACCTTCTAATTTGGTAGTGTTTTTTTCTTCTTCTTGTTGTGCAAAGCCGATTAATTGTGTCGCGAAAGTACCATTAGGATAGAAACGTTCTGATTGACGAGTAAACTCAATACCTGGTAAATTTTCTTTGTCGATTTTAGCTTTTGTTTCTGTAGAAATATTTTTTCCCGCAGAGCCAAATTCAACTTGGTATTTACCTTTTTCATTGAGTTTATCTAGAATATCAGATTCGTCCATAGGAATATATTTTGCAAGAATACGAGCTGTTTTTTCTTCATCAACTACTCGCATCGGATTTTTCGTTGTTTTGGATAATTTTTCACTAACTACCGCTGCAATCGTGTAAGAAGCCGTATCCTCTGCTAACACTTCTCCTTTTCGATCTAAAATGGAGCCGCGTTTTGCTTCGAGAACACTGCTTTTTAAATGTTGTTTAGATGCTTTAGCTGCTAGCGGAACCCCATTTGCTTCTCCCGTAATTTGCAAATAAAGAAAACGGCCAGAAACTAAGAGAAAGAGAATAGTGAAAAAGATAAAAAGCACTAAAGCTCCCCTTCTCATGTTACCTATACGCCGTTTCATTGACCATCTACCACTTTCACATTATCGCCATCAAGTTTTAACCCTTTTTCTTTAGCGATTTTCAAAATACGTTCATATCTTCCTAAATCTTTTACTTCTACTTTTAAGTCTTCATTTGATTTTTGTTGTTCGAGAATTTTTGTTTCTTTTGTTTGAATTTCTTGGTTCACTGTATAAATTTGAGCTTGTACACTGATGATTCGAAAAGCAACAACTAAAACAATCGCAAGCGCAATCGTGATGATTACTTTTTCTCCAAGTGTCATTTGACCACGTTTTAGGATTTGTTTTTTAGGTTGTTCCGCTTCTCTATGTACTCTATTTGGCTCGAGATTTGATTTATAGGCGACATTGCTCACATTTTTTCAACTCCTGCTATTTAATAATTTTTTCGATTACACGTAATTTTGCAGAACGTGCTCGGTTGTTTTGTTCCAGTTCCTCTTCACTTGGTACGATTGGCTTTCTTGTAGCAAGTTTGAAATCTGGTTTATATTCATCTGGAATGACTGGAAGACCTGGTGGTAAATCTGGTCCTTTTGTCGCTTCTTGGAATAAGTGTTTTGTTATGCGGTCTTCTAATGAATGAAACGTGATTACGCTAATTCTGCCGCCTGGTTTTAATAATGTTAAGGCATTTTCAAGAGAATCTTCTACCGCACCAAGTTCATCGTTAACGGCAATTCGGATTGCTTGAAAAGTACGTTTCCCTGGATGTCCGCCTTTTCTTCTTGCTGGCGCCGGGATAGCTGTTTTGATGATGTCTACTAGTTCGCCGGTTGTTTCAATAGGTTTTACTTCACGACGACGTTCGATTTCACGAGCAATTTGTTTAGAGAATTTTTCTTCGCCGTATTGGAAAAAGATGCGAATCAAGTCTTGGTAAGACCATTCGTTAACAACTTTTTTCGCCGTCAGTTCTTGCTCTTGATCCATACGCATATCAAGTGCTGCATCTTGGTGATAACTAAAGCCGCGTTCTCTTTCGTCTAATTGAGGGGAAGAAACACCTAAATCATATAAAATCCCATCAACCGCTTCAATTCCGCGCTCGTTCAAAGCTTCTTTCATATAGCGGAAATTTGATTTAATAAAAGTTACTCTATCGCTATATTCTGCTAGTTTAATTTTTGCATTATCAATTGCTGTTTGATCTTGGTCAAAAGCAAATAAGTGCCCTTGTTCATTAAGCTTATTTAGTAAATACTCTGAGTGACCTGCGCCGCCAAGTGTTGCATCGACATAGATTCCGTCTGGTTTTACTTCAAGCATATCGACTGTTTCATGTAGTAATACGGTTTCGTGCTTAAACATGCAAATTCCCCCTTAAATATCAAAGCCAATCATATTTTCAGCTAAATCAGCAAAGGACTCTTCTGCCTCGTTAAAGACATTATCCCACTCTGATTTACTCCAAATTTCAATACGACTTGAAACCCCGATAATTACTGTTTCTTTTTCCAAATCCGCATACTGTAGTAAGTTGGATGGAATGTTTATCCGGCCTTGTTTGTCTAGTTCGCATTCAGACGCACCGGAAAAGAAGAAACGTGTAAAGGAACGAGCATCTTTTTTAGTAAGTGGTAAGGTTTGGAGCTTTTCTTCAAGCTTTTTCCATTCCTCTTGTGGATAAGCAAATAAACACTTATCAAGTCCTCGGGTTATAACAAAATTATCCCCCAAAAGCTCACGGAATTTAGCTGGCACAATTAATCTGCCCTTTATATCGATGTTATGTTGATATTCTCCCATGAACATTAGACTTCACCCACTTTCCTAAATACCACTTTACCACATCTCCCCACTTCGCACCACCCAAAACCTAAAAAAGTGTAAAAAAAAATCACTCTACTATTTAAGCAGAATGATCAAACCCTTATTTAAAGCCATTTTAACTACAATTCCTTTTTAAAAATGATTGTGGGGCCGGGTGGAGGGATTCCCCACTTCTCACCCAAAAACTATTTTGCTAATACTTTTTTCCAGCCCGATTTTAATGCAGCCGCGGAAAAAATAATACTTAAAACCCCAAGTAAAATCGTAAAAGTCGCCATACCATACTTACCAATAAAAGGTGCAAATACAAGGCTCACTGAACCAATCATTTTACCAATTTGGAAAATAATACCATTAAACGCCATATATGCCCCGCGTCTGTCATCGTCCACAATTGCTGCTAAAATCGTTTGACGCGTAGGCACGTAAAGCAACTCTCCAATAGAAAGAACTGCCGTCGCTAGTAGTAAAACGGCTAGATTATTCGCAAAGGCACACACCGCAAAACCTATAGCAAATAAAGTAAACCCAACGTACATAATAGGTTGTTGCGCTCTTTTTGTTACGAACCTTGCAACCGGAACTGTGAAAAGAACGATAAACAAAGTATTCACTGCCGTTAAAACGCTGACTATTTGTACGCCATTTAGTGTAATGTTGCCGAGTGGGCCGAAATGAACGAGCAAAGCCTGAAAATCTTCAGCTAAACGTACGGAAATATAATTGCTCCGTTGAAATTCAATCGACATAACTGCAATTCCACCAAGAGTATATAGAAGAAAACGGTAATCATGTAACACTTGCCCATAATTTTTAAGCATTCCTACTAACCCGTAAGACCCTTTTTTTAATACTGCTTTTTGCTTTAAGGTTTCTGAAATCAAGCTTATAGTAAGCCATGCAGTGACGAATGACATAATGAAGAGCGCAACGAGTAACGGAAATAAGTAATCGACGAAAAACCAACCACCTACAATAATCCCTATCATCATAGATAAATTATTTGCCCAGTAACTAACCGAATACATAAAAGAACGATTTTCCGGCGTACTTACATCAATCAACATCGCTTCTCCAGCAGGATTTATGAGTCCTTGCGCCACACCAATTAGAAGTAGCATCACAAACGTTATCCATGGTGAATGGAAAATCGGTGAATTACAAAGCACCATTCCTAGAAAGGCAAATACTTTAAGAAGTTCCCCTGCCACCATCAGTTTTTTACGACCAATAATATCCGCCAAATGCCCGCCATACATACCCGCAAGAAACTGCGCCAATACGTTAATCATCAAGAGAATTCCCGCGACCTTACTATTAATTTCCATTGAAAAATAAATTGCCATAAAAGGAAAAATCATTGACCCGATTATTTTACTTAAAAATTGAATCAATATCCGCGCACGAATATTTGGATGTAACTCTTTAAACATGGAATCCCCTCCATTGCAATTTTTCTGACTTCTCTGTTAGTATAAAAGGGAAACAGAAAGATAAAAAGGGTATTTAAAAACAGAAATTGTCCCCTTTTAGATTGGAGCTGGCTTATGGACAAAGATTATTTCACTATGCGCGCGCATTTATATGAACAAACTACAGATTTAGAAGTACCTTTTAAACTAAATAATTTAGCAGATATTTGGTTTTGTACTACTAAAAATGCCAAGCGAAAATTGCAGCAATACCAATCAAAGGACATGCTCACTTATTTACCGGGGCTTGGTCGCGGAAATGTTTCACGGCTTATTTTTCCGAAACAATTAGAAGATGAAGTTCTGGAAGTTTTGGAGCAAAGTTTAGCAAAAGATGCATTTAGCGATATATTATTTCTACTACAATTACCAATACCAAAAAGTTGGTTTTCGAGTATATCTACTGAAATTCAGCACATGTTTGGTTTACAAGTAACAGAAAATCAGCAAGAAATACTCCGCTCTATTGTCCGGCGTAAACTTACTACGCTTGATCCGCTGCAAACCTCTGTTTCAATGGAAGCTTTTTTAATTACACAAATCAGTGATACTCTTATAAAATATGATGAACAAAAAAAGACTATCATTCCCCATATTGCCCATAATTGGAAAGTTTCCGATGATTACACAGAATGGACTTTTTATTTACGCAAAAGTGTTTTATTTCATCATGGGCGTATGCTTGATAGTGAAGACGTCAAGCACACCCTACTCCGTTCGAAGGAAACAAATTCGGTAAGCGCCTGGCAACTAAAATCAATTAAAGCAATTCAATGTGGAAATAAATTTACCATTACGATTTATTTAAACAAGCCAGATCCTTTTTTTATTCGCTATTTATGTACTGCCAATATGGCGATTTTGCCACGCGACGTGGTTTTCAATGAGTACAAATGGATTTCAACGGGGCCTTTTCGGATAGTTGAGCGAAATGATGAACGTCTAGTTTTAGAAGCATTTGACGCTTATTTTTTAGAACGCCCTCTTCTTGACCGAGTAGAATTTTGGACAGCTCAAACTGGAGACACTTTAACAAACATTCCGATGCAGTTTACTTCCGTTGATTACGAGGAAAATAAAGCTTATGTTGAACGTCGCAAACTAGGTGTCGGTGTCAACTTTATTTGCTTTAATACCCATCGGCAAGGCGTCCCGCAACATCCAGCTTTTCGCGAAGCAATTTATCAACTAATAGATTGCCAAATAGCTAGTGAGCAAGGTTTCGAAAATTACGGCACAATCGCTTCGAATTACTTTCCAGAAAAATCGATTGCTCCTATTAAAAACCCTGACAAAATTGCCGACTTATTAAAAGAAGCAAATTACCAAGGAGAAAAAGTCATATTTGCAACAACACAGCATCCTACCGCTTTAAAAGAATCGAAATGGATTCGCGACCGGGCGGCACAATTCGGAATTACGCTTGAGCAAAAAATCATAACTCATCATGAAGCTTCTTATTCAAATGTACCAAAAGAGGAAACGGACTTGATGATGATGGGAGAAATTCCAGCTTCTGATAACGAGATGGCTTATTTGGATTTCTTAAATAACCCTTACCTTTTACCACAACAGCTACTTAATCCAAGTATTCTCCTCGAACTTTCGAAAAAATTAGATGCAATGAAATTAGAAAAAAGCGCCTCCAAAAGAGACGCTTTGCAAACGAATATCGATCGTTATCTAACCGAAAATAACTATTTAATTTATTTACATCATCCAGAAAAAAGCCAATCGCTCCATTCCATGATAAAAGGTATTGCAGAAAATCCATATGGCTACTTTGATTTAAGTAAAGTATGGATTGAAACAAAACCGCTTAAAAAAGTAAAATCAAACTATAAATAATGCCATATAAATAAAAAACGACATATAGTAAGGCGAAAATGAAGAAACAAAGTCTCCAGTAACCACGAAGGATTTTGCGAAACTGAATCTCGCCTTCTTTTTTTGCAGCTAACACCACAATAACGATGCCTAAGATAAATAAAAACAACAAAATATAAAGTAAAAACGAACGGTTAAAGATAACAATCATAAAAAAGTGTACCGCGATAATTAAGAAAATTGTCGATAAATCCGCTGCCAACATAATTCTCCGTTGCGGTTTCCGAAATTTAAAACGCGCTAAAAACAAAGTAAGTACAAATACCACTACGGGTAAAATAATAATAATAGCAGTTGAATTAGTTAGCCAATCAAACATGACGTTCTCCTTCCAATCCTTTAATAATCTGGTAAAGTGTCCGAAGTGTAGGAAGGGAAGTTTCTGTTTGGTCCCCTTTTTCTAAAATTGGTAGCACAATCCCATCAATTTCTGTCATACGTTCATTCATACAGTCAAGTGCCATCGAAGAAAAGTTAAGCGCAGTCGTTCGGCAAATCGTCTCGACTTTCTCTAATGCATTTTCTATCGGTAAGACAGTTTCAACTTCATTTACTACCCTTATTAACAAACGATGCCATTCTTGATTTTCTAAAAGTTTCCCATTTTGAACACCAAGTACCGCTGTTAAAGGGTTAATCACTGCATTTATAAATAATTTTTCTTGGATAATCGCTTGATAATTCGCATGTTTTTCAATCGGAAAAGCTGGGCTAGACGTTAGTAATTCTTTTAGGTCGTCATTCAGTTCTCCTTGGAAAATGCTATATTTTGTTCGGCCGTGTCCGCGCCAAATAACGGTCGTATCATCCTCGCGACCTGCCCCGTGCTCACTAATGCCTAATAAAATCGTGCGTGTTGTCCCAAGCTCACTTAAGCGTTCTAGATGTCCTGCACCATTTTGAATGAATAAAATCGGGATTTTTGTCGGTAGTTTTTGAAGTATTGGTATTATTTCATTTAAGGAATACTGCTTTACGGCGATAATTAGTAACTGTTGTTTAGTTAACTGTTCTTCTTCGGTAATCTGTGCTGCATGAATATGTATATTTTTTGTTGTTTCATTGTCTATTAATGAAATTCCTTTTTGATTTAATAAATCCGCTTGTTCTTTTCGATGTGTAAAAAGGGTGAGCTTAGATTTATCAGCGAAATTAGCTGCGTATAACAGTCCCATTGCTCCCGCGCCAATAATCCCAACATTTATTTGGTTTACCATTGATTTTCAGCTCCATATTGGTTGATGCTTTTATTTTATCAGAAGTGGCGAGTCTTTGCACTTTTGCGCGCAAACAAAAACCTCGAAAGACCCATGGCGTCTTTCGAGGTTCGTCTTCAACAAGTGAAACGTCACTTGTTTTTAACAATATTAGCTGTTTGCTACATCTTTGCCATCATATTGTCCACATTCTGGACATACGTGATGGGAAAGTCTGTATTCGCCGCAATTCGAGCATTCGTTCATGCCCGGAAGTTGAAGTTTAACGTGTGTACGACGCTTACGCTTTTTGGCTTTTGAAGTTCTTCTAAAAGGTACTGCCATTTCCTTACACCTCCTTGACGATAACTAAGTACTTGTATCGTTAATCTAAGAAAAATAAATTCCTTAATATATTCCAGCTTCACGGGGAAGTTTAGTCTTCTTTTTTCTCATCGAAAAAATCGGCTAATCCCGCAAGACGAGGATCCACTTTTGGTTCTTTTGCTATTTGTTCTAGTAGGTTACCTTCTTCTGTTTTCATTTCCCATTCTTTGCCTCGTGGAAGCTTACTCATTTCGAGTGCGTCTTCACTGAAAACTTGCATCGGAATTTCAACTAGTAAAAGTTCTTCTACTACAGGGGTTAAATCGACCATATCCTGTTCCATCACATGCCAAGATTCATCTAGAACTTGTTCTTTGGATTTCACAAAGGTTTCCGTCGCATGCACTTCATAAGGATAAATAACATCCTCAAGTGTACGAGCACATGGAAGTGTCCACTCGCCTTTCATTGTAAGGTTAGCGGTAACTTCTTCTGGGTGTACAATTAGTTCCCCAGTTACTTGTACGGGGCTTGCATCGCGAACGTCTATATTGTTCTCTTGAAAGAACTTTTTTAGGTCAGCTTTTTCATTAATCGTGAAGTTGCTGTCACGATATTTTTTCAATTGACTGATAGACCATTTCATCCTACATCACTCCAAGCGCAACACAAAATATTATAGCTTTTTTAAAGGCTTTTGTCAATGGTTTTTCAGGGACCGAAACTAGCGGCTGAATTTTATGCTAAAATAGATTATCTAAAGGAGGGAACCGAAATGAAAGCAACTGGAATTGTGGTCGAATATAACCCTTTTCATAATGGCCACCAGTTACATTTAAATAAGGCACGTGAACTTACAAAAAGCGATGTGGTAATTGCGGTAATGAGTGGTTCTTTTGTACAGCGCGGCGAGCCAGCAATTATACCTAAATGGGAACGAACAAAAATGGCCCTTGCAGCTGGCGTCGATATGGTTATCGAGCTCCCTGTTTCGTTTGCGACACAACATGCGACTATTTTTGCGGAAGAGTCTATTCGACTATTAAATACGCTTCATATAGATACACTTTTTTTCGGAAGTGAGCACGGGGTTAGTGAAGATTTTTCTGCCGCTGCTAAAACCGTTGTTGAAAACGAAGCTGCTTTTAATGAAGCCATTCAGCTTGCTTTAGGCGATAAGAAAACATCGTATGCGAGAGCTTATACAGAAGCTTTTACACGTTTATTTGGAAAAGAACTACTGGATCTCACTAAGCCTAATAACATTCTCGGTTTCCACTACGCACTCGCTATTCAAAAACAAAATCCTTCGATTGCACTTCAAACGATGCCGCGTGAACATTCGGGCTATCACGATGCGGAAGCAAGCCATGATTATATTGCTAGTGCAACCGCGATTCGAAAGTTACTCCTTGCTGGGAATTTAGAAGAAGCTAGTCGCTACCTTCCCGATTCCTCTATAGAAGTTTTAAATAATTATCGCGGACCATTTTTATCGTTTGAAGATTATTGGCCGCTTCTAAAGTTTCGTTTAATCCAAGCTAGTTCGGATGAGCTTGAAGGGATTCGCGGGGTTAGTGAAGGAATTCAAAATCGAATGCAACTTGCGGCAAAAAAAGCGCATAGTTTTTCAGATTTTATTGAAATAATGAAAACAAAACGTTACAGCAACGCACGATTACAACGAACGGCGTTACAAATTTTATTAAATGCCCAAAATACGCCTCCAGCAGAGCCCTATATCCGAGTTCTTGGAATGAGTAAAACTGGTCAAAAATATTTATCGCTCCATAAAAAAAATATTTCGCTGCCTATTGTTACGACTGTTTCTAAAGCAGAACCAAGTCTTTTAAAAGAAGATTTACGGGCGACAGACATTTATACGCTAATAAATGGATTAGAAGATTATCAAGCGGGCGACTTTCATACTCCACCAATTCTAACCTTGTAAAACTTTACAAGGTTTTTGGTTGACTTTCATCGTTCTATTTTGCTAAGATGTTTGTCCGACTCAAAAAACAGGAGGTATGTGTATGGTACAAGAATATATTCGATTAAGAGGAGCTCGTGAAAACAATCTCCAAAATATTTCCCTAGATATACCGAAACGAAAAATCACTATTTTTACAGGAGTATCTGGCTCTGGAAAATCTTCTATTGTATTTGAAACTATTGCCACAGAATCGCAAAGACAGCTAAACGAAACATACAGCGCTTATCTTCGTAATTTCCTACCGAAGTATACGCAACCGGACGCAGATTCAATTGAGAACCTCTCCACCTCTGTTATTATTGATCAAAAACGACTTGGCGGTAACTCCCGCTCCACCCTTGGTACCATCACAGATATTAATTCCATTTTGCGCTTACTTTTCTCGCGTGTTGGAAAACCTAGTATCGGTACAGCAAATCTATTTTCATTTAATGATCCTGCTGGCATGTGCCCTGACTGCCATGGTGTTGGTCAAAAAGTATCCGTTGATCTAGTCAAATTACTCGATCCAAATAAATCACTTAAAGAAGGCGCCATCTTATTTCCGACGTTTTCAGTAGACTCATGGTACTGGAATTCCTATGCTTATTCCGGCTTTTTTGATGTGAACAAAAAAATAAAAGATTATACCGAAGAAGAATACAACATGCTTTTAAATGGGAAAGATGTGAAAGTCTTTTTAGAAACACCAATGGGTAGCATGAACGCAACATACGAGGGCTTATTCCCTAAATTCAATCGGCTTTACATTCAAAAAGAAGGCGAAATGTCTGCTTCTACTAAAAAACGAGTAGATAAATTCACTCATATTGCCCCTTGCACAACTTGCGAAGGTACGAGACTTTCGAAAGAAGCACTATCTTGTAAAATAAACGGCGCGAATATTGCTGACTATACCGCGATGCAGTTAGATGAACTCAAAGAAACACTTACTAGCATAAAAGACCAAGTAGCAGCTCCGATGGTCAAAAGTGTAACAGAACGAGTGCAACATTTAATTGATATTGGGCTTGGTTATATGACACTAGACCGGCAAACAGCTTCTCTTTCTGGCGGGGAGTCACAACGCGTCAAGATGATTCGTCATTTGAACAGTAGCTTAACTGATTTGCTTTACATTTTCGATGAGCCAAGTATCGGCCTCCATCCTCGTGATGTTCATCGTTTAAGTGACTTACTCGTTAAATTACGTGATAAAGGAAATACGATTCTCGTCGTCGAACATGATCCGGATGTAATCAAAATTGCCGATCATATTGTCGACGTAGGTCCGCACGCTGGAAAACATGGCGGTGAGATTCAGTTCGTTGGAAGTTACCCAGATTTACTCAAGTCGGATACTTTAACAGGCCGGTTCCTCAATCGCCACTTGCCAATTAATGATAAACCACGCGCACCAAAAGGCTTTTTATCTACTAAAAAAAGCAGTCGTTTTAACTTAAAAGATATTCAAGCTACTATTCCAAAAGAAGTACTTACAGTGATAACTGGTGTGGCAGGTTCTGGGAAGAGTACATTAATTCATTCTGTTTTCCTAAAAGAATATCCAGATGCCATTGTTATTGACCAGTCCGCTGCTCATGCGAATATCCGCTCCAATCCAGCAACCTATACGGGCATTATGGATTCAATCAGAAAAGCATTCGGAAAAGAAAACGATGTGAGCCCTTCACTATTTAGTTATAATTCTAAAGGTGCCTGCGAAAACTGTAAGGGACTTGGCTTTACAACAATGGATTTAGCTTTTATGGACTCGATTCGTACACCTTGTGAAGTCTGTCATGGCAAACGATTCCAAGATTCCGTTTTACAGTATAAGCTTGATGGAAAATCGATTAGTGATGTATTAGAATTAACCGTTTCAGAAGCCCTTGAATTCTTTACAGATAAAAAAATCTTGAAGAAAATTACGGCAATGGAAGAAGTTGGAATTGGCTATGTTACACTGGGCCAAGCACTTAGCACACTTTCTGGCGGAGAATGCCAACGCTTAAAACTTGCCAATGAGCTCCATAAAAAAGGATCCATTTACATTATGGATGAACCAACAACTGGGCTTCATATGTCAGACATTGAACACATTCTGTCTATTATTCACTCTCTTGTAAATAAGGGAAATACGGTGATTGTGATTGAACATAATGTTGATATTATTCGAAATGCTGACTGGATTATCGACCTTGGTCCAGAAGGCGGAAGTTCAGGTGGGCAAATTCTATTTGAAGGCGCGCCACTCGATTTATTAAAAAACAAACAATCGTTAACTGCGAAATATCTTTAATATGAAAAAAGCCGTTTTGTCTATACTCAGACAAAACGGCTTTTTTTATTGTAGTTTTTCTAAATAATCAACAGCATCTTGGAATGTTTTCACTGGGACAATTTTCATTTTAGAGTCAATGTCTTTCGCTGTTTTAACTGCTGTATCGTAATTGCTTTCAATGCTTGGATCGCTTTTTTTCATTTCTTTTGTAATTGGATCTTTCGGAGCAAAGAAGATTTTCGCGCCACTTTTATCTGCTGCGACAACTTTTTGGTCAATTCCACCAATTCTTCCTACAGTTCCATCAGGATCAATCGTTCCAGTTCCAGCGATTTTTTTGCCATCTGTTAAATCATTTTTTTGGAAGCGACTGTAAATTTCTAGACTGAACATTAAACCAGCAGATGGTCCGCCGATTTTTTCAGAGTCGATTTTCACAGTTGGGTCTGCAGTGATTTTTTCATCATCCACTAGTGTGATACCAATTCCTGGCGTGCCTTTTTTATCGATAGCTGTTAGTTTAATACTTGCTTCTTCATTTTTATTGCCATGTTTGTATTTGATTTTGACAGTGTCACCCACTTTTTTGCTGTGAATGTAGTCAATAAATTCTTGGCTTGATTTAAAAGATTGTCCGTCAATTTCAGTAATTAAATCTCCCGCATGAAGGATACCTGCTGCTGGGACGTCCTCTTTTACACTTAATACGTATACACCATCATAAGTAACTTTGACTTTTTGGTCCGCTGCTTTATATGCGACTTGGATGGCATTGTTTTTTGATTCGTTCATCATTTGCATTTGGCGAACGTTGTATTCTTCATCAGTTTCGTTGTCGTATTTAATGTCACTGTCTTTTTCTAATTCATGATATGGCAGGAATTTAGCTGTCATATATGTATAAATATTAGCTTTTCCCATTGCAATCGTAACTAGGCTGAGTGAACCGTCTTTTTTATTTGGATGGTCATCTACCGTAACGAGTGGTGCAAGTTCTTCCGTTCCACCAGGTTTTGAAATATAATACGGAACCGGAATAAAAAAGCCCGCTATAATAATGATTAACAGCACTATCGCCGTTATTTTTTTCCACTCTTTACGCATTATCTGTCCATCTCCTACTTATTGAATTTTGCTTTTACCGCTTTGTTTACGACTTCAGGTACAAGTTCACGAATATCACCTTGATACTGCGCCACTTCTTTTACCATACTTGAACTTAAAAACGAGTATTTCGTATTAGTCATAACAAAAAAAGTTTCAATGTCTGCATTAAGTGTGCGGTTCATCGAAGCTATTTGCATCTCGTACTCAAAATCACTTACTGCTCTGAGTCCTCTGACAATAGCAGTAGCCCCGCGTTTAGCAGCATAATCAACTGTTAATCCACTCGCACTTTCCACGTGAACATTTGGTAAATGAGCCGTTACTTGTTTAATCATTTCCATTCGCTCTTCTACGGTAAAAAGTGGTTTTTTAGATGAATTATTTAAAACGGATACGTAAAGTACATCGAATATTTTCGCTGCACGTTCAATAATATCTAAATGTCCATTTGTAATTGGGTCAAATGTTCCGGGAATAACAGCAATTTTGTTTCCCATTTCTACGCCTCCTGAAATTCAAATATGGATAAAACAGTAATTCCGTAAGAAACCGATTTGATTTTCTCAAATTTACCAATTGTATCTGGCATTACTGCTTCTTTATCATGCTCGCAAACAATTCTTCCATTTTCACTAACTAGCTCTAATTTTTCTAAGGCTATAAGTAATTTTTCTAGTTGTTGTTTTTTATAGGGCGGGTCTAAAAATACAAGGTCAAATTTCCACTCGTTTTTATGAAGCAATTTGAGTGCTCGTTCGGCGTCATTTCGGTATACTTCTGCGCGCTCTGTGAAATGGCAACCTTCAATATTTTGACGAATTGTTTTAATTGCTAGTGTCGCTTGGTCAATAAAAACTGCGCGCTCCGCACCTCGACTCAGTGCTTCGATTCCAAGTCCGCCACTTCCGGCAAATAAGTCGAGAACAATATCGCCATCAAAAAATGGACCGATAATCGAAAATAAGGATTCTTTTACTTTATCTGTAGTTGGTCTTGTATTGTTTCCTGGAACAGCTTTTAAAGCGTGTCCTTTTCGTTCTCCTGCAATGACTCTCATGTTTTTGCACAACCTTTACTTCAATGTCTTTTTTACTTTATCATAAATAGGTGCAAAAAAACAGCAAGACTAGTTGAAATAGTCTCGCCGTTTTGATTAAATACTGATTTGCACATCTTCGTTTTTATGTTCGTACATCATTTCTTTTTTGGATTCGTATTCTGTTTTTAAGAACGGACGGAAAGACATTTCCACGCGTTTCACATAATGAAAACGAGAAACTTTGTTAGAGATATCTTCTACTTCGGCCATATCACAATATAATACCGCATATTTCAACTTGCGCGATACATAATGAACATTTCCAAATCGCTTCAAAGATCTAACTTGTTTAAGATGATTCATCCAAACGACGATAGCTTGTCTATCATTTTCCATTGTTTAAGCCCCTTCTTTTTAGGATAAGCTTTACGCTGAACAACCGCAGCCTCCCCCGCTGCCACATCCACCTGTAGAACAAGCAGATTTTGTTTCAAAAAATGGATTACCGGTTGGTACTTTGATATTTTCTGAAACTGCACTTGCGAGAAGCAAACTGATTTCGTCCAAGAGAGATTGTAAATCCATCTCTGCCCGGCGAAAAGCTGCCACATTTTGATCCATATCGACTTCGCGTTTATAAGCACGAGTCTTTCTGGTTACTTCTTTATAATCAGGATGATACCGGCCGAACCGTTGTACTTCCTCATATTGTTCTTTTATTCGTATAAACTGACGAATATTTTTTTGTGAATTGGCGTCATCTAGTAATACTTGTCTAGTATGCTTATAATTCTGTGCTTCTTCGGAGTCTAGAATCATGCTAGCAAGCTCATCTGATAAATCGAGTAGCGCCATATTTTCCATTGTAGCGAGCAATCTAGCCACCTCCATCTTACTTACTTTTTCATTATACCATAGAACGATTATTTAATAATAAAATTTTGCGTATAGTACTTCTGATAAGTTCCCGCACCCATATAAGTATAAGAACCATCTAGTAAGTTTTCTCTATGTCCTTTAGAGTTAAGCCAACCTTCAACAGCTGCGGCACTGTCTATATAGTTGTAAGCGATGTTTTCGCCCGCTTTAGTATATTTTACATTACCGGCACTTAATCGCTTGCTTAAATCCCCTTGCGTCGGTGAAGTATGATCAAAATAATCATTTTTCTTCATATCGACACTATGACCATAGGCGACTTTTGCGACTTCCTCATCCCACGCCACTTCTTCTATACCGTAGCGGTCGCGAATGACGTTTGTAATTTCTAACACTTGTTTGCTAGAAGCTTGGTCAATCGCATTCCAATCTTCTTGAGATAATTTCTCTTCATAAATTTCGCCTTGATAAGATAATTCATAAGGTCGCATTTTTATGAAAGCTAATTTATTCAAGTAGCGGACACTAACTAGTTTTGACTTAAATTTATCAAAATTTAGTTGCGCATACACGCCACTTCCGATATTAACAATTGGTCGAGCATTTAAATCTTCTTCGGAAAGTTCGAATTTATAATAGCTATCTTTGTAATTAAAAGATATTTCTGATTGTAAATTCGCGTCAGTAAATACTTTTTCTGTCGACATTCCGATTGAATAAGGCATGACATTTAAATCTTGTCCGAGCGCATAAATAGTTTGAACGACATTATTTGTCACTCCAACTAACATGTAACTAGTTCCTGGTTGACTGTAAACGTAATTATCATAACCGTATGCTGTTTTATCAACACGCACCGGGTCGCCAAATTCTTTTTTCAACTCGCTTACGTTTTTATTTATAAACCTCGCCAAGCTAGAACTATCTTGCACTTGTTTCGGATTTTCATTTGTTGTTTTTTTATCATCAGGAAAATCGGATTTTGTAGCAGTATCTTCGGCCGTATTTTTTTCAACTGATTTACTAAAAAAAAGATCTGTGTTATATCCAATGAACAGGCAAATGATTAATAGCACAGCTACTCGCATAATAAACTTCACATTTTGCCCTCCTCGGCAGTATTTGGTTTATCTTGATGTAACTTTCATTTTACCAATTCTAGTATCATTTGAAAAGCTTTAAAAACCATAAAAAAACAATTACGAAAATCCGCGACAAAATGCGGTTCTCCGTAATTGCAGTTATTTTTATAAGAAAATCGAAATAACGACCATCGCAACAAATAAAATTGTCATGTAGTTTAGCGAGTAAACAAACATCCATTTTGCCCATTTGATGCTGTCGTCCATTTTAAATCCGTAAATGCTTAGTGCGAGCCAACCGATATTAAGTAAGGTTGCTAAAATAACATATACAAGCCCTAAATCAAACATAAAGAATGGCAATACGGTTAATAAAATCACCCAGAAAAACATACTTTTTTTCGTGCGTTCAATCCCTTTTACAACAGGTAACATTGGGATTCCAGCCGCAGCATATTCTTCTTTCCGTTTAATAGCAATCGCATAAAAATGCGGTGGTTGCCAGCAAAACATCACAAGAAATAGCATAATTGGCACAATACTAAATGATGGTTCAACTGCAAACCAACCAATTAACGGCGGTACAGCTCCTGAAAAACTACCAATTACGGTATTACTAACTAATTTTCTTTTCGCATAAAGTGAATAAACGACTACATACAAAAAGACCCCAATAACACCAAGAACCCCTGCTTGCCAAGTCGTCATAAATAACATAATTGTTCCGACGACACCTAGCACAAGTGCAACCATTAGTGCACGTTTACCAGAAATTTTCCCGGTCATCGTTGGTCTGTTTTTCGTTCTTTCCATAATTCCGTCAATATCACGGTCAATGACATTGTTAAAAGCGCCCGAAGCAGCGACAATAAGTGCCGAACCGACGATAGTGAAAAATATTACATCTACATTTTGAATAAAAGAAATTCCATTTAACTGAAAGGCTAGCCACATACCTGTAAAAGCAGTAATCGTATTCGAATTAACGATTCCGATTTTCACAAGCTCGGTAAAATCACGGACAGTAAATCTACTCGAAGTTAACTCCCCAGTCTTTTCTATCTGATTCAATTTTTCTCCCCCTAACACTTGCTGATATAAACCAGTGATTGCGAACTGATACATATCCTATACCCTTATTATGTGAAAAATACGCACCTTTTGTCAATAAATCGGCTTTAGTCTTGTACGCTTTACTTCTTTAAATAAACACGCTACAATTAGTTTGATGTGTACTCATGAACTTATACATATAAACAAATTTTAGTAAAATCTCACACGCATCTAAAGGAGAGATTGGTAGATAATGAAAAAATTCTTAAAAGTTTGGTCCGTACTAACGATTATTTGTATGACAGTCGTTGTGTTTGGCGGGGCGCTGGTGACGAAAACTGGTTCAGCAGATGGTTGTGGTAATAGCTGGCCACTTTGTAATGGACAATTAGTTCGTTTAACAGATGTTACCCCTGAAAAACTCATTGAATTCATGCACCGAATGACAACGGGAATCAGTTCGATTTTTGTTATTGTATTAGCGATTTGTGCTTGGATTTATATGAAAAATCGTCGTGAAACAAAACCGCTTGCAATTATCGCTGTGTTATTTTTAATTATTCAAGCGTTAATGGGAATGGCAGCAGTTGTATGGGGACAAAATCCGTACATCATGGCGCTCCACTTTGGTATTTCCATCATTTGTTATGCGTCGATCGTGTTACTTGCCTTAATGATTTTTGAGGTGGACAGGAAATTTGATGCTAGAAATCTTGTCATGGGGACAAAATTACGCATTAATATATACGCGCTAACGATTTACACGTATTTAGCCGTTTATACTGGTGCACTTGTACGCCACGAAAAAGCAAGTATGGCTGTTCCGGTTTGGCCGTTTGAAAATGGGCACTTTATTATGCCTACTTCAGTACAAGATTATGTTCAGTATTTCCACAGATTAGCCGCATTTATTTTAATTGTTTGGTTGCTTTATGTAACTTGGCTTGTGTTCCGCGATTATAGAAGATACCGCGTGTTAACTTTTAGTATGGTATTGTCGCTTGTGTTTATCGCTCTTCAAGCGGTTACTGGTGCGCTTTCTGTTTATACAGGAGTGAACTTGTATATCGCACTGGCACATAGCTTAATTATTACAATGCTCTTCGCCTTACTTTGCTACCTATGCTTACTCGCATCAAGAAGTAAAAGTAATCGGCTACGAATTAAATAAAGAAAACAGCTGATGACCAAAAATCATCAGCTGTTTTTGTTTTATCTACAGTTTTCAGCCGTTTTTATGCTAAAATAAGTGAGAGTATAAGTCAAACGAGGTGAATAACTTGGATAAAACAAAGAGAAAAATGATTTATGAGATTTTTATGCTTGGTCTCATACTACTTTCCCTTGCCCTATTGCCGTACAGAAACAACTTTACTTTTATTTTAAATTGGATTATTTGGGTGATATTTACATTAGATTATTTTGTTAGGTTTCACCGAGCAGATGATAAGTGGCATTATGTAAAAACGCATCCTTTCCAGCTGATTGCAATTATTCCTTTTTACGGTGGGTTCAGAGCGGCGCGGATTGTAAGTTTTGTCCATCTTCTAAGTATTACTGCGATGGGAAGACGTTATATTATGCCGATTTATAGCTTTTTCCGTTCCAATGGATTAAGTCGATTTTTAATGATTTTTGTGTTACTCGTGATTATTATTCCTGTTCCAATGGTTTTTATTGAACCTGAAATAAACAACTATCCTGATGCACTTTGGTGGGCAATCGTTACGGCGACCACTGTGGGCTATGGCGATATTGTTCCAGTCACACCAATCGGGCGAATTTTGGCATCGATAATGATGCTATTTGGGATAGCGTTTATTGGGATGATAACTAGTACTTTAACCAACTTTTTCCGCGCTAAAAAAACGTCTACTTCTAGCACACAACGCGCAAGTAAGATCACCCAATTAATTGCCGATACACCAGATTTAACGGAAGAAGAAATTGCAGTAGTTGAGCAATTTTTAACACTGAGAAAAAATGAATTAATAAACGAAACCAAAAAAAGTGATAGCGAATGACGCTATCACTTTTTTATTAGCTTTTCGACTTGATTCCGGTAACGTTCGGATAAAGCCTGAACAGCTAAAATCCGCTCAAAGTCTTCTTGTGTGCCTTTTTTATGCAATACTTTTTCATGACAAAAGGCAACTGTTACTCCGTGCGACTCTTGATGAATTTGTTTCATTTCAGCTGATTCACTAATTTCCCCTGGGGTAATTGTTCGGCACAGATAACCTGTTAAACCCGTTTCGCGAATTGCTTTATAGAGATTTGGTATTCCATTAAATTTCTCAATCGTGCTACACGGATTTCGTGCTTCTGTTACTTGTATTACGGTTTCGCCAATTTGAAATTTATCACCGATTTGGACCGTACTTTCTAACATATTAGTGACAATGAGATTCTCACCAAACGCGGTTACTTGTAATTCTTCCCCAAACATTTCAGCCCATTTTGCGTAATGCTCATATGGATAAATGCATACAGTTCGATCCACACCACCGTGATATTTCAAATTATGAGGTGCATCGTTTTCAAAGCCATTCATAGTTAATTGGGCTTTTTTAACGAGCTTTTTTTCAATTCCAGTCATCATTCGTTTATTACTTGGAAGGGTTAAATTTTTTGGTTTTCCAACTGCTAAATGGATGATTTTCGGTTTCATCTGTTTACTCCTTTGATGTTATTTTTTTCGGCTTAAGATAGCAAGAATGCTTGTAATTAATGCGAGCACACCAATGGCAAGCGCCGTCCATAGCAAAATGGTATTGTCATTAGACTCGCTTGTATCCCCAGCAGTATTCTCGGCTCCTGCAACCATTTCTCCGTGTGAGCCAGTTGTTTGTTTGGATGAGTCTTTCAAAATTTTCGTTGTTGCATGAGGGGTTTCGGAATCTTCTGCGCCAACCCACTCGACAATAGAGCCATCTTCATAATATTGGTAGGCATTCCAAGCAACTTCTCCTTCTTCACTTGGATTTTTGGCGATAAAACTAAAACGTTGGAATTGACCCTTTTCAATCCCGTTGCCTTCCGTTTGCCATGTCACTGTACTGTTTTTCTTATCTACTGTAGTCGTCCAGCCGGGAACGGGTTCATATGATTCGAATGAAACACCTTTCGCTACTTTTAAAACGATTTTCTTTGATGCAGCGTCTTTTTCGGAAGGTACTTTCATTGTATAAGTTTCCCAAGAGTCAACAGTGGACTCACTTGGTAAAACTGACACATGCGCATTTGCCTCAAATGGAATAATAAAAACTGCTAATAAAACGACGAGCGAACTAATAATTTTTTTCATTGTTTTTCCCCTTTACTGTGTAATATTGGTTGTAAATGTCTGATTAATATCGGTAAAATCTTTCGTTAGGCCATGGACCGTAATTTCCCATTTTCCAGTTTGGTTAATATAAAGTCCTTCTGCAAAATATTGGTTCTCATTTGCAAGTTTTGCTTGGAAAGTGGCTTTTTCATCGGTTTTAGTAGATTTTGTTGTGATAGTCACTTGTTCGAAATCTGTTTTGGTTGCTCCATCTGCGGAAGTAAAAGTGATAATAAATTGGTTTTGTCCGACTGTCGCTGGCTCTACTCGTAAATTGATTTTTGCATTTTCGCCTTCTGCTGCAATTGTTTCATCAAATGCTTTTGGGGCAGGTGGTGGCGGGGTTTGTACGTTTGTTAAAACACTTGCGACGATAAGAATGATCGTCCCAATGATAAGCTCAATTAAAATCGTTTTAAATGGCAACTTCTTGTTTTTGAGTTTGAGATAGATGTAGTGTCCTAGGCCTAATAATGCCATTAGTAAAAATAGACCGATTTTGAAAAGAAGAATTTTGCCGTAGTTGGTTGTAAATAAATTAGACATTTGACCAATGTTCATCACTGCCATAAGTAACCCACTAACTAGTATTGAAGCTACCGCGATGATTGCTATAATGGCAAATCTGCTCCAAACTTCACGTGCTTTTCCGGTTTTCGGTAATACGAATAATAGTACTAAAATGCCGCCAACCCAAACACTTGCTGCAATCATATGAAGCATATCTGCTGTGATACTTACTATTTTATCGGCACTCGCTGCAGCATGTCCATTCTGAGCCTTCGCAAAAATCAAATAACCAATTAATGCACTCTCTGTCAGAAGCGCGAACCAGCTCCATTGTTTATTTTTAAAGAACATCATGATGGTAAAAATGGCAAGTAGCAGCCATACGATAAATTCACTGATCCAAATATACCCTGTTTTCGTAGTCAAGAAAGCAGCTAACTTACTCGGCCCAAAACTTTCACTGATGGAAACGCCCGTTGTGATACTTGTCTGTACGAAAAGTTGCATGAAGAGAGCCACACCTAGAAGTGCTAGCGCTATCCAAGTTACTTTTTTCAAACGTCCAGAAATTTTTTCTGATATCTGTTCTTTTCGTGGATAAAGTCCTAACCCAAAAACAAGCACACCGATAAACAACGAAAATCCTATGTATAAAATGGCTTTTTGAATCGAACTAATTTGCAAGTCCACTCCACTTGAGGGAACTTCCGATTCTTGGAACGTCGCTTTCGTATCGCCTAACTTAAAAGAAATTATCCCCGTAACCGCATGTCCATCCGCTGACACAACACGCCATGAAACAGAATAGACATCTGCTTTTAAATCAGCCGGTAGAGACGCTTCAACCATATGATTATTCTTTTTAGAAACAGCTGTCTTCCCTGTCTCAACCCGCTTTCCACTTGAATCTTTTACTTCTATTAGAGGAAAATCCGCTTCAATTTCTTCATTAAAAACGAGCGTTACTTTTTCTGGCGCTGTTTTAATATGCGATTGATCGGCTGGGTTTGAATTTTCCAAATAAGCATGCGCTGAAACATGCTGAACTGGCACAATTAATATGTATAATACGATTAAAATAAAACTGATCCTTTTAAATAATTTCATTTGCTGCTCCTTTTTCGAACGAACGGTTTTACTCTTTTTAACTTATCACGTGCAAGAATTGAATGGAAATAATTGGCTCACTCGCTATTGCAAAAGATAGAGCGATTATGGCATAGTGAAAGAAAAGGAAAAGGGGGATTTTTCTATGCTTCGTTATATTGAATTATTTTTTATGTTTGCTTTTGTTACACTCATCACGATGTGGCTTCAAGCACTCTTAGCTAAATGGAAACCAAATATTCTGGGCTCTTTCTGGCTTCGAACACTTACTTTTATTATTATTGGTTATGCTTTAATGGCCCCGACACTATACATCGGCAGTTTATTACTAAAATAAGTTCAGTTGCTTTCACATCGCAGTTAGATGTTTTATACTGAGATGTGGGAGGTGAATTTTATGAAAAAAATGTTAGTTGAATTTAGAGATTTCGCGTTAAAAGGGAATGTACTAGATCTTGCGGTGGCCGTTGTTATTGGGGCTGCTTTTGGAAAAATCGTTTCATCTTTAGTGAATAACATCATCATGCCATTCGTTGGTGTACTCCTCGGTGGTCTTGATTTCTCAGATTTAAGCTTCAAAGTTGGAAAATCAGTCATTCAATACGGTGCATTTATTCAATCCATCGTGGACTTTGTCATCATCGCTTTTGCCATTTTTATTTTTGTCAAAGTACTTACTAGTTTTATCAAGAAAAAAGAACAACCAACCGAAGAGACACCAGTACCTCCAACAGAAGAATACTTAAAAGAAATTCGCGATTTATTAAAAGAACAACAAAAATAAGCACATAAAAAAACAGGAACCTAAGTCATTATTTCTGACTAAAGGTTCCTGTTTTTTTATTGTTGTTGTTTCTTTAATTGTACCGCTAAGAACATTTCCACCACAGCGACTACTAAGAAGATAATTTGTAAAATAAATACATAACCGATAATGAGTATTTGAACTACCATCCAGACTGCGAGTACGGCCGCTGCTGCAAACATGACTTCTTTTGTTCGTGGTAATTTTTTTAGTAAATAAATTAGTGCTGCTAAATGGAATAACCCAACAAATATGAATAAAAATATGCCTGGGATTAAATAATCGACAAACGGTGAACCATCAAGCAATCCGGTCGAAAGTGATAAAAGACTACCACTAGGCTTAAAAACCATCGATAATCCCCCATAAATTGCTCCAAATGCTGTAAAACCAACTATTAAAATACTACTTATACGTGTCCAGTTCATGGCGTTCTCCTAGTCGTTTTTCTAGTAGTATACCACGAAAATTATCATTCTGCTGCTTTTCTTCGTATTATTTTTTTGATTAAATCGATCAGTACGAAAACCGCAATTCCGCATGCGACAACTGTTGTAAGATACCAAGCCGGCCCAGATTCCGCGCGTACTCCAAGCCAATAAGTCACCGTTTTCGGATTAAAAAATGCAAAGCAAATCGCACAAAATGCAATAATTCGACCAATAATGGAATTTTCTCTCATAGCAAGTGCATCTCCTTTTCTTTTATTATAACAATGGTTAGGAGAGAACTGATTACTTTTTAGGTCCCAAAATTGTATATCCCGTGACAAGTTTTGGTTTGTTGTTATAAAAATAAGGCAGCTAACTTCAATTTAATTCAAAAAAAATCCCTGAAAAATTTCAGAGATTTTTTTATTGTTCGGTTGATATGAATTACATCATACCGCCCATGCCGCCCATTCCCATATCTGGGCCTGCTGCTGGGCCGTTTTCATCTGGTTGATCTGCTACAACAGCTTCTGTAGTTAATAGAAGAGCAGCAACAGATGAAGCGTTTTGTAATGCGGAACGAGTAACTTTTGTTGGATCAACAATACCAGCGTCAATCATGTTTACCCATTCGCCATTAGCTGCGTTGAAACCAACGCCAACCGCTTCGTGTTTCAAGCGTTCAACGATAACGGAACCTTCAAGTCCAGCGTTATGCGCGATTTGACGAACTGGTTCTTCTAGAGAACGAAGCACGATGTTGATACCTGTTTCTACGTCACCTTCTGCTTCAAGTGCTGCTACTTTATTGTAAATACTTACAAGAGCAGTACCACCACCAGCTACGATACCTTCTTCTACTGCTGCACGAGTAGAGTTAAGTGCATCTTCAATACGTAATTTACGTTCTTTTAGCTCTGTTTCAGTTGCAGCGCCGACTTTGACAACAGCTACTCCACCTGCAAGTTTTGCTAAACGTTCTTGTAATTTTTCTCTATCAAATTCAGAAGTAGTTTCTTCCATTTGCGCACGGATTTGGTTTACGCGAGCGCTGATTTGTGTGGAATCACCTGCTCCTTCTACGATTGTTGTATCATCTTTTGTTACAACTACTTTGTTAGCTGTTCCAAGTTGATCAACTGTTGCTGTTTTCAGTTCTAAACCTAGGTCTTCTGTGATTACTTGTCCACCAGTTAAAACAGCAATATCTTCTAGCATTGCTTTACGGCGGTCACCGAAACCAGGAGCTTTCACTGCTACTACGTTAAATGTTCCGCGAAGTTTGTTTAGTACTAGAGTTGCTTGAGCTTCCCCTTCAACATCTTCCGCGATAATTAGCATTGGACGACCTTGTTGAACAACTTGTTCTAAAACTGGTAAGATTTCTTGGATGTTGTTGATTTTTTTATCTGTAATTAAAATGTATGGTTTTTCAAGGACTGCTTCCATTTTGTCAGAATCAGTTACCATGTAAGGGCTAGTGTAGCCACGGTCAAATTGCATACCTTCTACTACGTCTAATTCTGTTGCAAAGCCTTTGGATTCTTCAATAGTAATAACGCCATCGTTACCAACACGTTCCATTGCTTCTGCGATTAATTTACCAACTTCTTCATCACCAGAAGAAATAGCAGCAACTTGAGCGATAGACTCTTTGCTTTCAATTGGTTTAGAGATAGCTTTTAATTCTTCAATAGCAGTTGCTACGGCTTTTTCGATACCACGACGTACGCCTACTGGATTTGCTCCAGCTGTTACGTTTTTCAAGCCTTCTTGAATCATTGCTTGCGCTAAAACGGTAGCAGTTGTAGTTCCGTCCCCAGCAACATCATTGGTTTTAGAAGCAACTTCAGATACAAGTTTTGCACCCATGTTTTCAAATGGGTCTTCTAATTCGATTTCTTTTGCAATCGTTACACCATCATTTGTAATTAACGGAGAACCGAATTTTTTTTCTAAAACAACATTACGACCTTTTGGGCCAAGCGTTACTTTTACTGCGTTTGCTAGTTGGTCGACACCACGTAACATGGCACGACGAGCATCTTCACTAAATTTAATATCTTTTGCCATTTTATATTTCCCTCCGATTATTTCTTTTTTTTATTATTTAGTAATTGCTAAAATATCACTTTCACGTAAAATCAGATAGTCAGTTCCTTCATACGTCACTTCTGTTCCAGAGTATTTTGCGAAGATAACCGTGTCACCTTCTGCAACTTCAAGTGGTTCTTTTGTGCCGTTATCTAGCACACGACCTGAACCGACTGCAACAATTTTCCCTGATTGCGGTTTTTCTTTGGCAGAGTCTGGTAATACAATCCCACTCGCTGTTTTTTCCTCTGCTTCAAGTACTTCAATTACAACACGATCTCCTAATGGTTTTAACAATGTAAATGACCTCCTCTGATATAATTACATTTTTCATTTTAGCACTCGACACATTAGAGTGCTAATACAGTTATTATGATACCAAACTAAATAAAAATTGCAAGCAAAAACGTTTAAAAATTAAAGAATTCTTATTTGCGGTAAAGCGTGATAACTAGTACAATAAGAAGAGCTATTTCCGCTATTTTTAAGCATTTAGCTGGAGCTTGTTTTTAGAAGGGATGCGTATTTTTTGCCTAAACGTTATATTACTATTGTATTAGTTTATTTATTATTACTATTTTCTGCATCTATTGGGATTCCCGTTGTTCAACATATTTTACTTAGTATGACTTCGATGTCTACAGCGGATGCTCAAACTTATGGGGTAATTACATGGTCGATTTTTTCTAATTTATTATCACTGGCCATTATTATTCCAATGCTTTATAGAAAACCAAAAGAAAATAAAATCGAACTCGGTGAAAAAACTGCACCATTTCTGAGTATTGTGTGGATTATTGGTGGAGTGATTGGGTTATACGTAGCACAATTTATTTGTAGCATTATTCTAACGCTAATTTCTGGGAATATTGGTGAATCGGCAAACACAGAATTACTTGTTGATTTAACTAGATCTGCGCCTATTTTCTTGATTTTCATTTCAGTTCTCGGGCCAATTTTAGAAGAGCTTGTTTTTAGAAAAGTGGTTTTTGGTGGGCTGAGTAATGTGATGAACATTCATGTGGCTGCAGTTATTAGTTCGCTATTCTTTGGGCTACTTCACGGGGATATTTCCTTTTTACTTACTTATTTTGTCATCGGTCTAATTCTTTGTTTTCTTTATACGAAAACGAAACGAATTGCTGTTTCGATGGGCGCACATATTTTAATGAATACCATTGTTTTGCTCGTGAGTCTTGGAATCATTGGAGGATAATATGAAAAATTCATTAATAAAGCAAAGTTTTCTTTATTTTGCGCTTGGTCTTGTATTTGTCTATTTTGTTATTGTTCGAGTGGCTGAATATGGTTATGATCTTGTTGCCTATATACTTATACTCATGATGTTAATTGATTTTGGTATTGGTATTGGCCTTATTATCACTGGGCTTAAAAGACGTAAAAAAAACCTGTAGAAAGTAAGTGTTGCTTACCTTCTACAGGTTTTTTTATTCTGTTTTCGCTGGATAGTTTTCCAGGAAATAGATTAACGTTTGTAATTCCGTTGTAAGATCGATATGGTGCACACGAACTTGTTTTGGAACGCTAATACGAGCTGGCGTAAAGTTTAGAATACCTTTAACATCTGCTTCAATTAAACGATCTACAGTTACTTGTGCTTCATCAGCTGGAACTGTCAGAATAACTACTTCCACACCATTTTCACGAACAATTTCTTCCATATCATTTAAGTGATAAATTGGAATGTCTTGTTGAACACTACCAACTTTCGCTGGGTCTACATCAAATGCCGCAACGATTTTGATATTATTGTTTTTCATGAAATTATAATGTAATAATGCTGTACCTAGGTTACCTACACCGATTAGTGCAACATTTGTCTGTTTGTCCTGACTAAGTGTTTTACTGAAAAAGTCGAGTATGTAAGAAACGTTATACCCGTATCCTTTCTTACCTAATGCGCCAAAGTACGAAAAATCACGTCGAATAGTCGCTGAATCAACTTTCACCGCTTCACTTAATTCCGCAGATGATACTCGTTCCTTGCCTGATTCATCTAGGTATTTCAAGTAACGATGATATAATGGTAAGCGTTTTGCTGTCGCTTGTGGAATTTTTGTTGTTTCCTCCATCATGCCTTCTGTCCCTTCTTCTTTTAAATTTTTTCTGAAGTTGAAGCTTTTGTGAACTGTACTTCCTTTCACATGCTTGCTTATATACTATAAACATTTCACAAGGAATGCACAAACTTTTTGCTCATGATTTTCAAGCAATAGTTTGTCCCGCAAAATATCTAGTGTTTTCCTTCTTTTCCATTCTACGCTAAAATCACAAATAATGCGAGTGTTTTCACAATCTACCTTATACGTGAAGCCCTTCTTCTCTCATTGCGATTACTTGGCTTTTAAGATAAACTAGTAAGGAGAACGTTCGAGGAGAGAGATTATGATATTATTACAAGTTCAGCAAATTTCTAAATTCTTCGGTGCAGAAGTTATTTTAGATAATATTAAATTAGAAGTAAAAACAGGCGACCGAATTGCCTTAGTTGGCCGAAATGGCGCTGGTAAATCTACTTTACTTAAAATTATCGCTGGAAAAATGAGTTATGACGGCGGAACAATTTCTAAACCTAAAAGTGTCGAAATTGGCTATTTGGCTCAAAATACTGGCCTTGAATCCACGAAAACAATTTGGGATGAAATGTTAAGTGTTTTTGATTCACTTAGAAAAATGGAAGCAGATTTACGCAAAATGGAGCTTCGTCTTGGGGAACCTGAGCTTTATAATAATCCGGAAAAATATCAAGCATTGATGACCGATTACGATACCTTGCAACATACTTTTAAAGAAGTTGGTGGGTATACGTATGAAGCAGAAATCCGTTCCGTTTTAAACGGTTTACGCTTTTATCCAGAAGATTATGAAGTAGAAATCGCCTCACTCAGCGGTGGGCAAAAAACAAGGCTTGCACTGGCTAAGTTATTACTCGCGAAACAGGATATTCTTGTTCTCGATGAACCGACAAACCATTTAGACATTGAAACACTAGCATGGTTAGAAACCTATTTGCAAAACTATCATGGTTCTTTACTTATCGTTTCTCATGACCGCTATTTCCTAGATAAAGTCGTTAACCAAGTATACGAAATTAGCCGCACAAGAATTGATCACTACAAAGGAAATTACAGTTCATTTGTTAGTCAAAAACAAGCTAAACTTGAACAAATGTGGAAAGAATTCGATAAACAACAAAAACAAATTTCCAAGCTAGAAGATTTTGTCGCTAGAAATATCGTTCGAGCTTCTACAACTAAGCGAGCTCAGAGCAGAAGAAAACAATTAGAAAAAATGGATGTACTCGCCCGACCTCAAGGCGACGAAAAATCTGCTCATTTTGGCTTCCAATTTGAAAAGCAAACTGGTAAGGATGTTTTAATGGTAGATGAATTAAGTATTGGTTACGCCAAAGACAAGCGCATCGCTTCCAATCTAACATTCGAAATGAAACGTCAAGATAGTCTAGCGCTCGTTGGTCCAAACGGAATCGGTAAATCTACCCTTCTTAAAACACTTATTCGTGATATTCCAGCTCTTAGCGGTGAATTTCATTTTGGAGCAGGTGTCAAAATCGGTTACTATGACCAAGAACAAGCTAAACTAACATCCAACAAAACTGTTTTGATGGAACTTTGGGATGATTATCCAGAATTAAATGAAGTGAACGTTCGAACAACACTGGGTAATTTCTTATTTTCAGATGATGACGTCCTAAAAAACGTTCAATCCCTTAGTGGTGGTGAAAAAGCTAGACTCGCTCTTGCCAAACTTACTTTACTTGAAGCCAATGTGCTAATTCTTGATGAACCTACCAACCATTTAGACATTGAAAGTAAAGAAGTTTTAGAAGCTGCTTTGATTGATTTTGAAGGAACGATTCTATTTGTTTCTCATGACCGTTACTTTATTAATCGCATCGCTTCAAAAGTAGTAGAACTAGCCCCAGAAAAAGCGACCGTTTTTCTTGGCGATTATGATTATTATCAGGAAAAAATCGCCGAAGCAAAAGAACTAGCGCGCCTTGATGCAGAAGATCGTCGTAAAAAAGGGGAACCTGTCGAAGCAACTGCCTCGGTTAGAAAACTAAATTATCAAGAAGAAAAAGAACAACAAAAACTACTTCGTCAAAGAAAACGCAAACTAGAAGAAGTAGAAAAGTCTATGGAAGAAACAGATAAAAAAATCGCCGAACTAGAACTTCAATTAACCAAACCGGAAATTTTTCAAGACCATGAGAAAGCTTTTGAAATTACGCAGGAACTTGATGTGGTAAAAGCACGTGGTGAAAAATTGATGGAGGAATGGGAAAAAGTAAGCGAAGAACTAGAATCTATGTAATCTACATAAAAAAAGGAGCTAACAATGAAAAAGATTTTAATTATTTCTGGTTCAATTATCGTTGGGTTACTTGTAATTATTAGTATTTGCGCAAGTTTTTACTTATATAGCTATGCGCTATCTCGTGATAATTCAAGTATGAATGATAAACCGACTGCCGATCAAACTACAAAAACAGCCAAACTTGCGAAGAAAAATCGCCAAGAAAATATCGCTTGGATGGAGCAACAACGTCTAACAAAATGGACAGAAACCTCAGCAGATGGCTTGAAACTAGTCGCTAATTATTTAGAAGCACCCTCACCTTCCAATACAACCATTATTTTGGCACATGGTTATCGAGGGAAAAGCGGCAAAGTCGAAATGGCTGGTCTAGCAAGGATGTATAATCAAAAATTCGGCTACAATGTATTAATGCCTGACGCAAGAGCACACGGCGAAAGTGAAGGAAAAAATATAGGCTTTGGTTGGCCAGAACGTAAAGATTATGTTCAGTGGACAAACCAAGTACTCGATAAAAATGGCGATGATACAGAAATTGTCCTTCATGGTGTTTCCATGGGGAGTTCCACCGTCCTCATGACAAGTGCCGAAAAGCTGCCGAAACAAGTAAAAAGTATTATCGCGGATTGTGGCTATACTTCCATGGACGCCGAACTAGCTTATCAATTAAAAGCAATGTTTCATTTACCGAAATTCCCAATCATTCCAATGGCTAGTCTTATCAATAAAGTAAAAGAAGGTTTCTTTTTCAGTGAAGCAAGTGCGATTAATGCCGTAGCTGAAACTGATTTACCTATTTTCTATATTCACGGTGATTCAGATGCATTTGTCCCTACTTCTATGGTAGAAGAACTATATGACGCCACCAAAAGCTACAAGGAAAAATGGGTTGTAAAAGGCGCTGAACATGGTCAAGCATTCACTGTTGAGCCAGAAACTTACGAAGAAAAAGTCCGACAATTTTTAACTAAAACAATGTAAAAAAAGACTGCAATCAAAGTGAGAAATTACTTTGATTGCAGTCCCGGGCATGCGGAATTTAACTCCGCATGCTTTTTTAAATGTCTTCCAGCAATAAACCTGGATTTGCATTCATATCATAATTGCTTCGTTTTCCTTGTAAGAAACTCACTGTCCCTGCAGCGGCAATCATAGCCGCATTATCACCACATAACGATAACGGCGGAATAATCAGCTCGGTATCCGGAAGTTCTAATTTTACTTCTTGAATAAGTCGCTCTCTCAAACCTTGATTTGCCGCTACTCCACCAGCAAGAAGCAATTGTTTCACGCCATGTTGTTTAGCTGCGCGAATCGTCTTACTTACTAAAACATCGACTACACTAGCTTGAAAACTAGCTGCCATATCATTAGGATTTGGTTCTTCCCCGCGCTGTCTTAAATTATGCACCGTATTAATAAAAGAAGACTTCAATCCGCTAAAACTAAAGTCAAACGAACCATCATCCATCATCGCCCGCGGAAAATGGAACGTGTCTTCACCATCTTTTGCAAGTTTATCAATTTGAACACCACCTGGATAAGCTAAACCAAGTGTACGCGCCACTTTATCGTATGCTTCGCCGGCCGCATCATCTCTTGTTTCCCCGATAATTTCAAATTCATTATCTGCTTTCATTAAAACAAGTTCTGTATGCCCACCACTGACAACTAACGATAAAAGCGGAAATTGAAATTCTGTTTCAAAGCGATTCGCATAAATATGTCCAGCAATATGATGCACACCAACTAAAGGCAAATTATGCATAAAAGCAAGTGTTTTTGCAGCATTGACGCCAATTAGAAGTGCACCGACTAAACCAGGACCTTCAGTTACCGCTACCCCGTCTAAATCGTCCATCGTTACATTCGCTTGTTTTAAAGCTTCTTCAATCACGAGCGTAATTTGCTCCACATGATGACGAGATGCAATTTCTGGAACCACGCCACCAAATCGCTTATGACTTTCTATTTGCGAAGCCACAACGCTAGATACTATTTCACAACCATTTTTCACAACAGAAGCAGCTGTTTCATCACAGCTCGATTCTATCCCAAGAATTAATGTATTTTTTTTCATAAGTCCACCCACATCACTAGCGCATCTTCTTTCGTATCCGGATAATAGTTTTTCCGAATGGCGCCGTCTTGAAATCCTAATTTCTTGTAAAGCCCTTGTGCTACATCGTTTGAAACGCGAACTTCTAAAGTCATCCGAACAACACCGCGCTCTTTTGCAACACGAATCATTTCCCGTAAAAGTGCCTCGCCGTAGTGATTACCTTGAAAATCGGGATGAATCGCAATATTCGTAATGTGCCCTTCATCTAGCACCAGCCATACACCCGCGTACCCGACAACTTGATCCTTATAAGTCGCAAGTAAATAGTAGGCATATTGATTAATAATAAATTCATTTCGAAAAGCGGCTTCTGTCCAAGGTACTGTAAATGCAGCATTTTCTACATTCATAATACTTTTTAAATCCGCAACAGTTGCCTCTCGAAATACTAAGGCCGTGTCCAAACTCACTCAGAACCCCTCGATTCCAACCATTTGCTTTCCGCTTCTGCCAGTTTTAAATAATCTGGGACAAAATTGTCTGCTGGTTCACCGTCCATGTTTTCCGCCAGTTTTACAAGTGAGCTAGCCCGTGCATAAGTATAATCAGCTTGACTAAATACAGCACGTTCCCCTAAAACTTCCGTCACAGTAAGACGAATTTGTTCCGTTAACGTGCCAACAAATAAAATCGCTTCCTTCTCCGCCGTTAATTGTTCAAGTAAATCAGTAAGCGCAATGTGGCTATCCGCTACAATGTTTTTCATTACACCGTCACTTGCACGATAAACACCCGCATACACATTCATACGACGAGCATCCATCAAAGCAACGACTTTTCCAGGGAAGTATAAACCATTTTCTGCTAAAAGTGCTAAGGAAGAAATCCCGACAATTGGAATTCCAGCATCCCACGCCATTGTTTTCGCAACGGTTACACCAATCCGAAGTCCTGTATAAGAACCCGGACCTTTAGCAACAGCAATTTTTTCTATATCAGTTGGTTTTACGGCACATTCTTCCATTAAAGCAGCAATTGCCGGAAGTAATCGCACACTATGATTTTTTTTCAAATTCGTCGTATATTCACCAAGAACAACACCTTCATTAAAAAGTGCTATCGTCATCGTATCTGAAGACGTATCCATTCCAAGTATCATTTCCCAAAAACCTCCATCGCCAGTTGCTCATATCTTTCTCCAACTGGCTTCACTATCATCTTACGCGTATTCTCATCTATATGAAAAAGCTTAATTTCCAAGTATTCTTCCGGTAAATCCTCCCGAACAAACTGCGCCCATTCAACCACACTCACACCCGCTCCGTAAAAATATTCTTCCAAACCGAGCTCATCAGTTGAAGCATCCTCCAAGCGGTATACATCCATATGATAAAGTGGCAAGCGCCCTTTTTTATATTCGCGGATAATCGTAAATGTCGGGCTTTTAATCATTTGCGGAATTAAAAGGCCTTCCCCAAGACCTTTTGTAAAAGTAGTTTTCCCCGCGCCGAGATCGCCTTCAAGTAAAATCACATCTCCGGCTGCTAATTGTTCACCGAGTTGTTTTGCGAGAAGCCTTGTCTCTCTTTCATTTGTCATTATTAATTCGAATTCCATTACCTCACCCGTCCATCATTTTCTCTACATATCATACCACAAAGCCGCGCCAAAATAAAAATCAAAAAAACGCAACAACCTAAGTCGCTGCGTCTTTCGGATGAATTAATAACCAGTTCCAGTTAAATCCATTCCACCGTACATTTTCATGGTAACTTCAGTAATAATTTTATTTAATTCTTCGCTCGATATAAGTTGGTCTTTGGTTGGGAAATCTGCTATTGGTACAAATTTCTCCGCTTTTGTTTTCACAGTAAAACTAATTGATTGCTCTGCATTAGCATCGGATTTATCATCGATTTTGGTTTTAAGAGTGATTGCATCAAATGAATTGTCTTTGCCAGGTTTTACAGAAACTTTAATGTGAATGCTCGTGTCTTTATTGTCTTTTAAAGATTTAGCTGCGTCTTTTATGCTTGTTTGCATTTCTGTATAAGTCGTATCAAAATCTGTTACCGCTTCTGAACCTTGGCTTTCTACAATAACTTTAAAGTCTGCTTTTACTTTTTCATCGTCCATCATTTTTGCTACTTGATTCATCATATTAGCAAGGTCGGCGTTTGTAAGTGTGATTGTAAGTGTGCCATCATCCGCTTCTTTAAAACGATCTTTTTCTAAACCACTGAAATAACTATCAATTAATTTAGTCGTTTTTTTATTTAAATCTTTGGAGGCTGCTTCCATTTCTTTTGTGTTAGCAGCAGTCTTAGCTTCTGATTTGCCTGTTAATGAACTGGTTAATTCTTCCGTGCTAAGATATTTGTTTTTTAAATCTGGATATTCGGTATTAATTTGTGACCACATGCCACCAGTTGATTGGTCTAAATAACTTAGTAATGAAGCATCTGGCTGAACAATAGTTTTAAGTGGAATAAAGACATTACCTGTTTTACTGTCTAATAAGAAGTCCAAATTAATGGAAACTGGGAGTAAATTATTCGTGGAAGTTAAGTTTAATTTAGTTTCTGATTTTTTTGCTGTTTTATCTGTTGAAGTTGTCATTGAAAGCTTAATATCTTTTAAAATCCCCATCGTTTGAGCGCTGGAATCAGCACTCGCAACATCTATATCGGTTACGGCAAAAGAAGTTGTATATGTAGATTGATCCGGTACATTAGTTGCATTTTTCATTGTTTGAACAAATTTTTCTTGTGGTGTTTTCGCTGCTGAATTCCCACCACAAGCACTGACTACTAACGCTAAAGCTAACAAAATTGAAAATAATATCCCTTTTTTCATAGTTCTCCCCCTGTATCGTTAATACATTTAAACTAACACAATTTAAGTACAGAAAACAAGGAGATTTATAGATTATTCACTAGTTAGTCACAATTAACTTAACTTTTCACTTAGTTAATAAAAAAACGCCCCTTAAAAAAGGGAACGTTTTTATTTTGGCGTTACTTTTAATGAAGTTGCATTTTCAGAAATTTTCCCTGGTGCCGGTGAAGTTACATTTGTGCCTTGTGGGAATGTAGCTTTAATCGTATCACCATCTTTAATATCCGAAAGTTTCATCGTCTTACCAGTAGTGGCATTTGTTACTGCAGTATTGCTATTAACCGTTACAATTAGTTCGCTCGCATAATTATTTTTTTCGCCGCTCCATGTTAACGTGCCATTTACAGTTAATTGTTTATTATTTTCTAATAAACTAGCATCTGTCACTGTTCCATCAAGGACTAAAGCAGGAACTACTTCCTGATTACAGCCTGCCAAAAATATTACGACTAGTAAAACCGACCAGATTACCTTCTTAAAACCTGTCATCTCTTGTTCTCGTCCTCTCTGAAGCTTTTCGTTCTTTCTAGCATAGCATCTTGCGTAAATACAGGCAATCGTTTTCTTATTTTCTTAAACAATTCTTATACACCAAGCATGATTCCGATAAAAGCTGCGATTAAACCACATAAATAAGTCAAACCAACATATGAAAATAACACCTGAAAATTCGTCTTCCACTTTAATTCCATACTCTCTACTTTAAAAGTCGAAAATGTCGTGTATCCGCCCATAAAACCCGTGCCTAAAAAAAGCTGCAATATTGGCCCAAGCGCAGTAGAAACAAGAAATCCTAGCAAAAATGATCCTGTGATATTTATAAAAAAAGTCGCATAAGGAAAATCCGTTTTCCATTTACTTTTGACAAATATAGAAATACCATAACGCAACATCGCACCAAGGCTTGCACCAAAACCGACAAGCAAGAAATTAATCAACATGATGCGCACCTCGCCTCAAGAGCTTATTACTAAAACTTCTACCAAACTTCACCATCACAAGCCCACCAATTAAGCTCACCAAAATATAACTAATAGCTAACACCACTTCACCTTGTTGCAACAATTCAATCGTATCCACACTAAATGCCGAAAAAGTCGTGAATGCGCCAATAAACCCAGTCCCAATTCCGTTTAAAAGCACCAATGAAATACGCGATTTTTCCGCCAAAAAAGGCATTATGAAAGCTAATAAAAAACAACCTATTAGATTAACTGCTAAAGTCGCAGAAGGAAAATCTCCGCCGCCAAGCCATAAATTCATCGCATACCGGCACATTCCGCCTAACGCACCAAAAATCCCCACATATAAAAAATACATCCTCAAAAACCCCACTTCACAAAAAAACTACCCTGAAATATTTACATTTCGGGCAGTCGCCTTTGTCCTATTTCTTCTATACTATAACGCAAAACATTCCAATTATTCAACTCACTGGAAGTCGAAGGATGGTCTTCATTTTTTCCGGATTTGCTTTTCGCGGATCGCTCAAATAGATTTCATGATGTTTCCGAATAGCTCCGGTGTCGTTCCGAAGCCCTTCTGTTTCCATAAATTGATGCATTTCCGCCACAGTATGCACTTCCTCACTGAATGGCCCCACATGCATCATTTGCACACATTCCCCTTCCTCAAAACGAACCAATTTCACGCGACTCGTATCAACGTCAGGCTTTTTCTTCCTTGCAACCTCTTTCGCCCACTCCAACACTTCTTCGGTAACAAAGTCCGGTTGTCTAAGAATCGATGTCCAAAGCCACGCATCTCTGTCCTTTAAATCAAATTTCCCTTCAGACCACCAAAAACCTTCCAGCGGCGGTACAACAAAATCCGAGTAACCATCCAGACGCGTCTCGCCCATCTTGCTCATTTTAATCGTGTACGCAATCGCATAAAGTGACCGCACTGCCTTTTGATACTCCTCTCCGTCCGGATCGCCTTTCCCATCCACCATCAAAAAATTCATTTCCGGAACAAAAATACGCTCTGGTTTTCTTTTAGGCGCATAGAATTTCTTTTCCTCTTTTTTAAAATCAATTTTCTTTTCAGTCATTTGAATTCCTCCTCGTTCATCCAGTCTGGCATCAGCTTCTGAAAATTATCATGACTAGCTGCCGTCTTTGCTGCATAATTCATTAACTTATTAAAATTACGAGATTCATTTTTTGCCGCCCAATTAACGGCCGAAGTAATATGCATCGCCGTGTAAAGCGCATAAAGATTCCAAAAATCCGTAACTTCTTCTTTATCAATATAGCCTAAAATATTTCCTCGTGCAAAAGGTATACTGACCTCTGTTGTAAAAAAGCCGATTTTAGCTAAATCAAATAAAGGATCCCCGAACTCTAGCCGATTAAAATCAATTAGCCCCGCAAACTTTTTGTTCTTTAAAATAATATTCGCTGGATGAAAATCTCCATGTTGTAAACAAACCGGTCTATTTTTTAATCTAGCTATATTCTCATAAACAAACTGTTCGGTTTCTGTTAAAAAAGAAGCTGTTATTTCTAATTCTTTTAATTCCTCCACTTTTCGTTTAAATTTAGCCGTTTGAAAATCCAACCAGTTCATTTTTGGTATATCTAGCGGTATTTTATGAACTTCTCGTAAAATTTCCCCTGCTGAAAAACCAGCCTTAAACTGTTCGGAATGTGATAATCTAAACATGCCATTTTCCGCATCTTCACCGCGCACATAACCAATAATCATATAGCCTTCTCCGCCGGTACAGCCAAAATCATATGCTCGTGGAACAAATGGAGTTTGAGAACCTAACGCTTGGATTATTTCAAATTCTTGCTTTCGTGTTTGGAGTAACTCTTTTGGAAAAACACGTACAAGATAGGTTTCATCCACCTGATATTTCTTATCGATAGAAAAACCCTTTTTTATTTCTGAAACCACTTTCGCATTACGCAACATTTTCAATTGGGTCACATCCATAATTAGCTCTCCCTCCAATAAATTCGCTATTCTCCATTATACAAGAATACGCTTACTTTTTTCCAATTATCTGTGCAGAATTTATTGACAAAATAATAGAATCAATATTATAATTAGTTTTGCTACGCATACGCGGTCGTGGCGGAATCGGCAGACGCGCTAGGTTGAGGGCCTAGTGAGGTAAAACTCGTGGAGGTTCAAGTCCTCTCGGCCGCATAGAGAACTACAAGTAGGTTTCGTAATTGTTCATACAGTTACGAAACCTTTTTTGATAGAACAAATTACACTCCAACGAAAAAAGGAAAACCACGTTAATTACTGAACTGGTCTTCCTTTTTTATACTAAGCTAAAATATTATATGCCATTTTATATTTCGTTGAGTCAGCGAAGTGCTTACTTGCGTGTTTTTTTACGCGTTCAATTAATGCTGGATCATTGGATTCATCAATTTTTTTAAGCAAGTCTAACATTTTCTTTTCATAGCTAGATTGCTTGTTTTGATGGTACAGCAGTAATGTTTCCGTATAGGTTACAAAAAAATTGATTTCCATTACTTGCTCAGTTACTTTGTTAATAATGACCAGTAAGTTACTTGCTTCTATCAGGGACCCTTGTTCGGCAAAAATAACCATCAGTTCCGTAATTACAAGATAGTCATTATTATTAAAACCTATCTCGGAAGCCTCATGCGCCATTAATTCCTCGTATAAACAAACTATCTTTTCATCGAATAACTCATGATTACCTTCGACTCTTTCTATTTCTGCCAGCTTAAAGCGAACAAGAAAAGAATACATTGTTTTAGCTTCTGGATACATGTTAAAAAATACTAGCACTTCTTCAAATTTCCGCTTTGCTTCAGTCATAAAGCCAATTTGAAAGTTTATATAACCATACAAATATAAAATGGCCGTGATTCTTTCTTGGTCTTTGCTCGGGAATCTCTTAATTAAGTTCCAGGCACATTCAATGTGTTTTAAAGCAGGTTCATAGTTATTTAGACATATGTAATTAATACAAAGCCCCACTTGAAAAACCACTTGAAACGCAGCTTTATCAGTTAAATCAATGCTTTTTTCCCAGTACTCCACTGCCAATTGATAGTCGCAAGTAGCATGAGAATGTTTCACAGCTTGCCCATAGTAATAATAACTAAGCAAATCCGGTGGGAATGACTCCACTACACGCTTTTCATTACTATTCAAATACTTTCTTTCTATTTCTCTAGCTTTAGAAAATTCCCATGTTTTATAGTAAAAACCTGCTTGAAGCCAGTAAAAACTAAGTTCTATAACAGGAGATTCACACAGTAAATCGACATTCGCAGCTATTTGATCAAGTCTATCTCCCGCTTCTTTTGTATTTGAAAAAACAAGTAAATCAAATATCTGCTTGAGTTCTTGTAATAATTCTTTATTTAAATCTTCATTACCTATTAAAAGAGCTTCTTCCGGTATTTCCAGACGTTTCGCTATATGCATTAACGTTTCAAAAGAAGCCACTTTCACACCATTTTCTATATTAGCTAAATAAGGGACGGAAATGATTCCTTTAGCCGCCTCTTTTAAAGTAAGTTGTTTTATTTTACGGATATTTCTAATTCGTAAACCGATTAAATCCATGATGTCACCGCCATTACTTAGAAAACTTTTCTTTTAATTATATACATTTATTTTTAGAAAACAAATACCTTATTTAATAGTTTTAGCTTCTTTTCATAACGAATGTTTTTTCGGTTATAATTATCCAGTCTTACACAAGGCTTAAAATCAGTACTAGACTTGATTTCAAGCATCTTTACACGCTTCACTAATTTGCCATATTTAATGTTTTTCTTTACTTTCGCCATTAGCTTTTTACACCAATGGCAAAGTAAAGACATTAAAAAATTCCTTGAATCGCTATTATTTTATTTTGCATTTTCTGTAAAATTATCCCTCATACATTTCCCTACAGAGTTTCCATTGCTCCCACATGCAACTATAAAACAGCAAAGTAAAACAGGATTCCTAAAACACTCAGGAGTCCATAAAATAGTAACTATTCATTCCCTTTTTAAAGCATTCCTACGTAAACGGAAACGTAGAACAATATTTTACCATTTAAATCGCCATACTGAGGAAAAAGGAAACAAATGGAAATATACTCTTTTTAATCTTATTTTTTTGCCAAATCATCCTAAAAAGACGAAGATACTAGATCTCCGTCTTTGTTTTATTTAAATAAGATATGTTTCTTCTTCATGTAAAATACAATCGAAATAGCTACAATCATTTCTGAAATTGGAATTGCTAACCAAACACCTGGAATGCCAATAATTGGTGGTAAAATAAGCAAGAAGATTACCATGAAAATAATTTCTCGTGAAATCGTAATCCATGTTGCCATTTTGACTTTATCAGAAGTTTGGAAGTAAGTCATCATAACAAAGTTAAAGCCCATAAATAAGTAAGCTGAATAGAATAACTTAATTCCGTTGCTTGCAAGTTCTCGAATTTCTGCACTAAAGTTTCCGAACATCGAAACGAGCAGATTAGAACCAAATAACCCAACTAATAAGAAAGCAACCCCGGTACCAAATGCTACGACAATCGCAATTTTCAATGTTTCAATTTCTTTTTCTCTCGCCCTTGCCCCGCGGTAATAACTTATAAGTGGCTGAATCGCTGAACCCATGCCAAGGAACAACATTAAAATCACACTATGGGTATAATTTAAAACCGAGAATGCTGCAACTCCTGCAGTACCAGCAATGGCTGCGATGGAAATATTATATCCGAAAGTAAATACCGACACGCCAACTTCTGCTAAAAAACTTGGCAAGCCGATGCCCAGTGTTTTTTTGAAAAAAGCTTTATTCCAATTCACTTTTACAAATTTCAAGCGACTGGATTTTTTAAAGAAATGGGTAGTTAGGATAAGCACACCGATAATAATAGCAATCATCGTAGCAAGTGCAGATCCGGTTACGCCCCATTCAAATACAAATAAGAATAAATAATTCAAAATAACATTACTGATTGCTGTAACAATAAGGGCAATCATTGATAAATTCGGATCACCATCATTACGAACAAAAATACTTAAAATATTTTCAAGCGTAAGTGCAAATCCGAAAATAAGTAGTATATTCATATATTCCAGTACGTAACCAATCGTTTCATCATTCGCGCCTAAAAAATACGCTAGTGGTACTTTAAAAATAAAAGCGAGGATTGCAATAACCACCGTAATCGAAACAACTGCTAAAATTGCATTCGTAAATATTGATTGCGCTTTAGGAACATTTTTTTCTCCAATAGCAAACGAAAACTGGGTCGCGGCACCAATCCCAATCCAAATCGAAATAGCTGTAAAAATCGTAAATACTGGTACAGCAATATTTATCCCTGCAAGCGCCACTCCGCCGAGCTTATGCCCAACAAAAATTCCATCAATTACAATATTCAAAGACATTAATAACATTCCGACTAAGGAAGGAACTAAATATCTAAAATAAATCTTTTTAACTGAATCTGTTTCTAATATTTCTATATTCTTTGCCATGTTACACCTCTAAATTAAGCTTTTAGCGTAATTCCTCTCCAGAAAATTTGCCATAAAGCTGTGATTTTCTTTTTTGTTCGTTCGGGGTCGTTCACATAAACAATGTCCACGATAACCGCGTCAAGAATTCCCATGTACGCTTCTTTCATCGTTTCGACATCTTGCATTGGAATCAACTTTTGTTCAATCCAATCGCTAAATAAATCAGTGAAATCTTGTTCCATTTGCAAAATATTCTCGGTAATATCTGCCTGAACAATATCATACAAATGTTTCGGTGGATAAAACCCGTATCGCAACCAAAATTGGTAAGCTTCATCTGTATCATATAATTCCTTCACACCAAAAAGTAAACTAGATAACACTAAGTCGGGCCTAGATAAATCACTATCTCGAAGTTTCGCTCGGTAATAATCAATTTCCGTAGATTTCGCGTCCTTCATAATAGATAAAAACAAATCATCCTTATCTTTAAAATGAGAATAGATGGATTGTTTCTTTAGACCTACAACGCCTGCAATATCAGCAAGGGATGTCCCTTCAAAACCATTATTTGCAAAAAGTGTCAGTGCTGCTTGCTTTATTTCTTCTTTTCTCATCTTTTCACCCCTCTCAAAAAACTGACGACCGTTCGTAAGTCATTCTCTCATGAATAAAATTCTTTGTCAATAAAAAAATCCACTCTCGTGAAAGAGTGGATTCAAAGATTTATTTTTCTTCTAAAAACTCGCTAATCAATTCGTAAGTCTCATCAGTTGCTTCGGATGTTGTGGTCATAAAGCCGTGCGGAACTTTTTCAAAACGTTTCGCAAATACTTCTACACCAGCATCTTTTAATTTCTTCGCATATGCTTCTCCTTGATCTCTTAGTGGATCAAATTCAGCAGTTGCGATGAAGGTTTTAGGAAGACCAGCTAAGTCTTTACTACGAATTGGTGCAATCAGCGGATCATATTTACGGTCGCTTGAGTTCGCAATATATAATTTAAAGAATTTGTCTAAAGATTCTTTTGTAAGTACATATCCTTCCGCAAATTCATCCATTGACGGATAAAGCACTGAAGCATCACGACTGAAAATATCCGTTGCTGGATAAAGTAAAATTTGTGCCGTAACATTTGGTTTTCCTTTGGCTTTGGCAATTTGGGTCACTACTGTTGCTAAGTTTCCGCCTACGCTATCCCCTGCGACAATAATATCGGAGGATTTAGCACGTAAACTAGTACGGTGATTTTGTACCCAAAGTAATGCAGCATAAGCATCTTCCACTGCTGCTGGGAAAGGATTTTCTGGTGCTAGTCGGTAGTCAACTGTGACAACGCGAGCACCTGTTGTTTGTACAAGTTTTCTTGCAATCGCATCATGTGTTTGCAAACCACCTAACACAAATCCGCCACCATGATAATAAACGATAATCTCGAATGGTCCGTCCTCTTTTGGCGTATAAATCCGAATCGGAATTTTACCAGCTGGACCGTCAATTTTTTTATTTTCGACATCGCCTATTTCAATATCTTTAGCAGAAGGCAAGGCTTTTGTCGCAAGTCTCATATATTTATATCGCGAGTCTACATCTGACAATGGTGAAGTATTTTTTACAAATTCCTGGGAAGCCTCATCTAAATTCTCAAGTACCTCGGGATCATATTCTTTTTTCCCAACCGCTTTTTTGTAAATAAAGAAAACGATTACTAACGGAAGTAGAATAATTCCTGCAAAACCAATGGCAATCCATTTTATTGCATTTTTCATATTCGTTCAACTCCTTCAATATAACTTCAATATCAAGTATAGCAGTTTTACGAACAGGAACCAATTTATTACTATTTGAAATGGCTATTTTTCTTGTGAAATGTATTTTTAATCATAATGATGAATATTTTAAAATAAAAAGGTTGATATATGAGAGTATAGGTGTTAATATAAATACAAATGTTTGTATATTTATGAATAGGGGATGTTTACAATGACGAAAGAAAAAATCGTATTAGCTTACTCTGGTGGGTTAGATACTTCTGTTGCAATTCAGTGGCTAGTGGAATCAGGTTATGAAGTTATCGCATGTTGTTTAGACGTTGGTGAAGGGAAAAATTTGGATTTTATTAAAGAAAAAGCGATTACTGTCGGTGCAAGTGCATCTTATACAATTGATGCCAAGGAAGAATTTGCCGAAAACTTTGCTTTAATCGCCCTTCAAGCTCATGCCTATTATGAAGGAAAATATCCACTTATTTCTGCTTTAAGTCGTCCTTTAATCGCGAAAAAATTAGTAGAAGTAGCTCGTCAAGAAGGCGCATCTGCTATCGCTCATGGTTGTACTGGTAAAGGAAATGACCAAGTTCGGTTTGAAGTTGCGATTCATGCTCTTGCTCCTGATTTAAAAGTCGTTTCCCCTGTCCGGGACTGGAAATGGTCTAGAGAAGAAGAAATCAATTACGCCAAAGAACATAACATCCCCGTTCCAATTGATTTAGATAATCCTTTCTCGATTGACCAAAACCTTTGGGGCAGAAGTAACGAATGTGGTGTGCTTGAAAACCCATGGACAACGCCACCAGAAGCGGCTTACGACTTAACAGTTAGCTTAGAAGATGCACCTGACACGGCGGATATTGTCGAAATTACATTTGATGCCGGTATTCCTATTTCTCTTAATGGCGAAAATATGAGCCTAGCAAATTTAATTCTTACTTTAAACGAAATTGCTGGAAAACATGGCGTTGGTAGAATTGACCATATCGAAAATCGTTTAGTTGGTATTAAATCACGTGAAGTATACGAATGTCCCGCCGCAGTTACTTTAATTACTGCACATAAAGAATTAGAAGATTTAACTTTTGTTCGTGAAGTGGCACATTTCAAACCTATTATTGAACAAAAAATCAGCGAAACAATTTACAATGGCTTATGGTTTTCGCCTTTAACAGAAGCATTAATTGCCTTCTTAAAATCCACGCAAAAATTCGTGAACGGTACGATTCGCGTAAAACTATTTAAAGGTCATGCCATCGTCGAAGGAAGAAAATCACCGAATTCGCTTTATGATGAAAACTTAGCGACTTATACTTCTTCCGATACATTCGACCAAGATGCAGCTGTTGGTTTCATCAAGCTATTTGGACTACCAACGAAAGTGAGCGCAGAAGTCAATTCAAAAGTTACAATAACAACTGAGGTGTAAAAAATGGAAAAACTATGGGGCGGACGTTTTCAAGGGAAAAGTGAAGCATGGATTGATGACTTTGGTGCTTCGATTTCTTTTGATCAAAAAATGGCGAAAGAAGACTTGGCGGGAAGCTTGGCACATGTCGCAATGCTAGCAAAATGTGGTATTATTTCTGATTCTGAGGCGAGTGAAATTACCGCTGGGCTAAAAATCCTCCAAGAAAAATTAGCGCTTGGGGAACTGGAATTTAGTACTGTAAACGAAGATATTCATTTAAATATCGAAAAACTGTTACACGAGGAAATCGGGCCTGTCGCGGGAAAACTTCATACGGCGCGCAGTCGGAATGACCAAGTTGCAACAGACATGCATTTGTATTTAAAAGAAGCAGTCGCAGAAATTATTCAATCGTTAAAACATTTGCGCGCGGTGCTTGTCCAAAAAGCGGAGGCGAACGTCGAAACGATTATGCCTGGCTATACACACTTGCAACACGCCCAACCCATCTCTTTTGCGCATCATTTATTAGCTTATTTTGGTATGTTTACACGTGATTTAGAGCGCTTAGAAGAAAGTGTCAAACGGATTGATATTTCGCCACTTGGGTCTGCGGCGCTCGCTGGAACGACTTTTCCAATTGATCGGGCCTATAGCGCTGAACTTCTTGGTTTTTCCGCTGTTTATGAAAATAGCTTAGACGGCGTGAGCGATCGTGATTTTATTATCGAGTTTCTTAGTAACAGTTCTATTTTAATGATGCATTTATCGCGTTTTTGTGAAGAATTGATACTTTGGACGAGCCATGAATTTCAATTTGTGGAATTAACGGACGCTTTTTCAACAGGAAGTTCGATTATGCCACAAAAGAAAAATCCCGATATGGCCGAATTAATTCGTGGGAAAACGGGTCGTGTTTACGGAAACCTTTTCGGCATGTTAACAGTTTTAAAGGGGCTGCCGCTCGCTTATAATAAAGATTTACAAGAAGATAAAGAAGGCATGTTTGATACGCTTGAGACGGTTCATACAAGCTTAGATATATTCGCGGGAATGATTGAAACGATGAAGATCAATGCAGATATAATGGAAGAATCGACGCAAAAAGATTTTTCCAATGCGACCGAACTAGCGGATTATCTCGCGAAAAAAGGCGTTCCATTTAGAGAAGCGCATGAGATTGTTGGGAAATTGGTGCTTGAATGTACGCAAAATGGGATTTATTTGCAAGACGTCGCACTTAGCCACTACCAAGAAATCCATCCGCTTATTGAGGAAGACATTTATACTGTTCTTGCTTCAAAAACAGCGGTTCAAAAGAGAAATTCATATGGCGGTACGGGGTTTGATCAAATCCACGTTGCACTCGCCAATGCGAAAAAAACATTATAAAGTTGGCTGGAATGCATAGATGCGTTCCAGCTTTTTAATTCCAGCAGACTTTGTGGTTTGATTTGTCAGAGCAGTACTTTTTTTGTTACTATAAAATAGATGTTACCTTTGTGCTAACATGGGGAAATACATACTTAGACTATAAAGGGAAGTGATGCAATGAAAAAATTAACGAACGTCTTTTGGGGAGCTAGTCTATTAGTTCTCATAGCAGTTTTGTTTGGTGCTTTTTTGCCAGAACAATTTGAAACTCTTACAACAAATGTCCAAAGATTTTTAACAAGTAATTTCGGTTGGTACTACCTTTTTGTAGTCGCAATCATTATCATTTTTTGCATATTTTTAATATTAAGCCCGATTGGCTCTATTCGACTCGGGAAACCCGGCGAGAAACCAGGATATAGTAATAAGTCTTGGTTCGCAATGTTGTTTAGTGCCGGTATGGGAATTGGACTTGTTTTCTGGGGAGCTGCTGAACCGCTATCCCATTTTGCCGTTCAAGCTCCTGGTGGTGAAGTTGGCTCTCAAGCTGCGATGAAAGATGCGCTTCGTTATTCTTTTTTTCATTGGGGAATTTCCGCTTGGTCCATTTATGCAATAGTTGCCTTAGCGCTAGCTTACTTTAAGTTTCGAAAGGATACTCCTGGTCTAATAAGCGCCACACTTTATCCGATATTAGGTAAACATGCGAAAGGACCACTTGGACAATTAATCGATATTATCGCTGTTTTCGCTACGGTTATCGGAGTAGCAACCACGCTTGGACTTGGAGCTCAGCAAATCAATGGCGGTCTTACATATTTATTTCATGTCCCTAACAACTTTACAGTGCAACTAATCATCATTGTCATTGTCACTGTTTTATTTTTATTATCAGCAATGTCTGGCTTAGATAAAGGAATTCAGTTATTAAGTAATGTGAATATTTATGTCGCTGGCGTATTACTTATTCTAACGTTAATTCTAGGACCTACGCTTTTTATTATGAATAACTTCACTAATTCGTTTGGTGATTATTTACAGAACATTATCCAAATGAGTTTCCAAACTGCACCAAATGCGCCTGATGCTAGAAAATGGATTGATTCATGGACCATTTTTTACTGGGCATGGTGGCTATCGTGGTCTCCATTTGTCGGTATCTTTATTGCCAGAATTTCGCGCGGTCGGACGATTCGTCAATTTTTATTAGGTGTTATCGTGCTTCCTGCGTTAGTTAGCATTTTCTGGTTTGCAGTGTTTGGTGGTTCAGCGATTTTTGTCGATCAATACAAAGATACGGCCCTTTCCACTTTAGCGACCGAACAAGTCCTTTTTGGGGTATTTGATCAATTTCCATTTGGCATCGTATTATCTATTGTTGCGATGATTTTAATTGCCGTGTTCTTCATTACTTCTGCCGATTCTGCGACCTTTGTTTTAGGTATGCAAACGACTGGTGGCTCTTTAAACCCACCAAACTCGGTAAAAGTAACATGGGGGCTTTTACAGTCTGGAATAGCGAGTGTACTTCTTTATGCAGGCGGTCTTACAGCGCTACAAAACGCATCAATTATTGCCGCTTTTCCATTTTCGATAGTGATTATCTTAATGATAGTTTCACTGTTTGTTTCTTTAACAAAAGAACAAGAAAAACTCGGCCTGTATGTTCGACCGAAAAAATCACAACGTTCCAAACTATAATAAAAAGGGATGAAAATCTAAAACTAGATTTCCATCCCTTTTTTCATCCTTTTTTCTGCTTTGCCGCGATTATTTCACGATAGCTACGTGTTTTTTTAGGATATTTTTTCCGAAAGAAATGTTGCGATACTACTGCTAAAACAAGCGATATGGCAGTAATTGGAATAGAACTTCTAAAAATACCGACCATTAGTAATAAAGCACTGGCAAATAAGGTTGCATTAAAAAGGAATTTTTCCATTAGTTACTCCTCCAAATTATAATTTAATTCGCGGTCATGAGCTAATTTTTTAATACCTAAAGCATCAAAGACCATTGCCTTTTCTGCAATATAAGCATTGTATTCAATCCGTTCCAACATATCATATGCTTTATGCAGGGATGTTTCTAAAACAACAATGCCGTGTTTATTTAATAAACTCGCACTAGGAACAGCTTTTTCACCAAGTTCGATGACATGTTTACGTACGATTTCAGCAAGTTCTGGACTAGTCGCTGGTGCAAATTCAAGTGTTGGAATTCGACCGATTTTTTGCGTTGCTTCTGTTAAATTCGGAAGTTCCATACCAAGTGTTGCAAATAACATCGATTCTTTTGGATGAGCATGAAGAACACAGCCAATTTTTGGGTTTTCTACATAGCAGGCACGGTGCAAGTTGATTTCTCGAGTAATTCTTCCGTCTCCTTCTACGACTTCATTATTGTTATCTACTACAAGAATTTCATATGGGGAAAGATCGCAAAGTTTTGCTTGGCTCATCAGCGTTGGTGTCATAATAATATGCTCATTATTCATGCGCACACTTACATTTCCTCCCGCAGCATTTGTTTCAAAGCGGTCAAACATCGTCTTCACTATTTTGGCTAAATCTTCACGTTCTTTTTGGTATAACATATTATCTCTCCTCCAATTGTATAATACTTACTTGATTCTTGAGTTTTCCAGCGGCTTCTAAATCAAAGCTCGAACTGTCTTGTTGCATGACTTTACTGGCTGAACAACCTGTCGCAACTTTTAATGTTTCTGTAATTGGCATGTTCATCGCAAGTCCTGCAATAAACGCCCCGACAAATACATCGCCAGCCCCAGTATCATTTCGTTCCTGCACTTTCGGTGGAATAACTTGATACAATTTGCCATTATGTGCACAAATGGACCCTTTTGCTCCAAGTGAAACGACCAGGTAAGGGATCTTTTCGGCTAAAGTGCGGATATTTTCTTCGAGTGAATTCGTTTTTTCGTCTAAAATGGCGATTACTTCATCTTCATTTGGTTTAATGAAATCGACGCCCATTTCGACCGCTAAATTTAAATATTCACCAGAGTTATCACATCCGAGAAAAGCCCCTGTTGCTTTGACAGTTCTTAGTAGTTCTTTAAAATCAGATAATGTATAATGAGGAGGCGGGGATCCAGCAATCACCACCATATCCTCTTTTTTAACTTTTTTAGCGATTTGTTTTAAAAGATTGTCTTTGTTGGTCTGACTTACGGTAAAACCAGCTTCAGGTATCATCGTGCTGCCATTCGTGTCATCACTTAAGACGACGAAGCATTCTCTTGTCGAAGTTCCAGCTTCTACAAGGAAATCATGGTTGATATGTTTTTCTTTTAGAATGGCATATAGTTTGTCGAGATTGTCTGATCCCGCAATTCCAAGTGCTTCATTTTTAATACCGAATTTGGATAACACTCCTGAAACATGAAGCCCCTTTCCCCCGCAATCAAATTCTGTTTTTATGACTCGATTTGTCTTCCTTTTTTCTAACTCCCCACGAATGAAAAGCAACCGGTCAATAGCTGGATTTAATGTTATCGTGTAAATCATCTCATCACTCCTATTTCTTAAGAGCTAGCTTTTTCTAGTTCAATTGTTCGTTTTTTCATCATTTTCACGTAAAATACTAGTAATACTACCCAAATTGCGACAAAAATAAAGCCTAAAATAGTGAACTGACTTGCTTCTGCAAAGATATAACGGAATACTGGATATTCAAGCGTACTCCAAGTAATTTGTTGTCCAGCTTTGAGGGAAATCGCGCCTGTAGAATGCGCTAAATCCGTGATTGTTCCTGCGAAAAATGTAGATACATATAAGAAAATCGGCGTTGTAATCGTTCCAAGAATAATCATACGAATCAAGTTCCCACCTGTAACAATCAGAGCCGGCGCACACAAGGAAATATTTAGAATCCCAGCGAACGGTAATACGCCATTTCCTGGTAGAATAAGCGCGAAGATAAGTGTAACTGGTACCATAAGAACGATTGCCACCCACACTTCACTACACCCTGCCAAAATTGGCCAATCTAGTCCAATAAAAAGTTCACGATTTTTAAATTTACGTTTCATAAATTCAGAAATACCATCAGATAATGGTGATAAAGCTTGCATAAATAGTTTCGCAACCATTGGGAAAAGTGTTAATGCCGCTGCTGCTTGCATGGCTAACATCAACGTTTTTGCTACATCATATCCTGCAGCAATCCCTAAAAGTCCACCGATAATAAAGCCCATCACATGGTTTTCTGCAAAAATACCAATTTTGTCTTTTAACGCGTTGGCATCCATGTCTTTACGTAGTGCTGGGATTTTCTTCAGTAGCCAATCAATTGGCATTAAGAAAATACAGAAAATCATCATACCGTGGGAAACTGTTACACCCGGAATACCGTTTAATTCTTGAATTTGACGTTGGTTGGCATCACATAGAATAAGTTCAGTAACAATTTGAATTCCGGCAACGATAAAAGCCAAATAAACATTTTGCGTTACACCAATAATAAGTACAGCTGTCAAAATTTTACCCCAAACATTCCATAAATCGACGTTCAAGGTTTTTGTTTTGTTGATGACAAGCATAATAGCATTAATCCCCAGTTGTAGTGGGAACATTAGGAAGGCAAATGGCCATGCCCAAGCTAGTGTCGCCATTGAGGTCCATCCACCATCTAAAATGCTTAAATTAATTCCTGTTCGTTCTGCAAGACCTTGTGCTGCAGGCGTTAAAGCTTCAATCATAAAGCCAATAACGATATTCATCCCAAGGAAAGCAACTCCGAGGATAATCCCCGCACTTACCGCATCTCTTACTTTCATTCGTACAATAAGCCCAATAATAATCATCAATGCTGGAACAAAAACGGCAGCTCCAAGATTCAAAATAAACTGTATAACTGATTGTAATGACTCCATTTTTTCACGCTCCCTGTTTTGTCTTGTTTATTTTAAGGCGTTAAGTAATTTTTCTGTTTCTTCGTCCATGCCCATGCCAGTTAAGAACGCAATACCATTTAATGTTGGAATATCAAATTCCTTATTCGCTTTAGTAATCGCCACATATACATCACTCGTTTTAATATGTTGGTCTAATGATTTAATGTCTACTGCTTCTACTGTTGCGCGAACTCCTTTTTCTTTTAAAATACGTTCTACTTTAGAGGCAACTGTTTGACTTGTTGCCACTCCTGATCCACATGCTACGATAACTTTTTTCACTGTAATCACTCTCCAAATTGTTTTTTTAGAAAATCACATAATGCGCTGCTATCATTTATTTCCTTTATTTGTTCCACAAAGTCTGCTTCCATAAATTTTTCCATGATACTTGAAAGCAGTGGAACTTGATCTTTTGGATTTTTAATACCTAACATGAAAATTACTTCAACATCAATCCATTTCTCACTTGATCCCATTTGAATAAAAGGAATTGGTGTAGAAAGCTTGTTTACGAGTACAAAAGGTCGTTTTACATAAATCGTATCGGTATGAGGAATTGCGATTTTGATACCATTCATCTCAAGTCCAGTAGGGAAAATAACTTCTCGGTTTGTTACTGCTTCTCTAAAAGTCGCCTCTACATACTGCTCTTTTTCTAAAATATTGCTAGTACATTCAAAAAGTTCTGCCTGACTCTCGTAGCTTGAATTTATCAGGGTTAACTCTTTTTGAAACAAATCATGGTAATCCACGTGACGCTCACCCCCTTTCAAGGATTTCAACGATTTTCTTTTTGTTAGTAGAAGCGAGAAGTTCCGCTAATTTCTCTGGTTGTAAGAAAATTTCGTTCAATTTTAGTAATAATGGTATATGTTTATTTTGTTCGGACGGTGCTAGTGCGATCATAATTTTAACTGTTTCATTTGCCGGCGTTCTTGTGTCCGCTTTCATTATCATCAACTGAATATCCTGCTTTATTACACCATTTACTGGCTTCGCGTGAGGCAAATAAATATTCGGTCCGATCATCATCTGCTCATAGTTTTGATAGAATATTTCTTCACAAGTCTTAATATAGCTTGCCGCCACTGTCCCTCGTTCTAACATTGGTGAAAATGCTGCAAAAACAAGTTCTTCCCACTTGAGTGGCGTTTCTAAAAAATGAATTTGTTCTGGGGTAATCTGCATCTTTTCTGGCTCTTTTTTCTCAGCAGGTTGCTCTTTTTTACTAAAAAATGATTCTACTTTTTCTTGAACTAAATGGATATTTTCTTCAGGAATATCATCTTTTAACATAGCGAGCAGTTCTTTGGTTTTTTTATGGCTGTCCATTTCAATAGCTTTATCAACTTGTTCTCTGAGGATTTGCCGACTATCTTTACTTAAAATCGACGGAATAACAAAAATGGTCGCGCTGCTTTGAACGGGCACAGTTGTAAAAACAAAATCAATATCACGTGCCACTGAATTTAATTGCCGAACCGCATAAGCTCCTTGAAAATCAATATTTGGGAACATCATTTTCAAGTTTTCTAAGAGTAGTTTGGAGATGGATGTACCGCTTTTGCACAGAACGACGGCGCGGAAAATTGGTTGCTCTGTTTCTTCAATTTGATACATCCATCCAAGAACTATCATAGAAAGATACACGATTTCCTCCTCTGACCACTTATGACCAACGAGCTTTTCAAATGGTTTCGATGCTTTTTCTACAATGTTAAATGTTGGATTATATTCTTTAATAAACTGTTTTTTAAGCGGATTATTGATTTGAAAACCTAAAATCGTCCGGTAAATTGCTGGTCTAACATGTAAAATCACTTTTTCTTTAAACTCATTTTTCTTCATGATTTCAGTTGCAAAATACATTTCAAGTAAGCCGATGAACTCATCAACTGCATAGGCGATTTCTTCACTGTCTGAGAAATGAAGTGCCGACTCGACTAAGTTCGAAGCAAGTACTTGTAGTGATAGGTAAAGCAAATCATTTTCACTTAAAAAGTCATAACCCCAAAACATTTCTTTCATTATCGGGAACTCTCGGGTATTTTTGATGTCATACATTTCAATTTTAAAAGTCCATTTCCTATTCGTTACTTTGGCCCGCTTGATGATGCCGTGGAGAATATAGGGCAATTCTTCCATTTGCTCATCGGTGAATGTAATTTGGAGCTTACTTTCGACTTTTTCCAGCCGTTTCTTTAGTAAAAAGACTTCGCTTACGGTAATGAGTTTTTTTTCATCCAGCACGAATTTTCCGTATGGGGTTTGAACGACTTCGCGAATCAGTTCTGCCAGTAAATTACGAATCAGAAATTCCGAACCCGAAACCGCATAACCATCTTTTCGTGAATAATCAAGTTGAATTTCAAACTCATGCAAGCTTTCTTTAATGCTTTTTACATCGGTTAACATCGTGTTTTTACTTACATAAACATAGTCTGCAAGTGCGCCGAGTGACATGTAATGATTATGAAGCAGTAATTTAATCATGATGAGTTTGCGACGAATATTCACCTCATAAAACGAAAATAGCTGTTGTTCTTCCGCAGTTAAAAGCCGGTAACAAGCTTCCCTACATACATCTGTAACAAAAATCATGTCATGGTCAATTAAAATTGGTTCTGACTTTAGTAGATGGTTTATTTGTGTAATCTGTGCGCCAATTGCTTCTTTGGATACTTTAAAATTCTTGGAAACATTTCTAAGATTCACTTGCCGATTCAAGAGCAGATAAGTAATTAATTCCTTACAATCCTGTTCCATCTACTTTCCCTCCCTTATATTAATAGTAAATGATAACCCTTACATAAAAATGATGATTCATCACAACTTCTCTTTTGGCAGAAAGATTTATTGTGATGAATGATATTTTAGGGTTACTTTCTATTATAGATTAGAAGGTTTTCAAGGGGAATATGAAAAAGTGCGAATCAGCCTTCAATCAAGCTTCATCGCACTTTTTTCTATTAATATTTGCTTTATTATTTTTGCTACTTGTCTTGAATCGTCCTGCTCAAGTCGGGCATATGTTACGCGAATAACCGCCCCTTTTACCCCGAATAAAAACCCGGGCATCACTAGTAAATCGTTCGCTAAAAAAATATCAAACTCACGAATGGAGCGAAATTCTACCGGTAATTTCACCCATAAATGAAAGCCCCCTTTTGGCCTGATGAATTCTAGTTCGTTCGGTAAAATTTCCTCTAGCGCCGCGATCAAATCATCTCTACGCACTTCTAAAACTTGATGTAATTGCTTTAAATGTTCTCTATATCCAGCCGTATTTAAAACGCTATTTGCTAATACTTGCGGGAAAATACTTAGTCCAAAATCCATCTCTTGTCTTGCGAGAGCTAGTCGTTCAATCACTGCTGTCGGTCCGATTAGCCACCCAATCCGTGTAGTTGATCCCATTATTTTAGAGAGTGAGCCAATATATAAAACATTATCTGAATCTAGTTGTTTTAAAGGAGCGGGAATTTCACTATCAAGTGCTGCCAGTTCTGAAAACGGATCATCCTCTACAATCGGAATTTGCAAATGAGCGCAAACTTTCACGAGTTCCTTGCGCCGTTTTAAACTCATTACAAGTCCAGTTGGATTTTGAAAAGTTGGATTAACAAAAACCATTTTAACTCGATGCTTATGATATAAATCGCGTAATTCAGAAATAATCACACCATCATCATCCATTGGTAAGGCAAAAATCCGCAAGCCCGCAGATTGAAATAGCGATAGTGAATAAAAGTAAGACGGCGACTCAATCGCCACGGCATCTCCCGGTTTTAATAAACATTGTGTAATTAAAAATAACGCTTGCTGCGCTCCCGATGTAATAAAAATTTGTTCCGGGCGTGCATTTAAACCATAGGCATCATGCATTTGCCTTTGAACGGTTTCACGTAGCGGTCTGTAGCCAGCTTCGTCTTCCAGTTGTTCTTCGGCAATAAAAGACTGCCACGAAAGACTTGGCGTTTCCATCTTAGGAGTCATTTCAAGTGGAAGCTCCCCTGTCGAAGCATCAATCACTTGTTCCAAATCAGCGCGTTCCATTACACCTGTTTGCCTAATATAAGGAACAGCTGGTGTAAAACCACCTTGCGTTAAATAGTGGCGCCAATTCGTTGACTGCCCCGCAAAAAGCCCCCACTTTTCCGCATTCACTATTGTTCCGCTACCTTGCTTCCGGACGATAACAGCCCGTGCAGTAAGCTCATCAAGCGCCCGAACGACCGTCGAGCGATTCACACCAAAAAGTTCTGCCAACTGCCTTTCTGGAGGTAATTTTTCTTCTGGTAAAAGTTCGCCGTTCATAATTTTTGTTTCTATTAAATCAACAATTTGTAAATAAATCGGTAAATTAGAATTTCCAGTAAGTTTCCACATCTACTACACCTCTTTTAAAATTGGATGGAGAAAACAGCATCCAATTGGCTGTTTTTACGAAATGGCTTTTAGCTTATCATAATAATCAGGTATTTTCAATTAACTTTGATGGAGGTTATTAGTATGGAGAAAAAAGTTGGTACAGACCGTGTAAAACGTGGAATGGCGCAAATGCAAAAAGGCGGCGTCATTATGGATGTTGTAAATGCTGAACAGGCAAAAATCGCCGAAGAAGCTGGTGCAGTAGCAGTTATGGCACTTGAACGTGTTCCTTCTGACATTCGTGCAGCTGGTGGCGTCGCTCGTATGGCTGATCCTCGTATTGTGGAAGAAGTAATGAATGCTGTTTCTATCCCTGTTATGGCAAAAGCTCGAATTGGTCATATTACAGAAGCACGTGTCCTCGAAGCAATGGGCGTCGACTATATTGATGAAAGCGAAGTATTAACCCCGGCCGACGATGAATTCCATTTACTTAAATCAGACTTCACAGTTCCTTTCGTATGTGGTTGCCGTGATATAGGTGAAGCGCTCCGCCGTATTGGTGAAGGTGCTGCCATGCTCCGTACAAAAGGGGAACCCGGAACAGGAAATATCGTCGAAGCAGTCCGTCATATGCGCCAAGTAAATGGCCAAATCCGCCAAATTGCAAGCATGACAGATGATGAATTAATGGTTGCCGCTAAAAATTTCGGTGCTCCATATGAACTTGTAAAAGAAATTAAAACGCTAGGTAAACTTCCGGTCGTTAACTTTGCCGCTGGTGGTGTTGCGACTCCAGCTGATGCAGCTTTAATGATGGAACTTGGAGCAGACGGTGTTTTCGTTGGATCAGGTATTTTCAAATCCGATAACCCTGCTAAATTTGCCAGTGCGATTGTTCAAGCTACTACCTACTATACAGACTATGAATTAATCGGAAAACTGTCCAAAGAGCTAGGTTCCCCGATGAAAGGAATCGAAATGTCTCGTCTTAATCCAGAAGACAGAATGCAAGATCGGAGTTTTTAATATGAAAAAAATTGGTGTCCTTGCACTTCAAGGTGCAGTTGATGAACATATTCAAATGATTGAATCAGCCGGTGCTCTTGCTTTTAAAGTAAAGCATTCAAATGATTTAGCTGGGCTTGACGGACTTGTTTTACCAGGTGGTGAAAGTACAACGATGCGCAAGATTATGAAACGTTATGATTTAATGGAACCTGTTAAAGCATTTGCCAAGGAAGGTAAAGCTATCTTTGGGACTTGTGCGGGACTTGTGCTTTTGTCAAAAGAAATTGAAGGCGGCGAAGAAAGCCTTGGATTACTTGATGCTACAGCAATTCGTAATGGTTTTGGCCGTCAGAAAGAAAGTTTTGAAGCTGAATTAACTGTCGAAGTATTTGATGATTCGCCTTTTGAAGCCGTATTTATTCGCGCGCCTTACTTAATTGAACCGAGTGATGAAGTGTCCGTGCTCGCAACCGTTGAAAACCGAATCGTAGCTGCTAAACAAGCCAACATTTTAGTCACCGCATTCCATCCTGAACTAACTAACGACAATCGCTTGATGAAGTACTTCCTCGAAAAAATGGTATAAAAAAAGCAGTAGACAATTTAGTCTACTGCTTTTGCATATTATTTATTCACTGCTTGCGCTGCTGTAATTAACGTTAAGTTATAAACGTCATCAGTATTACAACCACGAGATAAATCGTTTACTGGCGCATTTAAGCCTTGTAAAATTGGGCCAACTGCTTCAAAGTTACCTAAACGTTGCGCAATTTTGTAGCCAATGTTTCCTGCTTCTAGGCTTGGGAAGATAAATACATTTGCATCCCCTTTAATAACGGAACCTGGCGCTTTTTTCTCAGCAACAGTTGGAACAAATGCCGCGTCAAATTGGAATTCACCATCAAGCGTTAATTCAGGTGCTTTTTCTTTTGCAATAGCAGTTGCTTCAACCACTTTTTCCGTTTCATCGGATTTTGCAGAACCTTTTGTAGAGAAACTTAGCATTGCAACACGTGGATCAATGCCGAAGATTTCCGCTGTTTCTGCACTTACAATCGCATTTTCTGCTAAGTCTGCTGCAACTGGTGCAATATTGATAGCTACATCACTGAATAAGTAACGTTCCTCGCCACGAACCATAATCATTGCGCCGGCAACTTTACTTACGCCTGGTTTTGTTTTAATAATTTGTAGTGCTGGACGAACAGTGTCACCAGTAGAGTGAGCCGCGCCACTTACAAGACCTTCTGCTTTTCCAGTGTATACAAGCATTGTTCCAAAATAGTTTGGATCAACGAGCATTTTACGAGCAGCTTCTTCCGTTGCTTTCCCTTTACGACGCTCTACAAATGCAGCCACTAATTCATCAAAAAGTGGATCGGTCGCAGGGTCATGAATAGTAATCCCTTCAACAGAAACGCCAATTTCTTTTGCTTTTGCTTCAATTTCAGCTTTGTTTCCAAGTAAAATTGGTGTTACGATATTTTCCTTTTGCAGACGTGCAGCTGCTCCGACAATACGTTCGTCAGTTCCTTCAGGCAATACAATGCGCACGTTTTTCCCAGTAACTTGTCCTTTGATAGTAGTAAATAATTCACTCATGTACTATTTTCCTCCATTTATATAAATGTTATAGTTACCATTTTACTATAAAAACTACCAACTTGATAGAAAAAAAGCGATTAAAAACAGCTCCAGCACTTATTTCCGTGTATCAATACAGAGGTAAAAAGGCATGCTATTCAGTTAGAAGAGCACTGTCCCATTAGGAAACTTTTTTGCTGTTATACCCTACTATTTTGCTACTTTCCGAACAAATTCAAGAAAATACTTCATATTAAATTGCATTCGTGATAAAATGAACATAGTTGATAATGATTATCATGTTCACTACATAACATAAAAGGAGGCCTACGAGCTTATGCAATTAAATGAAACTGCTGTCGGCGAAAAAGTTCGCATCTCAGAGTTAAAAATCGAGAATGCGATGCTTAAACGCCGCTTACTTGCGCTTGGTTGCGATGAAGGTTGTGATATTTGTATCAAACAAAAAGGACTATTTGGTGGTCCATGCACTTTTGAAACAAAAGGACAATATATAAGCATTAGACAATGTGATGCTTGTGCCATTATGGTGGAACGCAGATGAGCCAAAATACATATTGCATACTCGGAAATCCGAACACTGGTAAAACTTCTTTATTTAATGCACTAACGGGCTCTTATGAATATGTAGGAAACTGGAGCGGAGTAACCGTTGAAAAGAAAGTCGGTACTTTACGTTCTAAAACAGGAAAATTAATTGATTTACCCGGTATTTATGACTTAAATCCTATCTCTCGTGATGAAACAGTTGTCACTAGATTTTTACTTGAAGAAAAATTCGATTGCATGTTAAACATTGTCGATTCCTCACAAATTGAACGCAATTTAAATTTAACTGTTCAACTGCTTGAGTACGGCGCACCTGTTGTGATGGGTCTTAATATGATAGATGTAGCTGCTGGACGCGGCATTCATTTAAACATCCAAAACTTAGCAAAAAAACTACGTATTCCGATTTTGCCAGTAGTTGCGCGTTCTGGAAAAGGAACCGAGGAAATTTTATCTACTTTATCTGAAAAGCATGTGGCACCAGCGATTCCGCTTGTTTTACAATACGGCGAACCAGCTGAGAAAGCAATCAAAGAAATTCAGGCTTTAACAAAAGAACTGATTCCTGCTAAACAATCGCGCTGGTTAGCAATTCAATTTCTTTCCAAAAATGACGTAACGGAAGCATTTTTAACATCTAATTCGGCGTTCGAACAGTTGCAACAAATCCGTGCTGAGTTAGAAAGTGAACTCAACGGCAAACTAGAAAATCATTTCCACCAAGTGCGCGCGAGTTATATTCATGATATTTGTTTGACCTCAGTCGAATACACGCGCAATTCGGATATTCCACTATCAGACAAACTCGATAAAATTTTTACACATAAATTATTAGGTATTCCGATTTTCTTAGGAATTATGTGGTTAATTTTCCAGATAACCTTTACTTGGGTTGGCGCCCCGCTCTCAGACTTGCTTGATGGTTTTATCGGCGGGTCGCTCACGGACTGGGTGACATCTTTCTTAACAACTATTGGTGCGTCTGGGTTTATCATTGATTTGGTCGCGGATGGCATCATCGCTGGCGTTGGTGGGGTTCTTGTCTTCGTTCCTCAAATCTTAGTTATTTTCTTCTTTATTTCCGTCTTAGAGGATTCTGGATATATGGCCAGAATAGCAGTTGTGATGGACCGAGTAATGGAAATTTTCGGCTTAAATGGGAAAGCTTTTATACCAATGATTATTGGTTTTGGTTGTAACGTACCCGGAATTATGGCTGCCAGGTCAATTGAAGAATCCAAAGAACGAACACTAACTATTCTTGTTTCACCATTTATGTCCTGCTCTGCGCGACTCCCTGTTTATGCTCTTTTTGTAGGCGTGTTTTTCGAGAAACATCAGGCGCTCGTAGTACTTTCACTTTACGTTATCGGTATTTTAATGGCACTCATTGTCACTAAAATCCTTTCAAAAACTTTACTTAAAAAAGATAATTCCGTATTCGTCGTTGAGCTACCACCGTATCGTTTACCTTCACTCAAAACATTATGGCGCAGCACTTGGGAAAAAGGAAAAGGATTCTTGCGTAAAGCAGGCACATTTATTTTTGCAGGTTCGGTTATTATTTGGTTGTTAAACTACGCCGGACCATCCGGACTCGATGTACCAATGGGCGAAAGTTTCTTAGCAATAATCGGCGGAATGCTAGCACCACTGCTCGTTCCTTTAGGATTTGGTACTTGGCAAGCTGGCGCGACACTGATTCCTGGTTTTCTAGCAAAAGAAGTAGTCGTTTCTACAATGGCGATTATTTATGCAGTTGGAGAAAGTTCACTTGGCAGCATCGTTAGCACCTTCTATACGCCACTTTCGGCTTATTGCTTTATGTTGTTCATCTTGCTTTATATTCCGTGTTTAGCAACGGTTGCGGCGATTCGAAAAGAAACTAGTTCGTGGAAATGGACCGCATTCTCTGTCGCTTATCCACTTGTTACAGCTTACGTGTTAGTATTTCTTGTTTATCAAATCGGCAGTCTATTCGTTTAAGAGAGGATGTTTTTCGTGAGTATTATCGTTAATTTATTACTTGGCGGAGCAATTTTTGGTTATACTATTTACGCGATTATAAAATTTGTAAAACGTAGCAAAGAAGGAAAATGCGGCGGCTGCGAACTCGAAAAAGCTTGTAATTGCGAGTCAGACGAACATACGAATTTGGATCATATATTTAAATAGCAAAAAAGAGCCTTCATCAAGGCTCTTTTTTTATTTCGTCTCCGGTTTTATCGTAACCGCAACAATTTCATATGGATTCCCCAACCGCGGAAAAGCTTTTTGATGAAGACTCCCCGCGCCAAGTCCAGCAGAAATTATCATCGTCTTCCCATCTTTCGAATGCTCACCGTAAACATACTCCGGCAACAGTGTTCGCTGTGGTCCAGGAGCAATCGCACCAATATTTGTATATGGAATCCGCACAATTCCGCCATGCGTATGACCACTTAAGGTTAAATCAAAGCCATTTTCCACATAAAGCTCAAAATAATCCGGCATATGTGACAAAAGAATTTGATAGTACTGCGAATCTTGCTGCGTTTTTATCTCCGCTATACCTTCTTTATAATAAGGATAATCATAATCTAAATTCGCACTACTCCGCAAACCAGACATCTGAAATTTCTGCCCGCCCACATCGATAGTAGCTGTTTTGTCTTCTAAGTTAACTACACCCATTTTTTCTAAAAAAGGCTTGTAATCGTCCTCATAGGCATTTTTAACATCGTATTCGTGGTTTCCAGGTGAATAATACACGGGCGCAATCTTCGTAAGCTTTTTAATAAGTTCTTTAGGAACACTATCCCCTTGTTTATCAAAAAGATCCCCAGTAATCGCAATCACATCTGGATTTAAACGAGCCACTTTATCTAGCAATTTTTCATTTTTATCGCCAAATTCACTAAAATGCAAATCCGATAGTTGCACTAGTTTAATTTCTTTTTCAATTTTAGTAGAGCTCACCTCATATTTTTTCACTGTCAGCCTAGTCCCTAGAAACCAGCCCACCACTAAAAGCACGATAATAATACTAACTAAAGTAACCCATTTCATCTTTAAAGCCATCTTTTCACCTCTATGTTGCTGTTTTTGATGCTTTTACACAATTACTATCATTATAACCTAGATTTCAAAACACACGAAGAAAAAACTGCTAGAACTAGTTTCTCCCTTAAGTCAAAAATTATAATTTGACATAAACATAATCAGGTATATAATTAACTTATAAAAACTTATTTAAAATAAAAATAAACTTAAAATAAATTATAAAAGGTGGCGGAAATCATGAATCAAAAAGAAAGAATAGTGAAAGCCCTGAAGCTACTAGAGAGCAAGAAAACTATTTCTCAAGAAGAACTCATGCGGATTTTTTCCATTTCAAAAGATACGGCAAGGCGTGATATTTTAAAATTAGTCGAAAGCGGACTCGCAGAACGCTATCCAGGTGGGGTTTCACTACCAATTTTAAAACCTCAAATAGAAAGTTATACAAGTAGATTAGTGAAGCAGAGTGAACAGAAACAAGCAATTGCCTCAGCTGCTGGCGAAGTAATAAAAGATCATATGACTATCTATTTAGATGTTTCAACTACAGTTCATTTTTTGGCTTCAGACCTTGAGCAAAATGATTTATTGGTTGTGACTAATTCTATGGATAATGCAATCGCAGCAGCTCAGAATGAAGCTAATAAAGTATACTTGCTTGGCGGTTTTTTCAACTTCCATTCACGTGTATTATCCGGCGAGCCTGTTTTAGGCCAACTCAAACAATTTAACTTTGACGTTGCTTTTATTGGTGGTGCTGGGCTAACGGAACAAGGTATCTTTTATTCCGAACTTACAGACGTCTACATGAAGCAAGAGATTATCAGAAATTCCGAAAAAGTATACCTGTTAATTGATCATACGAAAGTGAATACAAAGACTGCATTCAAGCTTGATTTCTCTGGAATTGATGCCGTCATAACAAATGAGCCCCTGCCAAAAGATTTGATGCAACACCTTATTTCTAAAGAAGTAGAAGTTATATCTTTGAAAGGATTGTGAAAATAATGGCGATTATCAAAAACGTAAAAGTTTACAAAGAAAACGAGTTAATCAATGCAACAGTTATTACAGAAGGCAATCTGATAGCAGAAGTTTTTCCAAGTAATAAAATTATTCCCGAAAAATATTCAACAGAGCAAATTTTTGATGGAAATGGTCAGTTGCTCATACCTGGAATGATTGACGTTCATATCCACGGTGCAAAGAATTACGATATGATGGATGGTTCAACAGAAAGCATCCAAGCTGTATCTATGGCTTGTGCGGAAACAGGATGTACTAGTTTTTTAGTCACATCGGTAAGTTCCTCTTTGGAAGATTTGATTCAAATGATTAGGCAAACAAAAAAAGTGGTCGGAAAAGAGCAAGGAGCAAAAATTGCAGGAATTCACTTAGAAGGCCCCTACCTCAATATTGAAAAAAAAGGCATGCAAAATCCAGCTTATTTAAGACACCCTGACTTAAAAGAAATGAAACAAATTTTTGATGAAGCAGATGGTCTGATTAAAATGGTAACGATTGCGCCAGAATTGCCCGGTGGTATCGAACTCATTGACTTCTTGAAAAAAAGAGGAGTTGTGATTGCAATTGCGCATTCCAATGCAACTTATGAAGAGGCGCAAGATGCTTTTGAAAAAGGAGCAACACATATAACTCATTGCTTCAATGCTATGCCAGCAATCCATCACCGGGCACCCGGACTTGTTACAGCGGCTTTGGAAAATGATGCGGTAAGCGTTCAAACTATCGTAGACGGGGTCCATCTTCATCCTGGGATTGTGCGTCTCATCCATAAAATTAAAGGAGCAGATAAGATTGTTCTCACGACCGATGCCCTTCAAGCTATGGGAGTTGGCGACGGCGAGTATATTTTTGGCGGTCACCAAGTAACAGTTAAGGAAGGAATCGCACGCTTACAAGACGGAACGCTAGCTTCAAGCACCGTGACAATGAATAAATCGTTAAGGTTGAGTAATGAATTTGGTATTAGCTTACAAGACTCGATACAAATGGCCACAAGTACACCCGCAGAAATTCTAGGTATGAAAAAATTCGGTCGCATTGAAAAAGGCTATATCGCTGACTTAGTTTTACTCAATGAAAAATTCGAGGTTCTAACTACATGGATTAATGGTGAAAAATACTAAACGCGCTGGATTAATACCATCAAAGGAGTGGTTTATAAACGATGCCATTATTTAAACACGAAGGAACTTACTTTAACTATGAAATACAAGGAGAAGGTATCCCCTTTTTGTTTCTTCATGGACTAGGTGATAATTTAAAATTTGCTTTTGACACATTTAACAATGATGAAAAAATCCAATTAATTTCATTGGATCAAAGAGGTCATGGGAAAAGTGGACATGATTCCAGAAAACTTAGCAACGATAGCTTGGCGAGTGATGCACTAGCGTTAATGGATTATTTAGGCATACAGCGTTTTTATGTCGGCGGATTATCTATGGGGGCTGGCGTTGCGGTGAATTTAGCAATCCATGCAGCAAATAAAGTGATGGGGCTTATATTACTTAGGAGCTCTGCGACAGATGAGCCCATGAAAAAACAAGTGATAGAATGGTTTAATACCGTAAGTATATATTTACCTAAAAAAAATGGTTCACAGTTATTTGAGCAAGACCCACTATTTCCATCAATAAAAGATACCTACCCTAAAGCAATTGATACTTTTAAGCGATATTTTGAAGACGACGCCTCTGTTAATTACTATAAAAAATTTATTGATATACCTAGAGATAGGCCAATAAAAAGCAAAAATGAATTAACTAATGTGACGATGCCCACACTGATACTTGCAAATAACTATGATGTGATTCACCCGATGGAATACAGTTTATTTTATGCACGTAATATAGAAAACGCAAAGTATTATGAACTCACGCCTAAGACTGTTGATGTAGAGAAACATAAACTCGAAATAGATACCTATATTAATACATTCATCTTAAGTAACTCAAAAAAGTAGCCCGCAATTCCATAGAAATAAAAAAAGCAGAAATCTTGTATAGTTTTTATACAAAGATTTCTGCTTATTTGTTATTTTACAGGAGGTGTAGAAACAATCGCTGTGATTTTACCAGTTATTTTCCAAGATTTCACTTCATTTGGTAAAACGAAATGATCTCCTTTTTTAATAGCCTGTTCGTTGCCATCAATCGTAAGTACCGCTTCTCCGTCTAAAATACTCACTAACGTGTAAGGCGCTTTGGCCGCAAATTCAGCCGTGCCATCCACTTCCCACTTATAAACGCTAAAGAAGTCATTCGATACAAAAGTAGTTTCGGTTAAACCATCGCGTGTTTCTGTTTTAATATCTAACTTCGCATCCACATGTGGCGCAGTTGTAACGTCGATTGCTTTATCTAAATGAAGTTCGCGCAAGTTTCCTTCTGCGTCTTTGCGGTCATAGTCATATACGCGGTAAGTTGTGTCAGAGCTTTGTTGCGTTTCAAGTACTAAAGTGCCAGTACCTAGTGCATGAATCGTGCCACTTGGAACGTAATAAAATTCACCCGGTTTAATCGCTACTTTACGAAGCAATTTATCCCATTCGCCATTTTTTGCCCAGCTAGCGAATTCTTCTTTGCTTGCTGCTTTATGTCCATAAATTAATTCCGCACCCGGAGCACAGTCAATAATATACCAGCATTCCGTTTTACCAAGTTCACCGTTTTCATGTACTTTGGCATATTCGTCATTTGGATGAACTTGTACAGAAAGATCCGTATTTGCATCCAAGATTTTTGTAAGTAGTGGAAAAACAGCTTCTTTCGGATTACCAAAAAGTTCTGGTTTTTCTTGCCATAATTCAGCTAAAGTTTTCCCTTTATATTCCCCGTTTTTGATGACAGAAGGACCATTTGGATGAGCGGAAATCGCCCAGTCTTCTCCGGTCGTTTTGGACGGAATATCGTAACCAAAGTAATCATGTAATTTCGTTCCACCCCAAATTCGATCTTGAAAAACAGGGTTTAAAAATAATGCTTCTTTCATTATACACTTACCTCCATTCCAGCGATTTTGCTGGGTTTTGTCACTTAAAAGTATATACTAATAACCGCTAAGATGCTAGTTATTTTCCGCCTAAAAAGCCTCTTTCTTTTATTTGTTCTGTTAAATTCGGATAATACGGCTTATCATAAAATTTTGCTAAACGTTCGGTATAAGACACAAAACCTTCCCGCTCAGAAAAAGGAATGATTTCTTGGTCATAAGCTTCAAGTAAAGGCATAACATCAGTTTGGTACGTTTCTTCAAAATAAACGGCTTCTTTCGGCAAGCGAGGTTTTACAGGAGCTTCTACATCCGGAACCCCGATACAAAGCCCAACGACCGGCATGACATATTTTGGTAAAGCAAGAAACTCAGAAGTAGCTGTAATATTTCTCCGTAAACCACCAATACAAATTGTCCCATAATCAAGCGACTCAGCGGCTGTTAAAGCATTTTGCATACACAAACCTATATCCGTTGCTGCAACCATCAACAAATCTTCTTCACTAGCAATTTGGAAACTTTTGCCGTGCAGCTCACTTGCTACTTTTACACGGTGGAAATCTGCTACAAAACAAAGAAATACCGAACATTCAGCTATGTATGGTTGATTCCCGCAAAGTTCTGCCATTTTGTTTTTACGATCTTGATCTTTAATCGCAATAATGGAATAATGCTGTCCATTAATCCACGACGGGGCTGCTTGAGCTGCTCGAATAATAGCATCGAGCTTTTCTTCCGGAATTTCGATACCCTGTTTATATTTCCGAAAAGAACGATGATTTCTGAGTAAAGTTAATACGTCATTCATATTTGTACCTCCTAGATTTATCATTTAGTTAAAGTATAGCTTGTTTTTCAGCAATTGTTAATGTTTTCTCTTGTATTTCTATCAGATATTTTCTACACTTAAAGAAAAAGAGGTGAAAAGATGTGCGCCAACAACAAATAGATTTTAAATGGCTAGAAGAAAACTTCCTGACTACAAATGAAGCCGCGACTTACTTAGGCATATCTAAGCAAGCTCTCCTTTCCTTAGCAAAACGTGATTTACTCCCGTTTACAAAAAAAGGAAATATGGTTCTTTTTCACCGAATAGATATTGAACTTCGGTTAGAAAGCCAGCAAAGTTTACGCAAAAAGTACCGCCCTTTTGAAACCTAATTTCACAAACAGCGAAACGGACGAACCACTTCCGATATGTTACACTCTAGTTAGTGATATTCTAAACAAGGAGTGATACATAATGAATGAAGCAGTAAAAACTTTAGATGGATGGTTTTGTCTACATGATTTTCGTTCGATTGACTGGGCAGCGTGGCGTGAATTAAATCCAGGAAATCAAGAACTTATGTTAAATGAGCTAAGCCACTTTTTAAGCGATATGGAAATTACAAAAAATATCGGTGAAGGTGAACATACCATTTACAGCATTCTTGGTCAAAAAGCGGATTTAGTATTCTTCACTTTACGCGATTCCTTAGAGGCATTAAATGAAGTCGAAAACCGTTTTAATAAATTAGCCATTGCCGACTACTTATTACCAACGTATTCCTACATATCTGTTGTGGAATTAAGTAACTATCTTGCATCTCATATGGCTGGCGGCGAAGATCCTTACCAAAATAAAGGCGTTCGTGCGAGACTTTACCCAGCTCTTCCGCCTAAAAAACACATTTGCTTCTATCCTATGAGTAAAAAACGTGACGGCGCTGATAATTGGTATATGCTTCCAATGGAAGAACGCCAAAAACTTATCCGCGATCACGGTCTTATTGGCAGAAGCTATGCTGGAAAAGTACAACAGATTATCGGTGGCTCCATCGGTTTTGATGACTACGAATGGGGTGTGACCTTATTTTCAGACGATGCACTAGAATTCAAACGAATCGTGACAGAAATGCGTTTTGATGAAGCAAGTGCGCGTTATGCTGAGTTTGGTTCCTTCTTCATCGGAAACCTTCTACCATCCGAAAATCTCTCCAAATTATTTACAATTTAAGCAAATACAAGCTGGAATTCCCTTTAATAAGTCTTTTTTCAAAGATTTATTGAAACGAATTCCAGTTTTTTATTTCACAAAACTAACAATTTTGTAAGGATATCTTCCGTAATTGTCATTTGATACGATGGAACCACTCCTTTTTAAACGATAGAATGATACATATACTAAATGAATCTAGTTTTAAGGAGAGAAAATAATGGAGACAGTTCTACAAGCAAAAAATGTAAGAAAAATTTATGGAAGCAAAGGAAATGTGTATACTGCACTTGAAAATATCAGTATTGATATTAAAGAAGGCGAATTTACAGGTATTATGGGTCCTTCTGGGGCAGGTAAGTCTACTTTACTTAACGTTTTATCTACTATTGATAAGCCAACTTCTGGTGAGATTATGATTTCCGGACAAGAACTTGAAAACATGAATGAACAACAAATGTCTACTTTCCGCCGCGATAAACTAGGTTTTATTTTCCAAGATTACAACTTACTAGATACTCTCACAATCCGTGAAAATATTATCCTTCCGCTTGCACTAGCAAAACGCCCAGTCAAAGAAATGGAAAAGAAATTAGCAAATATTAGTGAAAAATTCGGTATTACAGAAATTCTTGATAAATACCCAAGTGAAATCTCTGGTGGTCAAAAACAACGTACAGCTGCCTCTCGCGCAATTATTACTTCACCAAGTTTGATTTTTGCGGATGAGCCAACTGGAGCACTTGATTCCAAATCTGCAACCAACTTACTTGAAAGCTTACGTGACTTAAATGAACAAGACAAAGCTACTATTATGATGGTTACACACGATGCATTTGCAGCAAGTTTCTGCAAACGAATTTTATTTATTAAAGACGGAGAATTATATACAGAAATCTATCGTGGAACAAAAACGCGTAAGGAGTTCTTCCAAAAAATTCTAGACGTCCTTGCAAAACTGGGGGGCGACACAGATGACGTTATTTGATTTAGCGAAGAAAAATATTAGACATAATTTCGTACATTACTTTTTATATTTCGCATCGATGATTTTCAGTATTATGATTTATTTTACCTTCCTTGTTCTTTCGAAGGATCCATCAGTCGTAGCTAGAATTGACCAATCTTCTAAGTTATCAACCGCGTTTTCTAGCTCGTCTATCATTTTGCTTATATTTGTAGCAATTTTCATTCTTTATTCCAACAACTTCTTCACAAGAAAACGGAAAAAAGAAATCGGTCTTTATTCTTTACTCGGCCTTCGTAAAAAAGAAATTGGTCGGATGTTATTTTATGAAAATTTCATTATGGGTCTTGGCGCATTAGTAATTGGTATTTTGGCTGGTACACTGCTTTCGAAAATTTTCGTAACGATCTTACTTAACTTAATTAATCTCGATAGCATTGGCGGTTTTGCCTTTTCATGGGGAGCTGTTTTACAAACAAGTATTGTTTTTATTATCATTACTTTGTTTACTTCTTTTACAGGCTACCGAATTATCTATCGTACAACATTGCTAGACTTATTCCAATCCGAATCAAAACGTGAAAAAAGCCCAAAACCTTCTTTTATTTTGGCGCTACTTTCTATCGTATTAATCGCACTTGGTTACTTCATCGCTGGGCAACCGCTTGATTCTAAAAATTCATTATGGGCACAATTAGGTTTTTCTATCGGAGCGCTTGTCATTTTAGCTTCAGTAATTATTGGTACGTCTTTGTTTATTACCTTTTTCTTACCATATTTACTTACAAAGCTAAGAAACAACAAACGGATTTTTTATAAAGGTAGTAATATCATTTCTACCTCTCAGTTGAACTTTAGAATTTCATCCAATGCAAAAACATTAATTATTATCTCTATTTTAAGTGCAACGACCTTGTCTGCTATTGGAACGATAAGCAGTATATACTATCAAGCAAATACATCAGCAAACACTTCTGCACCATCAAGTTTTGAGTATCAAGTTCCATCAGACAAAGCACTAAATGATAAAATCGTGAAAACAGCTGAAAGTGACTCTGATCACCCAGTTGAGTACGAACAAAAGAGCACTTACTACACTGTCAAGGCAGAAGGAACTCGACCAGACTTTGTAGAATATGATATAAATGAAGGGTTCCCTGTTATTTCTCAATCTGAATATAATTCACTTGTTAAAAAACAAGGCAACCCAGAAAATGCAGCTAATTTAAAAGCAAATGAAGCACAAATGGTACTTTCAGTCACTTATGATGAAAAAGCGCAAAAACAAATGATTGGCGAAAAATATACATTAGCTTCACCAAGCAAACCAAATGTTGAAATTAAATCAGTTGTTCAAAATTCACCAATTGCTTCCGTTATGGGCTTACTCGTTCTTCCTGATGAAAGAGTTGCCATGATAGGGACTGATAAGAATATCCCATCTCAAACAGTTGAATCTATTACTGTAAAAGATGCAAAACAAGCTCAAGATTTAGATAAAAAAATGCAGTCACTAGTTCCAAAAGATAGTAATCTCATTTCTTACGCAGCTACTTATCAACAAATCATCACAGTAACCGGTGTACTGCTATTTATCGGTATGTTTATCGGTTTTGTTTTCCTAGCAGCGACAGGAAGTATTATCTACTTCAAACAGCTTACAGAAGCATATAACGACATCGGTACATTTGACATCTTGAAGAAAATTGGTCTTACTAAAAAAGACATCCGCAAAATTCTTGCTAAACAATTACTCGTAGTCTTCTTGATTCCATTAGTTATCGGAATTGCGCACAGTAGTTTTGCCCTTATCGGACTTTCACATATGCTGGCACTAGATTTAACACTCCCAGTTGTGATTTCTACCGGTGTCTACACATTAATGTACATTGTGTATTACTTTGTCACTCTAAATAGCTATACGAACATTGTTTTCGGTAAAAAATAATAAAAAAAGTCCTCTAATTATTTAGAGGACTTTTTTGCGATATAAGCAAAGATACTAGAGAGAAAAGCGGATGCTCCCATTAAAAATTGCATTCCAAATACTTGTCTTTCATTACTACCAAACGTAATTGATAAATTTTCTTTTGCAAAATCAATCCAGTTTGTTACAGATAAATAATTCGTAAGTAAAATGAAAGCTGCTCCCATAAGAATTCCAATTAATAACAGCGAGACTTTACGCCATGCCAGTACTGCTATAACCAAGAAAATCACGGCTACAAAACAAGCAAAGTAAGCATCAAGTGAAGTTGTAAATAAATAGCCTTCTTTAATACTGTCCGAATGTAGTTGTTTAAAAATCGTTACAGCTGCAAAAATTGCCGTAACAGCACCAATAATCGCGAAAAAGCCAGCTGCGTAACGCCATTTATTTTTCCAAGACTGATCTTCGCTTCCCTCTTTTAAAGAGAATTTCGGGCCAATTAATAACGCGATTAACACTAAAATACTACTGATAACTAGTAACGTTCCTGACCACTCAAACGGCTGCGCATATTCCAATTTCGCAAAAATTCTTAGTTGGTAATAATACACCGAAAACGCTTGAAATAAAGCAAAACAACTGATTAAAATAATACTTACTAATCGAAGCTTCTCTCTTTTAATGAGACCAAAACCAACAATAAATAATGCTAAACCAAAAATAAGTAACATCCAATAATTCCAAACAAATGTAAAGCTATCTTTCTCTGCACTAAAATATCCAACCATGGCGCTTACAAAGCTGTAAAGTTGAGTCACACCTAGCGCAATTAGCAAACTACCACATATTCCTCTTAATTTTTCAGGCAATTTGCCCACTTCCCTTCCTATTTAAGTTTTCCCATGTTACTCTAAAACCGAGGTGATAAAAATGAACTGGACCATTTGGGATAAAACACAACCTGCCCCA